>NZ_JBDPAC010000009.1:0-87465 GCF_039836695.1 Collinsella aerofaciens | reverse complement strand
TGTCGGAAGGGAGTGCAACGCGAGCGACCGGTGAGGGCCTGCGGGGGTCCAGGGGGAGGCGGCGCCGGAGCGCTCCCCCTGGGCGGGAGCCGGGGGATGTGGGAGGCGGCTCCCAGCTGGGAGCCGCCTCTGATGCGAAGCCGATCCTATCGCCTCAATGGGCGCCTGGAATATCTGGCGCTCGATTCATCAAACACAGTTGCCAAGACTTCTTCCTCCCGCTTGAGATAGAAATAGAGAAAGAGGGCGCAACAGATCGGGTAGGCGAAGGCGACCAGCAGCTTGATTTCAAAGAGGTAGGCCAACGCGATGGGTGCAAGGCTTTTAATCAAGATCACTACATCCACCAGAGACGGCCTTACGCAATCACGCCTGATACCTTGAAATCGCTCGCTTAAAATCATATAGTCGATAAACCCCATGATATTCCTTTCAACGCTATGGTTTTCGTGGGCTTGACTGCGAGCCGCCTCCCCAAAATGCGGCTCGCTTTTCTTTTCGATCTCACCTCGCTTTCCACTGGACTGAAAGCGACTTGGGGCAGGGCTGCGAACAGCCCTGCCATTGTTTGCCTCCTATGCAGCGGACTCCGCTACTCGGGCAACCATGCTGCCGCTGAACATGCCGTTAGGGGCAAGTGTGCTCGCTGCCATCGCGACGATGAACGGATAGCCGATCTCCAAACACTTGCGATACAGGTTCAGGGTCTCACTCTCATCGATCGGTGCCTTGTCGTGCGCCGGGAACTGACCGACAAAATATGCGCGCCCGTCCAGAATCGCAAACCTCGCCGACAGTCCGGTTCCAGGTTCAAAGGAGCGCTCGATAGCCAAACCGTGCAGATAGGCGCTGTAGACCTTGAAGCTGCCCCCTTCGAGGACATCGGAGACGACAATCCCCTTGTCGCCGGAACCGTCATCGAAAAGACCGCCGTAGCGGAAAAACCCGTACTTCGCAGCCCCCTTAATCTCACTGAGAATCGCCTTGTTCTTATTAGAGACGCCCTCGACACGGTCGAGGTACTCATCAATGCACCCACGACCGAACACCATGCTGTCGAACATGATCCACTCGGTGAAGGCATAGTTGAGCACTGCTTGAGCAATCCCCTCGCAACCGTCAAGGTCGACCTCGTCGCCACAGAGTGCCCTAAAAGAAGCCCATGCCTTATCGAGGAACTCGCCCTTGTGCAGCACGCACCACATGCCCATGCCCTCGATCGCCCTGTCGACGGCTTCCTCATCGTAGGCGTTGACAGTCTCCTTTTTGTCCATGATCGGACCTCCTTAACCGCACGGCGTCGGCACCGCCCCTTGCGTGTGCACCTCACGACCCCGCCGCGCGTCGCTTTAGCTCCGGCGAAAGCCGCCGCGGGAGGGCGCGGCCCGTCAGGGGTCTGCACGGCAACCTCCACCAGGCCCCGCGCCCCGCGCGGGGGCTTGTGCGGGGTTCCGTGCGGGCCCTTGACGGGGTGCGGCCCCCGTGGCGACGGAGCGTGCGCGATCGGGTTGACGCCCTGGCGCGCGGCCGCGCCCCGCGCGGGCCGTCGGCGGTGGACGCGGACGCCACGGCAGTGGCCGCACCGGCGCAGCCGGCGGCCGAGGGGGTCGCAGGGGGACGGGCCGCATCCGTCCCCCTGCGGACGAGCGAGCGTTGTGCGCGCTTTCGACGGCCGTAGGGGCTCCCTGTATAGCCCCAGGCTGTCGGAAGGGAGTGCAACGCGAGCGACCGGTGAGGGCCTGCGGGGGTCCAGGGGGAGGCGGCGCCGGAGCGCTCCCTCTGGGCGGGAGCCGGGGGATGGAAAAGCCCGCCGGGTCGGGGCGGGCTTCATCGGGATCCCCTCGCTAGAACGGGATATCTTCGTCGTACAGGCCGACAGCGGGCGTGATATGTAGGCGGCCTGCGTCGGCGCTACTCCTCGGAACCCTCCGGCTTGATGGTCGACAGGTCCATATGCCTGCGAGCCTAGAAGAATATAAGCCAGATCGTACCCAAGAGCAGGGAGACATATCCCACAGCGGTCACGAGGAAGTCTATGAAGGCGAGGGCCGCGGCAGTATCGACCCGGATGCAACAGGGAGCCAAGTTCGATGCGAACCCATGCAGGGGATACATGGCACAGATGAGGCATATCGATTCGAGACCTACCGCCAACAGGGGATTCACCCCCGTCAGCTCCCTCGGATAGAACAAGCCCATCAGGACGGAATCCGCCACCAGCGCCGCCCAAATCAGGAACACGCCGACCTTAAATGCCTTGGTGTCCTCGACCAATGCCAGGGGCATCATGCAGCCGAAGAAATCGAGCAGCAAGGCCGAGGCGATCAGCTGGACTACCATCAGTCTGCCAGGCTCTCGGCGGAACCGACATCAGACGCGTCTCCGTTTAGGTCGACATCGACGACGACGTGGTTGCCGTCAGCGGAGACAACGGCGGCCGTCGCGTTCTCGGCGTATGCCGGGAGGGGCGCGATGCAGCCAATTGATGCAGCGACAATGGCCAGAGCGACGAGCGGCCTCACCGCTGCGGCGGGTAATTTCATTTCCATTCTCCATTCTTCCCAGAGCTAACAATTCCTCGACGCCGCCCGACCTTCGCCCGTGAGAAGAGGTGTTTCTCAGAGCGGCGCCGCCCCGGGGAATGTATCCGATTAAAATGCACGCAGAGTATGCTTGGGCTAGTTTTCCAAGGCCAGGATGCACGCCCTGATATACGCGCTGGTAGTGAGGTTTGAGGGCAGAATCTCCGGATGTGCCGCGCGAGCGCTCACGAGTCCGGTCATGAGGTCCTTGTACACCTCATAGGGGACGAGGGCCGTCCGGCTATAGCGCGTGGCACTCATCGATCGCTTGGGGTTGTCCAAAACGGAAAGATCGAGCTCCCCACCGTTGATACGGTCGCGAAGTGCATCCTCGATGACACGGCTGACATTGGCGTCTCTCCTGGGGCCGCCTTTCAGTTTGAGCTCGAGAACGCGACGCTCGAGGATTTCAGCCTCGAGCGGCGAAGTCGAGAAGGTGACCCTCTCTTTTTTGGATCCGGAAGAAACCTTGTTGGGTGTGGGGGACGCCGCGGGTTTGGATTTGCGAACGCTCGCATAGGAAATGGGCGACGCGGGTGCGTTGTCCTGAACAGGATCTTGCGGGGCGGGTCCCGCGGGGCGGGACCCGGAACGATTCTGTGCCCCAAAATTTGGCAAAGTGAAGCGTGGCGCATTGCTCATCATGTCGCCAACGAGGTTATCGGGTAGGTTAGAGGCCACAGTTACTCAACTCCTTCGGTTTCACCGGCTGCGGGCTTGAGCTCGCACCAGTTCATGATGTTGCCTACAAGGACGTCATACTCGAAAGCTGCGCCCTTGAGGACGTTCATCTCGTAGATGCTGCGACCGTTCGCCTGCGCGTCCTGAATGGCGACCGTTATACCGATTCGGCGCTGGAAGACCTTGAGGCCCATTTTGGGGAACTCTTCGACCATCTGGGAGGCAAAGGCCCTCGCGAGCTTGGCGATACCGCGATAGAGCGTAATGAGGACGGCGGGGGCACTAATCCATGCAACATCATAGGAATCGGATACCGCGCTGAGGAGCTCGAGGGTCTGCTCGACGGCCTCGGTTCCGAGCCTGTCGGCGGTAGTCGGGATGACGAGATGGGTGGCGGCAATGGTGGAGGAAATCGTCGAGAAAGTCATGCCGGGCTGGGTGTCGACAACGACGGCATCGAAGCCGTGCTGGGAGACGGCCGACTCTATTGCGCGCGTCAGAGAGTACTCATTGATCTCGTTACCCTCGAGGTCCCTCTCGTCAGAGACGTTGGCCAAATCGAGATCGCCGGGCACGGTCGCCTGCCCGTCCTCGGTGCAAACCACTTGGACGCCCTTGAGGAAGCTAGAACTGCAGCAGGTGCCTTTCGCGACGCAGTCCGACTCGATTCGCCCAAGCGAGCCCTGGGGATCCATATCCACGGCTAGGACCTTGAGGCCGCGGCGGCGAAGTCCGTCGGCGATTGCGTCTGCGGAAGTCGTCTTGCCGACGCCTCCCTTCTGGTTGGTGAACACGATCACAGGGGTGAAATTCGGCATAGTGATTCCTTTCAAATTGAAATTTAAAACAATTAGAGCCAGAAAATGCCTAGGAGCGACTGGCGATGCTCATGACCACAAGAGCGATCGGGATGGCGATGAGGCACGCTGCCGCGCCGACAATAAACTGAAGGACGGCGTAGGCGAGCCCGCTTGCAAAAAAGGCTACGAGCGCGACAAACCCCAAGATAAATTTGATGATTGGAATGTAATCAGGATAAAAAGACATAGACCTCCAATGCCCTAATTGGACCGATGGCGGAAACTCCGCATTAAAGGTTGTGATTTAATAATAACAGAATTATGTCATTAATGAACTGCGGAATAGATGAATAAAAGAATTAAAGAAGAAAATAAAAGTGCAACGACGGAATAAGCGATTATAAGAAAACATGGCGAAGAGGAAAGCGTAATCAATGAACTAAAGAAGTACGTAACTGTGTCATTGCGTAACTATGTCATTACGTAACTGTGTCATTGCGTAACTGTGTCATTGCGTAATATCACTTCATTGCAGTCGCGACTTGCAACTTTTCCTTGGGGGCTTTCCTATAAAGGCCTCCACCCGGAATCGTCCTCATCACCATTGTCGAATAGCTGGAGCACGATCGCAGCGGAAGTAATAAGAAGCAGTAAAGCCAACCCATCTAGCCGGAGAAGGTAGCTCAAGCCGGCGAGTGCAAGAAGTAGTCCAGAGGCAAGTAGGATAATAATCCGGGTCATATGCGTACCCGCCAAAGGATTACGGCGCTCACGCGGCATCACCAACGATGATGCTGTAGAGATCGTCATCTGACGCTATCAACGCGACGATATGGTTTCTCCTCCTGATGACAGTCCTCTTGGAGACGCCCAAGAGCGCGCCGATCCTCTCGCATGTCAGGTTGTCGATATAGGACAGCTGGAAGATAGATCCGAGTCCCGGCTCGCAATCGTCCAGCGCCTCGACGACGACCATTACGAGATTCAATGTCGAATCGATATGCAGGACGCGGTTCCTCATTCGCTCCCTCTCATTCGATCGGGACGGCAGCTGCCTGAGCGCTGTCTCGCACTGGCTTCTGATCGAGGCCAGATGTCTCAGCTCGGACAGAACGCATCTGACGCGCTCCTCTCGAGCGCCGATGCCGCCATCGTCTGAGGAAAGAGACGAGTCATGGTTCTCTCCCTCGATCCCGACGATTGCAGATTGTCCATTACGCTCGGTTCTAATAAGTCTTTCCCACGAGTTCTCTTCCATGTCACTTCCCCTTTCGACATTTATTCAATCGTTCGTTCAGCAGCTCACAGCAAAGATGTAGCCTGCTTGCGGGCCAGGTCTATCGCGAACTCCTTGTTATCGCCGCGATAGACGATTCCGTTCGCATCCACAACCGGATGAACCGGCCCGTCTCCGATGATGAGCCAGGCGCCGTCGGGAGCCCTTCGCAGGTGCTTTTCGCCGCGGCCTGTTCGCTGGCGTGCGGCCTCGACCATCTTTCGGCAGCCCTTGACGCTCGTGTCGAGAAGCCATTTCCGCAGCTGAGGCATGAATTTATCCTCGCAGCCGGCATCTTTGGCATCGGCCTGTCGGCGAGCCCATGCAGTGCCGATCTCGTCGGCCCCGAAGCCGAGACGGCGCAGCTCATCGTAGGGCTGGCGTGCGGCGTCGAGCTTGTTGCGGTTGATCGTTTCGTCGGCGATTTTCCTGAAATCACTTGCGGTATCGACCTGAGAGTCCATTCCGGGATAGACGTCCGGTTGGTTGGTTTGAAAATCCATCCATCCATCCGTCCAATCTTCTGGATAGTCATTACTTATAGGTATATAGGGGGATTCACCTGAAAAAATTGCAGGTGAGGAAGAATCTTCACCTGAAGAAATTTCAGGTGAAGAAGTATTTTCACGTGAAATATTTTCCGGTGAGGAAGTTTTTTCAGGTGAAGAAACTTCACGTGAAGAAACATCACGTGAAACTTTTGCAGGTGAGGAAGAATCTTCACGTGAAGAAATTTCAGGTGAGATTCGGAAAGAAGACCTTCCGGCGTCCGGATGGTCCGCCTGCCAAGCCTCCCTAGCGCGGACAATTGGCTCTGTGGCTGCAACAAGAGATCTACCGACGGTGTTCATGCCGTGGACATGGGATCCGCGCTCAACGACAAGGCCCATCTCGAGAAGGGAGGCGATGGTCGTGCGGGCAGTGCGCTCGCTCGTGCCGGACCAGTCCGCGAGAACGGCGGCTCCAAAATCGTAGCAACCCTTATCTACCGTGCAGGAGTAGATCAGGGCATATGCCACGAGCTGTGCGGGCCTAAGGCCCAAATAGCGCATGAAGCCGTGTATGGCGAACGAAGGACCGTAGCCTTCAGTCTCTGTCTCGAGAATCTTCGACACTATGCGGCCTTTCTCCTTTGCAGCGCCTGGACCGCCAGGGAGAACAACGCCTCTTCGTTGAAGACATTGCACTCCCCTGCCGCCCGCGCGGATTCGATTTCACTTATCAGGGACTCGCGTCCGTAAACGGACAGCATGAAGTTGACGAGCTCACCGGAGCGGAACTGACCACCGCCGACAGACAGGGGAACCGCTAGGTCAAAATAGGCGACAAGCGGCTGTCCGATGGTATCGACCGCATCCAGCGCAACCGCCACCCTGCCTGCGCCCGCCTTAAAGATAGCAACAGGAGACTGAAGGAGTTCGGGAACCGATGCAAGCAGCGAGGGCTCAATCCCGTGCCTGTGTGAGCGATTGGAGATCGTTGTCTCCCGTACGATATGTCGCACGGTGTGGCAGATAGGCAGGTTGGGAATCCCCGCCGCCAAAAGCGCCTTCGGTGTTTCGGGGAGAACGGGCACAGGCGCCTGTCGGTTATAGCCCTGGCCCCTCGCCTTTGCAATTTCGGCGAATCCAGTCCACATTCGGCATGAATTCGCGTATTCGGCTAGATCTTGATTGTTTAGACCCTCTACTGCGATGGTAGAATTAACTTGACCGACGAGGGCGCGATACCGTCCTATGTCGTCGAGATCGTGTTGACGCTGTTCACCTTTCCACATCCGTGAACTCCCTTCTTCTACGGTCTCACGTTTCGGGTGCGGCTGGGGCTCTTCCTTAATTTCCCAGTCGCACTTTTTTTCTGACACCCTAAATTGAACAGTCTTCGGGAACGATGCGGGACCCATCATGCGGCCCCCTTACGGCCGTCGCGGGCCATGTGCTTTGACATGCTCTCTTGCAGGGACTGCAGAGAGGCGTACTCCTCGTAAGGCATCTCATGGCTCGACTCGTTAATGAAAGGCGTCCTGCGCATATAGGCGTCGAGGTCGTCAATGTTGATGTAGATGGTCCGCGATCCACCACGGTTGAACGCGCCGTAGACGGCGGGGATCTCACCGGTTTCAATGAGTCCCTGGAGCACATCGACATGGCGATGGATATATTTGGCTGCCGCGGATTTAGAGAGCCATTTGCTACTCGCCCACGGCTCCAACCTCTCTTTGCCGCTCATCATGCGACCTCATTCCTTTTGGAAGTTCGCTCATTAGTAAAGCCAAGCAAATAATCAATCGAACAATCAAACTTCTTTGAAAGCTGCACCAGAATGGGTCCCGGAATTTGAGCGGGGTCTCTTTCCCAACGACCGATGGTGGCGCGCCGTCTTCCAACCAGCTCTCCGAGCTCTTCTTGGGACATGCCCAAACGGTATCGCTCAGACCTTAGATTTGAGATACCAGACATATCAACTCCTGTATGACACTACCCGTATGACTCGTACGACTTATTTATCGTACAAGTCGTACGAGTTGTCAACCATCCCGTAAGACAAAATTGTTAAAAGGGAGGTAGGATGACTAGAAAAAAGAGCCCGCAGGAGATTGAGATCAATCGCCAATTTGGTCAGAATCTCAAGCAGGCCAGAAAACAGCTAAATATCAATCAGACTGTTGCGGCTCGTAGAATTGGCGTTGAGCTTGTCACCTACCAGTCATACGAACAGGGCCGAAGGTTTCCGTCAAACGAGACCTTAGAGGCTATTTGTAATGCGCTGAACGTACGTCTGTCCGAACTCGTCGACCCCTCATGGCGTGATCTTCATGCTATATCCCCCGCAAAGTCATTGATTGCCCTTACGGAATTGGAAAAGGCTGCGACAAAACCAGCGGAAGTTAACGATGACTCCTTTGAAAGGCTTCGGTCTGCTTGGATTCGTCTAAATGACAACGGGAAAGGTATTGCGCTTTCGCTAATTGAAAGCTTGCTTGAAAACGACCTGTTGTTGAATGATTCTGAGCCGGCCTTTTCAAACGGTGATTCTCACTCCTCCGTGGCCCAATCAGCATAACGATTAAAGATCAGCTGGAGGCAAAATCACTATGCCTAAATTCAAAAATGGCCAAATTGAGAAACAAGGTGCTCAGAGAAAGGAGCACCCATGGGCAACAATCTGAAAACCATTCGCTCCAATAGCGGAAAGACTCAAAAAAAAGTAGCGGAAGAGCTCGGTATTTCGCTTTCTGCTTACAGAACGTATGAGCAAGGGACGAGACGTCTCACGGATGAGCTTTTGCTCCAGCTCTCGATATATTTCTCTGTCTCAGTTGATTCAATTCTTGGATCTAAATTCTCAGCATCGCTTTCTTCCCCCTCGTTTCTCGAAGACTCCGAAATGCGTTCAATAGTTAACGCCGCGGTCTCCGAAATGAACAAAGAAGACAGGCAGCAGTTTAGAAAGCTGTTGGAGAGCTATATGGCCCTCAGCTCAGCCGGAAGAAAGCAGCTTGCAGATAGTGCAGACACTATGAACCGTTCTGGTAAATACAAGAGATTTGGCAATATTGCAAAAAGCAACGCCTCAACTAGTTCTCGCGGTAGAGCCAAGACCGCCTAAACGATCGAACGGAACCTTTACCACAAGGGTTCTTTGTCCTGATTGGAATACAATACGAGGTAGCCACAATGCCTAAAAACAAAATCGGACTAATTGAGAAAATAGGCGTCGACACCGACGGTTTAGAGATATTCAGGGTTAGAGTCGAAGCCGGCACCCGTGAAAGGCGTTCCACAAAAAGGGTAACGATTCATGGAACCATGAGGGATGCCCAGGCCGCAGCTTCTATGCTCTATGTCGAGTTGAATTCCAGCCTTTCCGAACGCGACATTCCTGAGATTACGCTGAATCAATACTTTTATGGCAGGTTTATCCCAGCCCTGGAAAAAGAAGGTAAGACCAACAGCACAATCGACGGATATGTCAAAAACTACCGAAAATGGATCTCCCCGAATCATGGCGAACGAGTCCTCTTGAATCTAGATGAGGCTAATGTCCGAAATCTCATAGAGCAATCTGGGACCCCGAGAAACACGCTGCGGACGTACAGGGCGATTTTGAACAGAGCCAAATCGGATGGTTTCATGCGCCATAAAATGGATCTAACGGGACTTGACGCCAGGGCGAAGAAACAGAAACGCCCCGCGCCATGGTCACCCTTTGAATTAAAGAAGGCTGCCGACGCACTCGTTGATGATGAAATGGCATATCTAACCCTGCTGGTCGGTAGCGCGGGTCTTCGAAAAGAAGAGAACCTTGCAATCACGCCAGCCGACGTACAGATATTGAAAATGCCGACTTCCCAGGGCGTAAAAAAGTATGTGCTCCTGAACGTCCATGCGGCCTATACCGACGAGGACGGACTTAAGGTCACCAAAACAGAAGAGTCTAAAAGGCACGCTCTGGTTCTTCCAGAGTTTACGGAAAGGTTTCTTTCAGCCCTCGAGGCCACGAAGCCCTCAATCGAGCAAGTTGAGGACTGCTGGCTCATCAGGCACAAGACAGCCTGGCACAAGTCCAGAAAAGCCAAATATAGGATCGAAACCGTCATGGGAAATCGAAAAGATGCCCAGGCAGTTGCAAGTCGGTTGGCCGCAGAAACGGCAGCAAAGTATAAGTTAGGCTCAAACCCAAAACTAAAAGAAGTTGCCGATGGAATTTGGACTGTCACCGTTTTTAACGGATATGTCGACACCATGGAGAGGACCATCGCACCTGAGGCGTTCATCGGAACCGAACAAGATGCAACGCGACACGCTCTGGAGCAGTGGAGCAACCGGCGAATTCTTCCATGTGCCGGCGAAACACTGCGCGGCCACTGGGAAACCGCGCTGAGGAAGCATGGCCTGAGGTTTATCCCCGTGAATAACCTGAGACATACCTCGGAGTCGCTCATGGCCGCCAGCGGAGTTTCGACTCCGACAATTTCAAGCATGCACGGACATACGCAGTTCAAGACGGATTACCAGCACTATATCGATCTAAATGTCGAGGCGATCCTTGATGCCGCCGATAAGGTCGACACATTCATGGCTTCAGACATGGCAAGCGGCGGCTTCACTCTCGAATCACTTATTGAGAAAAAGGACTTCTAGAAGATGTTCAAAAGCCAAACGCGAGCAGCCTCTATACAAGTCAATACAAACTACGCCTGAGGCAATGAGAGGCGATATAGAGAGCCGAATCGATTTCTTGGTACACAGATGAGTACCAGACTTTCAGATGTCCTTATAACGCGTCTGAACGCTTAGCCCAACCAGCTCTGCCGAAAAACTGCGACCATCGATTCATCGCACTTCCAATCTTTTTGGCGAAAGCAAACGCATCGATCAGTCGATCATTAAGCTCATTTTAAATCTTCTGATACAGACGGAACCCATATCTATGCACAAGCCAGTGGTGGATAGTGGTGGATATCCAGAAGAAACCAGTGGATTCTAGAAGGAATAGCCAATAGTAAAGCGGTTTCCCTGATTTACTGATTATCAGGGAAACCGCTGGTAGATAGTGGTGGGCCCTCCGGGATTCGAACCCAGAACCCAGGGATTATGAGTCCCCTGCGCTAACCGTTGCGCCAAGAGCCCTTATAAAGTGGCACTTGCAGTTGGGGTGGCAGAACAGCCTCCAACAGTTTGAACCACGATGTGAAATACTACCATGCGCACGGCACCCGTTCAACGCACGATCTTGTCGACCAGGAGGATCATGGTGCCGCCTTTGACCTTGTTTTACTATATGAAAAAAGGCCCCAACTTGCGTTGGAGCCTCATTCAATGCTCGGGTGGAGACGAGGGGAATCGAACCCCTGACCTCTTGACTGCCAGTCAAGCGCTCTCCCAGCTGAGCTACGCCCCCGTGCGAAAAAGTACTATACGGGAACTCGGATCACGATGCAAGGACAATTTTGGAAAAACTTTCCGGAGGCGCGGGCGCCGCTGGGACGAGAGCGCGGCGCGGACTCGAGGGCAAGGGACCCGCGATGCCGGATCCGGCCCGCGGGGCGCGCCCCGCGGGCGGCGGCGCTGCCGCCGCCCTCCTCCCCGGCGCCCCCAGGGCATCTCGGGTTCCGCCGCTCGCCGGTTTTCGCTTCCACCCCACGGGCCGCCATCCGCCCAACGACCATCCCGCCGGCGCCGGGCCCATTATCGGGGCCAATCGCGCTCCCGCCGACCCGGCGATTTCAAAACCATGCCGGTTTACGGGGCCAGGCCGGGAACCCCCGAGCGTGCCGTAATCGGTAAAATCAAAACCGCAGGTAGACGACTTGCGCATTCAGCGAAATGCAGGGTATGGACGGCCGGTCCGGGTCCAGCCCCGTAATCCGGCATGGTTTTGAAATGATACTAATTCACTAGCAGGAAAACTAGGTCGTTCTAGCGCCTTGTCGCCGGCTAATTTCCGAGTTCCAACCAGTTGCACAGAACATTTGCTCGCAGTCGCGTCTCGGCGCGCTTCATTGCCTCGGATTTGGCTTTATATCGAATCCCCAAACGACTGCAGACGCTTTTGACTATGGCGTCTAGCTGTTTTTTTGTCGTTAAGCATATCGTGGGTTACCAGGAACACATCGAAACCCATGCTCTGGAGCGCAGTCATGCGCTCCGCATCTTGGTCAAGTACCGCGCCTGACCCATGGATGACCTCACCTTGGATTTCGATAATTGCTGCCTTCATTAGGATTGGGTTTACAATCACGATGTCACCGTAGCAAACCTTTTGACCTGCGATGCTTTGGGCTTCCTCGGATAGAGGGGTTAAATCGTTGAGGTATACGTATCTGAATCCTGAACCACCTAGACGTCGAGAACGACTTAGAAGCAGGACCCCCGCGACCTCGAGTGGAGATGCAGCAATGCCGATAACCTGCTGAGCGGCATCATAAAAATGCTTTCCCCACATTTGACTTTTGACCTTTTCGGCGAATCGATGCAAGTCGCTCAGTTCGATGAATGGCTTTCTCATCCAAAGCGAAGTACCTTTGAGTTTCGTAACCTCTCTTCCATCCTCGCGATTGTTCGTTTGGCCTTCATTTGCTGGGACCTTTACGGTTGTGCGGGCATAAACTCGTTTCCAAGGAATCTCGTCTTCGCCTTCTCCAAGTTCGAACAGATCCTGCGTGCTGGAATTGCGATTCTCCTTTAACGCGATTTTTAGCTGCATTTCGACAGCGGGGGTCGGCTCGAAAACAGAAAACCAGCCGCAAAGTTCGTACATAGCCAGTACGAGATCTATTTGGGACACAAAGCGTGTCATAGTAAATAACGTGTTAAGCGGATTGGTGACGCTAAAGCCTAAATGAGTGTCGGTTGTTGTGCCGGTATCCGAAGCCCCTTCCCAGCGAATAGTGGAGCGCAATCCCGAGTGGTGATTACAACAACCTGGCGAAGCAACAGCGATAATCGGGGTCTTGAGGACATCGGTTACGAAAGGGGCTTGGGATAGGGCCCGCCAGCCGTCATCGGAGCTGGGTAGGCGCGGGTAGAGGTCATGCACCTGCGGTGGGCAGCGCCAGTAGCGGAATGCGGTGTTTGCGCAGACGATTTCGTCCATGTGGCCTCCCCTGGTTTCGACCGTAGGCCGTGCGGATTGCGGGCATGGCCGATTATCTACCGGGGCATCATGCGGGTAAGTACGGGAAGCAAACTAAATGCTGACAAAAGCATGCCGAGTTCCGCCGAAAAACCGTCGTGTGATAGAAAACCGCTGGAAGGAGCTTTGGGCATGTGGTCCCTGTCTCCACATTTGCGCGCGGATCACATGGGGAATTCAATGAAAATACGCATGCGTTTTATACAAAACATGCAATGGCGTCAGCAAAAAGGGTGCGAAAAAAATGACGCCTTATACGACTACGATTCGTTTTGGAATCACCCTTGGTGTCAAAAAAGGTCAGAGGCTAAACACCTCTGACCTGTGCTTTAGATGGTGGGCGATACAAGATTCGAACTTGTGACCCCATCCGTGTGAAGGATATGCTCTACCCCTGAGCCAATCGCCCGTCGCCTTTCGGCAAAAGAGATACTATCATAGCCGCGCGTGGTTTACCAAGAACTTTTTGCCCTCGATTGTAAATTCGTGGGCGCAAACCGCGCCACCGCAATCAGGGTGGACGACAAACCAGCAGTTAGACCGACCTTTATCGCTTGATCCACGAGGTCTCTGGGCGGCAGATAAGTCGTGCGTTGTTGTAGGCCATGTCGAGCGTGAGGCAGGTGCGCGCTGCGTAGAAACCGTCCTCGCGTTGGATGGTCAGCGCCAGCTCGGGCTTGTCGCCAGTTAGGCACAGCGGTAGAAGCAGCTGAATTCGGCCGCCGTAGAACTGCGGCACCGCGAGCGTATAGTTGGCGGCGGCGCGGCGGGCGGCCTCGACGACAGCTCCCTCAAAGGCGCGGCGCAGCAGCAGCGAGTTGCCCTCCCCCATCAGGCTGGCGGGAATGCGCGTCAGGTTCTCCTCGTCGCCCAGAATGTGGTCGATGTTGGAGCGGATGGGCAGGCGGTAGTCAAAGACCAGCTTGGAGGGGTCCTCGGCAAAGCGCACGCGGCATGGCAGGTACTCAAACGAGACCAGCATGGGGTCGCTCTCCTTAAAGAAGCCCTTCAAAAACCAGCGCTGGCGCGCGTCGGGCTTGGTGTTGGGCTCAAACAGGCCGTAGATGGTCTCGTAGCGGCGCGTGTAAAGGCCGGTGTTGAATAGGCATCGGTCGTCGTCGAACACCAGCGGTAAGTTGGACGGGGCGGTCTGGTCCACGTCACGCTCGGTTAAGAACACCGCGCGGCTAAACGAAAACGACAGGTAGTTTTTGAGGATGCGGTTGCCGGGACCCCAGTCCTCGGGGTCGGCGAGGTCGGCCAAGCGCTCGTAACAGGGCTCGGGGCAAAACGCGAAGTCGTACACATTGCTGCACAGGGTGCTAGGGAGTTCCATGTGGTGTCCAATCCATTTTATAGCTGGTGTGCGAATGCTTAGATTCTATACGCGCAACGCACCGACGCACGCGCTTTCTATCATCCCGATTGCAAGCGGACGCTTGGCCAAAGCCGCAGTTACGAGCGCAAGGTCAGCATACGGCACCTAAAACCAAGCCCACGAAGTCTCTAAGGCCTCGTGGGCCTGCTGTTCCTTCGCAACTCGCTTGCGAGCTCTTCGCGCGTGCGTTTCCCGGAGACCAGATCCTGAATCCATTCATAGTAGGGGTTATCTTCAGGATTTGGGTTATCGGAAAAGTCCACCGATACGTTTCTAACTCTAATAATGGCAAAGGCAATAACTAGGCTAGTCCTCTTGTTTCCATCCTCAAAGATGTGGTCCTTTGCCATGTGTTCCGCAATATAGCTTGCTTGGTCGAAGATGTCCGAAAATCTATCAATCGGGGACTGCCCAAAGATGGTGCAAAATGCGTTTGATAGAACGGATTCAATTCGACCATGTATAAGGGTGGCCCTGTCGCCCGTCATACAGGTTGTGTAGCATTTTCCAAACGCAAGCAAGCCTTCGTGCAACTGCACTACAGAAGAGGCAAGCGCCTCTATCGCTTCCTCGTCATCAAATACGAGGGGATCGAAAGAAGACGGTTGCCCCATCGTGGTGGACATTAGGAGTTCTCCAAAAGCCTCAGCGCATTGGGCATGGCAGCAATTGTTGATTGCACGGCCTGTTCGATTGTTACGACGTCGTTATTGTCTAAACCGTCATTAGACGCAAGAATTGCCTCCGGAGTGATGGGGTTATCCCTGTTCGGCGAATATACACTCGCCCATGCCCCATCTGGCTTGTGTGACAAGGTGACCAAATCAAATGCAGAGAGCATACCAAGTCTGTTCATCACAGAATCGATGAGGTTTTTAGACGTCTCGTCAAATATCACTGAGCCAGTCGATTTGCGAATGCAGTTTCGGCCATACGAGGAGAACGCATGATAGACCATAGGTTCAACTGGACCATACTGCCAAGCCTCAATAATGTCATCGAAAAGCGGTCGATTGTATTTGCGCAACGATTCGACTTGCGAATAATAGACGAGCTTATTCAGCTTAAGATTTGTGATCTCGAACTTATCGCTCCAATTATCAACGATGTAGTTTGCAACGTTCAGCGCTTCCATTTTCGCTCTCCTTTCAGTTGGCAAAACTAATCCACTAGACTTTAAATGGGCTGATTATGTACCCAATTTTAAGATATGTCGAGTTAGCCCTCGATGAATTCTCTTTTAATTGCACGACAAATTGTTTCATAGCGCGCGGACATGAATTCGTCGTGCGTACTTTCACAAAAGACTGAGAGCAAAAATGGTTTACCAGATGCTAACCGTTTGCGCTGGCTTTAAGAGTCAGCCGAAGCTCAGATTCAAATCGTTGTCAGCAAAATACTTATTAGACGTTATAGTAGCGATTCGCGACGCCTAGGAGCGTTATGCCAAGAAGGAAAAGCGTCATTGATGCTGCAATCCAGCAGTTGTCGCCGGTCTTGGGGAGTGCCACAGTTGTCGCGGTGGCAGCCTTGGGCTTGGGGACTTTGGCGACCGTGGTCTTGGTTATTGTCGTTGTTGTCTTGGTTGTCGCGGCCGCTGGTTTCAGCTCCGGATTTGCCGTGGGACCTGTGGTGGGCTCTCCGGCAGCGGGATTAGCATCGATGGGAGACTTATCCACGCTATCGCCAGGCACAACGACCCCATCGGTCTCCCCCGCCGGAGGCGTGGCTACATCGGGCTCAATAACCACATGCGGTGCTACCGCACCGGAGGCATCCACCACGTCGCTAGCACCAAAAGCCCCACCGGCAGGCGCCACAAAGCACGTAGACACAAGCGACCCGCCCATGCACGCAACGCCGCTATCGGCACCAGTCGCATCCAGCCACGAAGCATCGACGGAAAGCCGACAGCCAGCTGCGCCATCGCCAAGGCCCGCGTCCTGCAGATACACGCCGTAGGCGTGCACGCCCGCTCCGGACCCGGTGCTCGCGGCAACGACGCGCCCGCTGCCGCGCACGGCCATGTCGCCCGTGATCACGCCGGCAACTGCCTCGTCCGTAATATCGGCCCCGTCTGCCCGGGCATCGACGGTGCAGCCGTCCACCACGAGCGCCTGCGAAGCGTGGATCCCGCACTGCGAGCCCGTCGCCGTCAGGGTCCCGGTACCGCGAAGCGTCAGGTTGCCCCACACCTCCATGCCGCACAGCGTGATGTCCGCATCGGGCGCACGCGACTCCGTCACGGAGTTTTGCCCGACAAGCGTCAGCACCAGGTCACCGTCAGCGCCGATGGCCTCGCCCGCATAGCCATTAAGCTCCAGGTGGTCGGCATCGGTCCAGGCCCAGCCGGGGCCCGACACGCCCGGCTCGTAGTACGTCGCGCCCGCGATGATGAGACTCTCCGCGCCCGCGGCATAAGAAGGCCCGCCCAGCAAAACGCATAGGCAGGCCATGGTAACAATCGCAATGATATGACGGCTGGTGTAGGACTCGGCAGCAAACATACCCGCTCCGATCTTCGCAGGAGCCAATAGAATGTGCACCAGAAAATGCCCTGGTAACAGTAGTTATTAGTTTAGCGAGATCAAGGCATAAACAAAGAAAATGTCCCTGAACAGTGCCAATAATTAGGTGTAAATCGTTTTGCCAATCGGTGAAAGGAAGAATTCGTATTGGGCGCGGGCACGTGAACCACCACGTGCTCGCATGTTGCCTTTATGTGTTGCCGACTCTCTCAAGACCAACCTGTGCAGATATCTCGTGGAGAATATGACGGTAACGTCAGAGAGCTCACCATTCCTCTAATGAGTCTTGATCGCATTTCTCATCATCTTATATAAGATGATGAGAGTAGGTTGACCCTCAGAACGTGCTCCTTTTTAAATCGCTAAATTAGTCTCCCGAAAGCCGTTTAACCATGAATTGCATTTTACGGCTTTTAATAATTACCTTGAAAAAGGAATGAACCGACTCGTCATCATTAATCCAGTAATTAGGCGTTTCAGTGTAAAAATCAAGAAAACGCTCGAGGTCATCTCCGACTTCGTAACAAATATTTATATCGGGTTCTACGCGTACCGGATAAACGGGGCCAACATCTGCCGTAAACACACGGAATTTGTATTCATCACCGTAGATGTCAAAAGCATATTTATTAGTATCGTATAGGGAGTTGGCATCCTTTTGTGAGAGCTGTTCCTTCTCAGCTTTTGTATTTTGTAAAGCTGATTTTAATGTCTGGGCATATTCTTGTGAGATTAGCAGCGGCGAAGACTCGGTGTTTTTAATTCGAGTAAATCTAGCATGCACCTTATTACTTGAGGCGGATTCCAAATCTCGTGCATATGAATCAATGATTGATATGAACGAGTCGGTAGTATTGATCTCGTTGCTAGTGAATAAATCTTCCCATAAATTCTCTGTACCCATGATCTATTCTCCAATCGTGATAAATAAAGGCAAATGGTCGCTTAAGGCTTTATTTGGTGAGTTATTGGCAATAAGAGATGTGTTACCAATGGAGCGAAGATAACGGTAGCGGAGTATTTTTTTGGACAAATCGGGGCTTACGATGGCCTGATCGTAGCAATGCCAATAGTACGTGTCGGCACCGTTCGACCGATAAAATGATCCGCAGTTATCATTCGCTTCTGAAATAAACTCAATTGTAGGGTTATACATAAAAGGGAATTGGTGAAACGAGTACGTCTTCGTTTTTAGTCGGCATGCGACTTCCGAATATAGCGTTGCATTAAAGCTGGTCGCTTTAATCATTTCGTGATCGAAGGGCGATGCGTTGAAATCACCAATTATCACATTGGAGGCGTGCTCAAAACGCAGCTCTCTTTCGTTTAGTTCTTCCATTATTTCACGAGCCGCATATTCTCGACCACTGCCGTATGGATCAGATGATCTGTCGGGTAAATGAACTCCAACAATATTAATTAGTGACGATCCAAGAGAAAAAGTGCCGATCGAATAACGCAGCGCGTCCATGAACTCGAAGGCTCTGATATTTGATTTCACTAAAAAGCGTACTTTACCAGGAAATTCATTAAATCCTAGAAGTCTATATTTACCGTTTAGTTTAATTTGAAGTGATGCGAAGTCCATTTCTGATGCTTCTGCAAAAATTGCCACATCTACATTTTCGGTAATAATAAAACTAACAATAAGATCAGAAAGATCATGTTTGTTTATATTCCAAAAGAACAATTTCATCGTGCAGGCAATCTTTAAGAATGGACTATATTTCTAGTGTTATTTTTTATTCTAACAGTTTAGATAAAAGGTGATGATTCGGGGACCGGAAGGTTCCCGAATGCTATGCTCTTCCCAGCCAAACAGAGAATTTGCCCGAGCGCCCGCCCGGATCTTTGTTTGGCGACAATCCCTCCGGGTGGGCGCTCGGGCGGATGGGACAGATCCATATGGGAAGAGCGAACCCCTTCAGGGCGCTCGTGGCGTGCCTCGCCGCCGAGGAGTTCCTGCCGCTCAGGGAAGCCGTAGACGAGAGGCGCTGCCGCGAGGAGGTCGGTGTGGGCACGCTCGCCGAGGCCGCCGCGGCCTATGGGCCGGACCCGAAGTGCCCGGTTGCGGCGCCTGGAGGGACGGCTCCACCGCTGCCGGCGTCCCGAGGTAGCGCTGCCGCTGCTGCGGCAGGAGGTTCAAACTCCCTCATGGGCACGGTACTCGAGCGCTGTCGAAAGCCGCTCCCCGCCCGGATCTCCTTCATCAGGCCCATGTGCCTTAACGCCCCCGTCGAGTGCACGGCCGAGCTGCGCGGCGTCACCCACAAGACCGCCTTAGAATGGCGGCACCGCGTGCTCGCCACGGTATCCGGCTACCAGGACCGGATCGTGCTGCGCGACACCGTCTGGGTGGACGAGACCCACATCAACGACACCGACCACTCCAAGGGCTATGGGCAGGCGCGCAAGCGCGGCCTGTCCCGCCAGGAGCTGTGCATCTGCTTCGCCATCGATGTCCACAAGAACCCGGTCACGGTCGCCTACGGCCACGGGAAGCCCAGCTCGGCGCGCTTGAGGAAGGCCATGGGGGCAGGATGTCGCCCGGGCCGCCGTGCATCCACGACCCCGAGCGGGCGCACGGCGTGCTGGTCAGGGAGGGAGGTCTCGACAGCGAGGCGCATAGGGTGGACGTCAACGACCCGGTCTACCTGGAGCGGATAGAAATGGCGAACGACCTGTGTTCTTGGCTCAAGCGCTACCTTTGGCGCTTCACGGGGATGTCGCCGCGGAACCTGCAGGCCTACCTCGACTGGTACGTCTACCTCTTTAGGGTCAACCAGGCCAGGGACAGATGGGACCGGACCGAAAGGGTGGTGCGCCATATCCTGATGGCCGACGCGACTTACCGCAGCTTGGGGTAGGTGCGGTAAGTCGCGTTATCTGAACCGTTGCATTACTAATCATCCCGTAATTCATCAATTCGCTCAGCGCCATATAGGGCCTGCTAGTTGTATTTGCCGCTGAATTGCACCCCGCTTGATTTGCTGACATAGAGTCTTGTATGAAGCGGCAAGAGCGCTTTCTTTCTCAAAGAGATCTTTCCGTTTATCGGGCTCATGTAACTTTTCAGAAGCCTGTACAAGCGTCCATTGATATTCCTTTGCACTCTGACTCATCTTATTCAATAAAATCTGATACTGATACATTGAAAACAAAAGGGATTGATAAGCTTCTATGAATTCGGCTATTGCGTCTCCACTCTTTCCTTTGAAGCAAAATTTTGCCTCCATAGCGAGCGTTCTCATTTCATCAAGCTTTAAATGCAATTTAAGTTGAGAGCCGGCATCTAACACATGATTTATTGAGGCTGAAATTGATTGCAAGTACGTGGTGTTAGTTAGCCAAACAAATAGCCGGTCGATAGCCAGTTGTGGTTCGTCGTTATGCTCCAAGTTCTTCGCGTTTTTTGCGTAAACGCTCATGAGTTTATCGACGGTTATCCATATATTTAAACGTCGATTGAATAGAGACTGTTTATTGCTGAGACGAGCTTGGTAACAAGAAATGAGCAACGCGATGATTGCCACAATCGCTGAGATGTATTCAGGTAGATTCGTTAGGTCCATTGTCTCCTCCGCTACTAAAAATCAATTTACAATGCCATGATTATCGCTCCGCATTCATGATTCTCTGATTCGGCTCCAGATTGAGTTCAGACCAATGCTGAGGGAGCTGAGGTACGGCAACGTCGACCGTCCTCTGTACCCAGTTCAAGAAGAAGGACTGGCACCCGAGGCTCGTCGGCGGGGTCCACGCGGACGCAACCATAGACAGGATCGCGCGCAAAGCGGTCTGGGCTGACATGGGCGAGGCAAACATGCGGCAGCGCCGCGGGGCGAACCGTTAGCAATAATCAGCAGCACTCAAGCGAGCAAATACTCAGTTTTCCGAAAGCCCCCCTACAGCAGATAGGTACTTATCAGTAAGTACTACTGAAGCAACCCAAAGCACGATCTGACTTTTACGCATTGCATGAGAAGAAAGGGGCTAGAAGAGTATCGGCTCCCCCACCATGAATTCGCAGACACCACATGGGAACCTCCGGCATCATATTGCTGCCTATTTAAGCCATCTCAATCGAGCTTTCTGCAACCTCAATGCCGGGCGCGTATTTCTGCACCAACGCATCCAAAATTATTCGGTTCCCCGGCGTCATCTTTGGGGAAACGACGATCTTCATCGAAGAAAATGCTTCGTCTGAGATAATCAAATCGTAAAAGGAAGGAATTTCGGGATCGCATCTATCAAGTATGACCTCAGTGGCCCTCTTAACTGCCTCAACATCACCCTTGATTACAGAGGCGATGCCCACAGGAACTGCCGTTAAAACATATCGCCATTCGTTCTGGTATGACCAGGCGGTAGCTTTATGAATCCCAAGTGTGTTTAAATCGGCTTCTATCCAGCCGTTTTCGCAGTTACGGATCAACTTTGGAAACAGAAGCGACTTATCGTTCGTATACTGGACTTCATGAAGCATCTCAACGCTTCGGGCCATTTCTTTAAAATGATATTTTTTATCCCAAAAGTCTTCGAGCGGCAATTGAAGTCCATCAAACTTGCCACCAGGAGTATTCAAAACTGCGTCACTAGATAGCTTACTTAGGCTCTCGGTAGACACAGAGTAGCGCTTAAACGGATAGCTCTTCATCTGGATTCTTACTCCACATTCAGCTCCAGCATACTCGCGCCACATGGGGATGCTCTCCTCATCAGAAGAGGTCCAACAACTGACGAGCTTCATTTTTCCAAGATTTTGAGAGTCCGCTGAACGCTGTTCTTGTGGGTCATCAACCTTATCTAACCGGCTGAACCTGATAGTCCGATTATGCAGAATCAAGGCCAGCGTATCTAGGCTTGCATAATGATAGAGAACGGCGGGTGCTTCCATGTTTGGCTCCAAACTATAACAATGAGTCCATATCATTGTTCATCAATATTTATAGACATTATTACAAAAAATCAATCAGTTCCAAACTGTCCCAAGTATCCCTCCCCCCTCCCCAACTCTGTCCAAAAAGTTCGCTGTTGTTGATTGGCGTGACCGTAAAAATAACCCTACTTACATATACACGGAGTGTTGGCCTGGCGCCGCCTCCGGGCCTTGGCGCCCACCTTATCGAGAAGCACCGCTATGAAACGAGTCTTTTACCGCTCGCTCTGCGCAGTTCTTTGCGTATCTATGCTTAGTGCAGCAATACCTGTAAGGGTTATAGCGGAAGAAGAACGGCGGCAAGAAAACACCATGGAGCAGTCTGAGACTGGCGCAGCGGACAATTTGGGCGGCAGCATGACAGGCGACATCGATACAAGCGAGATCGGCAATGAGTCCATCAAAAATGATTCAGATCTCGCGAATCCAATTGCACCTCAGGTGGAACCTCGGGTTTCCCTAGCTTCCGACATGTCGACCGATTCGGAACAAGCCACAAAGGCCGCAATAAGTGGATATCAGTACAGCGATAGCGCCACCAGCGGCAGTGTCACCCTCACCGTCGAATGGAACGATCCAGTACTTGGACAGCCAACGACCTTCCACGTAAGCGCAACAGGTGGCAGTGGCAGCTATCTCTTTCGCATGGATGCGCCTTCGTACTCTAACTCCAACGAGTACGCCTATGAGTCGGTCGCCGATCCAAGCCGCGGGGAGTGGACAAAGTACACCGACGCGTGCGTTAGCCACGGCTTTACGTTCACAACGACGGCTACCGGATCGTATAACTTCCGCTTTTACCTCATGGACAAGGCGTCGGGCGTTTACTACTTGCGCACCAACTCGTATATCCAGGTTGCAGATGATGCGTATCCCGCGTTGCGAGCATTGTCAATAAAGCAGTGTCACAAGCCAAGCAAGAGACAGATGATTCTGAATACGAAATGGCTCTCTATCTTCACGACTGGCTTGTCGATCAGCTTGAGTACGACAACTCGCTCACGTGGTCCTCGGCTGAAAGTGCTCTTACGAGGGGGCTTGGGACGTGTCAAGCCTATGAATCAGCGTATGCGAAACTACTTTCTGCCGCAGGCATAGAAAACACGGAAACCCGCGATACCTATGATGGGCATACGTGGAATGCGGTTAAACTCGATGACGAAAGGTATCAAGTTGACTGCACTTGGGATGACACGTCTGATAATTATTACGGAGATCTAGACCAACGCCATCTTTACATCTGTCTTACTGACGAGCGCATGGTAATTGCACATCCAGGGCACGATAAGATATATTCAGCTGATGGTTATGCTGCGCGTTCTACCAGTCTTTAAGATAACTACTTTGTACGTAACGGTAAGGCAGATAAAGGGGCTGCTAAGTATTTCAACCGTATCCAAAAGCACTTGGACGCAAAAGAGTTTGGGTTCACGATATACGCTTACAGCCAAAGCTTTCCTTCCAGTATTAACGGCATCCAAAACGGCGTCATCACCTATGCGATGAATCAGCGGAAATGGAACGCAAATAAGAACATGGTTGATCACGCTGTAGAATCAGTCGTTTCGGCTCAGTCAAATGGTAAATGGTCTTCTAAGTACATATGCAAAACCGTCTACCCAGAGATGTTCGCCGTCGAATATTTCGACGCGGGCTCCGCCCCCCCCGCAGACCACGACCGAGGTGAAGTTCGGCGAGGCTAGGGGGACCGCCACGGTCTCCGAGCTCGGGTTCGGGTCCGGGCGCGACGTGCTGCCCGGCGCGTCCACATCCTGCTCGGGGACGGCGTCAGGCTCGACGCGGCTGCCCGCACGGGCGTGACGAGGCTCTACGCTCAGTACGACTAATCATCTTCGTTAAAAATAACGGGGGCTTTTGGAGGAACAGAACCTCCAAAAGCCCCCGTTTACGAAAACAGATGTTACCGGGAAATAGTTTACTTCAGCACGTCCGCAATCCGCTTGCTCGCATGCCCGTCTCCGTAGGGGTTCGAAGCATGGCTCATCGCCTCGTACTCGGACTGATCGGAGAGCAGGCGGCTGAACTCGCGGTAGATGACGTCCTCCTCGGTGCCGACGAGCTTTAACGTGCCGGCGGCAACGCCCTCGGGGCGCTCGGTGGTGTCGCGCATGACGAGCACCGGCTTGCCCAGGCTCGGGGCCTCCTCCTGGATGCCGCCCGAGTCGGTGAGGATGAGGTGGCTCGCGGCCATGAAGTTGTGGAAGTCGAGAACCTCGAGCGGGTCGATGATGTGCAGACGGTCGAAGCCGTCGAGCTCCTCGTGGGCTGCCTTGCGGACGAGCGGGTTCATGTGGATAGGGTAGATCGCCTTGGTGTCCGGATGCTCCTCCATCACGCGGCGGATGGCGCGGAACATGCGGTGCATGGGCTCGCCCAGGTTCTCGCGGCGGTGCGCCGTGATGAGGATGAGGCGCGAACCCTCCGCCCAGTCGAGCTCGGGGTGGGAGTAGCCCTCGCGCACGGTGGTGCGCAGGGCGTCTATGCCGGTGTTGCCGGTAACCCAGATCTTGGACTCGGGCTTGCCCTCGGCGAGGAGGTTCTTCTTGCTGGCCTCCGTGGGGGCGAAATGGTACTCGCTCACGATGTCTACCGCCTGGCGGTTGAACTCCTCGGGCCAGGGGCTGTAGATGTCGTGCGTGCGCAGGCCGGCCTCGACGTGCCCCACAGGGATCTGCAGGTAGAAGCATGCGAGTGCGGCGGCGAAGCTGGTCGTGGTGTCGCCGTGAACCAGGACCACGTCGGGCCTCTCGTCCTCGAGGACGACCTTAAGCTTGAGCAGCACGTCGCACGTCACGTCGAACAGCGTCTGGCCCGGCTTCATGATCGCCAGGTCGTGGTCGGGCGTAACGCCGAAGACGCGCAGCACCTGGTCGAGCATCTCGCGGTGCTGGCCGGTCACGGTCACGACGGTCTCGAACTCATCCTTGTGCGCCTTCAGCTCGTTGACGAGCGGGCACATCTTGATTGCCTCCGGACGGGTGCCGAAGACGAGCATTACCTTTTTATTAGACAATTTAGGCCTCCGTACTTAAGATCATATTCTTTAGGTACTCCCCCAGCTCTTCCTCCCAGTCGGGCATATGGAAGCCGACGGACTCGAGCCTGGACAGGTCGAGCGCGGAGTGGACCGGGCGCGGGGCGACGGGGCCCTCGGCGCTCGCGTAGTAGTCGGCGGTCGATACCGGCACGACCCTGTCCCCGTTGCCGTTGGCGGCATCGAAGACGGCGCGGGCGATATCGGCCCAGGACCTCACGGCGCCGGAGCCGGTGCAATCGTAGGTGCCGTAGGGGGCCTTCGCGTCCAGCACATGGAAGATGGCCTGCGCCATGTCGCGCGTGAAGGTCAGGCGTCCCAGCTGGTCGTCGACGACGGTGACCTGCTCCAGCTTGTCCTCCGGGTCGGCGACGCGGTCGGACAGCCCCTTCATGGTCTTGACGAAGTTGTGTCCCTCGCCGATGACCCAGGAGCTGCGCATGACGTAGTGGCGCGGGCACCCCGCCACGGCGATGTCGCCGGCGGCCTTGGTCTGGCCGTAGACGGAAAGCGGAGAGAAGGGCTCGTCCTCGTCGTGCACCTCGGCGGTGCCGTCGAAGACGTAGTCGGAGGACACGTGGACGAGCGTGATCCCGTGCCCGGCGCAGGTGCGGGCGAGGAGGGCGGGGCCGGTCGCGTTGGCCTTCCAGGCGGTCGCGCGGCCCTCGGGGGTCTCCGCCCTGTCCACGGCCGTGTAGGCGCCGCAGTTGATGACGGTGCCGTAGAGCGACCAGTCGTACTGCGCGTAGGCCGCCGGGTCTGACATGTCGAAGGTGTCGATGTCGCAGAAGTCGAAGTCCTTCGCCACGCCGCGCTCCTCGGCGAGCGCGCGGACCGCACGGCCCAGCTGGCCGTTGCAGCCGGTGACGAGGGTGCGCTTCGGCGCCATGGGGACGACGTCCCTGAGGTACGGGTGGTTGAGGTCGGCCTCGGAGACGGTGGCCTGATCCAGCGGGATCGGCCACTGGATGTCGAGCTCGGGGTCGGCGAGGTTCACGAAGGTGTAGGTCCTCTTCAGCTCGAGCGACCAGTGGGCGTCCACCAGGTAGGTGTAGGCGGTGCCGTCCTCGAGCGCCTGGAAGGAGTTGCCCACGCCGCGCGGGACGTAGATGGCCTTCGACGGGTCGAGCACGGTCGTGTAGACCTTCCCGTAGGTGGCGCTGCCCTCCCGCAGGTCCACCCAGGCGCCGAAGACCGAGCCCGTGGCCACGGAGATGAACTTGTCCCAGGGCTCGGCGTGGATGCCGCGGGTGACGCCGCGGCTGTCGTTGTAGGAGATGTTGTTCTGGACGACCTTGAGGTCCGGGATGCCCAGGGCGGTCATCTTGGCGCGCTGCCAGTTCTCCTTGAACCAGCCGCGCGAGTCGCCGTGGACGGCCAGGTCGACGACCTTGAGGCCCCCGATGCCGGTCTCGGCGACGGAGAGGTCCTTCTCGAATGCGATGTCTGCCATCTATCTCTCCCCTCCTACTGCCCCTGCGCGCGGTAACGGGCCTCGGTGGCCTCCTTGGCCGGGCGCCACCAGGACTCGTTGGCGACGTACCAGTCGATGGTGGCCTTGAGTCCCTCGGCGAAGTCGGTGTGGGCCGGCCTCCAGCCCAGCTCGCGCTGCAGCTTGGTCGAGTCGATGGCGTAGCGGCGGTCGTGGCCGGGGCGGTCGGCGACCCAGTCGAAGTCCTCGGGGTCCTTTCCCATCGCCTCCAGGATCATGCGCAGGACCGTGATGTTGTTCTTCTCGCCGTCGGCGCCGATGAGGTAGGTCTCCCCCGTGCGGCCCTTGGTGAGGATGTCCCAGACGGCCGAGGAGTGGTCCTCGGTGTGGATCCAGTCGCGGACGTTCTCGCCGCGCCCGTAGAGCTTGGGGCGCACGCCGTCGATGATGTTGGTGATCTGCCTGGGGATGAACTTCTCCACGTGCTGGTAGGGGCCGTAGTTGTTGGAGCAGTTGGAGATCGTGGCGCGAAGCCCGTAGGTGCGGGTCCAGGCGCGGACCAGCATGTCGGAGGACGCCTTGGTGCTCGAGTACGGGCTGCTCGGGTGGTACGGCGTCTCCTCGGTGAACTTGGCCGGGTCGTCGAGCGCCAGGTCGCCGTAGACCTCGTCGGTGGAGACGTGGTGGTAGCGGACGCCGTACTTGCGGACGGCCTCCAGCAGGCGGAAGGTGCCCTCGACGTTCGTGCGCAGGAAGGGCTCGGGGTCGGCTATGGAGTTGTCGTTGTGGGACTCCGCGGCGTAGTGCACGATCGCATCGTGGCCCGGGACGATGCGGTCCAGCAGCCCCGCGTCGCAGATGTCGCCCACGACGAGCTCCACGCGGTCCGCCGGCAACCCGGCGATGTTCTCGGGGTTGCCGGCGTAGGTCAGCTTGTCCAGGACGGTGACGTGCACGCCGGGGTGGTTGTTCACGACGTAGTGCACGAAGTTGCTGCCGATGAAGCCGCAGCCGCCCGTGACGATGATGTTCCTGGGCTCGAAGAGCTCTTCAGACATATTTGTATCTCCCATTGGATCGGATTAGTACTCGCGCGGGCTGTTGACGATCTCGCCGGCGGCGACCTTCTTCAGGTGCTGCCCGTAGACCGACTTGCCGTAGGCCTCGGCGGCCTCCTCGAGCTCGGCGGTGGTGATCCAGCCGTTCTCCCAGGCGATCTCCTCGGGTACCGAGACGGGCAGGTCCTGTGAGTGCTCCACGGCGCGGACGAACTCCGCGGCCTCGTGCAGGCTCTCCATGGTGCCGGTGTCCAGCCACGCGTAGCCGCGGCCCAGGGTGACCACGGAGAGCGTCCCCTCCTCCAGGTACATCCGGTTGAGGTCGGTGATCTCCAGCTCGCCTCGGGCGGAGGGCTCCACCCCATGCGCCTTGGCGGCCACGTCGCCCGGGTAGAAGTACAGGCCGGTGACGGCGTAGGAGCTCTTGGGCTCCGCTGGCTTCTCCTCGATGGAGACGGCACGGCCCTCCCCGTCGAACTCCACGACGCCGAAGCGCTCGGGGTCGTCCACGTGGTAGCCGAAGACCGTGGCGCGGCCCGACTCGGCGTTCTGGACGGCGCGCGTCAGGTGGCGCGACAGGCCGTTGCCGTAGAAGATGTTGTCGCCGAGCACGAGGGCGCACGGCTCGCCGGCGATGAACCCCTCGCCGATGGTGAAGGCCTGCGCCAGGCCGTCGGGGCTCGGCTGCTCGGCGTAGGAGAGGTTCACGCCGTAGCGCGAGCCGTCCCCGAGCAGCCGCTCGAAGTTGGGGAGGTCGGTCGGCGTGGAGATGACCAGTATGTCCCGGATGCCCGCCAGCATGAGGGTGGACAGCGGGTAGTAGATCATGGGCTTGTCGTAGACCGGCAGCAGCTGCTTGGAGGTCACGAGCGTGAGCGGGTACAGGCGTGTGCCGGACCCGCCGGCGAGGATGATGCCTTTCATGTTAAGCTCCTAGATACACATTTCTGGCTTCAAGAGCCAGACTCAAATAGCTTGTGCTCTCGATTTACACCAATGCGTGAAGCAGGAACGCCCCCCCATATTTCTTCCGAAGGTATGTCCTTTGTCACGACGCCGTTAGCACCGACGATGCAGTTGTCACCGAGCCTCACGCCACCGATGACCTTCGCGCCGGCAGCGATGCGAACGCCGTTGCCCAGTACAGGAGCCTTGTCATAATTCCAACCGATTGTTACCTGCTGGTTCACCCAGAGATCTGAACCGATGCTCTTGGCAGAGATAATCGTCGCGAAACCATGTTCTACGAACATACGTGGTCCGATGTCCTCGGTGCTAATGTGCAGGGTCGGCTCGAGTGGCCAAAGAACCCTAAACAGGCCGCGAGCGACAAACGAAGTCCTTTGCTGCCTGAGGCGCATGTCGAAGACGTTTCTGAACTCGCGCCACTCCGACAAGAGATATGTCATCCGTGCAAAACTTCCAACCGTAGCAGGGAGTTTCCTGATGCGCCACCAGCAGTCCACATCCTCCCAGAGATACCCGCCGCGGCCCGCGACACCCAGTGCTGCGATTCCGCGCCAAGCGTTCGTTGCGATCTTGATGCTCATTCTATTCATGAAGTTCTCGCCTCCGGTGCTTTTCGTCTAGCCTACGGTACGGAAATCTTGCCTTTAACGATTCGCCCTAGAAGGCCCTTCGCATACATGAGTCTTTCTTTAAGCGGGAAGGCTTTGGAATATCGCCCGAGCTCCGCCATGTCTGCTGTTACGGTCTTGCGGCCTGTGAGGCGCAGGATCTTCAGATTCGCGGCGAGCGTAGTCTTGCGCTCGAACTGCCGCGCCTGGATTCCGCGCAAGTAATCCCAGTCGTGAAACTCCTCGAGCTGAAGCAGTCCGGCGGCATCCATTGCCCGCAGCATCTCCTGCCCCTTTTTTGTCCGCCCGAAAACGACATTTCTCCCTTCATGCTCGGAGAAATCTGGTTTTCCGCTGGGAAGGCGGTACCAAGCGTCTCCTGCAGACACGTCGGCATACTCCCCTAGCCCATCGAAGTAGAAGCGGCAATAGCCTTCCAGATCGCGGCCGAGAATCTTCCCCCAGGAATCGTCGTAGGTCATGCTGGCCTCTCCGCCCCCTTCGAAGCTCTCAGTGGCGTAGCCTGGCCAGCCATTACCGCGATAGCGGAAAGAAGACAACTTCTTCCCCTCAGGATTAAGCTGTCCATCAAGGCGCTTGACAGAATTCTTGCTCGGAAGGCCGGCGCAGAAGAATGAGAATAGATAGGGGAACGTATCGGCATAGCGCTCATCGGAATCCACGAGGTTACGAAGAGCACGTATGTCGCAGGGTTTACCTACGGCCGCGAACCTCCGGCCGGACGAAACGGCCTCAGAAATTCTCGAAAGCGCAGGGGAGGAAACGTAGCGTGATCCCGAGCACGCCTTAACCCCTTCCGCAGTTTCATTAAAGCGAACCTCAGAGAAAAGCGGGTCGTTAGGGTCAGGTCCAACCTGCATGACCGCGTCCACAAGCCCCGCATCCAACAGATAGCACAGGCAGGTGGTTATGACGCCGCCAGAAGAGGCGTTGCGGCGCACATCGGGGTCGTTAGACCAGCCCAAGAAGGAGCAGAGCGTCTCGCCCCAAGGGTTTTCGTCATACTTTATGGGTAAGGTCGCCACAGGGCAATATTTATTGCAGTTCTCGTCGACGGCATCTGTTGGCGGACGGAAGAAACCACGGGAGTCCTCCACCATCTGAAGCCCGACCATGCTTGCGCAGGCACCGCAACCCAAGCATAGGGCTCGAATCTGTTCAAGCCCCAGCCCGGCGGATTTCGGCTGCGTCTTGTCCACGTTGTTAGTCATTTCGCCTTCCGTCCATGATGGCCTGCGCGAATGCGGCCGGGTCGTGCATCAAATCGTAGAAGTCCATTAGTTCATTGGGCTCGAGTTCCCACCAGCGCGATTTCTCAAGCGCGTCACAGGTATCCTTGTCGAACCTCATGCGCAGCACCCGCGCGGGGTTACCGACGACAATCGAATAAGGTTCCACATCATGCGTGACAATGGACCCCCCCGACCACAGAGCCATTTCCGATTCGAGAGCATCCGGGCATGATAAGTGCTCCGTTTCCAATCCAGACATCGTTTCCGATCTCGAGCGACGCCCTCAATACGTCATCGACGTCGAGGCCAGCAAAGGCACGATTGTAGAAGTAAGGGGACATCACGGCGCGCTCAATGGGGTGCGAGGCGCCAAAGTAACTGACCCTCTGTGCAATAGAGCAATAGCGGCCCACGGAGACCGATGCCCCGCCGACGTTAAACGTAGCGTCGAAGCAACTCCCGTAGGTGTGCATCCCCACCTTGACGCGATAGTTCTCCCATGTTCGGCGGCGAGCAAGAATCGAGGTCTTCTGACCGCCTTCTGAGGCCACGTCTCTCCTGTACAGTCTCTCTCCTACCAGGGGCAGCGAGTACTTGTCCATCACTGAATAGACTCCAATCAAATCAGATGATTATCTGATGACAATGCGCCTCGCGAAGCCTCGCAGTACACCGAATCCATTTGTTTTGAACGACAGCAAGCAGAACGCGACGCAGTAGACAATGCCGATGGCTACGCAACTCACGGCAAAGCCGAGCCAGCTGCCGACGGGAATGACACTCAATACGGCCCAGCAGGCGACACCCGCCGCCGCAACGATCGCAGTATATTTCAGATAGTTCCCGTAGTAAGCGAGCACGCTCTTTCCGAACACTCGCCTGTAGATAATCAATGGGTCTACAATCTCGTAGGTGAGCATGCGAGCGATGATTGTCGCCAGAAAGATGCCGGGCAGACCGATCCACATCCCTAGAGCCACATCCAAACCGATGTTGAGGACCGAGGCAATGACTGGGATATACTTGCCGTATACGAATAGCCCAGCTGTGTTGCGATACACAAAGCAAGCGTGGTGCATGTTGTTCACGTAGAAAGCTCCTACGATCGCCGCGACCGAGGTAATGTCGAGCACGTAGTCCGTGCCGACCCACAACCTGATGAAATCATTCGAGAGCAGTAGAAGCCCGACGGCTGAAAGGCCGAAAAACCAAGCGCTAGCACAAAGCAAGCCGTCAAAGATAGCCTCTTTACGCTCTTTGCCCTCCGAAGCGTTGACGTTTCCAACACTCGCGGTGATGGAGCTCACGACTTGCGAGCCAAGGGATGTGAAAAGATCGACGAGAAGCTTATAGTTGCTGTAGAAACCGACAGTAACCACATTGATGATTGCGGAGATAAAGATGCTATCCGTGCCGCCGAGGACGGTAGACCCCAACTTGTAGACAACAAGCGACTTGACGTTGGCAACGATCTCATTGCGCTCTTCGACAGAGAGCGGTTTGACAGTCTTTTCCAACAGGAAGGGGTACATCTTGTCAGCTTTGTGAGCGAGGAAGGCGTTTGTTCCGATAGTGCAGGCGACGGTTATGGCCATGAAAAGCACGTAGTTGCCCGTCAGGAGAAGAATGGCTACCTGAACGGCGACCTGAACGGCATGGAAGCCTTCTTGCGCGATAAGAACGATGTAATTCTTTTGGTCAGCCACAATAAGCGATGTCTTGTACACAAAGAAGTAAGAGACAGCAGTGTTAAAGACGTACATAAGGAAAATCGTGTAGAGCAACGAGTCGTCCACCGCCACGTCTCCCACAAGCATCTTCAGGAACGGGAGCAAACATAGGCCGAGAACGCCGATAAGCAAGCCGATTCCCTTGTACGCTTTAGCATAGAGGCGCATGAGGGAGCCGAGCTTCGCGTTGTCACGCTCCGCCAGTGGCTTGTACAGACTATAGACAAACGCGTTTCCAATACCCAGCTCGGCGAACGAGAGCATTGTGAGGATTTCAGTGAAGAGGCTGTTGATGCCGAGCAGCTCCTTGCCGAGAACCCAGATAAAAGCGGTGCGCGACAAAAAACCCAGCAAATTCTTGACAAGTTGAGTCAAAAGCGTGACGGCGGTGTTCCTCACAACGTATTGGCTTCTACTAACTTCTTTCGTCTCAGACATCTACTATCCAAACAACGTACGTTAACGGTTCAGGAGGCCGCCCAAGCAGGCGGTAAGGGCGTCCCGCGCAACATTCAGTTTTTCATCGGCGGTAGCGCGGGCTCGCGCGGCTTCGGAAGCAAGCACTTCGCGCGATCGAGCGGCGTCGAGAACTGCGGAGACGGCTTCGTCGGTCGTGCACGACGCGAGGTCAACGACGTGCTTGTAGCCCACGCCGCCGAACAGCCCTTCGAACTTCCTACTGTAGGCGACGGGAACCACGGCGGTTCCGGAAGAAAGCGCGGCGATGGTGGCGTGCATTCTCGAACCGATCAGAAGGTCCATCTGGCAGATAAGGTTCTTGGCATCGACAGGGGTGTCCGCAAAAGCATGAGCAATGACGCTCGGATAGCGTTCGGAGAGAACGCGGTTCACAGCTATGTCCGCGTCCACATGGGGTACCAAGTGTACTTCGCAGCCGTTTTCTAGCAGCCCCTCGATAACGCGATGGACAAACACTCGGTAATCGACCCTTAACTCAAAGGCCTTCACTGTGTTCTCAAGGGAGTCATCGTAGAGAAGCCCAGAGGCGTTAAGCGCCACACGAGGCGCATCAGTATGAGGAAGCTTCAAAGCTTCTGCGTCGAACGGCAGGCCGAAAGCCAGGTCGGTCGACACGGACGCGGTCTTGCCGCAGACCTCCTCGAAGCACTGGGCCGAAAGCTCGTCGCGCGCCACGGCCAGCGCGGCCGCGCTGAAGACGCGCTTGGCGAGTGCTCGCCCCTCGACAGATTTGAAGGGTCCGAACGTCTGTGGCCCCAGGATAAGGGGCGTGCCGCATCTGACGGCGTAGTCCATGGGCTCGGCATAGCGCTCCAGGCGCTCCATACCGTAGATATCCGAAAAGCTATCGCCGGCAGTCAGGTCGAAGAGCGCAAAGGAGCTTTTTATGCGCGAGCGCATGGCTCGGTTCTCCAGGCAGTGCCTAACCTTAGCCTTAATACTCATCGAAGAGCCCATCGGGATCACCTCTACGGAGGAAGCAGAGATGCCAAGCCTGTCGCACATGAGCCTGCGGGAGCGCTCGCACTCCTCTTTGTCGTAAGAAAGCTCGAGAATCGTATAGCTGAAATTCGTGTCCCATCGAGTCGCGACCTCGTTAAGAATCTTTACCGCAGAGTACGTCAAGGCTACACAGCCCAGATTGTCCGAGTTAAGCACGGCACCGGATAAAACGATGTTAGGCATCGTGAACCGCCTTTCGTCTCTCTTCGATTTGAAAATTCAATAGCTCGAATAAGGCCAACGCGATAACGACCCTGATTCCAAGAGCCGGCGAATAGCAGCAAAGCGTGGCGCTCGTAAAGAGCAGGTATATGATCATTGTTAGCATCAGAGCCCTCTCAAGGCCGCCAACATCTCCTCTGGTGTTTCGGTAAACAGAAATCATCCTCCAGAAGAAAATAAGGTAGAGAACAACGAAGAGAAGTCCCCATTGCGCTGCTAAGCCCACTATTCCGACATCGCTTATATAGGCGGTTCCGTTACCATGGAGGAGCGACGAAGTTGAAGGAAGAGAGCCGAAGCCAAGTAGCGGGTACCTCAAGAACATTTCAAAGTAGTAGGAATATGCATACGCTCTGATAGAGGCGCTGCCGGAATAGACGGTATCCGTCGAGCTGAAAGAGGCAATGAAACTCTCAAAAAAACCCATGCAAAACATTAGGACAACGAGCAGGATGACAAGAAGCTTTTTGATACCCTTGGATAGCCTGCCGCTCTCAGCGCATATAACTGTGCCGAGCAGCAGGGAACCGATAAGCGCGATATCCTCCATCCTGGTTTGGTAAACGACGACAATGGCCAAGATAAGAAGCACGGTACAAACGATGTAAGGCAATCTATTGCGCTTTTCTTTACTCAAAAATACGGCGGAGATGGCCGCATATATCGTCGCGAAGGTCATCAAACCGCCAGGAGGACTGAACCTGATACCGAAGTCACGAATAGAAACGTCAGCTCCGCTTGTGTTGGTCATGGCGCTGAAAAGTATCCCACCGGTTACAGAATAGAAAAAACTCTGCAAAAGCATGGCGACGGCGCAAACCGTAGCAATTACCGTTAACCAATCCATCATTTTTCGATAGGAACCGTCAACAACCATCTGAACTAGAAGAGGAAGAGCAAGGATGAAAAACGCCACTTCAGAGGCCTTGATTGAGGCACTGAAGGGGCTGCCCATAATCTTCATGGAGTAGACGACCTCAACAGCACATACAGTTAATAGGCAAAGGAGGTAAATAAGTAAGAAGCAGTCGAGTTTCTTCAAGACGAGATCTTTATAGCGAACGAAATACAGGGCAAAAACAACAAAAGCTGCTACGCACACAAGCTCCTTGTCCCAGTTTGTTGAAGTCCACTTTCCAAAAAATCCAGGCAAAGAGACAACGCAGGCTAAGCGCGCGTCCAGTACAAATGAAAGCAAAAGCAAAAACCTGAGAATGCCCGAGGATTCGTATCCGCTATTTTTCGTAATCGATTCGTCCGGAAAAAGACGGTTTACTTCCCGCATATCCTCACCATCCCACGATAAGGCTCACGAACGACGTCGCGTATGCCATCGATTAGAAAGCAGATACGCTTAGCAGAACCATCATGGCGAACGAAGGACTTTGCCACGAAATAGAGTGCGTTGTACACGAAGCAAATGAAACACTGCAGCTTGGAGGCGTTGCGTGACTCGAAGCGCATGGTGTTGCGCGTAAGCAAGTAGCCCGAAAGACCCCCAACCTTATGGATGGAGGCAGAACCCTTGTGCACGATTGAGGCATCGGCGCAACAAACTACCGTGCGCCCCATACGTTTGGCGCGCAGGCACCACTCGGTCTCTTCAAAGAACAGGAAGTAGCACTCGGGGATAAGTCCGAGCTTCTCCACGTCGCAGGCGCGAAGCATGATACAGGCGCCGCCGATGTAATCACAGACAAACGCGCCAGAGAGGGTCTCTCGGGGCACGCCGCCTGAGCGGACGGAGACGTCGCCGGTCCACAAATTGATGCTCGCCCCGGCGGACTGCACGGTGCGCCCCGTGCAGTCACTCTCCAAAAGCACCGGACCCACGAAGGCGCAGTCTTTATCGGAGTCAAGGTAGTCGGCAAGCTTAGCCAACTCGACGGGATCGACAATCGTATCATTGTTAAGCACGCAGACATGCGTACAATCGCAGGCAAGTGCGCGCCTAATGCCGACGTTGTTTCCACCCGCATATCCAAAGTTGCCGCCCGACTGGATAAGCTCACAGTAGTCGCGGGCAGCCAAGGTCTCGCTGCGCTCCAAGCGCTCAAAGGAACCGTCCGTGGAGGCGTTGTCAATAACGAAGAGTTTAATGCCGCGAGCGGCTACGGGAAAGCACTCAACGCAGGAAAGCGTATCGTCAGCCCCGTTGAAATTTAATATGACGAAGCCTAGGAGCCGCTCACCGCTTTCAGCAAGGCCACAATCTTGTTCCAATGTCATCTAAACCCCATATCGAACACCACAGGCTCCAAGAACTTCCTCATGGCGTTCCGCTTCTTCTCAAGGTCGAAGTACCCGTCAAAGAATCCGTGGTACTCGTCCAATATTTCGTCCGCGGCAATCCCGCGGCTCTCCATGTCGCAAATCGCCCTGACCATGTCGTCGTCGGAGCAACAGATTGCGTACTCAAGTCCAGTCGAGGCTTCGGCGAAGCCCTCCACGCAACTGCTCACAACGGGTATGACGCCGTTAGCCATGTAGGTGGAAATCTTCGTCGGAGTGGCAACGCGGTTCACAGCAATGTCGTCACGGATAACAAAACCATACTTCGCTCGTGAAAGAGCAGCCGGAAGTTCATCCTGTTTCTTGCTGGCGACGGTTACGTTGGATAGGCCGTACTCCGTGACGAGCTCGTTTGCCTGATCAGTATCCCATGTATAGAACAGCAGCTCTGCATCGGGAATCCTCACCTGGATGTCGGCGAATAGCTCGAGCATACCGTCAATGCACTGGTACTTCGACAGACCGCCCGCATAGGTGAAGACAGGGTGCCTGTACTTACCCGGGGACAAGAAGGATTCAGGGTGCAGCACCTCGTTGCAACACGGTGCAACGAACGTTTTCGACGCAAGATCGACACGGTATTTCCCCTCGAAATGACGGCGCATGGCGTCGGAAACCATGAACACGCGCCTCGCATGCCTAAGTGCGGTCTTCTCGCAAACGCTAAGAGCAAATCGGCGCGCCTTGCTGCCGAACCGTAGATAGTCCTCCTCGGGCGCAATCCCCTGAGCCCAATAAACTAAGTGCTTGCAACCTCTGGCAACTAGGAGTGCCGCTGACTTTGCCTCAGAGACAAAATACAGATCTCGTTTAGGGTCTCCACTATGTATGCAGTCAGGGACATATCGAACGTTAGCCCCTATGTCAGAAAACGTCTCTCCGATTGACTGGATATACCAGTCGGTAACGAGTCCGTTGTCTTCATAAGTCTCAACCCAAGTATTAGGCACATAAGTACTAGACATTTACGGCCCCCACCTTACAGGTTGCTAACGCGCCGTTGGTCATCATGTCCATCCAGTTTGCGATCGAAGCGACGCGTTTACGCAGCTCGAGTCTCGGAGCCCTGTCAAGGCTCCCCTGGGCCAAACGGGCGCGCAGCTCGCCGTCGTCACGAAGCCGGGCAATAGCGGTGGCAATCGCATTTATGTCATCGGGGTCGACGAGAATCGAGTTGTCATCCCCGCATATGTCGTAGTTAAAGCTCCGATCAGCAGAAATGATGGGTAGTCCGCAGCTAATCGCCTCGACAATAGCCGTACAACATCCTTCGATTTGCGTGGGAAGGACAAAGGCGTCCAAAGCGCTCAGGAAAATCGGCAACTCGCTATTATCAACCGGCCCAGCATTTAAGCACCGCTCGCACGAGGGATCCTGCGGGCCTTTACCCGCACAAGCAAAATATACAGCGTCGAGGCTTTCAGCCGCCTGCTTCAGACGCAAGGGGCCCTTTTCCGTCTCGAGCCTTCCCACCATACCCACGACGAAAGCGTTTTCATCCCATCCAAGTAAGCGTCGAGAAGCCTTCTTATCGCGAGGGTAAAAGCGATCACCGCGGCAGCCATTCGGGGAAATTAAGACCTGCTTCGGCTTGACAACTCCAGCATGGAGCAGGTAATCCCTGTTGTTCTGTGAAACAGCCACGACTCCGCATAGCGAGTCGAAGACTTTGGCCAACGCATCGTTGCCAAAATACCGATCGCCAAAATAAAGGCCTTCGCCACTTTGGAAGAACGAGGGGACTCCGGTCGTCTTACTGAGCTTCGCTGCGGCAACGCCGCAAGGACAAAGGAACTCCCCGAAGAACAACGCAGGGTCGATGGAGAAATCGCGCAAGGCCTTGTTTGCAGCACCAACATAGTTCGACACGGTAAAACTGACACGCTGTTTGTTGAGGGGACCAGGCCTTTGGCCCATGCTCAGGTAGCGGGGGCGCACAATGCGAACGTTGTTACCTTGCTCGGTCATCTCAACGGTCTCTAGGGGCAGCTTCCGGTTGGTCTTATTCAAGTTGACCGCAGAGGGGCACACCACAACGCATTCGTACCCCAGATCAGCAAAGGTCCACGCGGTCTGTTGCGTGAAAACATTAATGTTCGGGTCGAACTCGTTTGGATATTTGTTGGCTAGAATTACAAGCTGCTTCATCATCATGCCTGAAGGTAGGGGTTTTTCTTGAGAAGCTTAGGGAGAAGCTCAGCCTCCTTGTCGCCAAGAATCGGCCCGATAAAGATCTGGTGCCAATCGATGAGGGAGTCGATGAGGTTGTATTCAATAATCTTAGGGACGCCCGACTCATCGAGGGTGACATCCCAACTGATGATGCCGAAATGGGCAAGCCTCGGATGCAGGTCGCACACGAGTTGTTTCGCGTCCTCCCAGAACGGAATGCGCTCGCCGCTCCTCTTCATTCCAGCCTCCTGGGCAGTGTAGACTTTCATGTCATGGTCTACGAGCTTGCCGCCGATTGCGCCAGTTTCCACATCGATGCTCACCGCGTAGCCACCGGAAACGAAGTTGTCCACGACGCTGCCGGCCTTGCCCATCCTCATAGAGGCACACAGAATGTCAACCTTGCCGTCGAGGAAAACCGACACAACGCGCACGGACTGCACCGAGGTTGGGTTGAAGGACTGAAGGAACTTGTGCTGCTTGAAGATCTCCTGAACGCAGAAGTTGCCGTCGAAGTCAGCTCGAGCCCGCTCGATTTGCTCAGCATCCATGCAGGCGCCGCTCACCTTGGAAACGCCACGTCCGCCACCGGACTCGATGGTCGGCTTCAAAATATAGTTGGAATTTTTCGCGAGTAAATCTGCCGCTTGCTGTGCAGTCACAGGGCGGTATTCACCGTCAAGTAGGCTGCCCGAGATGCAGCGCACGACCGTGTCGGGCGTATTCTCCCTGCCCAGCACAAGGTCGAAATAATTCTTATCAGTGAAGGCCCCACAGTACTTAAGTGCGTTGTGGTTTGGTTCTATGATCTCCGTCCAGATTTCCGTGGAGATCAGGCCTGGTTCGGGCTTAAGTCCGCGGTCCGCGTAAAGACGATAGTCGTCGAGTTTCGGCTTCAGCCCGTAGCGCTTCCAGTAGTCGTAGATGGCGCGCTTTTCCTCAGGTTTGATGGGTGCGCAGCCTTTGGCCCTGTCCCGGTCGATACAGATGTAGACCTGCCGCATGACAAAGCGATAGATCGAGAGGTAAAGTGAGTATAGAACAGAGAAGAACTTGTCTTTCATTAACATGCTCCAGTAGTAGTGGTCTTTGGCAACTCCATCTTGCTCCCCAGTTCGCAATCGAGCCCATCCGGCTGCTCCTCATCAGCGTAGAAGGGATCGAAACCGCCCCCAGTGTAAAAAGTCATCTCGCCGAAGAAAGGCTTGCCCGCGATGTTGTAAAGGTCAACTCGTACGTGCGGAAGACCCTCCGCCAACGTCTCGGCAAGCCTGAGCATCAATTCGTAGTTCTCGGGCTTTTCGGTAGGTTTACGATTGGACACTTCGTGATTAATGTCTCCACGTTGTTCCCAGCATGGAGTGAAATACTGCATGTCGTGCGCTGTGAAGCGGTCGGCATCGGTCTGCACGAGTGCCGCCTTTCCGTCGAAGCAGTAGAACTTATAGTCGGTCGGGGTCTGCCTACCCGGTTCGTCAAGGTATGCCTCGGCCACCACACGAGGCGTTATATCCCTGTAGGCCCACTCCCGACCCTGCCAGTACCAGTTCCGTTGAAGCGCGGTGCGTAGGCGTTTCTTGGCGACCTCAAAATCGAATCTGGATTTATCTGTGCACACGATTGTGCTCTGCGAGTCGTGTGTGCACTTCAGCACGAACTTTTCCGGCAACTCATCAATGTCGATATCTTCCACCGAATCGTAGACGCCATAAAGCGGCACAAGGTATTCATCGCCGATACGCTCCCTGACAAAGGATCGCACGTCATACTTGTCAACAAGTGTGGTCAAGACTGGATTGTGATAATGCAGTTTGCACCACTGTAGCTTCTCATTAAAGGTCTTGGGATGATCAAGATCGAGCTTATAGTGCAGCTTTGCTTTGAAGCACATGCGTATAAATACCTCATCGGGGATAAAACGCAAGTTGTTCCTCAGAGAAAGCGCGAATCTTTTCTTTAGTTTCATCGCACGCCTCCAACGCCATCGATGTAATCAGAAAGGTCGGCGCAGAATCGCGCCGCGTTGCTCTTGTAGGGCAGGTAATCCTTGGAAAGCACCCGCGCATAAGCGGCGGGCAGGTCGGTCGGGTCCATACACGGCTCGATCAGACCCATGTCCCCGAACTGTCGAACAATCTCGATCTGGTGATCATCCACATGTTCGCCGTATTTTGCTAGACGCGGAACAGCGATGACTTTCTTGTTGTCCTTAACGGCGCCGATGATGGCGCCAGTGCCTCCATGGGTTACCACGACATCGCAAGCATCCATATGAATGCGGAAGGAATCGCGATCGAGAAATGCCTCGTGTTCCAAATACTCAGGAATGTAAGTGCATACACCCGTTTGAGCAAAAGCTCCATCCCCAGCAACACCGCTAGCAACGAGAGCATCTACCGCCCTGATCAATCTGTCGAATTGGAACTTCTGGGAGCCTACGGTAACGAAAATCATGCGACAGCCTCCCTAGTACACGCCACCGACAAAGCGGGCATTAGGGTACACGGATAGCATCGACTCCCACTGCACGTAAAAGCGATCGGCGCGTTTACTCAGCAGCTTTCCCGTCATGGTTGGTGAGTCAGTTTTCGCGAAAGACTCGACATACACAAGTTTGGCGCCCATTGCATGCCCGATCAGGCAAAACGGGATGGTGGCCAGTACCCCCGTGCACACAATCACGTCGGGGCGTTCAGTGAGCCAATAACGTAGAGACGTCACGGCATTGACAATCATTCGAGGAAGAAAGCTTGCCTCGTGTCGATTCACCTGGCGCACATAGCGAGCCCGCACGGGCAGCTTGGCATCGTAGGCAGTCTTCTCGGTGAGGATGAAACTGTCGTAGCGCTCCATCAAAGGCTTAAGCTCAAGTAACTGCTCCAGATGCCCACCAGATGACGCAGCAAAGCACACTTTTATGTCCTTGCGACACCTCGTCATGAACTAATCCCTCTTAAACAAATCGCGCGTATAAACCTTGTCCGCCACGTCCGCGAGCTCGTCGCTCCAGCGGTTGGCGACGATCACGTCGCAGCCGGCCTTGAAGGCCCCCAGGTCGTGGGTCACCTCGGAACCGAAGAACTCCGGCGCGTCGAGCGTGGGCTCGTAGACCACCACGGGCACGCCCTTGGCCTTCACGCGCTTCATGACGCCCTGGATGGAGCTCGCACGGAAGTTGTCGGAATTGGACTTCATCGTCAGGCGGTACACGCCCACGACCGGCTTCTCCTTGCCCTCGTACACGCGGTCCCACACCATCTGCAGCACCTCGTCGGCCACGAAGTCCTTGCGGGTGCGGTTGGCCTCCACGATGGCCTCGATCAGGTTCTGGGGCACGTCCCTGTAGTTGGCCAGCAGCTGCTTGGTGTCCTTGGGCAGGCAGTAGCCGCCGTAGCCGAAGCTGGGGTTGTTGTAGTGCGACCCGATGCGTGGCTCCAAGCACACGCCGTCGATGACGTCGCGGGTGTTGAGGCCGCGGACCTCGCAGTAGGTGTCGAGCTCGTTGAAGTAGGCCACGCGCAGCGCCAGGTACGTGTTGGCGAAGAGCTTCACGGCTTCGGCCTCGGTGGTGCCCAGCACGAGCTCCGGGATGCCCACGGTGCCGTCGGCGTTCACGCGCTCCAGCTCGGCGGGGTCGGCGCCCTGCGCGAGCAGGCCGGCGAACTTCTCGGCGGCCGCGACGGCCTCGGGGTCGTCCTTGGGCGCACCGACCACGATGCGGCTGGGGTGCAGGTTGTCGTAGAGCGCCTTGCTCTCGCGCAGGAACTCCGGGCTGAAGAAGATCTTGCTGTCGCCCAGCCTCTCGCGCAGGCCCGCGGTGTAGCCGACGGGGATGGTCGACTTGATGACGATCCAGGCGTCCGGGTTCACCGAGCGCACGGCGGCGATGGCGGCCTCGACGGAGCTCGTGTCGAAGAAGTTCCTGTCCGAATCGTAGTTGGTGGGCGTGGCGATGACGGCGTAGTTGGCGCCGGTGTAGGCCTCGGCCACGTCGACGGTGGCGTGAAGGTCGAGCTCGCGCTCCCCCGCCTCGGCCTCCGCCAGGAATCGCTCAATCTCGTCGTCCTGGATGGGCGACACGAAATTGTTGATCTTCTGGACCTTCTCGGGAACGATGTCCAGCGCGTGCACCTCGTTGTGCTGCGAGAGCAGGACGGCAAGGGACAGGCCGACGTAGCCGGTACCGGCGACAGCGATCTTCATTTTCTTCTCCGATTCGGATCGGGTATTAAAGTTAGGCATTAGTACGCATCGCTCCCGCTGAAGACCTCAAGAACCGTGAGGAGGACGATCTTGAGGTCTGCGATGATCCCGCGTTTTGCTATGTACTCGAGGTCACGGCGGACCATGCCGTCGAAACCAGTTGAGTTTCGATCGGTAACCTGCCACCATCCGGTGATGCCCGGCTTCACGGCCAAGCGCTGTAGGTCGTACTCCGTGTACTCCGCGACCTCGTTCGGCAGCGGCGGTCTGGGGCCCACGACGGACATCTGCCCAAGGAAAACGTTCAGGAACTGCGGGAACTCATCGATGGAGTGCTTACGGATGAACCTGCCGATCTTGGTAACGCGGGGGTCCTCCTTCATCTTGAACATGGCTCCGGCGATCTCGTTTTGCTCCTTGAGCTCAGCGAGGCGCTCGTCGGCGTCCTTGTACATGGAGCGGAACTTCCACATGCGGAAGGTGGTCAGGCTGCCGTCGGGGCGGGTCTGGCCCACGCGGATCTGGCTGTAGAAGGGGCTGCCCTCACTTTCCAGGCGGTTGGCCGCGGCCAGCACCAGGCTTGGGATCGCGATGAAGACGAGCGCGGCACCGCTGAACACGATGTCGAACGCGCGCTTAACGGCGCGGTAAGCCAGGCGCGAGCGGTCCCAGTCCATGATGGATTGCATGGCCTTGTAGCGGCCGGCGCCCTCACGCCGGTCCATGGCCTGAGCAATGAGCGCCGCCCCCACGGGCGCATCCGTTGCAAATTGAGTTTTATCCGACACGTTTTCTTCCAAGACTTCGTCCCCGGGTCGGGGATCCTCCCTGTTCTGTGTAGCGGTCGCCAGCAGCTAGGCGATCGCCTTTTTTAGGTTACGCATGACACGCTGCTCACTTGAAAGCACGGCAAGGCCAACGCGCGTAGTAACGCGTCGGCCGCACAGGTCGAGCTCCAAATAAGCAGTGCTCTTGCGTCTGTTAATGGTTTTGATAAGGCCTTCGTGGCCCAGCAGCGGACCTGCCGTAACAACGACCTGGTCACCGTCTTTTAGGGCCTCGCTCATGGGCACTACGCGGTCTCCCCTGTGCGTAAAGCCGCCAATAAGCTGGACCTCTTCTTTTGCCAGCGGCACAAACTGACCGTCCTGGGAAAGCACTCGGGCAAAGTCGTCCATGCGCAGCAGATACTGTTGCACGGTACGGGGATCTGCCGTGTCGCAGATAAGATAACCGGGAAAGAGCGATTTGGTCGTATTGACCCATTCGCCGTGAACCTTAATCTCGGTTTGAAATTGGGGATAAAAAAGCTCTTGCATGGCACCCACTGGCACCATGCGCTCGATGCGCTCGCGCATTACGTCTTCGCGACCGTTAATGACCTGGATCACATACCACACGAACACCACCCCCTTGCTGTCTTACGTGTGGCTCACGGGGTTTGGGTATGGCTACGCCAGGGCGCTTGTGCGCGAAGGCGCTCCATATTCAAACCCTGAGCCCAGTTAGACAAGCACGTGGCTCTGCCCCACCGTGAACGGTATGTATAAGCGCAGTGGCTAGAGACGCGGACGTGTATCGAAAAAATGACCGCGACTCCAGCTGGCTGCGTGCGAACCAGTCAAGCGGGAACAAAACTGGACCGCACGCAAACAGCTGAAGAACTGCTACGCTTTGGCATGCTAAATAATTATTTGCATCTCAAAACTAACTGAATGCAAATAACTACGTCGCATGACATCATTATTGGAGCTCGTGGTGTTTCTGGCACCGCCGTTACGGCCGGATGCTGATCGACCCTGCGCTGCGTGGCTTGCTAGAGCCGCGAGCACAGTGGAACTCATGTAACGTTAGGTATCTTAGCACAAGCTGTTAGTGAAACTGATTTGGGCTGCGTTGGACAACATATCGTTCATTTAGCGTGCTTAAGGGGGTTATTTTGGGATGTTGTTCACGTTAATGCAGGTTAATGGGATGCTAACGGTGATTAGGCGCGTTCCTGAAGCCCATATGGAACGGCGATCTACACTGATAATCGCGTTTGGCTAACAAACTATGTACAGACATGGGAAAAAATTTGTGCAACTTTTTGTTGGCGTAGGTGGGGTTTGTGGCGCATGGTGTTTTGTCATGAAAAAAGGCCTTCGGAATTCCGAAGGCCTTACATTCACGATGGTGGAGACGAGGGGGATCGAACCCCTGACCTCTTGACTGCCAGTCAAGCGCTCTCCCAGCTGAGCTACGCCCCCGTGACGAGGAGATACTATAGGGGAAGTTGGCGCGGCGTGCAAGGACTTTTTTGGGTCAGATTCTAAATACCTATTGATATAAATAAGCGATAGCGGTTCCGGTGTGGACTTGGATCGTGGCTGCTGACCTGACGACGTTACTAATGCCCGTGTCGGCCAGCAGGCCCAGGGGGCTGTGGTCTAGCTCCCATTCTAGGCCGTGTTCGCTTACCTCGGTGTTGGGGGCTATGGCGATGATGGAGAACGTCTTGCTTTCGGCGCCCTCGATGGTCCACGACTCGCCTGCGTGGAGGATGCGGGCGACCACCTTGTCCTCGGCAATCCAGACTGGGGCGTCATCGTAGCCTGCGAGCAGGCCCAGTACGGAAAGCGCCATGTCCGGACGGCCGCCGGTGGCGCAGGTCGCAACCACTTCGGCACCCGGCCAACGACGGCGGATGGAATCGAGCGCCAGCGCCAGATCGGTATAGTCCTTGTACGGATCATGGCGCTCAACTTCAAAGTCGGTGGCGGCATCGACCAGCGCGCGACCTGCATCGCTCACTGTGTCGGCATCTCCTACATACACGTCGCAGCCCAGGCCGGCGCCCAACAGCGCGTCGAGTCCACGGTCCACGGCGACGACGCGGTTACACTCCCCCGCCAGTTGGCGAAGCAGATCCGCGCTGGCCACCACGGGCGAGCCGCAGACCACTAATACCTTGCAAGCCACAGCCCTCGCCTATCCCTCAAACGAAAGAACGCGGGCCAGATCCAGCTCCTCGTAGCTGTCGATAAAGATATCGCAGTTGGCGCGCACGTCGTCGCGCTTCATGCGGCCGTGCGGGTCATAGATGCCCACACGCTTAAAGCCAGCGGTGCCAGAACTCTTTAGGCCAAAAACAGCATCCTCAAACACCCATGCGCGCTCAAACTTGTGCCCATGGCGCTCTTCCAGGCGGCGCAGCGCCAGCTCATACACATCGGGGAACTGCTTGGAGCGTCCTGCCTCGCCCGTCGTGGTAACAAACTCCATGTAAGCGTCGAGCCCGGCACCAGCGAGCGCGGACTGCACCAGCTCGGCCGGCGTGGACGTGGCTACGCACATGGCAATGCCCGACGTCTTCGCCTGCTCCAAAAATGCCAGGAGACCCTCACGCGGCGGCACCTTGGAGTACCCATCAATCAAAATCTCGCCCAGCTCGCGATACAGCTCCTCGCCATTCGCGCCAATGCCCCACGTGTCGTGGTAAGCCTGGCACTCATCCTCCAGCGACAGGTGCTCAAATTGGGCAAAGTCATCCACGTTCACGTCAATCCCGTGGCGGTGCAATAACTCGGGCTGGGCATAGGCCCAGACGGGGGTGCTATTAACCAGTGTGCCGTCGCAATCGAAAATAAAAGCAACCTTGGGAGCGGCGGTATGGGACATAAACGAACCTTTCGATATCAAATGGTAAACATCCTGCTAAAAACGTTTTACCAAACGTCAGCCAAACAATTTTGAAACCCAAATTGGTAAAACTGTCAAGAGTTTTATCACGTCAATTCTGCCAGTGGTATAAACATGTCGCTTACCGATTAAACGTCCCCGCGAATCCGCTTTCGTCCATAAAACTAACGCACAGGTGTTATCGTAGTTTCTGCCGAAAGTTCCACCGAGCACGCGAGGTGGAACGAATCACAGAAACTTCGCCGTCCCTTCGATTCGTGCAGCCTTGGACCTTTCGCATCTAGTCACCAAGGCAACACGCTGCCGCGTCATGATGGGATCAAACGTGAGCGATACAAAGCTAAAGCCAACGGCTAAAAAGCCCGCAACCCGCAAACCGGCTCCGCACGCACCGGAGCTCTCCAAGGACGATGTCTACCTGTTTGGCATTGGTATGTGGGAGCGCAGCTGGGAAAAGATGGGCGCGCATCCCGACACGCAGAACCGTACGCGCGGCTGGCGCTTTTGCGTTTGGGCGCCTGACGTAAAAAGCGTCCATGTCATTGGCGAATTTAACGACTGGGATGAGGAAGCCAACCCGCTGGTGCCCGTGCATACGAGCGCTATTTGGGAAGGCTTTATTCCTGGCGCCGAGCAGGGCCAACTCTATAAATATCTCATCGAGACCAACGAGGGCGAGAAGCTCTACAAGGCCGATCCGTACGCCTTTAAGGCCGAGTGCCCTCCGGGTACCGCGAGCGTGCTGTGGACCCTCGATGGCTACCAGTGGAACGACGCCGCGTGGCTCAAGCGCCGCGCCGGCCACAACCACATGTCGCAGCCGCTCAACATCTACGAGGTGCATATTGGCTCGTGGAAGCGCCACGGCGACGCGCCGCAGGGCGAGCCGGACGAATACGGCAACTACCCCGGTCCCATGGATCCCTTCCCCGCGCAGCGCGGCGAGTTCTACACCTACGACGACCTGTCGGTGGAGCTCGTGGACTACGTGCGCGACATGGGCTACACGCATATCGAGGTCATGCCGCTCATGGAGCATCCCTTCGACGGCTCCTGGGGCTACCAGACGACCGGCTACTATGCCGCCACGTCGCGTTACGGCAATCCGCAGCAGCTCATGCACTTTATCGATGCGTGCCACGAGGCGGGCATCGGCGTGATCATGGACTGGGTGCCTGGCGGTTTTTGCGCCGACTCCCACGGCCTTGCCACCTTTAACGGCCACATGCTGTTTGAGCACGAGATTCACCCCAACTGGGGCACGCACAAGTTTGACTTCGCCCGCGGCGAGGTCCGCTCCTTCCTGGTTTCCAACGTGCTGTATTGGCTCGAGAACTTCCACGTGGACGGCATTCGCATGGACGGCGTGTCCAGTATGCTGTACCTCAACTTTGGCATCGACGATCCGGGTCAAAAGAAGTTCAACAAGTACGGAACCGAGGAGGACCTGGACGCCAGCGCGTTTATCCGCCAGGTCAACTGCGCCGTGGAGGCCCACTTCCCCGACGTGATGATGATGGCCGAGGAGTCCACCGCGTGGCCGCTCGTGACCTATCCGCCGCAGGACGGCGGTCTGGGCTTCCACTACAAGTGGGACATGGGCTGGATGAACGACACCCTGCACTACATGCAGACCGATTTTCCGTGGCGCCCCGGCAACCACGGGCTGCTCACGTTCTCCATCATGTACGCCTTTACCGAGAACTTCATTTGCCCGCTGAGCCACGACGAGGTCGTGCACGGCAAGTGCTCGCTCATCGGCCGCATGCCGGGCGACTGGTGGCGCCAGTTTGCCGGCCTGCGCACGCTGGCTTTCTACCAAATGACGCACCCCGGCGCCAAGCTCAACTTTATGGGCAACGAGATCGGCCAGTTTATTGAGTGGCGCTACTACGAGTCCATCCAGTGGTTCCTGACCGAGGAGTACGAGACTCACAAGCATCATCAGGCGTTTATCAAGGCGCTCAACCACCTGTACACCGCCGAGCCCGCCCTGTACGAGCGCGGCTACACCGACGACGGCTTCACTTGGATCGACGCAGACAACTCCAAGCAGTCCATCGTGAGCTTTGTGCGTCAGGGCGAGGACGTCGATGACGATCTGGTGATCCTGATTAACTTTGACCCGGCGAGCTACGAGAGCTTCCGCGTGGGCGTGCCGCGTGAGGGTGACTGGGAGGTTATCTTTGACTCCGACCGTCCTGAGTTTGGCGGCAGCGGCTATGCCGGCGAGGAGCCCTACACCTGCTCGAGCGAGCCCTATCCCTGGAACGGGCAGATGGACTCCATCGAGATTAAGGTGCCCGGTCTGGCAGGCGTGGTGCTTAAGCGCCGCGGTCCCAGCAGCTACAAGCCGCCCGTGGTCGAGGAGCCCAAGAAGACAACGCGCAAGCGCACGTCCTCGGTGAAGCCCAAGGTCGCGGCTGCTAAGAAGGCTCCGACCAAGGCGAAGGCTGCCAAGCCCGCTGCCAAGGCTTCTGCCAAGTCCACCACAGCCAAGAAGGCAGCCACTAAAAAGGCCGCTACCAAGGCCAAGGCAGCTGCTGTTAAGGCTCCCGCCAAGAAAGCGTAACAAAGGCGTTACCGCTGTAATCACCCGCCCCGCGGGGGCGTAGGATACAAGTCATAACCGTTCCGGGAGAAACATCCCCGGGGGAAAGGAACGTATGAATAAGATCTTCGACAACAAGCAGGAGTTTACCGAGCTCTATCGCGATGCCGTCATGAGCATTAGCGGCAAAAGCGTCGAGGCCGCCAGCGACCTTGACCGCTTTAATGCCCTGGCCAAGCTCGTGGCCGAGAAGGCACGCACCGTTGCCACCAAGAGCGACGCCCGTGCGGCCGCCGAGGGCAAGAAGCGCGTGTACTACTTCTCGATCGAGTTTTTGATCGGCCGCCTGCTCGACAACTATCTGCTCAACTTTGGCGTGCGCGACATGGTCGCCGAGGCGCTCGATGACATGGGCTTTGACCTGTCCGTCATCGAGAACCAGGAGCCCGATCCGGCGCTGGGCAACGGTGGCCTGGGCCGCCTGGCTGCATGCTTCCTGGATTCCATGGCAGCCGAGGGCATTGCCGGCTACGGCAACGGCATGCGCTACCGCTACGGCCTCTTTAAGCAGGAGATCGTCAACGGCAGCCAGGTCGAGGCCACCGACGAGTGGCTCACCCACGGCTATCCCTGGGAGGTTCGTCGTCAGGACAAGGCCGTGACCATTAAGTTTGGTGGCCGCGTCGAGGGCTTTGAGGAGAGCGGTCGCACGTTCTACCGTACGGTGGACACGCAGGATATCCTGGCCGTTCCCTACGACATCCCCGTCGTGGGCTATGCCGGCGAGACCGTCAACAAGCTACGTGTCTGGGCCGCCGAGCCGGTCGAGGAGCACTTCGATCTGGAGGCCTTCAACCGCGGCGACTACGCCCTGGCAGATGCCGAGCGCGCCGAGGCCGAGGCCATCAGCGCCATCCTCTACCCCAATGACGCCGGCGAGCACGGCCGTCTGCTGCGCCTGAAGCAGGAGTACCTGTTTGTCTCGGCCGGTATCTACAGCCTGCTCGACACCTTTGAGAAGGAGCACGGCGCGAACTGGGAGCTGCTGCCGCAGTTTGTGGCCATCCATACCAACGATACCCACCCTGCCATGTGCGGCCCCGAGCTCATGCGCATCCTCATCGACGAGAAGAAGCTCGAGTGGGACGACGCCTGGAACATCGTGACGCAGGTCGTGAGTTACACCAACCACACCATTCTGCCCGAGGCCCTGGAGAAGTGGCCCATCGGCACGTTCTCCAAGCTCCTCCCCCGCGTGTATCAGATCATCGACGAGATCAGCCGTCGTTGGCATGAGTCGTTCGACACCACGCAGGAGGGCTGGCAGGAGCGTCTGCGCCAGACCGCCATCCTGTGGGACGGCGAGATTCGCATGGCCAACCTGTCCGTGATCTGCAGCCATAGCGTCAACGGCGTGGCCAAGATCCACTCTGACATCATCAAGAACATCGTGCTCAAGGACTTCTATGCCCTGTCGCCCGAGAAGTTCAACAACAAGACCAACGGGATCTCGCACCGTCGCTTCTTTGCCGAGGCCAACCCCACCTATGCCAAGCTCGTGACCGAGGCCATTGGCGACGGCTGGCTCAAGGACGCCTTTGAGCTGGAAAAGCTCAAGGAGTACCAGAATGACTCCGAGTTCCTGAAGGCCGTGGGTGCCTCCAAGCGTGCCAACAAGGAGCGCCTGGCCGCCTACGTTAAGGCTGAGACCGGTCTGGTCATTGACCCCAACACCGTCTTCGATGTTCAGGTTAAGCGCTTCCATGCCTACAAGCGCCAGCTCATGAACATCATGAAGGTGATGGACATCTACAACCGTCGCATCGCCGATCCCAACTTCCACGTGACGCCGACGACCTTCATCTTTAGCGGCAAGGCCGCCTCGAGCTACACCTTCGCCAAGGAGACCATCCGCCTCATTAACTCCGTCGCCGAGGTCATCAACAACGATGCCCGCGTCAACGAGGTCATGAAGGTCTGCTTTATCCCCAACTTCCGTGTGAGCAACGCCCAGCTCATCTACCCCGCCGCCGAGATCTCGGAGCAGATCTCCACGGCCGGCAAGGAGGCCTCGGGCACGTCCAACATGAAGCTCATGATGAACGGCGCCATTACGCTGGGCACCCTCGACGGCGCCAACATCGAGATCGCCGACCTGGCCGGCCGCGAGAACGAGGCCATCTTCGGCCTGACCGCTCCCGAGGTCGAGCAGCTCTGGGCATCCAACAGCTACTTTGCGTGGGATACCCTCAACGGCGACCGCGAGCGCCTGGGTCGCGTGATGGACGAGCTCAAGGACAACACCTTTGCGGGTCTTTCGGGCAACTTCGAGAGCATTTACAACGAGCTCATGAACAACAACGACCCCGACCTGGTCATGGCAGACTTCCGCAGCTACGTGGATGCGTGGGAGAAGCTCACCGGCAGCTACGGCGACCAGGAGACCTGGAACCGCAAGGCGCTGCTCAACACCGCCTCCTCGGGCTGGTTCTCGAGCGACCGCACCATTCGCGAGTACCGCGACGAGATCTGGCACGCTTAAAGGCGCGCGAGTTCCCTTATGCCAGCACGGCATTACTCGACGGGCGCGACCGAGTGCCGCGCCCGTCGCTAATGGGTTTAGGAACATCGATGACAGAAGGAGAAATCGATGAGTAAGAAAGAATGCATCGCGATGCTCCTCGCAGGAGGACAGGGCAGCCGATTGGGGGCACTCACCCAAAAGATCGCCAAGCCGGCGGTTAGCTTTGGTGGCAAGTTCCGCATTATCGACTTTTCGCTCTCCAACTGCTCCAACTCGGGCATCGACACGGTGGGCGTTCTGACGCAGTATCGCCCCTACCTGCTGCATGCCTATGTGGGCTCCGGCGAGGCGTGGGATCTGGACAGCCGCGACGGCGGCGTGTCGATCCTGCCGCCGTACGAGACGCAGACCGGCGGCGCCTGGTATGCGGGCACGGCCGACGCCATTACGCAGAACCTGGACTACATCAAGGCCAACGACCCCAAGTACGTCCTGATTCTTTCGGGCGATCACCTGTATCGCATGGACTACCGCAAGATGCTCAAGACGCACATTGAGAACAACGCCGACCTCACGGTGAGCGTTATGCCCGTGCCTTGGGAGGAGGCTAGCCGCTTTGGCATCCTGACCACTGACCCCGAGGACGGCCGCATCACCAAGTTCACCGAGAAGCCCGATAAGCCCGATTCGAACCTCGCGTCCATGGGCATCTACATCTTCTCGGCCGACGTGCTGATCGAGGCGCTCGAGGAGGACGCTCTGGACCAGCGCTCGAGCCACGACTTTGGCAAGGACATCATCCCCAAGCTGCTCGGCGAGGGCAAGCGCCTGTACAGCTACGAGTTCCACGGCTTTTGGAAGGACGTCGGCACCATCGCCAGCTTCCACGAGACCTCGATGGACCTGCTGGGCAACAACCCCGAGTTCGATCTGTTTGACAAGCACTTCCCCATCATGTCCAACATCACCACGCGTCCGCCGCACTACATTGGCCCGGATGGTCGCCTGGACGACTGCCTGGTCTCCAACGGCTGCAAGATCTACGGCACCGCTCGCCACTCGATCCTTTCGACCGATGTCATCATCGAGGAGCGCGCCGTGGTCGAGGACTCCGTGCTGCTGCCGGGTGCGCACGTTAAGAGCGGCGCGCACATCTGCCGTGCAATTTTGGGCGAGAACTCCACGGTCGAAGAGGGCGTGAAGCTCGGCTCTGTCGATACCACCAAGGATACGGCCGTCGTTGGAAATGACGTCGTTATCGGGAAGGGGGAATGATCCGATGATCAATCGCAAGGCCATCGGTTATATCACCGCTAACTACTCTTCGACCTACGGCAGCGTGCTGCTCAAGGACCGCCCCATCGCGTCCGTTCCGTTTTTGGGCCGCTACCGCCTGATCGACTTCCCGCTGTCCAACATGATGAATGCCGGCATTAAGACCGTCGGTGTCGTCATGCCGGGCAACTACCGTTCCCTGATCGACCACGTGGGCTCGGGCAAGGACTGGGGCCTGGACCGCAAGAAGGGCGGTCTGTTCATGGTGCCCGGTAATGCGTATGGCACCACCAAGGGCGGCATGCGCTTCTTGCTGCGCGACATCATCTCCAACAAGACGCTGTTCCAGCGCTCGGACAAGCCCTATGTCGTGATGATGGGCACCAACATCATCTTTAACATGGACCTCAACACCATCATCGACGCGCACGAGAACTCCGGCGCCCAGATGACCGTGGTGTACTGCAAGGCCACGCGCAACGTCGATGACGAGACCAAGCTGCAGATCAACGAGAACGGCCGCCTGACGGGCGTGAGCGCCGGCGTCGTGTATGGCGACAACGCCTCTATGGACTGCTGCATTGTCAACCGCGAGACGCTGCTCGAGATCATCGACCACTACCAGGCTGCCGACTATCTGGACCTGCTCGAGGCACTCCAGGGCGACTTTGGCAACATCGACGTGTGCAGCTACGAGTACAAGGGCGAGGTCGTGGGCGTGTTTAGCGAGAAGTCGCTGTATCGCCGCAGCATGGACCTGCTCGACCAGACCGTGGCCGACCAGCTCTTTGACCCCGAGCGCCCGATCCTGACCAAGGCTCACGACGTGCCGCCTTCGCGCTACGCGACCGGCAGCCACGCCTGCAACTCGATCATCTCGGCCGGCTGCATCATCAAGGGCACCGTGCGCAACTCGATCCTGTCGCGCGGCGTCGTGGTCGAGGAAGGCGCCTCGGTGACCAACTCGATCATCAACCAGAGCTGCATCATCAAGAGCGGCGCCCGCGTTGAGAACGCCATCCTGGACAAGAACAACGTGGTTCCCACCAACACCGAGCTTCGCGGCACGCCCGAGAACATCTTGGTGCTGGGCAAGGCTCCGTTAACTTCCGACACCACCATCGTACGTTAACGTTGGCACCGCAACATCACTCGTAACATGCAGAATAGCCGCCCGGTTAGCGCCAGGCGGCTATTCTCGAATTGCAACATGGGAGACAATATGGCTGATTCCAGCAAAAAGATGCAGATCGTGTTTGCCTCGGCCGAGTGCGCGCCGTTTGTGAAGACCGGTGGCCTGGGCGACGTAGCGGGCTCGCTGCCTGCGGCGCTTGTGCGCGCCGGCGCCGAAGTCATCGTGATGGTGCCCAAGTACGCCACCATCAAGGACGAGTACAAGGCGCAGATGGAGCACTTCTCCGACTTTTACGTGAGCTTGGGTTGGCGCAACGAGTACTGCGGTCTCGAGAAGCTCGAGCACGACGGCGTCACCTATATGTTCATCGACAACGAGCGCTACTTTGCGCGCGACTATCCGTACGGCTTCTTTGACGACGGCGAGCGCTTTGCGTTCTTCTCCAAGGCCATCACCGAGAGCCTGCAGCACCTGCCGGCCGGCTTTGAGTGCGACATCCTGCACTGCAACGACTGGCAGACGGCGCTGGCGCCCGTGTTCTTGCGCGAGTTCTACCAGGGCCTGCCGCTGTACGACCGCGTCAAGACCGTGTTCTCGATCCACAACGTGGCGTTCCAGGGCCAGTTTAGCGACACCGTGATGGAGGACATCCTGGGTGTGGCGCATATTCCGGCGGCCGCCTCGCAGCTGCGTTGCGACGCCTGCAGCATCAACTACATGCTGGGCGCCCTGCGCTATGCCGACGCCATCACTACGGTGAGCCCCACCTATGCCAACGAGATTCAGACGCCCGAGTTTGGCGAGGGCCTGGACGGTGTGCTGCGCGAGCGTTCATACGCGCTGCAGGGCATTTTGAATGGCATCGACGTCACGGGCTTTGACCCGGCGACCGACAAGCGCATTGCCGCCAACTACACCGTCGAGGACCGTTCTGGCAAGGCCGTGTGCAAGGCCAAGCTGCAGGAAGAGCTGGGGCTCGAGGTTCGCGACGACCGTCCGCTTATGGTCATGGTCACGCGTCTGACGCGCCAGAAGGGCCTAGACCTGGTCATGTACGCGCTCGACCGCATTCTGGCCGGCGGCGTGCAGGTGGCGGTGCTGGGCACCGGCGACCGCGACTACGAGGACGGCCTGCGCTACTTCCAGGACAAGTACCCCGGCACCATGGCCGCGCGCATCGAGTTCGATCCGGCGCTGTCGCAGCGCATGTATGCCGCCGCCGACATATTCCTAATGCCGTCGAAGTTTGAGCCCTGCGGCCTGTCGCAGATCATCGCCATGCGCTACGGTACCCTGCCGATTGTTCGCGAAACCGGTGGTCTGAAGGACACCGTGCAGCCGTACAACGAGTTTACCGGCGAGGGCACGGGCTTCTCGTTTAGCAACTTTAACGGCGACGAGATGGGCGATGCGGTATTCCGCGCGGCGCGTCTGTTCTGGGATAACCGCGAGGCCTGGAACCAGCTGGTCACGCAGGCCATGAGCCAGGACTTTAGCTGGACGCGCTCGGCCGATAAGTATCTGGACCTGTACTTCTTTATGCATCCGGAGATTGAGCGCCCGGCGTCGGTTGCCGACGAGCCGGTGGCTGCTGAGGAGCCCAAGGCCGTGGAGAAACCGGTTGAGGCTGAGTCCGCAAAGGCCGAGCCTGAGTTAAAGGCTGAGGCTGCTCCCGAGCCCGAGCCTGAGGTGAAGCCTGCTGCGAAGCCTGCGGCAAAGAAGACCACGACTCGTAAGACGACGGCTAAGAAGGCTACGACGACCAAGGCTACCGCGACTAAAACGACGGCTGCCAAGACAACGACCACGCGCAAGCGCACGACCGCCGCTGCCAAGAAGGCCGCCGAAGCCGAGGCTGCTCCCGAGGTAAAGACCGAGGTCGCTGAGGCCAAGACAGCCGCCAAGGCTCCGGCAAAGACCGCTGCCAAGAAGACGACCACGACCAAGACCACGGCTGCCAAGAAGGCTACGGTCACAAAGTCGACCAAGACCAAGGCCGCCACGACCAAGGCAGCCGCAAAGCCAGCCGTCAACGTCGATGAGACGCCCGCCGAGTCCAAGGCCGAGGCAACCGTCGAGACCAAGCCGGCCGCCAAGACCACCACGCGCAAGCGCACGGCGACAGCCAAGAAGGCCACGGCAAAGGCCGCAACTCCCACGGCAGAGACTAAGCCCGCTGCTGCCAAAGAGGAGCCCAAGGCCGAGTTAAAGGCCAAGCCGGCTCCGAAGGCCGCCGAGGTCAAAATCGCTCCAAAGGGTACGGCCAAGCCCGAGCCCGCTAAGGAGACTCCGGTCTCCCCCGCCGCTCAGGTCGAGGAAAAGGCTCCGACCAAGAAGACGTCCGTCCGCAAGGCAACGGCCACCCGCAAGCGCCGCTAGCCCACAGACGATCCAAAACCTAATCAAACCCTATGCAAGGGGCGCTCCAACTGGGCGCCCCTTCTCTGTAGGTAGTTGGTAAAACGATTTTCAAGGACAACCGTTCGCCGATGGTAAACGGATGTTGTTTATACAGCCTGTGTACAACAGATATACTTACATCCTGTGCGTAAAGCCCATGGCCAGCAGGCCATGATTCTATTGAACTGGACCGTACTATGAGATTGATACACAACAGCCGTCTGCCGCAGTTTCGTACTCCGTTTGGCGCTGTGACCACTGGAACTTCCGTTTCGCTATCGGTGATTTTGGAGGATGCCGACCCCAACCAGGCAACGCTTACCCTGCGTACCTGGGTCGATGAAATCGGTGAGTCTCTGTATCCCATGACGCACGAGGGCGACGGCATATTTACCGTAGAGCTTGAGTGCACCGAGCCCTGTCTTATCTGGTACAGCTTTATATGCAATATCGAGGGCCAGCCCGAGGTTCGCCTGGGCGCACCACAGGGCCGCACCGGCGGCGAAGGCGTAACCTACGACTACGCCGAGGTGCCGTCATTCCAGGTCACCGTCTACAAACACCGTGAGAACCGTCCCACCTGGTACGAGCGCGGTATGGTCTACCAGATCTTCCCCGATCGCTATGCCCGCGACGAGCACTGGCGCGAGCGCACGCTGGCCGAGGTCGAAAAACCGCGTAAGGGCATTCAGCGCCGCATGGTCGAGGACTGGAACGAGCCGCCCGTGTACGAGCGTGCCGAAGACGGCTCCATCAAGACTTGGGACTTTTACGGCGGTTCGCTCAAGGGTATCCAAGAAGACCTGCCCCGCATTGCCGAGCTGGGCTTTACGGCCATCTACCTCAACCCCATCTTTGAGGCCGCAAGCAACCACCGCTACGACACGGCCGATTACACCAAGATCGACCCGATCCTGGGCACCGAGCAGGACTTTACTGAGCTGTGCGAGGCGGCAGAGAAGCTCGGAATTTCCATCATCCTGGACGGCGTCTTCAACCATACGGGCGACGACTCGATCTACTTCAACCGCTACGGCAACTATCCCGGCGTCGGTGCAGGGCAGAGCGAGGACTCGCCGTGGCGCGATGCGTTTTATTTCCACGAGGACGGCTCGTACGACTGTTGGTGGGGCGTGGGTAACATGCCTGCCATCAATGAGAGCTCCGAGCTGGTACGCGAGCGGCTCCTGGGCAAGGACGGCGTTATCCGTAAATGGCTGCGCGCTGGTGCTCATGGCTGGCGCCTAGATGTGGCTGACGAGCTTTCCGATGACTTCCTGACCGAGATCAAAAAGGCCGTGCTCGCCGAGAAGCCCGACGCGCTGCTGCTCGGCGAGGTCTGGGAAGATGCCTCCAACAAGATCAGCTACGGCCATCTGCGTCGGTATCTACAAGGCTCCGAGCTCGACTCGGCCATGGATTACCCCTTCCGCGACATGGTCATCGGCTTTTTGATGGGCTACAAAAACGCCTACCAAGCTGCCGAGGATATCGAGACCCTACGCGAGAACTATCCGCGTGAGGCCCTGTCTTGCGCACTTAATCTGCTTTCGAGTCACGACCGTCCGCGCATTATATCGGTGCTCGGCGGCGGCCCCGACGAGTCGCAGCTGCCCGAGTGCGAGCGCAGCAAATGGCGTCTGGATGAGAACGCGATGGGCCTGGCCAAGAGCCGTTTTTGGCTCGCGACGCTCATGCAGATGACCTTCCCGGGTGTGCCTTCGATTTACTATGGCGACGAGTACGGCCTTGAGGGACTCACCGATCCGGGCAATCGTCGCACCATGCCGACCAAGGAAAACCTGCACGACTTCGATACGCTTGCGATCGTCAAGAACGCATCTGCTGTGCGCCGCGCGTTGCCGTTTATGATCGACGGTGAAATCAAGGCCTTTGCGCTCAATGACGAAGTACTCGCTTATACGCGCACCGGTAAAGACGGCGAGTCCGCGACCGTCATCATCAACCGCAGCCTGCGCAATTCACACCGCGTGACGATTCCGGCGCTCGGCGAATGCGCGAGCGATGTGATTAGCGGTCACGAGTGCGAGATTCACAACGGCACGGTCACGCTCGACCTGTACCCGCTGGGTTCGTCGATCATCTATCACCACGCCGAGCAGCGCCTGCAGGAGCCGCTCGATCACGGTGCGGGTGTTGTGTGCCATATCACATCGGTGCCGACCGACGACGGCAAGCCCGGTACGATCGGCGCGCCCACGCGTCGCTTTATCGACCATCTGGCCGCCATGGGCATGCGCTACTGGCAGGTTCTCCCCGTCAACCCCACGGACTTCTTCCGCTCCCCTTACGCCGGTCCTTCGGCCTTTGCAGGCAATATCGACCTGCTACCCGAGAGCCACGAGGAGCTGGCAGCCGACTTTGAGACCTGGAAGGCCCGCGGCGGCGAGGATGCCGATCCGCTGTACACCGCGTTTAAACATCGCAATGCCGATTGGCTCGAGAAATACTGCGTCTACATGGCCGTTAAGAAGTACTTTGAGGGCGAGTCGCGCCATGATTGGCCGGCAGATGTCGCGCGCTACAACGAGCATCTGATCGACGACAAGCGCTTTCACAACGAGGCCGAGCTTCAGGCGTACATGCAGTACCGCTTTGACCTGGCTTGGTGCGAGCTCATGAACTATGCGCACAAGAAGGGCATCGAGGTTATCGGCGATATTCCTATGTACGTGTCCGACGATTCGGCAGACGCGTGGAGCGAACCCGAGAACTTCTGGCTGTCCGATACCGGCAAGGCGATTGAGATTTCCGGTGCGCCGCCCGACAACTTTGCGCCCGAGGGCCAGGTGTGGGGCAACCCGACGTTCCGCTGGGACCACATGAAGCAGAACGGCTATAGCTGGTGGATGGATCGCCTGCGTCGCGCGTTCTCGCTCTACGACCGCGTGCGTCTGGATCACTTCCTGGGGTTCCACAGCTACTTTAGCATCCCCGCCGGCAAGGCCTGCGCCGACGGTCGCTGGCTGGCGGGACCGGGCAAAGACCTGTTCCAGACCGCCTATGACGAGCTGGGTCCGCTCAACTTTATCGCCGAGGACCTGGGCTATTTGACGCCCGGTGTTCGCGCCATGGCTTCGACCTGCGGTTTCCCCGGCATGGACGTGCTGGAGTTTAGCGATTACGACGTCCGTTGCGGTGTGCATCCCACGCCTGGCAAGATTCTCTACACCTCGACGCACGATACGTCGACGCTGGCCGGCTGGTGTACGCGTTCCTTTGCGGGCGGCGATGAACCGAGCGGTGTTGAGGTGGCGGCCAAGCTGATGAGCGACGCGCTGGCAAGCGACGCTCCCCTGGTGATGATGCCGCTGCAGGATGTCCTGGGGCTTGGCGACGACGCGCGCATGAACGTTCCGGGCGTGGCCACGGGCAACTGGACCTGGCAGGCTGACGAGGCAGACATTGCAGCCGCCGAGAACAAAACCGCACAGCTCCTGCGCAACAACCATAGATTCTGGGGCGAAGCGTGATAAAAGCCCCGATATAGGGTACAGTTACAGACGTTTGAATTTTTGCGGGCAGAGTAATCTGCCCGCTTTGTGCTGAAAAGGAAGTATTATGGCGCGCTACGATTACAAGTGCTCGAGCTGCGGCAACGTGTTTGAGGTTGAGCATCCCATGTCCGAGACTCCCGAGGTCGTGTGCCCCAGCTGCGGTGCCCCGGCGGCCAAGACGTTCTCGGCCAGCGGCATTAAATTTGAGGGCAGCGGTTTCTACAACACCGACCAGCGAAGCGGCGGCTCCAGCACCAACGCCACGAGCGGCTGCTGCGCCAATTGCCCGCATAGCCACTAGAAACCAAACAGCCCCGCGATCAACGCCGATCGCGGGGCTGTTTCTTTGCTCTATGGGTAGCTAATCAAGCTACCCAGGTTTCCTTATGAGTTGCGGTGAAATAAGGACTGTTTGGTAGGTAGATGCCGCTATTCAATCCCTATTTCACCGCAACATAGTAGTTACTTGCGGATCAGGCGGGCGCAGAAGTGGCCGTCGTAGGAGTCGGCGTTTACGGGAACGCTTTGGAAGAGGCCTCGATCGTTCTGACGTACGAATACGAGCTTCTTGGCCTGATCGAACTCGGGGAGTTGCAGAATCTGCGCCTCGGAGAGCGGTGCGACGCTAAAGTCGGCGCCCTCGGAAGAGGCCAGGAAGGCATCCACGACCTGTGTGTTCTCTTCATCAAAAACCGAGCAGGTGGCATAGATGAGCTCTCCGCCGGCGGCCACGCGCGCAGAAGCCTCCTTAAGCATCGTCAGCTGAAGCTTGGGTAACTCGGCCGTCACATCATTCTCGGTTAGGCGCCACGGGATCTCAGGATGACGGCGCATGGTGCCGGTGCCCGAGCACGGCGCATCGATAAAAACCGTGTCGAACTTAACAGGCTCGCCAAGCATGGCATCAAACGATGTGAGCACCTCATCAAGCTCGCAGGCATCACCCGAAACCGTACGAACGCCCTGAATACCGGCCTTATGCAGGCGAGCGAGATTCAGGTCGCACTTGCGATCATGCAGATCGAGCGCCGTATGCTGACGCTCATAGCCCGCACGCTTGGCCTGGCACATCATCACAAAGGTCTTGGTGCCACGACCGGCACCAATCTCAAGGCAGCTACCAGGGCGCGTGGCAGCTGTGGCGATAAGCTGCGCGTTGAGATCAGATGCCACCGCGGCAGCACGCTCAAACACACCCGAAGCAACGGTAACCTGGGCATCAACCGGGGCATGGCAGCCCGGGAAGACAGGCGCGACGAGCTGCGAGATATACGGATCGGGCTTGGTCGCAAAGGCGTTCTCATGCAGGGCCAGCGGCGCGGGGGCCAGATTGCCGGCAAAGTTAAGCGCACCCTCTGGCGTGTCGAACGATGCCATAATGCGAGCGCACAGCCAACGCGGCAGTCCCATCAGGCGCGACAGACGAACCAGGCGTCGCTCAGACTCATCAACATCGGACGCCGTGGCAAAGTCCTCAACGTTGTCCGCGACCTTATGCAGCACGGCATTGGCCAAACCGGCGGCAGACTTAGCTCCGCTGCGCACCAGCTCAACGCCCTGACTCACCGCAACGCGACCCGGCGTATGCAGATAGAGCATCTCGAAGGCCGAGATACGAAGCGCCATGCGAACACGCGGCGCAACCTTTTTAGGCTTATCGAGAAACTGATCGAGCAGTTCGTCCAAAATACCCTGCGTGGCGGCCACACCGAGCGCCAAGCGAGCTGCAAAAGCGGAATCGCGCTGGTCAATAGCCTTGGCCGATGCGCGAGAGGACAGCACGTCACGCGCATACATACCGCGGCGATCGGCCTCCATGAGCACATCGAGCGCAAGCTTGCGCGCGGGAGACAGCTTGCTCATGACAAAACACCCCACGAAAGATCGGCGCCCTGCAGCCCAGCAGCCCAAGCAGAAGCGGCCATGGCACGCTTGCCATCGGGCTTAACCTCGAGCAGTTCAACCGCACCATCGGAAAGGCCAAGGAAAACACGCTTATTCTTAACGTCAACGCCGCCCTTGCTAAGCGAAACATCGGCCAGCGCAGCATCGAGCACGCGCACGGTCTTGCCGGCAATCACGCAACGAGCAGGCGCGGTATCGGACGAAGCGAGCACATGACGCACGCAATCGAGCGCAGCCATCTGCGGATCCAGACGCATCTCCAGCTTGGAAATCTTGGCAGCATGAGTGACGAGCGACTCATCCTGCTCAGTCCACACGGCGGTGCCATCAGCAAGAGAAGGAAGCGTATCGGCAAGCAGTTTGCCGCCAAGCTCACCAAGCTCCATGGTCAGCGCCTCAGCATGCTTACCGGCAACCGACGTGGAAGCCTGAGCACAATAAGCACCAGTATCCACGCCATGTCCAATGCGCATAATGGAAACGCCAGCAACCTCATCACCAGCAAGAATCGCACGCTGAATAGGAGCGGCGCCACGCCAACGAGGCAGCAAAGACGCATGAACATTCACAATACCAAGCGGCGCCATATGCAGCACCTCATCAGGCAAAATGCAACCATAGGCAGCCACGCAGAAAATATTAGCCTGGGCAGTTTGAAGCGCCTCAACAACCTCAGGCGTCATACGATTGGCCTCAACGACCGGCAACCCCAGCTCAAGCGCCTTGGCCTTAACAGGAGAAGGCTCAAGCTTCTTACCACGCCCACGAACAGCATCAGGGCGAGTAATAACAAGCGCAATCTCGTTACCAGCCTCAACAAGCGAAGTCAGCGAAGGCACAGCAAAATCGGGCGTACCCATAAACACAATACGCATAAAAGTAAGTCTCCTCTCAACAACGAACCGAGACGGCTACAAAAGAAGCGATCCAGGTCGCAAGCGCACCCAGCCGCCAGAACAGTCCAACAAAAACAAATATACCCAAAACCAAAGAAAGAGCCGCAATAAAAGCAGCTCTTTCAGCAAAGCAATTATCAGCGAAGACGCCCCTCCCTGGCCCAACGGCACCCGGGCGAACCGAGCCAGAACAACGCAGTCCCCGGTGCTGAGCGCCCACATATCGTCCCGCGCGCAGTTTCGCAGCAAAGCGAGAATGTTTGAGCACGGGATGATATGTGGGCGCTCAGCACCGGGGACGGTGGGACCTACTCCGTCTCGCCCGGTCGAGCGCCGCGGGCCAGGGCGTCCTGGTACTCCTTGACAGCCTTGAGCCTCTGCATCGGCTTCAATCGCTCGAACATGGTGTTGCCGTGCAGGTGATCGATCTCGTGCTGCAGACAAACGCAGAACAGATCGCCCGAGGCCTCGTAGCGAATCAGGTTGGCATCCAGGTCGTACGCCTCGACAACGACATGGTCGGGACGCTCAATCTCGCAGCTAATGCCGGGGATGGACAGGCAGCCCTCGCTAAAGGGCACCAGATGGTCGCTCTGCTCCACGATCACGGGGTTAATGAGCACGTAGGGGTCGTAGTCGTTCTTGTCGCTGTAGTCGCAGTCGATGGTGACGAGCTGAATGAGCTCGCCGATCTGCGGGGCAGCCAGGCCGCAACCGCCGTTCTCGAACATCATCTTCTTCATCTTCTCGGCAAGCGCCTCGATCGCCGGGGTGATCTCCTCGATGACGGCGCACTCCTGGCGCAGACGAGGGTCGGGCGACAGTACGATTCCATTGGCTTCCATGGCCATCCTTTCGGGTTGTTACATCAAATCATAGGCGTCGACGTCAACGCTCACGCTCACGCCGCGCACAGAGCCCACCTCTTTGAGGCAGGCGTCGATATCATCAGAGACATGGTACCCTACCGGCGACTTTACAAGCAGATGGAAGCGGTAACGGTCCTTGGCTCTCTCGATTACACACGAAGCCGGGCCCAGCACCTGCGGCACGGCACTCCCTGCCCGCAAAAAGTCGGGCGCGGCAGCATGCCAACGGCGCTTGAGGAGCTTTGCAATGCGCCCGATGTAGTCCTGCGCGTCGTCTCGGTTCGCCGACCATACCAAGATGTTGACCAGGCGAACAAACGGCGGGTACAGCGCGTCGCGGCGCTGGTCCAGGTCGTAGTCGGTAAAAATCGAGCGGTCGTGCTCGGCGACGGCGCGGATGACCGGGTCCTCGGGCAGGTAGGTCTGGATGATAACCTCGCCGGGGCGATCGCCGCGGCCGGCGCGGCCCGCAACCTGCTCCAGCAGATCGTAGGCGCGCTCCCCTGCGCGAAAGTCGGGCAGCTTGAGTGCGAAGTCGGCATTGACCACGCCTACGAGCGTGACCTCGGGAAAATCGAGACCCTTTGAGATCATTTGGGTGCCCAGCAACACGGCACAATCCGCCGCATCGAACTGCTCGAGCAGCTTTTTGTGCGCATCCTTGCCGCGCGTGGAATCGGCATCCATGCGAATAATGGCGACATCCTCGGGAAGCATCTGATGCAGTGCGTCCTCGATCTGCTGCGTTCCCAGACCCATTTTTGCCAGGTAGCGACTGCCACATTTGGGGCATCGGCTCGTGGGCGCGGGATACGGCTGCACGCGCCAAGACGAACCGCAGGTGTGACATTGCAGCGTGTGCGTGCGCTCGTGATATGTAAGCGCGGTGGAGCAGTGATTGCAGGTGGGGACGCATCCGCACTCGCGGCACATCAAGAACGGCGCAAAGCCACGGCGGTTGTGCAACAGCACGGCCTTCTCGCGGCGCTCGACCACACGCTCCAAGCCCTCCATCAAGGGTTTTGAGAACATGCAGCGGCTGCCATGCGAGAACTCGCGGCGCAGGTCGGCAATGCGGACAGTCGGCAGCACGGCGTGTCCCGGGCGCTCGGGCATCTCGACGCGCGTCCAGGTGGCACCGTTATACATGCCACGGCGGCAGCGGTCGAGAGCCTCGGCCGAGGGCGTGGCGGAGCCCAACACAAGCGGGCAGCGGTAACGCCGCGCCATCTCTGCCGCCACCTCGCGCGCGTGGTAGCGCGGACTGGAACCCTGCTTGTAACTGGTCTCATGCTCCTCGTCGATGATGATGAGGCCCAAGTCGCTGAGCGGGCAAAAGAGCGCCGAGCGGGCGCCCACGACCACGCGAGCGGCACCGCTGGCGACCATATCCCACTGGTCCAGGCGCTCGCCAGCCGAAAGGCGGGAATGGAACACGGCGACCGCCCCGCCAAAGCGCGAGCGGAAGCGGCCGACGGTCTGGGCCGTCAGCGAGATTTCGGGCACAAGCACGCACGCCGAGCGACCGGCCGCGAGCACGCGCTCGATGGCGGAGAGATAAACCTCGGTTTTGCCGGAGCCGGTGACGCCGTCGACCAGCACCACGTCGCCATGAGCGTCCAGACGGGCGCGCTCAATCTGCGCGAGCGCCTGCTGCTGACCGTTGGTGAGTGCGACCGGTGCCTTGCCGCTTGCCGAGGAGAGCGTGGTCTGTTCATTGCAGCCACGCCACGCACGGCGCTCCTCCACCACCACGACGCCGCGTTTTTCGAGTGCCTTGATGGTCGCCGACATACTGTTGTAGAGCAGGTTGAGGTCACGCGTCGTGACCGGGCCGCACTGGAGCGCCTCGATGAGCTGACGCTGGCGGACCGCGGTCTTGGGCGGCGTATAGTCGAAGCCCTCGGGCGTAAGCATGACCCAGCGGTTTTGGATAGGCTTGACGGCGGGGCGCTCGACAGTCCACACGCCGTCGTCGCCCTTGACCACGCGCGGGCTTCCGCCCGGTGGCAAGAACAGGCGCAGGCACTCGGAAAGCGTCGCGACATACTCGTAACTCATCCAGCGTGCGATACGGGCAGCCTCTGCGGTAAAGAGCGGTTTGCTGAGGATAGCCTCGATGGCTCTAATGCGCGCGGGGTCGAGGGCGTCGTTACCTTGCAGGTCGGCCAGCTCGGGCGCGATGTTGACGATGTAGCCCGCGGCCGCACGGTTGCCAAAATGAACTAGGACGGTGGAGCCGATCTGGACATCGTTGGCGAGTGACTGCGGAACGCCATAAGCAAACGGCTCGGACAGCGCACGCGTCGGGATGTCGAGGACCACGCTCGCATAGACGGCGATGGGCTCAGGTGCAGGCTTAGGCTGAGCCGAGGCAGCGGCAGGCGCTGGCTTCACCGGAACCTCCTCCGGTTCCGGCGAACCAAACAGCGACAGTTGCTCGGCCATGGCCCCTATACCTCCCATCCCATGCGTCTTCAGAAACAAGAGCCCCGCTCGGGTGAACGGGGCTCGGATACATGCGTTTACGCGGCTGCTACAGCGCCATCGTGCGGGCGCGGTCGATACGCGCCAGGCAGTCGTCGCGGCCGACGAGCGCCATGGTCTCGCCCAGCGGGGGGCTCACCATGTTGCCGCAGACGGCGACGCGCACGGCCTGGAACACCACGCGCTTCTTAAGGTCCATCTGCTCGGGCAGCGGCTCAAGCGCGGCGTCGATGTTGGCAGCCGTCCACTCGTTCACGCCCTCGAGAGCGGCCTTGGCGGCATCCAGAATGGCACCCATGCCCTCCTTGGCCAGGCCCTTGTTGACGGACTTCTCGTCATACTCGAGCGTCTCGGCCGTAGCGAAGATGGGAGCGGCGACGGTCACGGCGTCGGCCGGCATCTTGGTGCGCGGCTTGACGATGGCGGCAAGCGCGTCGATCCAATCCTCGCCGTACTCGACATTGCCCTCGATGAGACCCGCCTCGTGCAGCTCGGGGACCATGATCTCGTCGGCAAACTGAGCATCGGACATGCCGTTGATGTACTCGGCATTGACCCAATCGAGCTTCTTGGGATCAAAGGTCGCCGGGTTCTTGGAGATGCGGTCGAGTGAGAACTTGTTGGCCAGGACATCGCGCGGGATGATCGTGGTCTCGCCGTCGAGCGACCAGCCGAGCAGCGCCAGGTAGTTGACGAAGGCGTCGGACAGGTAACCGGCGTCGCGGTACTCCTCCACCGAGGTGGCGCCGTGGCGCTTGGAGAGCTTCTTGCCGTCGGCGCCCAGGATCATGGAGATGTGAGCGAACGTGGGCACGGGAGCGCCGAGGGCCTCGTAGACCATGACCTGACGCGGGGTGTTGGACAGGTGGTCGTCGCCGCGGATGACATGGGTGATCTTCATCATGGCGTCGTCGACGACGGTCGCGAAGTTATACGTGGGCGTGCCATCGGAGCGGAAGATGACAAAGTCGTCGAGCTCCTTGGCGTCGAAGGTCACCTCGCCGTGGACGGCGTCGTGGATGACGACGTCGCCGCGGTCCTCGGGCACCTTAATACGCAGGACGTAGGACTCGCCGGCCTCGATGCGACGGCGGGCCTCCTCGGGATCAAGATCGCGGCAACGGCGCTGATAGCCCTGGAAGGGGTCCTTGCGCTCCTGCGCGGCCTTGCGGTCGGCGTCGAGCTGCTCCTTGGTGCAGAAGCAGGGATAGGCCTTGCCCTCGTCCCAAAGCTTCTGGGCGGCCTGCTTGTACAGGTCCAAGCGCTCAGTCTGGGCGTAGGGGCCAAAGTCGCCGCCTACCTCGGGGCCCTCATCCCAGTCCAGGCCAAGCCAACGCATGGCGCGCAGGATGATCTGCGTGTTCTCATCGGTGGAGCGGGTGGGGTCGGTGTCGTCGATGCGCAGGATGAACGTGCCGCCGTTTGCGCGGGCGAAAGCCCAGTTATAGATAGCGGTGCGAGCGCCGCCGATGTGCAGCTTGCCCGTCGGTGAGGGTGCAAAGCGGACGCGAACGTCTGATGCCATGGATATCTCCTCGATTGCAGGATGGATGTCTAACCGCACCAGTATAAAGCATCAAAGCAACCTCCGCACAAAGGGCACCGACTCACTCATTGGGGACAGACTTAAATGACCAGTCTTTGGCAACCTGTTGGCATTTAGGTAAGGCTGGTCATTTAAGTCTGTCCCCAATGAGTAGGTGCGGAAAGGGTGTGAATGTTTGATTTACGCGCTATGATGAGCCCTTGCATAGAGAGCCCGGCGGAATGGTAACGGTCGCCGGGACACGTTTTTGAAAGGACAATCATGTCAGAAGAACTTCGTTCCATCCCACCCCAGCACGGGTCCTTCGTATTTACGTCGGAGTCGGTGACCGAAGGTCATCCCGATAAGATCGCTGACCAGATCAGCGACGCCGTCCTCGACGCAATCCTCGCCAAAGAAATAGAGCTCCAGGAGCAGGGTTACATCGCCCCCAACGGCGTGCCTGCCAACGTGGAGAACGTCCGCTGCGCCTGCGAGACCCTCGTGACCACCGGCACCGTCATCGTCGCCGGCGAGATTCGCACCCAGGCCTACGTCGACGTGCAGGAAATCGCTCGCGGCGTTATCCGCCGCATTGGCTACAACCGTGCCAAGTTCGGTTTTGACTGCGATACCTGCGGCGTTATGAGCCTCATCCACGAGCAGTCGCCCGATATCGCCCAGGGCGTCGACGAGTCCTTCGAGACCCAGACCGGCGCTACCACCGACCCGATCGACCTGATCGGTGCCGGCGACCAGGGCATGATGTTCGGTTATGCCTCCAACGAGACCAAGACCCTCATGCCCATGCCGCACTACCTGGCGAGTCGCCTAGCCGAGCGCCTGGCCGCCGTGCGTCACGACGGCACCCTCGCCTATCTGCGTCCCGACGGCAAGACCCAGGTCACCGTGCGCTACGAGGAAGGCAAGCCCGTCGAGGTCACGACCATCGTCATCTCCACGCAGCACGCTGCCGAGATCGAGGACATGGGCAAGATCAAGGCCGACCTCATCGAGCACGTCATCACCCCGGTCATGGCCGCCGAGAACATGCCGTGGGACAACGCCGACATCTACGTGAACCCCACCGGTCGCTTTGTCGTGGGCGGCCCCATGGGCGACACGGGCCTCACCGGCCGCAAGATCATCGTCGACACCTACGGCGGCTACGGCCGTCACGGCGGCGGTGCCTTTAGCGGCAAGGACTGCACCAAGGTCGACCGCTCCGCCGCGTATGCCGCGCGCTGGGTCGCCAAGAACGTGGTCGCCGCCGGTCTGGCCGACCGCTGCGAAGTCGAGCTTGCCTACGCCATCGGCGTTTCCAAGCCCCTCTCAATCATGGTCGACACCTTCGGTACCGCACATGTTGCCGAGGACAAGATCGTCGAGGCCGTAGAGAAGACCTTCGACCTGCGCCCGGGCGCAATCATCCGCGACCTGGACCTGCGCCGCCCCATCTACGAAAAGACGGCAGCCTACGGTCACTTCGGCCGAGAAGACGCCGACTTCACCTGGGAGAAAACCGACCGAGTCGAAGAACTCAAAGCAGCCTGCGGCCTGTAAGCTAACCCGAAAAACTACAGCCAAAAAACAACGCACCAAAAGAAGTACCGACTCCAACCGGTACTTCTTTTTTTAAGGTGGTGAAGATGAGCCGACCTGGGACATGGAATAGGCCACAGGCCGATAAATTTCGCAGCAGAGCGACTCCAACCATGTATCCTAAGTTCCGAGGGCTTTAGTATTTGGTCGATCGCGAGTTCCGCACGAGCCGGAGAGCACTTAATGTGCTCTCCGTGCGAGCAGGACTGCTCGAGCAGGCGACCAAATACTAAAGCCCTCGGAACGGCGGGACAGAGTATGCCCCGCCCCTCGGGACGACGGGATAGAACAGGAGCACCCATGGCAGGCAAGCCGCAAACACTAGCTACGACCTCGGCATTCGAGATCTTGGGCCCCGTCATGGTCGGCCCCAGCTCATCGCACACCGCCGGCGCCCTCCGCTGCGCCCAAGTTGCCGCCAGCCTGCTGGAAGGCCGCATCACCAAAGTCACCTTTGGCCTGTGGAACTCCTTCGCCCACACCTACCGCGGCCACGGCACCGACCGCGCGCTCGTCGCGGGCATCCTGGGCCTCGACACCGATGACGAGAACATCAAGCAGGCCTTCGACCTCGCACGCGAGCAGGGCCTCGAATATCACTTTGACATCAAGGGCGACGACGCCTCCATCCACCCCAATACCGTCGACATCGACATGGTCGACGACACGGGCGCCACGGCACAGGTCCGCGGTGAGAGCCTGGGCGGCGGCAAGATGCGCATCAGCCGCATTAACGGCGTCGGCGTCGACATCTCGGGTATGTACTCCACACTCTTTGTGGCGCACTACGACGTCCCCGGCGTGCTCGCCGCACTCACGAACCTGCTCGCCTACGCCCACGTGAACATCGCATTCTGCCGCACCTACCGCACCGAAGTGGGCGGCCAGGCCTACTCCGTCTTTGAGACCGACGGCGCGCCCGACGACACCGTTATCCCCATGCTACGCAAACTCGACAATGTCGATTACGCGACCTTTATCGAGCTCCCCGGTTCTGCCTCGTCGCTCTCCCCCGGTGTCTCGGCAAAGGAGATCTTCGACGACGGCGAGCAGCTGCTCGATGCGTGCGCCGAGCTCGGCCTGAATATCGGCGCCGTTATGGCCGTGCGCGAGGCGCGTCTGACCGGCGAGACCCACGCCGTCGCCGCCATGCGCCGCGTGCTCGACGTCATGCGCGAGGAGACCACGACCCCCATCGTCAATCCGCAGCGATCGCTCGGTGGGCTCATCGGCGGCGAGGCTAAACTCGTCGATACCACCGGCCGCAACGATTTGAGCACGAGCCTGATGGGCACCGTTCAAACCGACGCCGTGGCCCGCGCGATGGCCGTGCTCGAGCGCTCCGCCACGATGGGCGTGATCGTCGCCGCCCCCACGGCAGGCTCCGCGGGTGTCGTGCCCGGCTGCGTGCTGGCGCTCGCCGATCACCTTCAGCTCGACGACGAGCAGGTAATGGACGCGCTCTACTGCGCAGCCGCCATCGGCCTCAACCTCACCACAAGCGCCTGCGTTGCCGGCGCCGAGGGCGGCTGCCAGGCCGAGGTGGGAAGCGCCGCCGCCATGGCAGCCGCCGCGCTGGTGCAGATGCTCGGCGGCACGCCCGAGCAGGCGCTCGACGCCAGCTCCATCGCGCTGAGTAACCTGCTGGGCCTCGTTTGTGACCCCGTCGGTGGCCTCGTGGAGGTGCCCTGCCAAAACCGCAACGCCATCGGCGTTGCAGCGGCCTTTAGTTCGGCACAACTCGCCCTCGCCGGCATTAAGAGCCTGGTTCCGTTTGACCAGATGGCACATGTCATGCTCTCGGTGGGCCACGCGTTGCCGGCCACGCTGCGCGAGACGGCAAAGGGCGGCATCGCGCAGGCTCCAGCCGCACTTTCAGCCTGTGCAAAATGCGGTATGTGCGGATAACGGCTAAGAACGACTCAAAGGTGGGACAAATGTCCCACCTCTTTTGAATGCCACCGTTTCCGTACCACAAACAGCAGGGCAATCGCTATAATGCAAGCCCAGTAAAAACACGATGAGCCATAAGGCGAAATTCGAAGGATATGCATACGATGTCGCAAAACGATCGAACTCAACTGATTCCCGATCCGCAGCAACCGAGCAGGCACACCGGCGGCGTTCAGTCACCGCGTCCTATCGCGCCGAGCCACGGTCAGCAGCGTGGGGCGGCAAACGCTTCCCAACGCCCGAACCAGCAGCGACAGCAGCGTCAACAACGTCAGCAGCGCCAGGCAAACGGCAATGCGCCCAAGCAGCCCCCCACGCACGCCCGAGGCGATCGCGGCCCCGCGCGCAAGTCCGCCGAGAACAGTAAGTCGGGCAAAAAGACGACGCTCTTTGTCGTCTTGGGTCTTATCGTCATTGTCTATATCGTAGGAATCGTAGCGTTTTCGCAGCTAGCCTACCCCAACACCACCATCGCCGGCGTCGACGTCTCGTTCTCCAACGCTTCGTCTGCCGCTACCAAGGTCAATTCGGCATGGAAGCACTATAAGCTCACCGTGACAGGCGATGACTTTAGCTGGACCTATCAGCCCGAGTCCGATGAGCCCATCGTCGATGGCGAATCTGCCGCAAAAGAGATTATCAGCCACAACGAAGCCTTTGTATGGCCGGTCCGCCTTGTGGAATCCTTAAGCGGCAAGGCCAAAACAACCGCTACCTCCAACGAAGTCGATCTTGATCAAGACGTCGACCTGTCCATGCTCTCCGATACCTTTGACCAAAAGAAGTTTGAGAAGGATCTGGGCGCCGCCATCGACGAGTTTAACGAGGGGCGTTCGGGCACGTTCGAGGCCAATAGCTCCTATGACGAGCAGGCCGGCAAGTTTACCGTCGAGAAGGCGCGCTCCAACGAAAAACTCAACCGCGAGCATGTCATTAAGTATGCGGAGCTCGAGCTTGCCTCGCTGGCCGAGACCGTAGATCTTTCCAAGCTCGGCAACGATGCCTATGAGCCGCTCAACGGAACGCTGACAGATGATCAGATTCAGGCCGCATGCGATGCCGCCAACAACTTCCTAGGCGTCAACGTGACCCTTAAGCTCAACGGCGAGGATGCCGGCAAGGTTGACGGCGCTTCCGTGTTGCAGTGGATCAGCTTTGCCGATCCGGCCAACCCCACGCTCGATACGTCGCAGATCAGCAGCTGGGCAGCCGGGCTCGCCAACGGCTTTAATACCGTGGGATCCACTCGCTGGTGGACGCGCGCCGATGGCAAGCAGTGCGCCGTCGAAGGCGGTGACTTTGGTTGGTCCATCGACAGCAGCTCGCTCGCCAAGCAGGTCGAGGACGCCATTAACAACAAGCAGACCGGCGAAATCGAGATCAAGTACTCCCAGAAGGCCGACACCTTTACCGCAAAGGGAGAGCCCGACTGGAAGGCATACATCGACGTCGACCTGTCCGAGCAGCACGCGCGCTACTATGACGAGAACGGTAATATCGTTTGGGAGGCCAACTTTATTTCCGGCAAACCGGGCGAAGACGCCACCCCCGAGGGCGTGTGGCAAATCAACGGTAACGACGGCGGCAGCACCCTGATCGGAGCCAAGGACCCCGAGACCGGTAAGCCCAAATACGAGAGCCCGGTGAGCTACTGGATGCCATTTGAGGGCAACATGATCGGCTTCCACGATGCCACCTGGCAAAACGACAAGAGCTTCGATAACGCCGAGTCGTACAAGTGGTGCGGCAGCCACGGCTGCATCAACCTGCGCCTGGCCGACGCCAAGGCACTGCACGATTGCATCAAAGTCGGCCTGTGCGTGGTTGTCCACTCGTAGTGCAACGCGCGCATTCCTACAACGTGGAACCGCTGCGACCAATCTAACAGTTCCGAAAGAAACCGTCCTATGCGCCCGCCCCAACCGGTGGGCGCATATAATTATCGAGGTTCTTTCTATAAAGGAGACGCTATGCCGAATGTCCCCACGATCACCCCGGGCCCAGATAATACCGAGCGCACGCCCGAAGGTGCCACCGAAACGTTTCCTCTGATTACAAACGTACATGCCGACAAGCAGAGCGGACGCGCGAACGATGCGGCCGAGATTTCCGATGAAGAGGCCTACGCCAAGCTCAAGGCGAAGCGCGCCGAGCGTCGGCGCAAAAAGCTGATTCGCCGCGGTATTGCCGTCGGCGTCGTGGGTGCCATCGCGCTCATTGCCATTGTCGCTACCCTGGTTCTCAATGCGCAGCCACAGGGAGCTAGCGGGCCTGTGACCGACATGGTGACCGAGGGCACGTTTACCACAACGGTCGAGGCGAAAGGCCAGCTCAAACCCATTTCGTCCTCAGTGGTCTCCCCTTCTGTCGAAGGCACGGTCGATTCGATCAACGTGCAGGCAGGCCAATCCGTCAACGAGGGCGACGTGCTTATGACCATTAAAAACGACGAGCTCGATCGCAACGTTGCCGAGGCGCAGCGTGCAGTTGCCGCCGCTCAGGAAGACCTCGCCAACGCGCAGAAAGCCGCAGCTGCCGCGCAGGCCACCCCAACGACGGACGTCGAGGGAGCTTCCGCAGCGGCTGGCGTCTCCGCCGCATCAGCGGACACGAACGCCGTATCGGCCGCGCAGCGCAGCCTCGCATCGGCCCAGGCAAACCTCGACCAGGCGAACGCCAAGGCCTCCAGTCGCACGGTCACGGCCCCGAGCTCGGGTAGCATCGTGGAGCTCAATGCCAAAGTGGGCGCCACGGTAACAGGCGGCATGATCATGGGCGAAAGCGATACGAGCGGCGGCAAGCAGTGCATGCAGATCGCCGACCTGTCCAAGATGAAGGTGACCGTGCAGGTGGGCGAAAAGGACATCGCCAAGATCGCCGTTGGGCAGAGCGCCAACGTCACGTATCCCGCGTTTCCCGATATCGTGAGCCAGGGCACCGTCACGGCTATCGCGTCGGTGGCAAACTCCGACGCCGCCAACGGTGGCGGCGGCAGCGTAACCTTTAACGTCGACATCCTCATCGAGGCGCCCGACGCGCGCCTGAAGCCGGGCATGACGGCCGAGGTCTCGGTGGTGACCGAGCAGCTCGACGACGTGGTGATGGTGCCGACGATGGCGCTCATGACCGAAGACGGCGAACACTATTACGTCAACGTGGCGACTCATGACGAGGGCAAGCAAACCCGTCGCGTGAAGGTGACCGTCGTGACGCAAAACGACAACGAAGCCGTAGTCGGCAAGACGCAGGTCAAGCGCGACGACCAGGGCAACGAGACCAACCCCAACGTGCCGGTTACCAAGTTGCGCGATGGCGACACCCTCGTCATGGACACCGGAGCGGACGCAACGGCTGACGGCGGCTACGGCGCGGATTCGGGCAGCATGTCTGCCGACGAGGGCATGTAATGCGTCCCGTTATCGACACCCGCAACGTGCACCGCATCTTTGAGAGCGAAGCGGGGTGCGCCCACATCCTCCACAACGTGAGCCTGGCGGTAAATCCCGGCGAATTCGTCGCCATCACTGGCCCCTCGGGCTCGGGAAAATCAACGCTCATGAACATCCTAGGCTGCCTGGATAAGCCGACGGCAGGCGACTATTACCTGCAAGGGCTCAACGTGGCCGAGCTCGATGATGACGAGCTCACCGAAGTCCGCGCCCTGAGCATTGGCTTTGTCTTTCAGAGCTTCAACCTGCTGCCGCGCCTGTCGGTTATCGAAAACGTCATGCTGCCGCTGGCCTACACCAATGTGCCCCGTAGCCAGCGCGAGATGCGCGCCGTGCACGCGCTGCAGGCCGTCACACTACCGGTCGACCACTGGGACCACCGCATATCCGAGCTCTCGGGCGGCCAGATGCAGCGTGTCGCCATCGCACGCGCCCTCGTCAATGACCCGCCCATCATTCTGGCCGATGAGCCAACGGGAAACCTAGACTCCGCCACTGGAGCGCTTGTGATGGAGACCTTCCATAGACTTCAGGAGCGCGGCAAAACCATCGTGCTTATCACACACGACCCCGGCATCGCCGCCGAGGCCGACCGTGCCGTGACCATCCGCGACGGTCGCATTCACGACGGCGCGTATATTCCACATGCACCGCGGACCCTGCGCAGCGCCGTAGATAGCCTGCCAATGATTTCCGCCTCCGCCAACCCGCCGAAAGGAGAGATGGCATGAGCGCCCGCGATCTCATCCAGGAAGCACTTCACTCGCTCGAAGCCAACAAGGGGCGCAGCCTACTCACCATCCTGGGCATTGTCATCGGCATCGCCTCGGTTATCGCCATGACTTCGCTCATCGGCGGCATCCAAAACAGCTTGGTCAACAGCCTGGGCCTCAATGCGGCACGCATGGTGCAAATCTATTCGTCGCAAGAACTCACCGAGTCGGACATCGAGAAGCTTCAAAAACTGGTGCCGCAGATAGAGCAGATCGGCATTGTCGACAGCGCGTATACCGAGTACAAGACCGGCGATAAAAGCTATACCGTCATGGCACAAGGTGTCGATAGCGACATGCTCGACGCCGTGGGGGCCAGCAAGCTCGTTGCGGGGCGCACCTATTCCCAGGCCGAGTCCCAATCAGGCTCGCGCGTGGCGCTCATCAGCCGCAACGGCGCCGATCAGCTTTACGGCAACGAACAGGATGCGCTGGGGAAAACCATCAAGGTTTCCAACGGCGAGGTGCAGATTGTAGGCGTGATTGATGGCGGCAGCGACTCCATGGGCTCGCTCACGCTGTATATGCCACGCGAAACCATCTCCGGGCTGTTTAGCGACGAGAATCCTTCATTCCCCAGCGTGACGGCACTTGCCGCCGAGGGCACGGACATGGATGAGCTTTGTAAGACCATCGAGTCCAAGGTGCGCGCGATGAAGGGCATCGAGGAGGAGGATGAGTACGACAGTGTATCGGCGACATCCATGAAAAGCGCCATCGATGCACTCAACTCCTTTATGGGCGCATTCTCGCTCATCATGGGCGCTGTCGCCAGCATCTCGCTGCTTGTCGGCGGTATCGGCATTATGAATATGATGCTCACCAACGTGACTGAGCGCATCCGCGAGATCGGTATTCGCCGTGCTCTGGGCGCCAGTCGTCGCGATATCACCGCGCAGTTTTTGGCCGAGTCTTCGGCATTGTGCATCACCGGCGGTCTGCTGGGTGTCCTGATTGGCTATCTGCTGGCCTGGGGCCTCGCGATGTTTGCCTCCGGATCCGGGATTCTTGGCGAGCTCGGTGCCAGCGGGCAAATCACACCGAGCTTTTCAATCGCCACGGTGCTGCTGGCCTTCGCCGTCTCCGTCGGCATCGGCGTAATCTTTGGCTTCTACCCCGCTCGACGCGCGGCAAAGCTCGACCCGGTGGAGTGCCTACGCTACCAGTAAGCCACCACCAACAAGTTGCGGTGAATTAGGGACTGAATATGCTGTCTAGCAGCAAAAACAGATACTATTTCACCGCAACTTGTTGAAGGGCTGCTTGCGCCAGTTCCGGGCGTCGTCCTCGAGCTATTGGCGGATGACGGGCTTGTACGGGTCGAGCTTGCTCGGGGCGCTCCTCTTCGCGAGCGGGAGGGCGCGCAGATGCGGCGAGCGCCTAGCGCGCGAACTCCCGTAAGAGCGCGTCTTCCACTTCCCGAAGCGAAAGGACCCCGCCTCCCTCGGCGGGACGGGTGACCACAATGCAGCGCGCTCCCACGTCGCGCGCGGCGGCGAGCTTCTCGGCCGTGCCGCCTACGGTTCCCGAGTCCTTGGTCACAAGCCACTGGGCGCCCACCTGCCGAAGCATCGCCTCGTTGAGCTCGCGGGTGAAGGGCCCCTGCATGCCGATGACGTGCGACGGCGAAAACCCCGCGTCGATGCACTTCGTTATAGCACCGGGCAGCGGGAGCACACGCACGAAGAAGCGCTCCGCGAAATCGGCGACGCGCGTGTAGGGAGCAAGCTCCTTGCTCCCCGTCGTGAGAAGCGCGCGACCCGGGTTCTCGGAGAGAAAGCGCGCCGCGCAGGCGATCGACGCGACCGACACGACGCCTTTGGGAAGCGCCTCGACCGGGCGCGCAAGGCGCAGGAATCGTGTACCCACGGCGAGCGAAGCGGCCCGGATGTTGCCGCTTGCGAGCGTAGCGAAGGGATGCGTGGCATCGACGACGATGCGCGCGCCGGAAAGATCGCGCTCCATGTCGGCCTCGTCGAGCCTGCCCGCATGTACCTCGATGCCCGGAAGCTCGCCCAGAAGCTCGCCTCCGTACTCGGTTGCCGCGTAGGCACGGGCGGGGATGCCCACCCCGCTCGCCCATTCGCACAGAAGGCGGCCCTCGGTGGTGCCGGCGAAGATGCGCAGCGCCGGCGCGGATGCGGGCGCCGTCACTTCGGGCCGCCTGGGCGCGTGATCTGGTAGAGAAGCGCGTTCGTAATGGCGGCCGCCACGGTCGAGCCGCCCTTGCGACCCCTCGCGACGATGGCCGGCACGTGTCGCGCGAGTAGCTCCTCTTTCGCCTCGACCACGTTCACAAACCCGACCGGCACCCCAATGACAAGCGCGGGCGCGATCTTCCCCGCGTCCATGAGCTCGGCGAGGCGCAGAAGTGCTGTGGGAGCGTTGCCGACGGCCACGATGAGCGGACCCTCGATGCCGCAAGCTTTGTCCAAGCTCGCAACGGCGCGAGTCGTGCCCGCGGCGCGCGCAGCCGCGGCGACATCAGGGTCGGCCATGTAGCATACGGCCTTGCAGCCGAGCTTCGCGAGTGCGGGCTTGCTTATGCCTGCGAGCGCCATGTTCGTGTCGGTGAGCACCGTGGCCCCTGCGCGCAGTGCGTCGAGCGCACAGTGCGCGGCGTCATGGGTGAACACGAGGGAATCGGCGTACGAGAAGTCGGCAGTGGTGTGGATGACGCGCTTCACGACGGGCTCTTCGAGCGGCGGGAACGTGTGGCCGCCGAGCTCTTCGGTGATGATCTCAAAGCTGCGCCGCTCGATGGCGCCGGGCGCCATCTCCTTGGAATCCATCTAGTACTCCACTCCTTCCCTTGCACATATCCCCTGCTCGTAGGGGTGTTTCTCGCACCGCATCTCGGTTATGTAGTCGGCCTTCTCCACGAACTTGCGGGAAGGCGCGCGCCCGGTAAGCGCTACTTCGACGCCGCGCGCGGACATATCGAGCGCGCGGTCCACGAGCGCCTCGTCGACAAGCCCCTTCGAAAGCGCGTCGAGCGCCTCGTCGAGCACGAGCAGCCCCTCCTGCGCGCCCTCGAGCTCGGCGAGCGCGGAAGCGAGGTTCCCATCGTGCAGCTCGCGCGTCGCGGCAAGTTCTTCCGACGTCATGGACCAGGTAAACTTGTCCGACGCCTTCCCCGCGAACACGGGCACGCCGAAATGCTCGGCGAGCAGGCGCACCTCCCCGCTTTCGCCGTCTTTCAGGAACTGCACGACGACGACGCGGCGGCCTGCGGCGAGCATGCGAAGGGCGAGGCCCATCGCCGCCGTGGTCTTGCCTTTGCCGTCGCCATGATACACGTGGATCATACGCCCTCCTCGATAATGCGGTAGACATACTCCATGTCGAGCGCCCCGCGCACGGAGTCGGCCAGGCGGTCGAACTCGCGCGCACGGTGATCGGCCGCGGACACCGCACCCTCAGCACCCACGACGCTCTCGGGCAGGCCGCGCATGCGCGCGAGCGAGCGCGCGAGGGCGAGTGCCACCCCCGGTTCGTCGAACAGGCCGTGGAGATAGGTTCCGAACACGTTTCCGCAGGCCGCGCCTTCTGGTTTGCCGGCAATCGTGCCCGCAGGGGCGCAGGAAACGGTCGTTTCGCCGTCGTGAATCTCGTACCCGCGCGCCGTCATGCCGTTCCACACCGAGAACGCGCCTTGGGCGCCTGTGATACGCAGCTCTGACTGGGCGAGGCGCTTTTCCTCCTTGAACACCGTATTTGCAGAGATGAGCCCGAGCCCGCACGCGGTGCCAGCGCCTTCCCTGCCATGCGGATCGGAAAGCTCGTCTCCCAAAAGCTGGTAGCCTCCGCATATGCCGAGCACCGGCGTGCCCGCGCCCGAAAGCGCGCGTACGCAGGCTCCGATGCCGCTAGCCGCAAGCCAGCGCGCGTCGTCGACCGTGGACTTCGAGCCGGGAAGCACCACCAGGTCGGGTCGGCCCAGATCGGTCGTCGAGGAAACGTAGCGCACGCCCATGCCGGGCACGCGCGAAAGCGGGTCGAAGTCGGTGAAGTTCGACAGATGCGGAAGGCGCACGACGGCGACGTCGATGACGCCGCGCGCCTCGCGGGCAGATAGGCGCGGCGCGAGCGAGTCCTCGTCGTCCAGGTCGAGCGTAAGAAACGGCACGACCCCCACGACGGGAACCCCGCACATCTTCTCGAGCGGGGCCAAACCCGGGCGGAGGATTTCCACATCGCCGCGGAACTTGTTCACAACAAGCCCCCGCAAAAGCGCGCGATCCTCGGGCGCAAAGAGCGCGACCGTGCCGTAGAGCTGGGCAAATACCCCGCCTGGGTCGATGTCGCCCGCGAGCAGCACGGGGGAGGACACGGCGCGCGCGAGCCCCATGTTGACGATGTCGTTTTCGGCAAGGTTGATTTCGGCGGGGCTGCCGGCGCCCTCGATGACAATGACGTCGTTTTCCTCCGCGAGCGAATCGAACGACTCCAAAATCTGCGGCATGAGCGCCTTCTTTCGCGCGAAGTAGTCCCTCGCAGCGAAGGCTCCCTGCGCCTTGCCGGCAACGATGAGCTGGCTCCGGTGGTCGCTTTCGGGCTTGAGCAGGATGGGGTTCATGCGCACGTCGGGCACGATGCCACACGCCTCGGCCTGCATGATCTGGGCGCGCCCCATCTCGAGCCCGTCGGCCGTGACACCGCTGTTGAGCGCCATGTTCTGGCTCTTGAAGGGAGCCACGCGCAGGCCGTCCTGCGAAAGCACACGGCACAGCCCCGCCGCAAGCAGGCTCTTCCCCGCGTTCGACATGGTGCCCTGGATCATGATGGGCTTCGCCCTACCCACGGGTATCGACCTCCTTCGTCGAGCCTCGGCCATACGCGCCCGCCATAGCGCCGCTGCAAGAAGCGCAGCCCCGTTTGTCGGGTTCGCCTTCGCCCGATGCGCCTTCCGCCCGAAGCGCGCGGCCGAACGCCATCGCAAGCTGGGCATTCTCCTTGCGCGTGCGCACCGCGACGCGGCACCAGAAACGGGACAGTACCGAAAACGAGTCGCACGTGCGGACCAAAACCCCCTGTTTATACAGGCGCTCGGGGATGTCTTTCGCCGGTGTCCGGACTAAAAGGAAGTTCGCATCCGACGGCACGACGGAAAGCCCGAGCGAGGAGAGCTCGTGGGAAAGCCACGCTCGCTCGCCCGCCAATACATCGCGCGTGCGCGAGACGTATTCGACGTCTTCCAGGGCGGCGATACCCGCGGCCTCGGCGACCGAGGAGACGGGCCACGCCTGCCCCGCCCGGCGAATCCCCTCGAGGAGTTGGGCGTTTCCGCTGATCAGATATCCTAACCGCAACCCCGCCATTCCGTAGAGCTTGGTGAATGCGGAGAGCACGGCCACATGGCGCGAACACGCGGCGCGTGCGGCCACGCTCCTTTCGCGGGCGTCGGGCGCAAATCCGAGGAAGCACTCGTCCACGACGAGCAACGCGCCCACCTGCTCGCAGCGGCAAGCCGCGGCATCGATCACGCGGGGGTCGACGAGGCGCCCCGTCGGGTTGTTCGGATTGCAGATATACGCCACGTCTCCCGGCCCCTCGATCGCGCGGGCGAAGGAGGCGGGCACGTCGAAGTCGTCCGCTTCGGAGAGCGAAAACTCCTGCACGCATGCGCCGTAGTACGATGCCGCCTCCGCATATTCAGAGAACGTCGGCGCGCACACGACGATGCGTTTCGGGCGCACCGCCGCGGCGAGCCGCCAAATGATGTCGGACGCGCCCGCGCCGCAGACGATAGTATCTTCGGGAATGCCCTGGGCGCGCGCTAGGGCGCGAACGAGGGCGAGACTTTCCCTATCGGGGTAGGCGTCGATTCGAGAAAGCGCCTTGCAAGCTGCGGCGACGGCGCGCGGCGAGGGACCTGCCGGATTCACGTTCACCGAGAAGTCAATGAGGTCGGAGGCGTCCCCTTCGCAAGCGATGCCGAGAGATTGCGTGCTACCCCCATGCGCACGGGCGCGCAGGATTCCCCCGGCAGCCCGGGGCGCGGCATGGTCTTCCCTCATGCCATCGCCCCCACGGCGACCACGACCGCCGCACGCGCGGCACCGAAGACGACGAGCGCGCATACGGACGCGGCGAGCATGAGCCTTGTCGCCCGGGCGATGTCGCCCCACTCGATTTCGCGGGACGCGTCGCCTATCGTCGGTTTCTCAACGAGCTTGCCGAAATACACCGCGGGTCCCGCCAGGCGCAGCCCGAGCGCGCCCGCGCACGCTGACTCGGTCTGCGCCGAGTTGGGGCTCGCATGGCGACGCCTGTCGCGGCACCAGATGCGCGCCGCCCCGCGCGCGTCGAGCCCAACAATCGGGCACACGGCGATCATGAGCAGAGCCGATAAGCGCGAGGGAATCCAGTTCACCGCATCGTCGAGGCGCGCCGAGGCGCAGCCGAAGTCGATGTAGCGCTCGTTTTTGTAGCCCACCATGCTGTCGAGCGTGTTCACCGCCTTGTACGCCATGCCCAAGGGTGCACCTCCGATCAAAAGGTAGAAAAGCGGCGCAATGACGCCGTCGCTCGCGTTCTCCGCCACCGTTTCCACAGCGGCGCGCGCGACGCCCTGCTCGTCGAGAACAGACGTGTCGCGTCCCACGATGAGCCCGACGGCTTCGCGCGCCGCGACAAGGCCGCCCTTCGAGAACGCGCTGGCCACGGCCAGGCTCTGGCGGCGCAGCTCGCATGCCGCGAGAATCTGATAGCTCGCCCATGCCTCGGCCACGAAGCGCAAGCCGGGGTGAACCATGCCGCAAAGATGCAGGATTCCCCAGGTCAAAAGCCCACACGCAAGCGGAAGCGCCACGGCGAGCACAAGCCCTGCGGCGCGCGTGCCCGCGGACGTTTGCGGGAATGCGCGCCGCAGGCGGCCTTCGGCCCACGTGATCGCGCGCCCCATGGCGACGACGGGATGGGGAAGCCAGCGCGGGTCGCCGAAGGCAAGGTCGGCCGCGAACCCGGCGGAGACGGCAAAAATCGTCATCACCGGGCATCGCCCCCCGAAGCGGGACGAACGTCGCGAAGGCAGCGCCCATCCCAGGTGGCGACCCATGCGCCGCCCGGCTCGGTATGCACGTCGAAGTATCCCATTTTCGGGACAGCTAGCTCGGAGAGCAGCGCTTTCACGGTACCCGCGTGAACGACGAAGACGGCGCACCCGCTCCCCTGGGCACACTTCGATTCGCACGCCTCCCGAAACGCCGCGACGACGCGGCGGGTGAAATCGCTCTTGCCCTCGCCATGCGGGCAGCGCGTCTCGCACCAGGAGTCTACCCAGGCGCGGTAGCGCGCATCCTCTTTAAGCTCGGCGGCGCTTCGCCCCTCGAAGTCGCCGAAATCCATCTCGCGCAGACCGGGGCACGCCATAAGCTCCGCGTTCGGGAAGAGGATGCGCGCCGTCTGGTCGGTGCGGGCCATGCCGCTCGTGATAACACGGAACACGTCACGATCGCACGCGAGGTCGCGCAAAGCGCGCTCGCCCGCGCTCGACAGGGGCTCGTCGGTGCCCGCCCCGCTGTAGCGATGGTCTTCCGTGCCCGCCGTGGCACCATGGCGCACGAAGACGACTTCCAAAGGCGCGCCCGCGCCCTGCGTCCCTCGAGGCGCATCGGCAAGGTTTCCTTTGATGACCTGGGGAATCCCGCACGTCATGCGCACGACGACGTCGGCGCGCGCAGCGAGCGCGCATCCCAGGCGCCCCGCGCGCTCGCGCCATTGGGCGTCTTCCGCACGCATGGGGACGACCCCCGAGCCGACCAAGGGCAGCATCACTGCGTCGAAGCCAATCAGCCGCTCGAGCGCCCGGTCAGCGTCGAGCGCGCGTACGAGTTCCTCAGCACGGTACGCGACACAGCCGGCAAAAGCCGCGGGCACGCCGCCCTCCGCAAGCTGAGCCGCGTCGACGAAATTGTCCGCCGCGAACCCGAGCTTTTCGCGCACGAAGGTCCTCTTCCCCGAATGCGCGCCACCTACCACGAGCATCATAGGAGCATGCCCCCCGTCACCAGCATGGCAAGCATCGCGAGCTCGGCCCATTGCAGAAACCATCCGGCCAAATCCCCCGTCACCCCGCCGAAGCGGGACAGGGCAACATGGCGGTACCACGCGAGCGCCAAAAGCCCCGCCACCGCCATAAGGGCGCCGACGGCCTGAGCGCACGCGACCATCCCTGCAGCCGAAGCCGCAGCGAAAGCGCAAAGCGGCACAACGATCGCCGCGCGCTTCTTCGAAGGCGAGAGCCCCGCGGCCATGCCGTCCGCCCGCGCGGCAGGCCAGCATTCAACGGCGAGCCCCGAAAGCGCGCGGGAGAACACGAGCGAGCACAGAAGCGCGAGGAACGTCCCCGCCGTAAGCGACAGCGCGGTGAACAGGGAAAACTGCAGAATAAGGTACACGACAACACCGATGACCCCGAAGGCGCCCGCCCGCGGGTCGTGCATGATCTCGAGCTTTCGTTCGCGCGGGGCCCAACTTGCAAGCGCATCGGAGGTGTCGCAGAGCCCGTCTAGGTGGATGCCTCCCGTCACCGCCACAGGCAGCGCCACGAGCACGGCCGCGACGATGGTCGCGGGCACGCCGAGCAGGTTCGCCACGTGCCCCCACGCCGTCATGAGTAAGCCTTCCGCAAGGCCCACCAGGGGAAACGCGGCAAGCGCATGGGTTGATCCGAAATCGGTCCAAGCCGATTTCGGGACGGGGATGCGCGAGAACGTTCCGAACGCCGCGCCAATTGCCTCTGCTATCTTCACCTTGTAGGTCCTTCGCCTTTCATCCACACGGGAATCCCGCATACCACTTCGACCGCGCGGTCGGCCAGCGCCGCCACGCCCGCGTTCACGCGCGCGAGCGCGCGCCTCCATGCCTCGGTCCCCTCATCGTAGCGCATCCCATCGGCGAACACGTCGACGGAGACCACCACCGTATACGCAGCGGCCTGAGCGAGCCGTTCAATGCCTCCGATCACCTCGCGCGCCGCGGCGTCGGGGTCACGTGGGGACAAGCCGCCTTCCGCGAAGAGCTCGTTCGCAACCAGGTTGCCCACGTCCTCCAAAAGAAGCGTGCAGCCGCGCGGAAGCCCGGACACTGCTGCGCCCACGTCACGCGTGCGTTCAAGGGTGGAAAACCCCTTGCCCTCGCGCAGCTCCCGATGGCGCGCGATGCGGCGGGCGCCCTCATCCCCGAAGGGCTCCATCGTTGCCAGGTACACGCGAGGGCCGTCGTGCCCGAGGCACAGGGACTCGGCGTAGGCGCTCTTGCCGCTCGCGGCGGCGCCGATAACGAGCGTCACCGTCATTTCCCAGCCTCGAAATGCTCGTAAGCAGCCATGCCAGTCGCCGTGAACGTCTTCCCATCCCGGTACACGCGCAGCGCCGAATCCAGAAGGGGCAGATACGCCATGGCGCCCGCGCCCTCGCCCAAGTGCATGCCTGCGTCGAGGGGTGCCTTTATACCGAGCTCGCGAAGGAGCTCCTGGCTTGCGGGTTCGCTTGATGCGTGGGTGCCCACGAGGTAGCCCAAGGCGTTGGGGCACAGGCGCGCCGCGCACAGGGCCGCCGTGCAGGATATGACCCCGTCGAGGAGCGTCGGCGCCTTCGAGGCCGCGGCCCCCAGGTAGAAGCCGCACATCGCCGCGATGTCGAAGCCGCCCACCTTCGAGAGCACGTCGATCGGGTCGGCGGGATCAGGCGAGTTCGCGTCGATAGCGCGCTCGACCACGTCGCGCTTGCGCGCGAGCGAGGCGTCCGAGAGCCCCGCGCCGCGCCCGACGAAGCTCCGCGCGTCCGCCTGGATGAGCACTGCGGCCACCGCCGCCGAGGTGGTCGTGTTGCCGATGCCCATCTCGCCCGCGGCGAGAAGGCGCACGCCGGCGCGGGCGAGCCCGCACGCGACGGCGATTCCGACCTCGATCGCGCGCACGGCCCCATCGCGAGACATAGCGGAGCCGAGCGCGATGTTGCCGCTCCCTCGCTGCACGTTCGCGCGCACCATGCGCGCGTCTTCTATGCCCCGGGCCATACCCACGTCGACGGGCACGACCTCGGCACCCGCGAACGCCGCCATGCGACAGGCGCTCGTGGCCCCCTCGCACATGTTGCGCGCGACGGCTCGCGTCACGTCTTGCCCGCTTTGCGACACGCCTTCGGCAACGACCCCGTTGTCGGAGAAGAACACCGCGAGCGCACGGGGAAACTCGGCCACCTCGGCGCTCCCCTGAGCTGCAGCGATACACGCGACGGCGTCTTCAAAGTCGCCCAATCCCCCCAAGGGGTGCGCGATGGAGTCCCACGCGGCGTACGCGGCGGCGCGAGCGCACTCGTCCGCGGGCGCAATCCGGGAGAGCGCGGCTTCGAGCACGGCGCCCGGCGCCGACGAGAAAGCGCGCTCGACTTCCTCGCGAATGCAGGCAAGCGCGGTTTCAGTTGCTTCAGCCATGCCGTCTCCTCTCTGCGAACGACGCTGCGGCAGACGCGAACGCGCGCGCAACGTCGGGGTTCGCAGGATAGTACACATGCGGGAAGCCCGCAACCAGGGACGGGGTGGTCGTCATGCACGGCCAGCCTTTGTCGCGCCGGGGCTTTTGCGCCCAGAAGTCGCCGCCCGGGCAGGTGGACTGCCAGTAGTGGAACTCGTGCGCGCGGATGCGTGTGCCGCGCGGCCCGTAGAGCCCGTCGCGTTGGGAAGTGAGATTCACGTACCCGAAATGGGACAGCCTTCCCCCGTTCTCGCTTGCGCCCTCAAGGGCGCCCGCAACAGGCCAGCGCCGCCCCTCGCTATCGGCGATTTCGCGCTGCAGGTACAGAAACCCACCGCATTCGGCGACCGTCGGCATACCGGATTCCACCGCACGCCGCGCCGCCTCGCGCATCGGCGCGTTCTCGGAGAGCTGCCGCGCATGGAGCTCCGGGTAGCCGCCTCCCAGATAGAGGGCGCTTGTCCCCCGGGGCAACTCGCTATCACACAGGGGGCTGAAAAAGGCCAGCTCGCAACCCAGGTCCTCGAGCGCGCGCAGGTTCTCCTCGTAGTAGAACGAGAACGCCTCGTCACGCGCGACGGCGATGATGGGCCGCGCTCCCGCGATCGGCTTCAACCGGTAAGGTTCCTCGCGGATATCGGGGGCCGTCGCCGCTATTTCGAGCAAGCGGTCGACGTCGACGCTCTTTTCCACCAGCTCGGCCATCTTGTCGATGCGCGCGGAGAGCTGCTCGACCTCGTCGGCGGTCACAAGGCCCAAATGCCGGCTTTCGAGCGAGAACGCCTCGTCGGCGGGGATATTCCCCAAAACCGCGACGCCCGTGTGCTTCTCGATCGCAGGCGCCGCGTAGGCGCAGGCAGCGGCGCTCGTCTTGTTCAGCACGACGCCGCGCACGTTCGCACAAGGCAGGAACTCGGCGATGCCGCGGATTACGGCGGCGAGCGATAAAGACGCCCCACGCCCATTCACCACTAAAACGACCGGCGTTTCCGTGTCGCGCGCAACCTGGTAGCTGCTCGCGTCGGCCACGCCGGGCGCCATGCCGTCGTAGAAGCCCATGACCCCCTCGAGCACCGCGACATCCGCACCCGCGGCGCCGCGTGCGAGCAGGGCACGCAGCGTCGGGGCGTCGGTGAAGAAGCCGTCTAAGTTGCCCGAGCGCGCACCAACGACGCGGCGATGAAAGAGCGGGTCAATGTAGTCGGGGCCGCATTTGAAGGCCGAGCATGCGAGGCCGCGGCGCGCGAGCGCGCGCAGGAGCGCGCACGTAACGACCGTCTTGCCGCTCCCGCTCGAGGGCGCAGCGACCATGAAGCGCGGAATGGACGTGCTCACCGGGCGCCGCCTTCCCCACCTGCGGCGTTGCAGTTAGCAAGCGAGACCACCTCAACGGATGGGTTCCCCTCGGCAGAGGGGTCCTCCCCGACAGGCGACTCAGCAAGCGCCTCGACTTCGGCAAGCTCCTCGGCATCCGCGCCCGCACCACGCGCGCTGACGAGGAACACGGGGTTTTGCGCCTTCATAAGATGGTGCGAGCCTACAGCCTCGGCGCGGGCGGCCGACACCTGGCACGCCTCGAACCCCTTAAAGCGCGAACCCGAGAGGAGCGCGCACGCCTCGGTGAGCGTCTCAACGGTGACGCATGGCACGCACAGGCGAACCTGCGAGTTCTTCTCGAGCGCCGCCTCCACGATGGAGGGAAGCTCGCCCGCGCTCCCGCCGACGAACACGGCGTCGGGGACGGGCAGTTTCGCGAGCGCTTCGGGGGCGACACCGGGGATCGCATGCACGTTGCCGCACCCGAATGCATCCGCGTTCTCTCGGATGAGCCGCACGCCGGCCGCGTTGCGCTCGACCGCCCATACCGACCCCGTTCGCGCGACGAGCGCCGCCTCAATCGACACGCTCCCCGTGCCGGCGCCGACGTCCCACACGGTGTCGGTCGCGGTAAGGCGCAGCTTCGCGAGCGCGACGGCGCGCACCTCCTGCTTGGTCATGGGAACGTCGCCGCGGATGAAAAGCTCGTCGGGAATGCCCGAGGAAGCGTACGGCCAGCGGGAGCTCGCGGCGCGGGATGCGCCCGCAAAGTCCGCCGCGGAAGAAACCGCCGCGGGCGCGGACGCGCCGGCCGGCGCCTCGGAGGC
>NZ_JBDPAC010000008.1:44185-102276 GCF_039836695.1 Collinsella aerofaciens | reverse complement strand
GCGCGAGGGAGCGTACTTTTTCCGTTACCTGTGGGAAGGCTGCAATCGCTTTGAACAGGAGGTCATCGACCGGGGCATTACGGTTGAGCGCGTTGAATTTGGCGTGGGCGGCTACGCTGATGCACTCGAGCAAATCGACGAGCGTCTGCAGGTGGGCGAGAAGATTGATGGCTTGCTCGCCTATGCGCCGGGCGACGATCGTGCGACTGAGCTTTTGGGGCAGATCGCCGAGGCGGGCGTGACGATTGAGCTTGTCGACGGCGACCGTCCGCATTTGAATCGTTTGGGTGCGAGCTTGGCCGATTATTCGACGGCAGGCAGCCTTATGGCCGAGCAGGCGGCAAACCTGGTCCATGCTTCTGGGGCCGACGCCCGCGTGCTCCTTTTGACAGGCGACCCATATACCGATTCGCACTATCTAACCGCCCGCGCCTTCCACAATTACCTGCGCGAACGTGATATTCCATGGCAGGTTGAGGATCTTGCAGGTGCCCATGCACAAGTCAAACAACTCGAGCATGAGCTCGAAAAGCGCTTGAGTGCGCCGGACGCCCCCGAACTTATCTGTAGCGTTTTTGCCGTTGGTTCCGAAGTGGTTGCCGACGCGCTCGTCTCGACCGGCAAGGCCGGTCAGGTCATGGTGATCGGCAACGACCTGTTTCCCGAAAGTGCTCTGGCTTTGCGCCGCGGTATCTTTACCAATATTGTCTATAAGGACCCGACGAGCCTGGCGTATCGCGGCGCTAAGACGCTGGGCGATTATCTGCTGTGGGGAAGGACCCCGACGGTGCCCGTCCAGAAGGGTGCCGTCGAGATGGTATTTGCCAGCAATGTCGACCGCTACTGCGAACTTGCGGGTATTTAGCCGATTGAGCAGGTACCCCCTCTTGCGACGTGCATTTTTGGGAGTATTCAGCATTGGCATGCCCTGAATGAGGTGCAGAACGACTGTTTTAAGTGCCCCCGATGGCGTAATTTGCCATCGGGGGCACTTTTTATGCCGATCGGGCGCTATCTGCGTTCCAAATAGGACGCTGAGGATGGCGCACGGCGCGCTCCAATGCTGAATACTCCCAAAAATGTACGTCGGGACATGACCCACCTGAGCAAAAGCGCTCAAGTTCGGTGTTCGGGGACGCCAACCAGTCCGCAATACATGCAAGTCACATCCCCAGCAACCGTTGAACGGGCAAAATCTACCGTTCACCCCGTGGTGGTTAGGTGAACGTTCACCTTTTGAGGTGCAATGGATTAGTATAGTGAACGTTCACCTAAAGGATAACGAGCGCGCCGTGCGCCCGCCTTGCCAGCAAAGGGGCTGTTTGATGAAAAACTTTATGGACGATCAGGATTTCCTGCTGAGCACCAAGACCGGCGAGGAGCTGTTCCACAACTTTGCCGAGGGCATGCCCATCGTCGACTATCACTGCCACATTTCTCCTAAGGAGATTTGGGAGGACAAGCGTTTCGAGAACATCACCGAGGTTTGGCTGGGCGGCGACCACTACAAGTGGCGCCTGATGCGTGCCAACGGCGTCGACGAGCGTTTTATCACTGGCGACGCCCCTGCTCGCGAGAAGTTCCAAAAGTGGGCCGAGACCCTGGGTCGCTGCGTTGGCAACCCCGTCTTTGAGTGGAGCCACCTGGAGCTTAAGCGCTACTTTGGCTACGAGGGCGTCCTCAACGGCAAGACTGCCCAGGAGGTCTGGGACCTTGCCAACGCCAAGCTCGCTGAGGCTAGCTTTACCTGCCGCAACCTGATCAAGCAGTCCAACGTCCGCATGATCTGCACTACCGACGACCCCGCCGACAGCTTTGAGTGGCACAAGAAGATTGCCGCCGACGACAGCTTTGACGTTCAGGTCGTTCCCGCCATGCGCCCCGATGCCGCTTTGCGCATCGAGCGCGGCCAGGAGTTTGCCGACTACTGCAAGCACCTTTCCGAGGTTGCCGGCGTTGAGGTCAGCGACTTTGAGGGCATGAAGGCTGCCATTTCCAAGCGCTACGACGTTGCTCACGAGCTGGGCTGCCGCGCCTCCGACCACGCACTCGACTACGTTATGTACGTCCCGGCTACCGCCGACGAGATCGAGGCTATCTTTGCCAAGGGTCTGGCTGCCGAGCCGCTTACCGAGGAAGAGGTCCTCAAGTACAAGACTGCCTTTATGCAGTTCGTTGCCGGCGAGTATGTCCGTCTGGGCTGGGCCATGCAGCTGCACTTTGGCTGCAAGCGCGACAACAACCGCGCCATGTTCGCCAAACTCGGTCCCGACACCGGCTACGACTGCATCTCCAACTACACGCCGTCCGACCAGCTCGCCGATTTCCTCAACTCCATCCAGGAGACCTGCGGCCTGCCCAAGACCATCCTGTACAGCCTGAACCCCATCGATAACACCATGATCGATACCGTCATGGGTTGCTTCCAGGAGGCTCCGACTGCCGGTAAGATCCAGAACGGCTCCGCTTGGTGGTTCAACGACAACGAGGTCGGCATGCGCGAGCAGCTTACGGCTCTGGCTAACGAGGGCGTGTTGGGCAACTTTGTGGGCATGCTTACCGATTCCCGCTCCTTCCTGTCCTATCCGCGCCACGAGTACTTCCGTCGCGTGCTGTGCAGCGTGATCGGCGAGTGGGTCGAGCAGGGCAAGTACCCGGCCGACATGGAGCTGCTGGGCGAGGTTGTGCGTGACATCAGCTACAACAATGCGGTCCGCTACTTTGGCTTTGACCTGGACACCGACGAGGCCTAAGCCCGCATCGAATCACATCGAACCCTGGGCGCCGTTGCCACACGCGGAGCCCCGTTTTGCTTGCACGCTAACAAACATCTAAGGAGACACATAGATGGAGAACATCAGCTACGATGCGCTCGAGAAGATCGGCTACAAGGGCTATTTGCTGCCCAAGGATGCTCCCGAGAAGGTTCTGCAGTTTGGCGAGGGCAACTTCCTACGCGCTTTCGTTGACCGCTTCTTTGACATGGGCAACGAGGCCACCGGCTGGAACGGCAAGGTCGTCATGGTGCAGCCCATCAGCGGTGCCTTTGGCTTTGCCGACGGTATCAATGCCCAGGACGACCTGTACACCGTGCTGGTGCGCGGCAAGGAGAACGGCAACACGGTTGACGAGCCCCGCGTGATCAGCGCCTGCAGCCGCTGCCTTAACCCGTATCGTGAGGACGACTACCGCGCTATGATGGAGGTCGCTGTCTCCGACGACCTAGAGATCATCGTCTCCAACACCACCGAGGCCGGTATCGCCTATGACCCGTCCTGCAAGGCCGACGACATGCCACCTGCGAGCTTCCCCGCCAAGCTTGCCCAGGTGCTCCACACCCGCTGGGCTGCCGGTAAGCCGGGCGTCATCGTCCTCGCCTGCGAGCTCATCGATCACAACGGCGAGGAGTTGCTGCGCATCATGAACCAGTATGTGAGCGACTGGGGCTGGGAGGACGAGTTTGCGCAGTGGATGGCCAACGACTGCACCGTCTGCACCACGCTCGTCGACACCATCGTCCCCGGCCGCATCCGCGATCCTAAGGAGGCCGCCGCGGTGGCTGAGCGTCTGGGCTACGAGGATCCCTTCCTGGCCGTGCGCGAGCCCTTCCAGATGTGGGGCATCCAGGGCGACGAGTCGCTTGCCGAGAAGCTTCCCTTTGTGAAGGCTGGTCTTCCGGGTGTCTTTGTGACTCCCGACGTCACCCCGTACAAAAAGCGCAAGGTCCGCATCCTCAACGGTGCCCACACCGCCTTCGTTCCGGGTTCCTGGGTTGCCGGCTTTGATATCGTGCGCGACTGCATGCATGACGAGACCATTCGCGGCTTCATGAACACCATGCTCTACGACGAGGTCATTCCGACGCTTGCCGCCGACTTGGATGTCGAGGACTGCAAGGCCTTTGCCGCCGCCGTCGAAAACCGCTTCGACAACCCGTTTATTGATCATGCGCTGCTCTCCATCTGCCTCAACTCCACGGCTAAGTGGCGCGCTCGCGACCTGCCCACGCTCAAGGACTACGTTGCCGAGACCGGCAACCTGCCCAAGTGCCTGGCGACGAGCCTCGCTACGCTCATCTCCTTCTACACGCAGGAGCTCGTGTCCCGCGAGGGCGACGGCCTGCACCTGCGTCGCTCCGACGGCACCGAGTACACCGCTCAGGACGACGCCTTCGTGCTCGACTTCTACGCCGCCCATGCCGGCGCCGACGATGCCCAGCTGGTGCACGACGTGCTCACCAACGAGCAGATGTGGGGCGAGGACCTTACGCAGATCGCAGGTCTTGAGGAGTTTGTCGTCAGCGCGCTCGCTGTCGTGCGTGCCGAGGGCGCCAAGCAGGCCTTCGCCAACGCTCAGGCGTAAATTTCCGGCGCAGACGCGGGCGCGGGACGGCGTGCCCGCGTCTCGACTTCTGCTCAACCTGTAGGGTTAGGACCATTTGTAATGAATACTATCCAGATCAATCCGGCCGATAACGTGATCGTTGCGCTGTCGCCGCTTGCCAAGGGCACTGCCGTCGCGGTTCCCGGGGTGGGCGAGGTCGTGGCCGTGGAGGATATTCCGCAGGGCCATAAGATGGCGGTGCGCGCGATTGCCGCGGGGGAGGACGTCATCAAGTACGGCCTTCCTATCGGACACGTGACGGGCGATGTCCAGCCCGGTCAGTGGCTCCACACGCACAATGTGAAGACCAACCTTTCGGGCGAGGTCGAGTACACCTACAACCCCACGCATCCGGTCGTTGAGTCGGTTGAGCCCGAGACCTTTATGGGGCTCCGCCGCGCCGACGGTCGTGCCGCGACGCGCAACGAGCTGTGGATCATCCCCACGGTCGGCTGTGTCAACGAAGTCGCCCGTGCCATGTGTGAGAAGGCCCAGGATCTGGTCGATGGCTCGCTGGAGGGTGTTTACTACTTCCCGCATCCCTTTGGCTGCTCGCAGACCGGCGCCGACCATGCCCAGACGCGTCGTCTGCTGGTGGCGCTCTCGCGTCATCCTAATGCGGCCGGCGTGCTATTCCTGTCGCTCGGTTGCGAGAACTGCACGCACCAGCAGGTGCTCGACGAGCTCGGTGACTTCGATCGCGAGCGCGTTCGCTTTCTCACCTGCCAGGATGTAGCCGACGAGCAAATCGAGGGCCACAAGATTCTGGCCGAGCTGGCTGACCTGGCCAAGCAAGCCAAGCGTGAGCCCATTTTGGCCTCCGAGCTGGTCATTGGTCTTAAGTGCGGCGGCTCCGACGGTCTTTCGGGCATTACCGCCAACCCCACGATCGGTCGCGTGAGCGATATGGTCGTCGCCCGTGGCGGCACGTCGGTGCTTACCGAGGTGCCCGAGATGTTTGGCGCCGAGAGTATTCTGCTCGATCGCTGTGAGAACGAGCAGGTCTTTGGCGCCGCCTCCGACATGCTCAACGGCTTTAAGGGCTACTTTATTAGCCACGGCGAGGTTGTCTACGAGAACCCGAGCCCCGGCAACAAGGACGGAGGTATTACCACGCTCGAGGACAAGAGCTGCGGCTGCGTGCAAAAGGGCGGATCTGCCCCCATCGTCGACGTGCTGCCGTATGCCGGCCAGGCAACTAAACACGGCCTGAACATGCTGTGCGGTCCGGGCAACGACATGGTATCCACCACGGCGTTGACGGCTGCCGGCTGCCACGTGATTCTGTTCTCGACCGGCCGCGGCACACCGTTTGGCGCGCCGGCGCCTACGCTCAAAGTGTTCACCAACCAGCGTTTGTGCGACCACAAGGCCAATTGGATGGACTTTAACGCCGGCGTGATTGCCACGGGTGAGCGCACGCTCGACGAGGCCGCCCGCGATTTGTACCAGCTGGTGCTACAGACGGCGAGCGGTAAGCTCACGAGTGCCGAGCGCCGTGGCTGTCACGAGATCAGTATCTGGAAGGACGGCGTCTGCCTGTAGTGGCAAATGCACCCAAGCGTAGCGCTATGTCGTCGGCCCCGTCGGGAGTGTTCCCGGCGGGGTTTTCGTTTTGTGGTTAAGTGAAAAAATTGGAAAATACGATAAACGTTCACCTATCTCATGGGTGTCCAGCATGGCACCTTTACCAGCAGACAATAGGTCTTAGAGCCTCAATTGTGTCCGTTCAGCGGTAAAAATCGACCGTTCAAGGATATTATTCAAGTGAACGTTCACCTGTCGTAAGCAATCGCGCATAATCTAACTAAACGTTCACCCTGAACGCTGGGCAGACAGATGTCAGTGTGGACTCCAATGTCTTGCTGCAAGACAATCGAGAAAAGAGAGGGAGCTCGATGACTAATAAGATCGGAAAAAAGCGTAAGATCACATTCTGGACGCGCTTGGGCTTTGGTATGGGCGGTATGCTCAATTCCGGTGCCCTGACCTTTACGCACAGCTACATGGTGCTGTTCCTGTCCACGGAGTGTGGCCTGTCCGCAGGCGAGGCTGCACTGATCAGCTCGTTTGCCATCTATGTCAACGCTATTCTTTGCCCGCTGATGGGCTTTGTGGCCGATAACTTCTATGCCACCAAGATTGGCCGCATCTTTGGTCGTCGTCGTTTCTGGATCTTGCTGGCCATCCCGATGATGATCGCCGAGCCGCTCATCTTCGTGGCTACGCCGTTTGGCTTCCCGTACTACTTTGTGCTGTACCTGATCTACAACGTCGCGTATACGTTCTGCACCGCCAACCTGTCGCCGCTTACCATCGAGATGACCGACGACTTCAAGGAGCGTACGTACCTCACCGGCTACAAGCATCTCTTTGGTAACGCCGCCGGCTTCCTGATGGCTGCACTTGTGGGCTTCGGCTTTGGCACCTTCGGCGAGACCAACCCGTTCAGCTACTTCATCATCGCTACGATCAACGCTTCGGTCATGGCAATCTCGCTGCTTTGTGTGTACCTGTCCACGTGGGAGCACACCCCCGAGGAGGTCGCTCAGGAGAAGATCGAGAGCGTCGGCGAGGGTATCAAGAAGTTCTTCATCGACGTAATCTCCACCTTCCGCAACAAGTCCTTCCGCAAGGTCCTGTACGCACAGGTCTCCACGAAGCTCGCTGCTGCCTGCTGGTCTGCCTGCCTGTCCTTCTTCATCGTCTACTGCCTGCAGATTCCTAAGTCCTACGAGTCCGTGATGGAGATGCCTGGCAAGGTCGTCGCTATCGTCTGCACCGCCATCTGGGTCGCTCTCATGGCCAAGAAGGGCTTCCACAAGTCTTGGTACCTGGCCAACGTCGGTTGCGCTGCGTGCATCATCGCCTACAACTACTTCGCCTTTGGTCAGATCAATGGCACCTCCACGGTCGCCATCGCCATGATCGCCTACCCCATCATCTTCGCCATCTGGAAGTTCTTCTACGTCGGCTTCCAGTACCTGCCCGATGTTCTGCTCAACTACATCCCCGATGTCGATGAGCTCATCACCCTGCGTCGTCGCGAGGGCATCTACAGCTCCGCGCAGCAGCTCTGCCAGCAGATCGCCCAGGCCATCGCCGTCAACGTGTGGGCTATCGTCCTTGCTGCCTCCGGCTTCATTCAGACCGCCGGCAATAGCGACGCCGTGACCCAGCCCGCTACCGTGCCTCTGTATATCTGCGGCTACATGATCATCGGCTGCGCCGGCTTCTTCCTGCTTGCGGCCGTCCTTGCCCGCGGCATCAAGATCGACAAGGAGCAGTGCGACATCCTTTGCGACGAGATTCACCGCGTCAAGGAGGGTGGCAAGATGGCCGACGTCAAGCCCGAGGTCAAGGCGCTTTGCGAGGAGCTCTCCGGCTTTAAGTACGAGGACTGCTTTGCCCACAACAACGTTGGCTTCCAGGATGGTAGCGTAACCCCCGCCGAGTAAGGCCGACATATCGTCCAAATCACAGGGCCGTGCCACCGGAATTCCGCCGGCAGGCACGGCCCTTTTTTAACAGCGTACAATTTGCCTTTAGAGCATCTTTTTGAGGGAGAAATCCATGGAGACGAACGTTATCTGGCGCAACGCCCGCGCGGCCGTGATCGAGCTTGACGACGGCGGCTACTTTACCTGTGCCGATACGTGGGAGATCTTTGTCAACGACGAGCCCGCTGGTACCACGAATACGGTCGAGACCTATGTCGACGGCCTGATCCCCGGCAAGCGCAACCTGGTTCGTTTTGTTTGCGGCGAGCGTGAGCTGAGCGTAGGTGTCACCACGCCGGCTGAGCCCTTTACCATCAACGTTCGCGACTGTGGCGCCAAGGGCGATGCCGAGCACGACGACACCACCAACATCCAGGCTGCCATCATGGCCTGCCCCAAGGGCGGGCGCGTGCTGATCCCCGCCGGTAGTTATCGCATCAAGTCCCTCTTCCTTAAGAGCAATATCAACATCGAGCTCGCCGAGGGAGCGGTGCTGTTGGCCCGTCACGATCGCGCGGCGCTTGCCTACATTCCGGGCACGGTCACAGGCGACGAGGGCGCCGGGTATGCCGGCACCGATATGCTGCCCCTGGGCCGCTGGGAGGGCGAGAGTTTCTCGACCTACTGCTCTACCTTTACGGGTCTGAGCGTGCACGACGTGTGCATCTATGGTCGTGGTGCCATCGACGGTCAGACTGATTTTGCCGAGGACAACTGGTGGAACAAGGACTTTAAGAACATCTTTCGCCCGGAGGAGGGCCGCGAGGTCGCCCGCCCGCGCATGATCTTCCTATCCGAGTGTGAGAACGTGAGCATGGCCGGCTTCACCGTCCGCAACAGCCCGGCGTGGAACATCCACCCCATCCTGTGCGAGCACATCGATGCGCTCTGCCTGTCCATCGAGGGCCCCAAGAACTCCCACAACACCGATGGCTTCGATCCCGAGAGCTGCGGTTTTGTTCGCATCCTTGGTTGTCAGTTCTCGGTGGGCGACGACTGCATCGCCATCAAGAGCGGCAAGCTGGGCATTGAGCCCGAGCTTCGTCCCGCCACGCACGACGTGCTGATCTCTCACTGCTACATGCACGATGGTCACGGCGCCGTGGTCCTGGGTTCAGAGGCTGCCGGCGGCATCAAGGACCTTACCGTGAGCAAGTGCCTCTTTGAGCGCACCGACCGCGGCCTGCGCGTCAAGACCCGCCGCGGGCGCGGCAAGGATGCCGTCAACGAGGGCATTACCTTTGAGCACATTCGCATGGACGAGGTGCTCACGCCCTTCGTGGTCAACTCCTTCTACTTCTGCGACAAGGACGGCAAGACCGACTACGTGCAGTCTCGCGAGGCACTGCCCGTCGACGACCGCACGCCCGGCTTTGGTGCCACGACGTTTTGCGATATCGAGGCCACTAACTGCCACGCGGCCGCTGCCTACATCACGGGCCTGCCCGAGAGCAAAGTAACGCGCCTGACGTTCCAGGATGTCCACGTGACCTTTGCCGACGATGCTGAGCCCTTTGTTCCGGCCATGGCCTGCGGCATTGAGCCCATGGTGCGTCAGGGCATCATTGCGCAAAACGTCAAGGTGCTCGACCTGCAAAATGTGGTGATCGAGGGCCAGGACGGCGAGGAGCTGCAGCTCCAGAACGTCGACAAGGTTATCCGTGCGTAGGCGTTTGCTCCTAAACAATTAAATTCGGTATGTCGTGGCGCGCGATGGGCAGGGCCTTCCCGACCCATTGCGCGAACTTTTTATATGCCGAAACTGCAACGTAGACGGTCTACGACGAAAGGACGCGGTGACTGATGATGAGTGAAAGACGATTTTTTGAGGTTTCGCCCGAGCGTGCGGGGGCATATCACAGTATCTCTAAGGCCTTGGAGGCAATTGACGAATCCTGTCCGAATGACGGACGGCCGGTGACAATCCATATCGAGCCGGGTGAGTACCGCGAACGGGTCGAGATTCATCGCCCGCATGTGACGATTGAGGGAGAGACGGCCGACAGCGTGCGTATCGTTGGCGGCCTTGCGGCGCAGATGCCCTCGGAGGACGGCAGCGGCCAGGACGGAAAGCTCGGCACCTTCCGCACGTATACGGTGCTGGTCGATGCCGATGACGTGACGCTTGCAAACCTCACGATCGAAAACGATGCGGGCGATGGGCGCGAGGTCGGTCAGGCGATTGCCCTGTATGCCGATGGCGACCGTCTGGTTGTCGACGCCTGTTGCATTACGGGGCGCCAGGACACACTGTTTTTGGGTCCGCTGCCGCCGCATGAGGCCAAACCGGGCGGGTTTATAGGACCCAAACAGTATGCGCCGCGCCGGGTGGGACGCCAGTATTTTCGACGTTGCCGGATCGAGGGCGATGTCGACTTTATCTTTGGCGGCGCGCGTGCCTACTTTGAGGGGTGCGAGATTCGCTCGCTCAACCGCGATATGGATGTCAACGGGTATGTAACGGCAGCCTCCACGCCTAAAGGCGAGCCGTACGGATTTGTGTTTCATGGTTGTTCGTTTACAGCTCCGGATGGCGTGGCGCCGGATTCGGTCTACCTGGGCCGTCCTTGGCGCGAATGGGCGCAAACTGCGCTGATCGATTGTTGGCTAGGGCGACATATCAAGCGCGAAGGCTGGTGGGATTGGAATAAACCGGCGGCGCACAACTGCGCGCAGTATGCTGGCGCGATCCTGTATGGGCCGGCGGGCGATACTACCGGCTGGGTGCCGTGGGCGAATGAACTCGATGTGATGGCTGCCGCCGGGTACGCTCGCGAGCAGGTGCTTGCCGGTGTGGATGGCTGGGATCCCGAGGGCGGCGACGGTGATGCGGTGGAGACGGCTGGGCTATCTGCCAATGGTCGCACCGTGCACATCGAGACGTACTGCGAAGACGAGCCTGCGCTGCGTGCCCGGCTGAAGCGCGAAGGGCGCTCGGCGGCATTTGCGGGCAAGACTCCTGCAGATTTTGAGGCGTGGAAGATTGCGACCAGGACTCGTCTGTACGATGTTTTGGGCCTTTCGCTTATGGACCGCGTCCCGATTGAGATTCGTGAGCTCAGCCGCGTGCGGGTTGCCGGCGGCATCGTGCGCACCCATGCGATGTTGCAGGTCGAGCGTGATGTTTGGATGCCGTTCTACCTGTTGGAGCCGTCTCATCCTAAGCTTGATGAGCGGGGACTCAAACGCTGTTATATCTGCCCGCATGGTCATCAGGGAGCGGGTGCTGCAAGCGTAGCCGGTGTTGCGGGCGTGCCGGCTGTCGATGATGCCGTGCGTAAGTTCAATTACGACTACGGTCTGCGTTTGGCACGCATGGGTTACGTGACCGTCTGCCCTGATGCGCGCGGTTGGGGATACCGTCGTGACTGGAAGGGTCAGGGCGATGACGAGAACAGCTACCTGCGCGGTACGTGTCTGAATCAAGCACGTATGGCCGAGCCACTGGGTCTTACGGTCGCGGGCCTCAACGTCTGGGACAACATGCGCTTGATCGATTACTTGGAGGCGCGCGGCGACATTGCCATGGATGACCTGGGTTGCTTTGGTTTTTCGGGTGGCGGCTACATGACGCTGTACCTGGCCGCACTCGACCCGCGTGTGCGCAAGGCGTTTGTCTCGGGCTATCTGTATGGTGTCGGTGATTCGCTGCTGCATCTCAATGGCAATTGCAGCTGCAACTACACACCCGGACTTTGGCGCTTACTCGACATGGGCGATATTGCCTCGCTCATCGCGCCGCATCCGCTGCTGGTGCAAAGCTGCGAAGAGGATCATCTGAACGGTTCGCGCGGGCTGAAAAATGTCGATGAACAGCTCGAGATCGTGCGCGATGCCTACAAGTTGCTGGGTCGCAGAGATGGCCTGCGGCACGAGGTGTGTCCGGGTGAACACCATTTGGGCGTGGCGCATCTTGCCGAGGATATCGAATGGCTCGATTCGCACGTTGCGGAATGCGCCCGTGCATAGCCCCTCGGCATGCTGCGAATAAACGGTACGTTCCTGTATGACCGCCGATGGGCGGATGAGGAGAAGATTATGGAAACGAAGAGTTTGAGTGAATCGACCATTTGCTGCTTTGGCGATTCGACCACATGGGGCGATAACGGATGCGGCGCAGGCGGCAACGACATCTCGTGGACCTCGCACTTGGGCGCGTTGCTGGGCGGCGCGGCCGTCGAGAACTTTGGCATCAAGGGTTCGCGTATCGCCATCAAGGCCGACCGTACCGATTCGTTTGTCGAGCGTCTGGGCGGCATCGACGATGCGGCTGATATCTACATTGTCTTTGGCGGCGTCAACGACTTTAGCCGCAACGTGCCGCTTGGCGAGTTGGGCAGTACCGATGTGCATGAGTTCTACGGTGCGCTCGATTACCTGATCCGCACCATCACGGCACGCTCGCCTCGGGCAAAGCTCGTGTTTATGACGCCGTGCAAGACGAGCGGTAAGCACGAGAAGGATATCCCGGCAAGCGACGAGCTCAACCACTTGGGGTTGACGCAGGTCGCCTACGTAAAGGCGATGCTCGAGGTCTGTGACCGCTACTCCGTTCCTGTGATTGACCTGTATGCGCAAAGCGGCATCAGCCCGTTTTTGCCGGAGCACCGCGAGCTTTATATGCCGGACGGTCTGCACTACAGCCCGGCTGGCTATGAGCGCCTGGCGCATCGCATCGCCGCGGGTCTCACCGCCGTTTGCCGCTAAAAGTCTGCCGTTTGCGGGGAATATAGGGTTAACGTTCACCCTATATTCCCCGTTCGCGTTACACTAGGGGTAACGTTCACCTATCGTTTATGTCAGAGGGGACAGCAATGGGTTGCAATCAAATCCTGGACCGTTATATCGAGCAGTTGATCGAAACCTCTACGCCGCAGGCGCCGGCTTGGAATATCGAAAAGATTCGCGCCGGCAAGGAGAACACCTGGAACTATATCGACGGCTGCATGATCAAGGCGCTCATCGAGCTGTACGAGATCACGGGTGAGCAGCGCTACCTGACCTTTGCCGATGACTACATCGATTTCTTTGTCCAGGACGACGGTACCATCAAGCATTACAACCCGCAGGAGTACAACCTCGATAACGTCAATGCGGGCAAGACCCTCTACAAGCTCTATGACCTGGTGGGCAAGCCCAAGTACCGTGCCGCCATGGACACCATCTACCGCCAGCTCGAGACCCAGCCGCGCACCAAAGAAGGCGTGTTTTGGCACAAGGCCGTCTATCCCAACCAGATCTGGCTCGATGGCATGTATATGGCCCAGCCGTTCTACATGCAGTACGAGCTGAGCTTCCACAACCGTCGTGCCTGCTCGGACAGCTTCCATATGTTCCAGGTCGTGCATGACCTGATGCGCAACCCCCTCAACGGTCTGTACTATCACGCTTACGACGCGAGCCGCAAACAGTTCTGGTGCGACCCGGTCACCGGCCTTTCGGCTAACTTCTGGCTGCGCGCCGAGGGCTGGTTTGCCATGGCGCTCATCGACACCTGGGAGCTTATGCCGCCTTCGATGTCGGCCGAGAAGGACGAGATTCGCAAGATGTTCCACGACCTGATCGATGCCATGCTGCCGTATCAGGACGAGAAGACCGGCATGTGGCATCAGGTCATCAACCTGCCCAATATCGCCCCCAACTACCTGGAGGAGTCGGGCAGCGCCATCTTTGCCAACGCCATCATGAAGGGCGTGCGTCTGGGCGTGCTGGGCGAGCGTTACTACCAGTACGGCCGTCGCGCCTTCGACGGCATCTGCGAGACCTGCCTGTCCGAGTATGGCGGGCAGCTGGCGCTCGACAACATCTGCCTGGTTGCGGGCTTGGGAAACACCGCGCACCGCGAGGGCACGTTTGATTACTACATGAGCGAGCCCGTGGTCAAAAATGATGCAAAGGGTGTGGCGCCGCTGGTGCTTGCCTATATCGAGACCATGCATCACGACAAGCTGGCCGGTAAGCGCGATCCGCTCGCCCCCTCGGGCGTGTGCTCCATCGAGGACCCGTTTGGCGGATACACCCCGGGCATCAACGCTCATAAGGGATGTGAATAGCATGGGGGCTGTTACTCCGGGCGTACGTTTGCACGACCTTCCGCAGGGGACCGTCGAGGAACGCATTCGCATGACGGGAGAGCTGGGCTTTTCGTGCATTCAGCTGCCAAGCAAGGTGCTCTATGCATCGATGGGGATCGATCGAGGCGGCCTGACCCGCGAGCTTGCCAATCATTTGCGTGCGGTGCTCGACGAGGCGGGCGTTTCGGTCGCCGTGCTCGGCTGCTATAAGAATTTGGCGACGCCCGATCGCCAACAGCTCATGGATAACTATGCCGAGTACGAGGCATGCCTGAACTTTGCCCAGATGCTCGGCGGATGCCCGGTTGGCACCGAGACCGGTCGCCCCAATGCGCAGAACCGCGTCGCGGACGACCGCATGACCGACGAGGCACTCGATGCGTTTGCAGACGGACTTGCACACGTCTGCGATCGGGCCGAGGCCGTGGGCGGTCAGGTTCTAATTGAGCCCGGTTGGAACGAGACGGTCAACACGCCAGATCGCTGCCGTGAGGTGCTGGAGCGCGTCTCGAGTCCGTCGCTCGGCGTGATCTATGACCCAGTGTCGCTGCTGCACCCCAGCGTCGTTGACGAAGCGCAGGAAATCACCGCGCGCATGCTCTATTTATGCGGCAGCAAGATCCGCGCGCTGCACGCCAAGGATTTTGAGGTCGTTGATAACGAGGACGAAGCCGGTTGGTGCGACGGTACGGGTTCACGTCTGGTGTGTCATGGCGTGGGCGAGACGGGACGATATGACTTTGAGCCCGTGGTGGCCTGGGCGGCTGCCGCCTGCCCTGGGATTCCTTGCGTGGTCGAGAACAGCGTGCCGGCGACGGCGGCTGACTGCCTGGCGACACTCGAGCACATGTCCGGTCGCTGCGGGGCTTCGCATCGCGAGTTATAGCATTGGCTTTTGCCGTGTCGGCAGATTGAGATTACCTGTATGGGGGCGGCGGTGAAGGGTCTTTATCGTCGCCCCATTGGATTGCATTAAAAAGGGGAGTTGCGTGGCTATCCACATTGTCGAAGAGGCGAATCGTTGCCTGGGTTGTAAAAGGGCGTTCTGTCAGATTGAGGGCTGTCCAGTTCAGACGCCTATTCCGCAGGTCATCGACCTGTTCAAGCAGCGTCGTCTAGAAGAGGCGGGCGAGCTACTGTTCCAGAACAATCCCATGAGCGCGGTCTGCTCCATGGTGTGCAATCATTCGGGCCAGTGCGAGGGCGCTTGCATTCAGGGCCGTAAGGGCACACCCGTGCATTTTTCGAGCATCGAGCACTACATCTCCACAGCGTATTTGGATCGTAAGGAGTGGACGCCCGCGCCGTCGTGTGGCAAACAGGTTGCTGTGGTCGGTTCCGGTCCCGCCGGCATTACCGTGGCCATTAAGATGGCCCAGCTGGGCTGTGCCGTCACGGTATTTGAACAGCGCCCCGAGATCGGCGGGGTGCTGGAATACGGTATCCCCGAGTTCCGCCTGCCCCGTGCGCTCGTGCAAAAGTACCGTCACGTGATGTGCTCGCTTGGCGTGCGCGTGCGCCCCTCGACCACCATCGGCGGCGCACTGCACATCGATGACCTGCTACGTGACGGCTACGACGCGGTCTTTGTCGGTACCGGTACCTGGCGTGCCCGCAAACTGGGCATTCCCGGCGAGTCGCGCGGCAACGTGCTTTTTGGCATCGATTACCTGGTCGATCCCACGAGTGTGGCGATCGGGCAGAACGTGGCGGTTATCGGCGCCGGCAATGTGGCCATGGATGTAGCCCGCACGGCGCTGCGCTCGGGCGCGCGCAAGGTTACCGTGTATGCCCGCTCGCGCCATATCTCGGCTATCGACGACGAGGTCGAGCTGACCGAGCTCGATGGCGCCGAAATCGTGCGCGGCAAGGCGATCTGCGCCATCGACGATAACGGTCCGGTCTTTGAGACGGCTATCTTCGATGAGGACGACAGCGTGGTGGGCTACGAGGAAGAGCTCGACCATGCGTCCGCCGACACAGTGGTCATCGCGGCCTCACAGGTGCCCAAGGACAAGCTTGTGCTTACGACGGGTGGTCTGGAGACTGACCATCGCGGCCTGCTGTCGGTCGATGAGCACGGCATGACCACCGTGCCTGGCGTCTTTGCCGCCGGCGACGTGGTCAACGGCCCGCTCACTGTGGTCCATGCAGTAGCCGGCGCCAAGCTTGCCGTCGAAGGCATGATTAACTACCTGGGCCTCTAACCCATCCCATCCATCAGTTGCGGTGGAATACGGACTGTTTTGGCTGTCAAAGGCCTTATCTACTCCGTATTCCACCACAACTTTTTTATGAGGGTCGGGATTGAAGGTGGGGAGTGCGAGCGAGTACGAATGCGGCGGATACTGATACGATAGGTACGTTAGCAACTGCCGCCGAGCGGCTCAAACGAAAGGAAGCCTGTATGGAGTCATCCGCCTACCCGATGCTCTTTAGCCCGATCAAGGTCGGTACGACCGAGGTCAAGAACCGCGTCTTTATGCCGCCGGTATCCACGAACCTGGCCGATCATGGCTATGTGACCGACGACTTGGTCGATCATTATCGTGCCCGTGCCAAGGGCGGCGTTGGCCTCATCATTACCGAGGTCGTGACGGTCGAGCCCACCTATACCTATCTGCCGGGTGACATGTGCTGCTACGACGACACGTTTATCCCCGGTTGGGAAAAGCTCGCCGCGGCCGTCCACGAGTACGGCTGCAAGATCATGCCGCAGCTCTTCCACCCCGCCTACATGGCCTTTAACATTCCGGGCACGCCGCGCCTGATCGCTCCGTCCTTCGTGGGACCGTCCTATGCCCGCGAGGCACCGCGTCCTATCACGGTCGATGAGATTCACGAGCTCACGCATCAGTTTGGCGACGCAGCCGTGCGTATGCAGAAGGCTGGCGTCGATGGCGTCGAGGTCCATGCGGCGCACGCCCACGGCATGCTCGGCGGCTTTTTGACCCCGCTCTACAACAAGCGTACCGATGAGTACGGCGGCTCGCTCGACGCTCGCATGCGCTTCCTGCTCGAGGTCATTGCCGAGATTCGCGAGCGCTGCGGCAAGGACTTTATCATCGACGTCCGCATCTCGGGCGATGAGTACACCGATGGCGGCCTGACCCTCAACGACATGGTCTACGTTTCACGTCGCCTGGAGAAGGCCGGCGTCGACATGATTCACGTGTCGGGCGGTACCACCATCAAGCGCGGCTCCGCGATTCCCGCCGCCGGTACGCAGCAGGCCTCGCACGCCGCCTGCTCGCGCGAGATTAAGAAGCACGTCAACATTCCTGTCGCCACGGTCGGTCGCATCAACGAGGCCTGGATTGCCGAGGAGCTGATCGAGGACGGCGCCGCCGACATCTGCATGATGGGCCGCGCCAATCTGTGCGATGCCGAGTTCTGCAACAAGGCCGCTGCCGGCAACGCCGACGACATCCGCCCCTGCATTGGCTGCCTGCGCTGCCTGAACGGCATTATGTTTGGCAAGCGCATCTCCTGCACTGTCAACCCGGACGTGGAGCGCGACGAGGCTGGCTACGAGCCTGCCGCCGAGGCTAAGAACGTGCTGGTTGTGGGTGCCGGTCCTGCGGGCATGGAGGCAGCCTACATTGCCGCCAAGCGCGGCCACAACGTGGTGCTCGTGGATAAGCAGGACGAGCCGGGCGGCGAGATGCGCATCGCGGCTGTTCCGCCGGCAAAGCAGGAACTCACCCGCGTGATCAAGTACCAGTATCGCCGTCTTGCTGAGGCGGGCGTGAAGTGCATCTTTGGTACCGAGCTTTCGGCCGAGGACATTCAGCGTGACTACGCGGGCTACGAGGTCGTCCTGGCTTATGGCGCCGAGCCCATCGCCCCGGCCTTCATGCAGGGCTTTAAGCAGGTTATGACGGCCGACGACCTGCTGGGTGGCAAGGCTTTCCCGGGTAAGAAGATCGTCATCGTGGGCGGCGGCACCGTTGGCTGCGAGACGGCCGATTATCTGGCTCCGCTGGTCAACGACCTGTCGCCGGCCAACCGCGATGTCACCGTCATCGAGATGACCAAGACGCTCGCCGCCAACGAGGGCGGTGCCGGTCGCGCGGTGCTCATCACGCGCATGCTCTCCAAGGGCGTCCACGTGCTGACCGAGGCCAAGGTGACCGAGATCACCGAGGACACCATCAGTTACGAGAAGGACGGCGAGGTCCACACCATCACCGGTGCCGATACGCTGGTGCTTGCCATGGGCTATCGTCCCAATACCAAGCTGGCTGATGACCTCGCCGCTGCTGGCGTTGCCGCTCACGTGCTGGGCGATGCCAACAAGTGCGGTAACATCCGCGATGCCATCGGCGACGGCTACAAGGTCGCCTGCGAGATGTAAGCTTTTGGCAAATAGGGGAGCGGCCGCCTTGCAGTGGCTCAAGCGATAGCCAATCAAAAAAGGCGCCGCGACACATGGATTGTCGCGGCGCCTTTTGCTTGGCGGTTTGTTGGGGGTCGGTGCGCCCCGTGGGCCTTATTACAGGCCCAAGATCTCCTTGACCTTGGCGATGATGGCCTCGTCGGTGGCGTTGGCAAAGAAGTACTCCTGGAAGTGCTCGCCGGCAAGTGCGCCCTTCACCAGGTCCTGATCGATCTCGCCCAGGACGTCGACGAGCGGACGCATGGTCACAGCGCGCACGCCATCGAGAATCTTCTTGTTGCGCTGCTCGGGCTCAACACGCTCGGCGGGGTAGCCGTTGCCCGAACCAAAGCCAAAGAGCTTCTCGAAGGTGTACTCGAGGTTGAGCTCCTGGCCCCAGCCATTCTTAAGAGCGAAGGGCATGGCGACGGCGTTGCCATCGTTGACCTGGGCAAAGGTGTAGGCGTCGAGCGGGTCGGCAACGTGGCCGCACAGCACGCCGGGGAAGGAGTTGCAGGCGAGCATAGCGCCCTCGCCGGTGCCGCAGCCGGTCACGACGTAGTCGGCAGCGCCGGAGTTCAGCAGCACGGCGGCAAGGATGCCGTTCTGCACATAGGTGAGGGGCTTGGAGTCGGCGTCGGCATACATGCCATAGTTAAAGACGGTGTGGCCCATGGGCTCGACAACCTTCTTAAGGGCAGCCTCGATCATGGGGTTCTTGGAGTTCTGAGAATTCTCGTTGATCAGAGCGATCTTCATTTGAGTTAACCTTTCAACCAAATGTTTCCATTTTTTGTTTCTGTATGCGGGTGGCGGCTATTCCAACCCGAGGTTGGTTTTGCGGGCGGTGGACGATAAGGTCTGTCGCGAGTTCCGCACGAGCCGGAAAGCACTTAATGTGCTTTCCGTGCGAGCAGGACTGTCTGAGCAGCAGACCTTATCGTCCATGGACTCGCCCGAATGCCCTACTGTGGCTGTTTGCCGATGTATGCCAGGATGCCGCCGTCCACGTACAGAATGTGCCCGTTGACGAAGTTCGATGCGTCGGAGGCCAGGAACACGGCGGGACCCTTCAGATCCTCGGGCGTACCCCAACGGGCTGCCGGCGTCTTGGCAATGATGAACTGATCAAATGGGTGACGGCTGCCGTCGGGCTGCGTCTCGCGCAGCGGCGCGGTCTGCGGCGTGGCGATGTAGCCTGGCCCAATGCCGTTGCACTGGATGTTGGCCTCGCCAAACTCGGAGCAGATGTTCTTGGTGAGCATCTTCAGGCCGCCCTTGGCGGCGGCATAGCCGGCGATGGTCTCGCGGCCCAGCTCGCTCATCATCGAGCAAATGTTGATGATCTTGCCGTGGCCCTTGGCGATCATGCCGGGCAGACAGGCCTTGGAGACGATAAACGGTGCGTTGAGGTCGATATCGACGACGCGGCGGAAGTCCTCGGCGCTCATGTCGAGCATGGGTGTGCGCTGAATGACGCCGGCGTTGTTGACCAGGATGTCGGGCGTGGTAGCAAAGTCGGCCTCGATCTTGGCGATGAGCTCGGCGACGACGGCCTCGTCGGTGACATCTGCCACGTAACCATGAGCCTCAAAGCCCAGCTCGCGGTAGTGCTTCTCGGCCTCGGCGACCTTGTCGGCGTGACGTGCGTTAAAGGCAACCTTGGCGCCGGCCTCGCCGAGTGCCTCGGCAATGGCCATGCCGATGCCATAGGTGGCGCCGGTCACGAGCGCGACCTTGCCATCCAAGCGGAAGCTGTCCATAAGATCAGACATAGCGATCCTTTCAAAAGAAACGTTCATCTATATTTGTCTTGCTTTTAGTACAAGCTCAGTATAGGAGAAGCGGAGGAATTAACGCTCCTATTCCCCTAAAAACAGATGAACGTTCACTTTTAAAAGGTGAACGGTAGAAACGCCCTTGCCGTGCGGGCCCCTACTCGCTTTTTGCCTGCGCGCCCTCTGCGATCATGTTGCGGTTGTACACCAGATGTAGGTACATCGCATCGTGTGCCGCGGTGGGATTGCGTGAGGCGACGGCGTCGGCCACATCGCGGTGCGTGCGGATAGTTTCCTCGACGAGCTTTTTGCCGGTCACGTCGATAAAGAGGGGGACGGATGCCTTGAGCACGCCCATCAGGCGGGGAACGACGAGGTTGCCGCCATTCCAGGGCGGCTTCATGGAGTAGCGCCCGTACGCATCGATTCCCTCTCATAGATGCCCGGCGCGAGAGGCCCCGAGTTCATACGGGCTCGGGGCTTTTTCGTTTGGATTGCAGACGCATCGCCGGACGAAAGCGTGTTGCGTCTGGTACAAAAACCGTATGAAAACGGTTTTCGTCTTGCAGAGCAGTTGCCGTTTCTACAGTTCAACTTCCAGTTCGGCTTTGTGTTCGTAGAGGTAGTCGCGCATGTAGGGGATGGCAAATGAGACCTTGCCGTACGAAGGAGCCTCGATAATCGATTCTCTTAACAGGCGGCTGCGGACGGAGCTCACCTGTTGAGGCGTTTTGTTTAGGGCATCGGCAACCATGCTGGTCGAGCTCGTCTGCCCCAAAGACGCCATGCTCAGCAGATAAGCGATGCACGTGGGCGGAATGCGCTGCAGCGCGGGCTCAATCACCATGCCGCAGAAGCGTTCGCGTGCCGTTGCAATGCCACGCTCGGCTTCTTCTTCTCCAATAATCGCTGTATGTGCGCGTCTTGCCAACTGCCATGCGTAGTATCCAACGAGTTGGATCATGAAAGGATAGCCTTGCGTTGCCTCGGCAAGTTGGCCGGCAATACCTGGCTGCAACTCCATGCCAGACGCTTCAATGGTTTCCTCGAGGGAGTACGACACTTCGGTTACTGCCACAGCCTTCAGGTCAAAGGGGAGGGCACGGCGCAAAAACGCAAGTGTCTTTCCGTTGATGATGCTTTCAATCATCGAAGGCAGCCCAGCAAAAACAAAGGCGATATCAAGGTCTTCGCCGATAACCTGCTGAATCGCAATGGAGAGCGTTCGGACCTCATCGAGCTCTGCGTCTTGAATCTCGTCGAGAGTGATGAGCAGGCCATTTCCATTCTTGGATATTGTCTGTCTCATGGCGTCGCGTAGCGATGGGCCGATTCGCTCAATATCTATGCTGCCGATGGATATGCCAGCTACGGTGGGCTCAAATCTGGCATGTTTGGCCTGGAATTTGGGCTGCAGCTGTTCGAGAATGCGCTGGCAAAGTCCCTCGGTTGCGACCTCTTTTATGACCGTCCAGCCACGGCTTTGCGCCAAACGTGAGCACTCGTCAAGGAGGACCGTCTTGCCCGTTCCACGGACGCCGGCTATGCGCATTAGGCGCCCCGGGGCACCAGGCCCGTTGACGAGGCCCTCATTGAATTCTTCGAGTACATCTTCGCGGCCGATAATCGTGGGAGGTGTTTTACCTGCTGTGGGCTTAAAAGGGTTTGTTTGCATGTGAGCCACCTTTGCTCAAGATATAGCAAGATATAGCAAGATATAGCAAAGTATAGTGAGATATAGCAACGTAAGCGCTACTCGCGGGTTTTGCGGTGGTGCTATTTTCCAAATGCCGCGCGGATAATGCGTTGGGCGAACAGCTTGTTGACAACTCACGAGGGCTCGGGGTGCCAATTTGGGATGGAGTAGTGCTGTGCCACGAATAGGGCCTATCTACTACGTTTAAGCCGCAGGGGTCAACCATAGTCGCCATTTAGGCAAAATGGCAAGCCGACTACCTGCGGTTTTGTTTTCGCACTTTTCAGCATGGTCTGGGCTCTCCGCGTTAACGTAGTAGATGGGCCCCTTTTGTGGCAAGGGGCCGACCTGCGGGCCAGGGTAGCTAAAAGAGCCCCGTCCCAAAAAGACTGTTGGAAGTTGCGGTGGAATAGTTCCTGTTTTTGCAGCTGAAGGCTTTGAGCAGGAACTATTCCACCGCAACTTATGAGGGGGCGGGGGATGCGATAGTATTGCATGGTGGTATTCGACTAACCGAGGGTTTATCCGAGGGCTTTATGGAACAGCACCAGCATTATCAGAGCCTGCAAGATCAGGCATACAACGCATTGCGCTCTAAGATCATCTATGCCGAGCTCAAGCCCGGCACGCGCCTTTCGGCGATTGGTCTGGAAAAGGAGACGGGAATCGGACGCACGCCCATTCGCGAATCCTTTGTGCGCCTGCGTGAGCAGGAGCTGGTGGAAACGCGTCCCAAAAGCGGCACCTATGTCTCGAAAATCAGCATGGAGCGCGCCGAGAACGCCTGTTTCTTGCGCGAAAAGCTCGAAAGAAGCGTACTCATTAAATGTTGTTCGGCTGCTACGCCCGAGCAAAAGCAGCGGCTTGAGCAGATTCTTGCCGAGTCCGAGTCGCTCGACCATGGCGAAACGCGTCGCTTTTTCGACCTGGACAACCTGTTCCATGAGACGTGTTTTGCGATTGCCGGCCGTCACATGTTGTGGGATTGGATGAAGAGTGTCAATACGCATTTTGAGCGATACAACTGGTTGCGTATGGTGTCGCAGGATTTGGATTGGGAGCCGATTCGTCGGCAGCACCGCCGGATTCTCGAGGCCATTAAGAGGGGCGATACCGACACGGCAAGCTATCTGGCCGAGACGCACTTGCATCTGATGCCCGAGGAGCAGGGCCCGGTTATCGCCTTGCATCCCGACTATTTTGAGCTGTCCAAAGACTCGGCCATCTAACTCGTTCCCTTCATTAGTTGCGGTGAAATAGGGATTGTTTTGCGGCTCTGATGGTGTAAACAGTCCGTATCTCACCGCAACTGCCGGGGTACTATCGGGGCACGAAAAAGCTGCGGCGCCGCTTGGAGGAAAAGACCGGAAGCAAGGGTCCATTCCTCCAGACGGCGCCGTAGCTGTTTTGGTGGCTTGGCTTTTGTCGAAGTGGCTCTGCTGGGCGTGGTTGCCAACCGAGCAGGAAAAGCGGTTCGGGGGCGTGTCGCTTCCGTCACGTTCTATCAGCATACAAGACGGTTTCGGTTCTTGTTCGTGACGGAAACGGCGCGCTTCCGAGCCGCTTTAAAAGAAAGGGGGCGAGGTCTAGGGCACGCCCCCTTTCACGATAGAGAGCTAAACCTAGCCGCGGACCTTCTTGACGACGTCCATGGCCTCGCGGGCAATCTGCTCGACCTTAGAGAAGTCGCCGTCGGCAAACAGGGCCGGCTTGACCATCCAGGTGCCACCGCAGGCGATGATGGCAGAGGAGCTCAGGTACTCCTCGACGTTGGCGGTGCTCACGCCGCCGGTAGGCATAAAGCGGTGACCAACAAACGGAGCGGCGAGGGCCTTGATGGTGTTTAGGCCGCCATACTGGGACGCGGGGAAGAACTTGGTGACCTTGAGGCCCAGGTTCTCGGCTGCGGTGACCTCGGAGGGAGTCACGGTGCCGGGAAGGACGGGCAGGTCGATGTCGATGCAGTGCTTCACGACGTTCTCGTTGTAACCCGGGGAGACGATGAACTTGGCACCGGCGGCGCGGGCCTGCTCAACCTGCTCGACGGTCAGGACAGTGCCGGCGCCAACGCACATCTCGGGCTCGGCCTCGGCCATGGCGGCGATGCACTCGGCGGCGCAGGCGGTGCGGAAGGTGACCTCGGCGGACTTCATGCCGGCTGCCATAAGGGCGTGGGCGAGCGGTGCGGCGTCCTCGACCTCATCGAGCACGACGACCGGCACGATGCCCAGGGACTCAAGCGTGGTGTAGAACTGATCGAACATGATGTTCCTTTCGATGTGAGGCGCGCGGGTGCGCGTAATTGCCAAAGAAGATTGGCCATGAGCCGGTTCCGGATTGGTTATCGGAGGCACTGCTTGGGTCACAAGCAATTTCGGAACCGGCTACGAGGCCAGTCGTGAAGGAATGCCAGACAAAAGCGGAATGGGACTAAGTGGTTCTGCCTGGCCGGGGAAAGCGGGGAGCGAGCTGCAGGGGTATTGGTATGGGAAACTGCAGCTCGCGGAATGGGGAGCGAATTAACGGGCGACGCGGGTGCCACCGTCGGCGGCGTTTGCCACGGCGGCAATCTCGTCAGCAGTCACCAGGTTGGAATCGCCCTTGATGGTGAGCTTGAGGATCGAGGCCGCAATGGCGTAGTTGACGGCAGCCTGCGGGTCAAAGTCGTTGATGAGGGCATGGACGAGTCCTGCGTTGAAAGCATCACCGGCAGCAACGCCCTCGAGCACGTGCACATCGTGAGCGGGGGAGAACCAGTGCTCGCCGCTCTCGGCGTCAAAGAGCATGCCCATCCAGATGGAGCGTTCGACGCAGGAGATGTTGCGAACGACCGAGGCGACCTTTTTGCAGCCGTACTCGGCGCAGATCTGACGGGCCATCTCGACATAGGTGTCGCGCTCCTCGATGCCGTGGGCAAGGGAACCAGAGACGCAGGTCATGCCGAGGCCGGCAGGCGCATCCTCGTCGTTGGCGATGCAGATGTCGACGAGCGGCAGAAGCTCCTTCATGGTGGCCTGCGACTTCTCGGGCGACCACATCTTGCCGCGATAGTTCACGTCGCACACGGTGGTTATGCCCTTGGCGCGGCAGACGGCGAGCGCCTCCTTGCAGGCGGCGGCCATCTCATCGGAGACGGCGGGGGTCACGCCGGAGAAATAGAAGACATCGATGCCCTTGAGGATCTTGTCCCAGTCAAAGACGTCGCGCTTGGCCATGTTGATGGCGGAATACTTGCGGTCGTAGACGCAGCCGTTGCCGCGCTGCGAGGCGCCGACCTCAAACACATAGGAGCCAAGACGGTCGCCCTGACGCACGACGCGCGTGGTGTCGACGCCGTAGGCCTTCAGCGAGCGCAGCGCGCACTCGCCCAGACGGTTGGCCGGGACAACGGAGACGTAAGCGGCCTTGTCGCCTTGGTAAGCCAGGGAAAGCGCGGTGTTTGCCTCGGCGCCGCCGTAGCGGACATCAAACTCGGTCGCCTGCTCAATGCGCAGATGGTCTTTGGGCGAGAGCCTCATCATGATCTCGCCGAAGGTAAGAACCGTTTTATCCATGGTCGTGCAGCTCCTTCTTGCTCGTGCGTACACCTTTGATATGGCGTTGGCACGGAGGTGCCAAGACAGTAGGGTACATCTTTGCACCACCGTGCCAACGCTTGCCGAAATCGGTTTACGAAATCGGTTTCGTTTCGAGTTGTAGTATACTCACCTACAGCGTTTTGCAACCGGCATTTTTAAAAAATGCCTAAAATGGCTCAGACTGCTGACAATTGGGAAACGGGGTGCGCTATGGCGCAGATGAGGATTAAGGACATTGCCGCCGAGGCGGGCGTGAGTCCGGCCACGGTCTCGCGCTATCTCAACAACCGCCCCGGGCAGATGACCGAGGAAACCCGTGCTCGCATTGCGGCGGTTATCGAGCGCACCGGCTATCGCCCACGTGCCGCCGCGCGCAATCTGCGCAGCTCACGCACCAACCTCATCGGCGTGATCTTGGCCGACATCGCCAACCCGTTCTCCAGCGCCATGCTCGAGGGCCTTTCCGCTAGCGCCGCCGCGCGCGGCTGCTCGCTTATGACGGCCATTAGCGGCAACGATCCCGCTAAGGAAGCAGAGTCGCTCACCAGACTTATCGATGCCGGCGCGGACGGCCTGGTCGTCAACACCTGCGGAGGCAACGACGAGGCAATCGCCGCGGCAGCGGGGCGCCTGCCCGTTGTGCTGCTCGACCGCGATGTTGCCGACGGCGGCATCGATTTGGTGACATCTAACAACCGTGAGCTGGTCGCTGGCTTGGTAGACGCCTTGGCTGCTGCGGGCAGCGAGCGCCTGTGCCTGCTCACCGAGGCGAGCGACGACAGCCCCGTGCGTCGCGAGCGCGCCGAGGCCTTTACCGACGAGCTGTCGCGACGCGGCCTTGCCGGCGAGGTTGTCACCTTGGCCGATGGCGGTGCCACTGGCGTTGGCCGCTTGGACGAGACCATCCGCGGCTATGCGGGCAAAAGACTCGGCCTTATCGCTGTCAACGGCCTGGTCTTCCTGCGCCTGACCGAGGCGCTGGCGCAGCTTGGTCCCTCGCTGCCGGCGGGGCTCAAGATCGCGACGTTTGACGACTACCCCTGGAACCATGTGCTCTTTGGCGGCGTGACCACGGCCGCGCAGGACACCCTTACCATTGCCGAGCGCGTAGTCGAGCGTCTATCCGAGCGCATCGACGTCGTTACCACTACGGTGGGCGATGCCGCAAAGCTCGCCCCCAAGCGCATCGAGGTTCCTGGTCACATTGAACACCGCGCTTCGACTTCGCGCTAGCCGCTCGTTCGCAACGGCCTGTTCGCGCACGTTTTTTGAGCGCTTGATACGCTTTAACCCTGCGGAAACATTTTTCTGCGATAGTATCTGCGATATAGACCAGTCGAAACCCGCCCGAAAGAAAGGGGAGCGACATGAACCAGCAGAACATCGATTACGTACTCCGCTCCGTAGAGCAGCGTGACATCCGCTTTGTGCGTCTGTGGTTTGTCGACATTCTCGGCCGCCTCAAGAACTTTGCCATTAGCCCCGAGGACCTCGAGGTCGCTTTTGAGGAGGGTATTGGCTTTGACGGCTCCGCCATCGAGGGCTTTGCCACGCCCGAGGAAGCCGACATGCTCGCATTCCCCGATGCTTCGACCTTCCAGATTCTGCCGTGGCGTCCGAGTCACAACGGCGTCGCCCGCGTGTTCTGCGATGTGTGCACCCCCGACCGCAAGCCGTTTGCCGGCGACCCGCGCGATGCTCTGCGCCGCATGTTCTACAAGGCCGAGAAGGCGGGCTATCTGCTCAACGTTGGTGCCGAGCTGGAGTATTATTACTTTCCCGACGAGCACACGCCCGAGCCGCTCGACAACGTGGGCTACTTCGATCTTTCGGTGAGCGATGCCGCTCGCGACCTGCGCCGCAACACGGTCCTCACGCTCGAGAAGATGTCCGTGCCCGTGGAGTACACCTTCCACGCCGCCGGCCGCTCGCAGCATGGCATGAGCCTGCGCCACGCCGAGGCCCTGAGCATGTCCGACGCCATCACCACGGCCAAGCTCATCATTAAGCAGCAGGCTTACGAGAGCGGTTGCCACGCCTCCTTTATGCCCAAGCCGTTGGCGGGCGAGGACGGCAGCGCTATGTTCCTGTGCCAGTCGCTATTCGACCACGACGGCAACAACGTCTTTTGGGGCGAGGACGACGAGAAGTACCACCTCTCCGATATCGCCAAGCACTACATGGCCGGCATCCTGGCGCACGCGCGCGAGATCAGCGCCATCACCAACCCCACGGTCAACTCGTACAAGCGCATTACCACGGGCGGCGACTCCGTGCCGCAGTACGCCACGTGGGGCCTGCGTAACCGCGCGAGTATGGTCCGCATTCCGGTCTACAAGCCCGGCAAGCAGCTGTCCACGCGCATCGAGCTGCGCAGTCCCGATCCCATGGCCAATCCGTACCTGGTCAACGCCGTCACGCTGGCGGCTGGTCTGGACGGCATCGAGCGCAAGCTGGAGCTCCCGCCCGAGGCCACGGCCGAGACGCTCAAGCTCACCGACCGTCAGATGGTCGAGGCCGGCTATACGCCGCTGCCGCGCTCGCTCAAAGAGGCGCTCGACGTGTTTGAGGACTCGCAGTTTATGAAGGATGCCCTCGGCGAGCACATCCACAGCTTCTTCCTCAAAAAGAAGCGCGACGAATGGCATAAGTTTGAGTCCACGATCACCGAGTGGGAGATCAAGCACTACCTGGCGAACTCCTAATCACGCTGGCTTGTTCCAGTACGATTGAGCTCATTTCCTTGGAGGCCGATATGTCCGAAAAGAGTGCCCTGTTCATGGCGCGCACGACGCGCTTCCACGAGTTTGCCCGCAGCCTGACGACCACCCTGGGTGTCGAGGTGAGCCTGGCAACCCCCGATTCGCCGACTGCAGCGCACGACTTTGACCTGCTGATCCTCGATTCCGATGGCATCCGCAGCGACCGTATCGATCAGATTGCCAAGTGGCTCGACGATCGCGGCGGCGTTCCCATGCTGGTGATTGTCGACGACGAGGCGCTCGGCACCCTGCGCCTGCCGAATCACGCGCATGCCGACTTTGTATGCCCCACGGCGACGCCCAACGAGCTCAAGGCTCGTGCGCAGCGCCTGATGGGCGAGGAAGAGACCGTCACCGCCGACGATGTGCTCAACATCGACAACCTCGAGATCAACCTGGCCACCTACCAGGTGACGCTCGATGATGAGCCCATCGATCTGACGCTGATGGAGTACTCGCTGTTGAGCTTTTTGGCGACGCACCCCAACCGCGCCTACAGCCGCGAGGTGCTGCTGCACCGCGTGTGGGGCTTTGAGTACTGCGGCGGCACGCGCACCGTCGACGTGCACATCCGACGCATCCGCTCCAAGGTGGGTCCGCAGATCGCGGCTCATATCACCACCGTCCGCGGCGTGGGCTATCTGTTTAAGGACTAGCAAGTAAATAGAGGGCAATGTGAGGGTACCGGAGATTTCTCCAGTACCCTTTTCTCGTTTAGGGCGAAAAGAAGACCTTTCACCGATTAAAAGTGTGTCAGTAAAAACAATATCAAACGTATAACACTATCTAGCGAATATCATTTAGTTACCGTATCTCCCTACTACACGGATGGAGGAAGAAATGCGTTATTCGAGAAAGGTGATTGTCGGATTCATAGTGTTGCTTGCCGCCCTGATGTCTCCAAGGTTGGTTTTTGGAGACGACGACTTGGTCCGTGTCACACCGCAAATAGCTGTGGAGCAAGCGCAGGCTTTCTTTGATGATGTATCGGATGAGCCGGTGACCGCTTGTGACCCAGTAAAAATGGTGAATTCCGATGGGGAATCAATCGGGTATATCGTTCGTGCGAAGCGGGATGACGTTAACTATGGCTACGTCGTATTTGATTCAGAGCGATCTTGGTGGATCAGCGAATACTGCTTGGCTCCGAACGCTCTTTTACCTATCGAGAGTGCAAGCGAAGAAATTGCACTCCTCGCATCCTCGGATAACGTCGTTGCGTTAAAGATTGACGAGCTAACTGTTGGCGTTGCCGACTTAGATAAAAACATTGTTTTAGACGCAAGTGGAAAAAAAGTACCAAATAAATTGTCCTCGGGAGGCAATCGCAGCGGATCGCCGGAACATTTCGATGACGTTTTTGTATCTGCCAAGGATTTGTATAAACAGGGATATGTTGTTGATGCGAGCAAAACGGTTTCGGGAATAATAACGCCAACGCAAACAGAAGTTATCAAAGAAACGGGGACTTATGCTTGCGCTGTTTCGGCAATGTTTGCAGTTAGCAGTCACTATGTGACTTTGAACCGCCTTAAATTGTCCGATTTATACTCGGAGCTTTGGAGGCTGTCGGGGACATGGGAAGAAGAAGGAGGAAAGAAATATGATCAAGCGACTGGTCTGTACTTTACTCAAGGCAAGACTTCTCCTGACAAACCCGCTCCGGCCTTAAAGGAGTTTTGTGCAAGACGAGGCAAGGAGCTTGAGACGTCATTCGTTTGGTATCCGTCATGGGATTCCTTTAGGGTGAATACCGACTCGGGGAATCTGAGTATTTTCTCTGGAAGGCTCCGGTCAAATGGCAGCGGGCACGCAATGGCAGTTGTGGGCTACGTGGCAATGCATAACACATACTCGAATGCCAAGAAGTACCTGCTTGTTGTTTGGAATGGATGGACAAACCAGCTACAGTTTCTTCCATATGACGTATCAATTTACACGTCTCACGATGGCACATATTGCAAGGGTTGATTGTACTCGTGAACGGCGACAAGTTCATTCGAAGGGCAATGCTCCTATTGGTGCTTTCCTTTGCTTTGCTCACCGCAGCGAGCTTCTTTCTGTTAAGGGCGACTAATGGGGGAGAAAACGACACGGTTGTTGCAGTCGAGGTGCGTGCTCTATCGGATGTTCATAACGGGCAATTTGAGGCGCTTATGCCAAGTGGTTGCCGTAAGAGAATCGATATGCGCCGTAAGTCAAGTTCCGGATATGTCTCAGGGTTGAAAGCAGGTGATAAATGGATTCTAGTTTTTGTGGAAGATAAGGAACTTGACGGGACTGTTCTGTATCCCCATTCAGCTGAGAAAGTCAAATCAAGTAGACAAGGGGAATGAAGAATGATTGATAGAAAGCAGTTCTTAGGTCTGATGGCGGGGGCTCCTATTTTGATGCGAGCCGGGATGGCAGAAGCCGTGGAGTTGCCGGACGCTCAGAAGCGATTGACGCTCGTAGTCGACACGGTGGTCAGAGATGAAAATGGCAATGAAAAAACGCGAACAAGAAGCAGAGAGACTATTTTCACGCCAGAGAGCAAAACTGTGTCTGCCGACGCTATGGCCGGTGATGTCATAACAATCCAGAGGGAATCAGATGAAACGTTGCCGCTGCTTGCCAAGATTGAGCTCACAGTCGCTTATTATAACGATAAAACAGAAATTGAGATTCGTTCCGGAAAGTACTCGATAGTCCAAATCGATCCGCTTGTGATGTACGCAAACGCTTGGTATGCGCTCATGCAGAAAGATAAATATGTGATGAACTACTTCACAGAAAGCGAAGCATCATATGAAACGGGGTGGGGGCCAACGCCATACGACGCGGAGAAGGATAAATGGACGTGCGGATCAGGCATGGGTGCGACGATTACGGACTTTATTAACGATTCAACATATAATTTTGCTATCGACTGTTATATTGAATAGACATGACGGCATAAAACGAATTGGCTTATAAGCATGTCATTACTTAAGCAAAGCTGAAATCTTGGCATCTAGTGCTCGGGACTGCCCAGCTTGGGGTACAAATCAACGTGAACAATGATGGCCCGCCACATGTTTGGCGGGCCTTTGGTTATTTGACGAAAGGATCGCAGCCATGAGCGAGAACGATTCCCAGCGTCCCCAGGATGCGGGCAGCGCTGGCGAGACCCAGCAGCAGCCGCGTGTGCAGGTGGAGTCGACGCCTGCCGACGGCAACATTCCCTACGTGCAGGCTTACGACACGAAGACCGGCCAGCCGCTAGGCAGCCAGCAGGTTGTAAATAAGCACACGGTGGTCAAGACCAAGACCAAAAAGCTGCCGATCTTTATTACGGCACTCGCCGGCTGTGCGTGCGGCGCTCTGCTGGTCATCGCGCTCATTATGAGTGGCACGCTCAATATTGGCGGCGGAAAGAATGCCGTGACGGCGGGTGCTTCGGGTTCATCGACGCAAAAGATCACCATCGACTCCGAGGACACCACGCTGGCCGAGGCCGTTTCTGCCAAGGCCCTGCCTTCCGTCGTTTCCATCACCGCCACTTCGAGCGGTAGCCAGAATGGCTCGCTTTCGCAGTCTGCCGATGAGTCGGATAGCTCGGGCAGCGTCGGTTCGGGCGTGGTGCTCGATACCGAGGGCCACATCCTCACCAACAACCACGTGGTCGACGGCTACGACCAGTACGTGGTGACCATGGACGACGGCACCACCTACGAGGCTGAGTTCGTGGGCAACGATGCCTCGAGCGACCTCGCCGTCATCAAGCTCAAGGATGCTGACGCCTCCAAGCTCACCCCGATCGAGATCGGCGACTCCTCCAAGCTCAACGTGGGCGAGTGGGTCATGGCGATCGGCTCGCCGTTCGGCAACGAGCAGTCCGTCTCCACGGGCATCGTGTCGGCGCTCTATCGCTCCACGGCCATGAGCTCTACCAGCGGCAACACCATCTACGCCAACATGATCCAGACCGATGCTGCCATCAACCCGGGCAACTCCGGCGGCGCGCTCGTCAACGACAACGGCGAGCTCGTGGGTATCAACTCGCTCATCGAGAGCTATTCGGGCTCCAGCTCGGGCGTGGGCTTTGCCATTCCGGTCAACTATGCCAAGAACATTGCCGACCAGATCATCGACGGCAAGACGCCGGTTCATCCGTACCTGGGCGCCACGCTTTCGAGCGTCAATGCGCTCAATGCCCGTACCAACAAGCTCAGCACCGATAGCGGCGCCTACGTGGCAAGCGTCGTCGAGGACGGTCCCGCTGCCAAGGCCGGCATCCAAGAGGGCGATGTCATTACCAAGCTGGGCGACGATGAGATTACGAGCGCCGATGGCCTGATCATCGCTCTGCGCAGCCACGAGGTGGGCGAGAAGGTCGAGATCACGCTCATGCGCGGCAAGGAAGAGAAGAAGGTCACGGTCGAGCTGGGCTCCGATGAGGAGTTGCAGAACCAGCAGCAGGACGACAGCTCGACCGACACCGGCAACGGCGGTATTACCGACGAGCAGCTGCGCCAGTACCTGGAGGAGCTGCTGGGCCAGCAGGGTCAGGGCCAGGGCTACGGCCAGGGCTACTAACGAGCCGCACATACCGATGCCAGAGGGGGCTGTCCCGTCAATGCGGGACAGCCCCCTCTTTTCTCATCGATCCGTTGGGGATGGAGGAAAACGGATCATTTTGGTTAGTCTTCGTCGCTGGGAAGGCTTCCAAATGCCTCGATGTACTCTTCGTCTGACATCCAGTCAATGATGTCGCCAGGTTTGCAGTGAAGTGCCTCGCACATCGCGGTCAACGTCGAAAAGCGAATGCCCTTGAGCCGCCCCGTTTTAATGCGCGAAACGTTAACGGGCGAGATGCCGATAATGTCGGCAAGTTCTTGAGAGGACATTTTGCGATCCGCCATGACGCGATCGAGTCTCATGACGATTGGCATGCTGCCCTCCTTCTAAATAATGGCGTCAACGTCCGACTGCAAGAGTCGCCCGTACTCAAAGATAGCCGAAAGGGATAGCGCAAACAAAGCGAGAACCAGTGTCCAAGCGTTAAAACCAAAGATACCAATTGCAGTAATACTGACGTCGTTGGGGAGCTGGACGGCACACAGGTTATCGAAGGTAATCGAGACAATTGAAGAAATGAGCAGCAGAAGCCCAACAACCAGAAAACGCCGGCATTGTTTTCGCGTGAATATCGACTGAGTACTGACGACGTCAAAGCAGAAGTTCAAGTAGACAATCAGGCATGCGATTGAGAGCGCCAGGGCCAGAACATCGCGGATGGCAAGTGCGGTAAGGACGGCGCTCGGAATGGACTCACCATTAATATAGAAGGGAGTGGGTGCAAAGAGCACCTCCCGCGCCTCGTTGGCAACGCTGAACGCTGAGAAGGCCGCCATGATTGCTGCGACAGACAAAGTGGCGAGCAACATCACATTGCTAAAACAGCATCGTTTATCTGAGCTTTCCATAATTAACCCCAAAAAGGCTGCGGCAATGCCGCAGCCAAAAAATCCTAAGCATAGATAGTTCTTGCTTCAGAATGCCAACTGCCGTTGTAATAGTAAGTAACAGTTACGACGACGCTTCCGTTGCTGAGTCCGTATCTATAAGTCCAGCTGATGTTGCTTACTCGAGAATTGGAGGTCCAGTTCTTTATGGATTTGATGCCTGTTATCGTTCCATAGGTATCGTTAACAGTGTAAGTAACATGGAGCCTGACGCCGTTCGAATAGGCGAGGGTGGTTTCGGCGGTGTAGATTGAACGACTTTCGGCAACTGGTGAAATGATAGAGGAATGGGTTTCTGCTGCGAAGGCGGGCTGCGCGGTCATGCACGATAACCCAACAAGGCAGACGGCGAGTAAATAAGCAACCTTTTTCATCATTGGCTCCTAACTGTCTGGTGATTATTTTTTAAACTCCTTTCTGACATCGAGCTATTCCTTTTGCGTAATCATGATGGCTGTTGGCGTTATGAGGGCGGGCAGCTTTGTGGGATCGGGATCGCTGCTGGTGTTGACGGTGCAGGTTACGTCAACGTAGACACCTTCTTTGATGGCTCCGACTTCTGCCTTCTTACCATCCTGATCCTTAATGGGGATGGTCGAATCGATTTTGAAGTTGAGGTGCAGCGGTGCGGATTGGAATTGCTCGCTTGCGATAACGAAGCGGCCTTCGCTTGCCCCGCTGGCGGAAGGGTGATACACAGCAACGACTTCGCCCCGCAAGGAAAGGTCTTTCGAAAAGGGAATGTCCTTCCAGAAAAAGCCGAGCAAAGCGGCTGCTATAAGGACAAGGGGGACGAGGATGGTTAGGAAACGTTTGGACTGATTCTTCATTTCAATCACCTCACGTTGATAATACCAAAATATATTGCAAACACAATATAAAATATTAACTGCGATAAATTGAGTTAAAAAAGGAGCATATGAAGTTGCTCGATTCTGGGTGAGCCTGGACAGTTAGTTCAGATACGTATAAATCCGAGGCGGTTCAGCATGCGTTTTGAGCTGTTTTGGGATGGGGAAGGGGTTCGGATGGGAGTCTAGAAGGGGGAACGAGTCGGTCGTGCAGCCCCCGGGGCGGCCAAATTGTCTGGAATGATGACGTCTGAACACGACCAGGCTCGCAGAATTATACGTATCTGAACTAGCTGTCCACCCCGGTCTGGCGGCTGCCGATTCGGTGCGGTTTGAGACCGCTATTCGACCCCGTTGCGACCGGTGGTACTCTTGTATCCGTTTGAAATCGAGCGAAGGAGTGCCGCTATGGAGCAATCGAGCCTGTTTGGTGACGGCGTGGACATCGATACCGAAACGCCCGCGAGCGCGGATGCCGCCGCACCGACCGACGCCCATGCCCGGGCGGCAGCGCGCGCGGCCGAGCTGCGCCACGAGCTCGATTACCACGCCTATCGCTACTACATGCTCGATGCGCCCGAGATCACGGACGCCGCCTTTGACAAAATGCTCGTTGAGCTGCAGGAAATCGAGGCGACCTACCCCGACCTGGTGACGCCCGACAGCTATACCCAGCGCGTGGGCGGCTACGTGAGCGAGCAGTTTACGCCGGTTACGCACATGGCACGCATGTATTCGATGGACGATGCCATGGACCTGGACGAGCTCGACGCTTGGCTCCAGCGCACCGAGGATGCGCTCGGTGCCGGTAGCGTCACCTATACCTGTGAGCTTAAGATCGACGGTCTGGGCGTGGCGCTTACCTACCAAAACGGCACCTTTGTGCGCGCCGCCACGCGCGGCGACGGCACCACGGGCGAGGACGTGTCGCTCAACGTGCGCACCATCAAGGATGTGCCCATGCACCTGTCCGAGCCGGCGCTCGCCCACATGGGCGCTGACCGCGAGCGCACCATCGAGGTGCGCGGCGAGGTCTATATGCCCAAGGGCAGCTTTGTGCGTCTGAATGAAGAGGCCGATGCCGAGGGGCGCGACCCCTTCGCCAACCCGCGCAACGCCGCCGCCGGCAGCCTGCGTCAGAAAGACCCCAAGGTCACGGCGCGCCGCGACCTGGCCACCTTTATCTATGCCATCGCCGATACCGACCCGCTGCACGTCCACAGCCAGCGCGAGTTCCTCGATTGGCTGCGCAGTGCCGGTTTTAGCGTCAACCCCAACGTGGCACGCTGTGCCACGCCCGTCGAGGTCCACGAGTTCTGTGCCCAGGCCCTCGAGCATCGCGGTGACTTGGACTACGACATCGACGGCGTGGTCGTAAAGGTCGACAGCTTCCAGCAGCAGCTCGACCTGGGCTTTACCGCCCGCGCACCGCGCTGGGCCATTGCCTTTAAGTTCCCGCCCGAGGAAAAGCAGACCGTCCTGCGCGAAATTCGCATCCAGGTGGGCCGCACCGGTGTACTCACGCCGGTCGCCGAGTTCGACCCGGTGACGGTCGCCGGCTCCACCATCGCGCGCGCCACGCTGCACAACATCGACGAGATTCGCCGCAAAAACGTGCGCGAGGGCGACACCATCATCGTGCACAAGGCGGGTGACGTGATCCCCGAGGTCGTGGGCCCGGTGCTCGATAAGCGCCCGGCCGATTCGGTCGACTGGCACATGCCCGAGGTCTGCCCCGTGTGCGGCAGCCCTGTGGTCCACGAGGATGGCGAGGTCGCTTACCGCTGCGTCTCCATCGACTGCCCCGCGCAGCTCAAGGAGCGTCTGCTCCACTGGGTGAGCCGCGGCTGCATGGACGTCGACGGCCTAGGCGACGAGATCGTCGACAAGATGATCGCCGCCGGGCTGATCCACGATGTCGCGGACTTCTACCAGCTCACAGTCGACGACATCGCCGGCCTGGACACGGGGCGCACCTATGCCAGCTCCAACAGCAAAAAGGGCGTCAAGAAGGGCGACCCCATTCCGGTAGGCCTCAAGACGGCCGAGAAAATCATCGCCGAGCTCAACAAGTCCAAGAGCCAGCCGCTCGGTCGCGTGCTGTTTGCCCTGGGCATCCGCCACGTGGGCAAGAGTGTGGGCGAGGTCATCGCCGAGCGATTCCTGTCGATTGACAAGCTTATCTTGGCGAGCGAAGAGGACATCGCCGAGTGCGAGGGCATCGGTCCCAAGATTGCGGCGAGCGTCAAGCAGTTCCTGGCCGTGCCTGAGAACCTTGCCGTGCTGGAGCGCCTGCGCCAGGCGGGTCTGTCGCTCGAGGTCGACTTGGGCGCCGCGCACGCGCAGGCCGCAGCCGACGCTGGCGTGGCAGGCGAGCTCGCCGACGCACAGCCACTCGCGGGTCTGACTTTCGTGCTCACCGGCACGCTCGTCAACCGCACGCGCGATGAGGCGGGCGCGGCGCTCAAGGTGCTCGGCGCCAAGGTTTCGGGCAGCGTGTCGAAGAAGACGAGCTATCTGGTCGCCGGTCCCAAAGCGGGCTCCAAGCTCACCAAAGCCGAGCAGCTGGGCGTACCCGTGCTGGACGAGGACGCACTCGAGCAGATCTTGGCTACTGGTGAGGTACCCCAGGCTTAGTGCATCAATAGTCAAATTGAAGAACCTCCCGGAAGCACGATGCCTTTCGGGAGGTTCTTACTTTGCCGAAATAACCGGCACCGTGATCTGCGTCACGTAGGTCGCGGGGTCGTCGCTGATGATGTCATCGATCAGGGCAATCTCGCGCGATGGACCGGCGGGTGTCAGGTTATGTTCGCGCATATAGCCGAGCAGCTGCTTATAGCGCGGGCCCGCTTGCCCGTGCGTGCCGCGGAAACTTATGGTCAGGCAGCGCGCGGCGGTTCGCGTCTCGACGTCGCCCACGTAATCATCGGTGTCATCGAGCAGCAAAAAGACCTCGTCGTAGCCATCAAAGTCGCCGGCTGCGAGGCGCTCGGCGCTAATCCCGACGCCTAAGTTGCCCAGAAAGACAAAGGTCTCGTGCTGGCCCTTCTGCAGCTGACGAATCTGCCACTCTAGCGCATAGGCGTCGGTAGGGTTGACGCGTTCGCGCAACACGGCGCAGCGAAGCTCGGGCGCATCGATTGTGCAAATGGTATTGAGCTCGATGTTCAAGGCATCGTGCAGCAGAGCAAGCCGGTTATCGATCTTGCGCGACACACGCTCCAGCTCACGTCGTTTGCGCTCGATGAGCTTTTGCTGCTGAGCCAGCTGCCGCTGCATAAGGTTCACGTCGCGCGTGGTCACAAACTCACGGATTTGCGCGAGCGGTAAGTCGAGAACACGCAGATGACTGATGGTATTGAGGGTGGAGAGCTGCCGCGATCCGTAGTAGCGGTACCCACTTGCCGGATCGATGTGCGCCGGGTCCAGCAAGCCCATCTGCTCGTAATGGCGCAACGTGCCCACGCTCAGGTTAAACAGGCGTGCCACTTCACCAATGCGGAGCAGGCCCTCAGTATGTTCACTTGGCGTGTCGGTCACAGGACCGCTCCTTTCGGTAAAAAGCAGGGGAGGGGCGTCAGACTCGCGTTGCCCCGCTACGCTACCAACTTGTCAAAAGCCCCGCGCCGGTTGAGCACGGTAAACGCGACAATACAGATGACTGCTGACAAAATCGACCCGCACGGCGAGGCGATACCCATGGGAAACAGCGTATCGGAATAGGCGTTCGACAGCAGCCACGCGCCCGGCACGCGAATGAGTGCCACGGCCAGCACGTTGTGCGCAAAGCCGATGTAGCTCTTGCCGTATGCAGCGAAAAAGCCGCTAAAGCAAATGTGGATGCCGGCAAAGATTGCATCGAAAATATAACTGTGCATATAGCCGGTACCGGCGGCGACCACCGCGGCGTCCTTGGCAAAAAAGCCGATAAACGCCGGCGCCACCAGCCACATCAGCGCCGTGATCAGGCAGCCGTACACCACCGAGATCGTCATGGCGTCCTTGAGCACCTGACGCGCGCGATCGCCCTTGCCCGCGCCGGCATTTTGCGCCGTGAGCGCGCTGACGGTGGCGCCCATGGAGCTCGGCACAATGAACAAAAAGCTGATCATCTTCTCGACCAGGCCCACGGCGGCGGCGTCGACGAGCCCTCGGTGGTTGGCGATGACGGTGATAAACATAAACGCCACCTGGATACAGCCGTCCTGCACGGCCACGGGCACGCCGATCTTAAGAATGCTGCCGAGCACCTCGGGCTGGGGGCGCAGGTCGCTGCGCTTAACGTGGATGTTCGTGCGGCGGCTCTTGAGCCACACGAGCGCGAGGACAACGCTGGCCGTCTGGGCGGTTACCGTGCCGAGCGCCGCACCCACGGGGCCGAGCCCCATGTGTCCGATAAACAGAAAGTCGAGCGCGATGTTGATGATGCATGCCACGCCAATCACGTACATGGGCGAGCGCGAATCGCCCAGCCCGCGAAAGATGGCCGAAAGAATGTTGTACGCGGCGATAAACGGAATGCCGACAAAGCAGATACGCAGGTAGGCGGCGGTTCCTTCGATCGCCTCGGCCGGCGTGCCAATGAGCGCCACAACCTGCGGGCACAGCGCAAGCAGGACAACGGCCAGCACCACCGAGACACCCATAAAGAGCGTGATGGTGTTGCCGATGGCGGTCTCGGCACGGTCGAAGCGACGCGAGCCCACGGCGTGGCCGACAATAACCGTCGTTCCCATGGCCAGGCCCACAAGCGTCACGGTAATGATATAGAGCGTCTGCGCGCCATTGCCCACGGCGGTGATGCCGGCGGCGCCGCTGAACTGCCCCATCATGTACAGATCGGCCATGCCGTAGAGCATCTGCAAAAAGTACGAGAGCATATAAGGCAGGGCAAAGACCGCGATGGTCTTGAGGACATTGCCGCGTGTGAGGTCGTGTTCCATGGGCGGGGCACTTTCTGGCTGGGTTTGTTTACGTACCAGTGTAGTGAAAACCCTACAACGATTGTAGAGTCAAGGTTTATGTCGAGGACAGGGCGAAAAAAGTGAGGCCCACGATTATTTCCAACTGAATACAGATGCGCACTATGCTTGTTTGACACATTCGTTAGCCTTGCAGAAATCGGTTTCGCGTCACTTGACACTACCGCCCGGCGCGCAATAATACGTGCGTTTGCGAACAACGTTTGATGGGGGATGAACCTGCGTGCGCAATCTCAAGATCCTGTTTTCCTACTTGGGGGAATGCCGTCGCGACGCCATGTTCGGCGTGCTCTTTGTGACGGCCGAGACGGCGCTCGAGCTGTTTATCCCGGTTATCATGGCGAACATCATCGACGTGGGCGTGCCTGCGGGCGACATCAACTACATGCTGCTGCAAGGTGCGTACATGTTGGTATGTGCGGCGTTTTCGCTGATATTGGGCTTGGGCTATGCCCGCACATCCGCTCGCGTGGCCTCGGGCTTGGGCGCCAACCTGCGCGAGGCAGAGTATCGCAAGATCCAGACGCTTGCTTTTGGCAACCTGGACAACTACGATGCCAGCTCGCTCGTCACCCGCATGACCACCGATATTACCGTCATCCAAAATGCCATCGGTAATGGCTTTCGCCCCATGGTGCGCGGCCCGGTGACGCTCGTTGTCGGCCTTATCTACGCGCTGGTGCTGTCGCGCCCGCTTGCCACAGTCTTTGCGATCATTCTGCCCGTGCTGGCGATCGTGCTGGGCGTTATCACCTATCGAGTGAGCCCACTCTACCGCCAGCTGCAGACCTCGATGGACCACCTCAACGGCGTGGTGCAGGAGGACCTCACTGCCGTGCGCGCCGTCAAGGCGTATGTGCGCGCCGAGCACGAGGAGGCCAAGTTCGACACCGTCAATACCGAGCTCGCGCATACGGCGACGAAGACGTTCGGCAATGCCGTGCTCAACCTGCCGGTGTTTCAGCTGTCGATGTACGTGGCCGCGCTTTCTATCCTGTGGATCGGCGGACGCATGATTCTCGCCGGCGAGCTGGGTGTGGGCTCACTCACGGGCTTTATGAGCTACGTCCTGCTGATTATGAACTCGCTCATGATGATCTCCAACGTATTTTTGCTGCTTACGCGCGCACTCGCCAGTGTGGAGCGCATCTCGCACGTCCTCGATGAACGCTCGCTTACCGAGGCGCCCGCGGCAGACGCGGCTGTGTGCGAAGTTGTCGACGGAAGTGTCGAGTTCCGCGATGTGTCGTTTAAGTACCGCGCGGATGCTGTCGAGGACGTGCTCGAGCATATCGACCTTCGCATCGAGCCGGGCTCCACGGTGGGCGTGCTCGGCGGCACGGGCTCGGGCAAGAGCTCACTCGTACAACTGATCGCGCGCCTGTACGATTCCACCGAGGGCGCCGTGCTGGTGGGTGGCCGCGACGTGCACGACTACGACTTGGCCGCCCTGCGTGACGCCGTGGGCATTGTGCTGCAAAAGAATGTGCTGTTTACGGGTACTGTGCGCGAGAACTTACAGTGGGGCGCGCCCGATGCCACCGACGAGGAGCTGCTGAGTGCCTGCCGTGCGGCGTGCGTGGACGAGTTCCTGGACCGCATCGGCGGGCTCGACGGTGAGTTGGGCCAGGGTGGCGACGGCGTTTCGGGCGGCCAGAAGCAGCGACTGTGCATCGCGCGTACGCTGCTCAAGCATCCGCGCGTGCTCATTTTTGATGACTCGACCAGTGCGGTCGATATGGCGACCGACGCCAAGATCCGCGAGCATATCGTCCAGATTCCCGACACGACGGTGATCATCATCGCCCAGCGTATCGCAAGCGTGATGGATGCCGACCGCATCGTGGTGCTGGATGACGGCCGTGTCCACGGTGTGGGCACGCATGAGGAGTTGCTGGCAGGTGACAACATCTACCAGGAGATTTACGCCTCGCAGATGGAGTTCGCGGGTGATGCGAGCGATGCAGAGGGCGACGGCGGCAGCGAAGACGTTCAAGGTGATCCGTTTTCCTCTGTCCCCGGCGGATCATTCCAGGCGGCGAAAGGAGATGAGCGCCATGCCTAAGACTTCCGCTCAGGCACGTCCGGCCAATCTGCGCCGAACGCTTCGCCGCTTGCTCTCATACATGGGCCATGCCAAGTTCTCGCTGCTGGCGGTTGGTGTGCTGGCCTCTGTCGCCGCCATCGCGAGTCTTGCCGGCACCTATATGGTGCGCCCCATCGTCAACGGCCTGGCCGCGGGTGGGGAGGAGCTGCTTACCAAGCAGGTTCTCTTTACGGCCGTCATCTACGCCGCGGGCGTGCTCTCGGCCTTGGGTTACTCGCAGATTATGGTGCGCGCGGCCCAGCGCGTGGTGTCCGATATTCGCCGCGACTTGTTCGCGCACATCCAGACGCTGCCGCTCAGTTACTTTGACAGTACGCGCTCGGGCGACATCATGAGCTTTTTCACCAACGACGTCGACACGGTCTCCGAGGCACTCAACAACAGCTTTGCCAACGTGATTCAGGCGACCATTCAGGTGATCGGCACCACAGCCATGCTCATCATTCTTAACTGGCAGCTCACGATTATCACGCTCGCGTGCGATGTTGCCATTGTGCTGTACGCGCGCTACTCGGGTGCCCGCTCCAAGCGCTTTTTTGCCGCCCAGCAGGCATCGCTTGGCGACTTGGACGGATACGTCGAGGAGATGGTCTCGGGCCAAAAGGTCATTAAGGTCTTTAACCACGAGCAGGCCAATGTTGCCGGTTTTGACACGCGCAACCAGGAGCTGCGCCGTACCGGTGGCGCCGCACAGGCCTACGCCAACTCAATGGTGCCCATGACCGTGGTAATCGGCTACGTCAACTACGCCATCGTTGCCGTGGCGGGCGGCATGCTCTGCATCAAGGGACTTGCCGACGTGGGTGCGCTCGCGAGCTACCTGGTCTTTGTGCGCCAGGCGGCCATGCCCATCAACCAGTTTACGCAGCTGGGCAACTTCTTACTCAACGCGCTGGCCGGTGCCGAGCACCTGTTTGCCGCGATGGACCTTAAGCCCGAGGTGGACGAGGGCTGCGTGGAGCTGGTGCAGACGGGCGACGCCGCGTGGGCGTGGAAGATTCCCGAGGGCCAGGGTGTGGGCACGTATGGACATCTGCACGATGTGGCCGCCGTTGATGAATCGGGTCGTGCGGTGGCGGCCGATGGTACCGAGCTTGTTACCGGTCTGGTCCCGCTTGCCGGCGACGTGCGCTTCCATGCCGTGGATTTTTCCTACGTGCCGGGCACCCGTGTGCTCACGGATCTCAACCTGTTTGCCAAGCCGGGGCAAAAGATCGCGTTTGTGGGCTCGACGGGCGCCGGAAAGACGACCATTACCAACCTCATCAACCGCTTCTACGAGGTCGATGACGGCGAGATCACGTACGACGGCATCGACGTCAAGCACATTGCCAAGGCCAGCCTGCGCGGATCGCTCGGCATTGTGCTGCAGGACACGCACCTGTTTAGCGGCACCATTGCGCAGAACATCCGCTTTGGCAAGCTCGACGCGACCGACGAGGAGGTGCGCGCCGCTGCCGAGGCAGCCTGCGCTGATTCGTTTATCCGCCGCCTGCCTCAGGGCTATGACACACCGGTCACGGCCGACGGCGCCAACCTGTCGCAGGGTCAGCGTCAGCTGCTCGCCATCGCGCGCGTGGCCGTCGCCGATCCGCCGGTGCTCATCCTGGACGAGGCCACGAGCTCCATTGACACGCGTACCGAAAAGCTCATCGAGCGCGGTATGGACCGCATCATGCGCGGTCGCACCACGTTTATGATCGCGCACCGCCTGTCCACTGTCCGCGACGCCGACGCCATCATGGTCCTCGAACACGGCCGCATCATCGAGCGCGGCACGCACGAAGAGCTGCTCGCCCAGCACGGCGAGTACTGGCAGCTGGCGCATGGCTTAAAAGAGCTGGATTAACCCGTTCGAGCACGATGCTTTGATCCCTCCGTGCCCCTCACCTCGCCTCAAACCATCACAACATTCGACGTTTTTTGCCAAAATCGGGAAAAGCGTCGAATGTTGTGATGGTTTTTCTGCCACTCGACTGGGTGGAATCGCTTTCTTGCGCGCGAAGGTGTGCGGACCCGTGGGCAGGGGAATAAGGTTGGTTATCCGACTCCATTGGAGGGCTCATGGACCTGCCGATCGTCCTGTCCCATAAGACTGCCTGGCTGTACCACAACGTGGCGCGCCCGTCCGAGCCGCTCTCGCGAGCAAGCAGCCTATACAATGAGGACTCGCTTGCTAACGAGGCGGAGCCGACTGCGGACCTGCCCAAATTGGGGCTAGATGCCAAGGGGCTGAGGGCTTCAACGGCGGTTGGGATCGTTACCGACTATCTGGTTTCGCTCGGTATTCCACGAGAAGAGCTCGATCATATCGACACGCTCGTCAACTTCGATTTTGAGCGCTCGACGCCGGCTGGATTTAGGTGCCACGTGTTTGGGGCGCCAGTACCTCCGGGCCATCTTATCGAGGTGGCAGAGGGCCTTCTGGTGGTTGATGAGGTCATGTGTTTTGTCCAAGCGGGTTCGTGGATGAGCGAGCCCGAGCAGCTGGAATATGGCTACGAAATCTGCGCTCGATACCATTTGAATCATTTGTCGACAGGCGATTATATCGAGATGGGGCAGAGGTATACCGTTGCCGACTTGATTGCCTATTGCAATGAGAACCGATCTCGTCAGGGGGCTATACGCGCGGCCGCCGTGCTCAGGCGCGTGCACGATGGCGCGCGGTCGCCCATGGAGACGGCCACCGCAATCATGGTCGTAGCAAAACGTTCCCAGGGAGGGCTGGGATACGCCAAGATCGAGCTCAACCATCGGGTCGATGTTCCCAACGAGTTCAAGTATCTCGCTAAGGCTGGGTATTTCGAGATCGACGTATATGCGCCTGCGAACGGTACGGGGATTGAATACAACGGCTCGGACCATCTTGATAAACAGCGCAGCGCGTCGGATGCGGAGCGTATGACCGTGCTGAGCGCGCTGGGCTTTAGGATGATCGTCCTCACCGGGACTCAGTTTGCCCACCAGCTGCAATTGCACCGGGCGATGAACGCCATCGCGCTTGCTATGGGTCTTAAGTGCGACCGAAGCGAGGTGTTCCAGAAGCGGCAAAACGACCTGCGAGAATTTGTGATTCGACACTGGGACGGCGGCCTTTAGGGGCGCTTTGGTCCTTCTGCGGGGTGCCGTGGGCAGGCAGACCATCACAACATTCGACGTTTTTTGCTAAAAACGGGAAAAGCATCGAATGTTGTGATGGTTTGTATGCTGAGGATGGGCTTGGGAAGCCGGTCTTGCTCGAAGCGACCTGTCCTGTCGTACGGGTGTCGGCGTGATTCTCTCGTGGGGTATTATGTTTTCCGAAGAATAAAACGCCGCGTGAGGGGAGGGCTGCGTGGACGGGCGCGTGCAACATGACGGCTTTGGCCGCGACATCAACTACCTGCGCATTGCCGTTACCGACAAGTGCAATTTCCGCTGCATTTACTGCATGCCGGCCGATGGCGTGGCGCCCCGTGCGCACGACGAACTGCTCAGCGCCGAGGAGATCGCCCGCTTTGTGCGCTTGGTGGCGGGGGAGGGCATTCGCCGCATACGCCTGACGGGTGGCGAACCGCTGGTCAGCCGCCGCATCATTCCGCTCATTCGCGACATCCGCGCAATTCCGCAGATCGAGGACATCTCGCTCACCACCAATGGCGCCTTGCTGCCCAAGCTGGCGCCGCAGCTCAAAGACGCGGGGCTTAACCGCGTCAACATTTCGCTCGACACACTCGACCCTACGCTGTTTGGAAAGATCACGCGCCTGGGTCGGCTCGAGCAGACCATGGCTGGCATCGACGCGGCGCTGGCTTGGGGCTTTGAACCCGTTAAGGTCAACTGCGTTGTGGTGCGTCGGCTCAACCAGGATGTGTCGGCCCTTGCACGGCTGACCGTTGACCGCCCCATCCACCTGCGCTTTATCGAATACATGCCCATTGGCGACGAACACACGAGCTCACATTGCGCTGTGGACCCGCATGCGCCCGCGCTCAATCCCGAGCTGTGGGATGCGAGTGACACCGTTCCGAGCGATGAGCTGCGGGCGCGCATCAATGCCGGGGCCACCGCGGCGGGCCTGGGCGAGCTCGAGCCGCTCGACATCAATGACGCTCCTGCCGGCGCGGGCCCTGCGCGCTATTGGCACTTTCCGGGCGCGGCGGGAACGGTCGGTTTCATTAGCGCCATGTCCAACCATTTTTGTGCGAATTGTAACCGTCTGCGCCTGACGGCCGATGGCAACGTGCGTCCGTGCCTGTTCAGTGATGCCGAGTATTCGGTGCGTGAGGTGCTGCGCCGTGGTGATGATATGCAGGTACTATCGATTTGGCGCGATGCCGTGGCCCACAAACCGCAGGAACACGCGATAATTGAGGGCACGCAACGATTTATGTCCCAAATCGGAGGATGATCATATGGCCAAGAGCAGGTACGCCGATGCCACCAAGGCCGCTCGCCGGGCCGCGATGTCTGCCCACAAAGCCACGACTGCGGCGAATGCTGGCGATGCCGTTGCAGACGCACAGCCGACTGCCAGCGCTGCCGCCGAGCCCGCCCGCGACGCCCGTCGTGACGAGCTGACGCACGTGGACGCCAAGGGCGAGGTGCGCATGGTCGACGTGTCTGACAAGGCCGAGACCCATCGCATCGCCATCGCCGAGGGCACCATCCTCATGCACCCCGAGACGCAAGCCATGGTGCTGCAGGACCGCGCCAAAAAGGGCGACGTGCTTGCCTGCGCGCGCGTGGCGGGCATCATGGCCATCAAACGCACGAGCGACATCATCCCCATGTGCCATCCGTTGCTCATTACCAAGAGCAAGTGCGACATTGCGCCCATCGCTCCGGCGGGGACGCCGGCCGAGGACGTGCCCGAGGGCTGGGCGCCGGCGCGCGCGGACGGGCAGGTTGGCTTTCACGTGCTGGTTACGGCGGGCGTGACGGGCAAGACGGGTATCGAGATGGAGGCGCTGACCGGCGCGAGCGCTGCGTGCCTAACGATCTACGACATGTGCAAGGCCGTCGATCGCGGCATGGAGATCGTCGACGTGCGCCTGCTGCACAAGGAGGGCGGCCGCTCGGGCGTGTGGGATCGCGCCGAGCGTCAGGCCGCTGCTGTTGAGGCTGCTGCCGCAGACGGCAACGCACCCGCGAGCGCACCCGTCGCCGTCGCGCCCGCAGCTCCGACACCGGCCGTCCCCGCGATCGCGTTTATCGGCTACCAAAACTCGGGCAAGACCACGCTCGTCGAGAAGGTTATCGCCGAGCTCACCCGCCGCGGTCTGCGCGTGGGTTCGCTCAAGCATCACGGGCATCACGGTTTTGATATCGACGTGCCCGCTAAGGACACCTGGCGCCATCACCAAGCCGGATCCAAACACGTGGGCCTCATCTGCGCCACGCGCTGGGCGGAGTACGCCGACACGCGCGAGGAGGACGAGATGCCCGCGCGCGAGCTGCTGTCGCGCTACAACGATGTCGACGTGGTGATTATCGAGGGCTACAAGACCGAGGGCTTCGACAACATCGTCGTCGCGCGATCGGGTGTCGACCGTTTGCGCGGCAAGAGCTCGCTCGACCTGGTCGACGGTCACACGTTGGCCCTTGCCTGCAACGAAGCCCTGGCGCGTCAGGCCTTCGACGCCGGCTTTGCGACCCGAGCCATCAACATCAACGACGCCCGAGCCATCTGCGATCTTATCAAAGATTATCTGGCCTAAAACCTGCCAAATAGGGACAGGTGTATTTTGGCAGGTTTTATCTGGGCAAATGCCATTTCCACCACAAAGGGGCCAGGCTCCTTTGCGGTGGTTTTTGCTTTAGTAGATGTGTGGGATATGTCTTACAATCTACCAAGTAGTTCATGACGGGCGAAAAACGGAGAGAAGGGTCCTGATGCGTCCTTAATGTTTCATGCGGATAGATTGATTTGACAGACGGTGGCGAATGCCCTCCGTCCGCATTCGTATGAAACAAGGAGTCTCCATGCTCGCCTCTCTTTTCTCAAAGCCTCAACCATCGCTGTCCGTGCAGGCCAAGCGCCTGGTGGCGATGCGCTTTCTCATCTACACCGGTTTTCAGACCAGCTACTTCATCGGCGTCATCGGAACGCTCACCTATGCAGACGATGCCTCGGTCGTGGCGACATCGCTGGCCGTCCTGTTTATGAACGTATTCGTGATCTTGGGATCCTTTGCGGGTGGCGCGGCGCTTGACGCCTGGGGCCCGCGCCGTCATTTCTTGCTGAGCATCGTGGGCACGTTGGCAACCGGCGCGGCGATCCTCGTTTTTGGCAGCGCGACCGGCATCGTCCTGCTCGGCGCGGTGCTCCTGGGCTTTGTGATGGGATTCGCCCAGCCCATCGCCACATCCTATCCAGCCTACCTCACCGACGATCCTGCCGAGCTCAAAGACATCAACTCCGCCATCGCCATGTTTTCAAACGTGAGTATCATCGTTGGCCCCACGCTGGGCGGCTTTGTCGCGGCTGCTGCGTCGTCGCGCGCGGTGTTCGTGCTCATGATGATTTTTACCGTACTGGCGTTCATTGCCGGCTGGGGCTTTAGGCAAAGTGCAGGCCAAGCCGCCACACACGAAAGCAAACCCGCAATCGGCGACATCACATCGGATAAGGCCAGCCAAAGCCCCGACCCCAACACATCTTCCCGCGCCACCTTCGCAGCCAGCATCAAGACAGTCTTCACCAACAGCGTCCTCGCGCTACTTTTCTGCATTATTTTCCTTTCGAACTTTGGCTACGGTGCCTTCGATCCGCTGGAGTCGTTCTTCTACCGCGATATTCTGCACGTCGGTGTCGAATGGATGGGCTGGCTCTCGTCGGCCAGCGGTGTGGGCGCGGTGCTGGGCGCCGTGGCCGCGCTCCGCTTGCCGCCGCACTTGGTCAACCTTAAGACGCTGCTTGTGGCGCTTATGTCCGTGGGTCTGGGAAGTTTGCTCTATGTGGGGACACCGTACGTGGGTGTAGCCCTCGTCGGCCAAATTGCACTGGGCATAGCTTGGGGCATCGTCAACCCGCTCCACAACACGATCGTGCAAACGACGGCCCCGCTCGAGCAGCTCGGTCGCGTGAACTCGGTCATGGGCTTTGGCAATATGTTCGCCGGCGTGGCCCCGCTGGCTATTGCCCCGTGGCTGGCGGCGACGTTTGGCGTGCAGCAGACGCTCGTTGGTGCGGGCATGGTCGTGACGGCGGTTCCCGCGGCGTTGCTGCTGTTTGGACGCCGGCATTTTGATCGTGCCGCAAGGCAGTAAAACCATCACAACATTCAGCGAAAATCGCGATTTTGCCGAAAAACGTCGAATGTTGTGATGGTTTGCGCTCCGGGCAGGCCGCCCTTCGGGTTCGGCCACCACAAGGGGGGGCAGGCACCTTTGTGGCGATTGGGTCCCAACGGCCTGCGCCTTGGTATACCATGTACGCCGTTCACGAATACACCCCACACCGCCGCACAACCCAGAAAGGCCCCCATGGACATCACCTTCAGCCACATCAAAGCCGTGTTCTGCGATATCGACGGCACGCTGCTCACGAGCCAGCACACGGTGTCCCCGCGTACCGTGGCGGCGATCCGCGCCCTGCGCGAGCGCGGCGTGCTCTTTGGCCTGTGCACCGGGCGCGACGCCCACGCGACCGAGGCCATGTACGAGCTCTGGGGCATCGAAGGCCTGGTGGACGTGCTTGTTGGCTGCGGTGGCGCCGAGGTCATCGACCGCGCGCACGACATCAACGAGCTGAGCTATCCACTGCCGGGCGAGACCATCGCGCGCATCTGCAAGCACATGGCGGACCTTCCGGCAACGCCCGTCTGTCCCCGAGACGGCGTGTTCTACGTGCCCGAGAGCAACGCGTGCGTCGAGCATCTGTCGCGCGTCGACGGCGTGCCCTACCAGGTGGTCGATTTTGCTGAGTTTTTGCGCGAGCCGCAGCCCAAGGTGATGTTTACCATGGCGCCCGAGGTAATGCCGCGGGTGATTGAGCGGGCGTCGACGTTTGCCGATAACACTGTTAAGGCGGCGGCTCTGCAAACCACGCAGCGGCTCTACGAGTTCATGGATCCGCGCGTGTCCAAGACGCGCGGCCTTGTGCGCGTGGCGGAGCTCAACGACATGGAGCTCGAGAACATTTGCGTGTTTGGCGATGCCGATAACGACACCTGCATGGTGGCCGACGCCGGCGTGGGCGTGGCCATGGCAAACGGCAGCGACGCCACCCGCGCCGCAGCTGATTTTGTAACCGCGAGCAACGACAAAGACGGCATCGCGATCTTTATCGAGGAGCATCTGCTGTAGCGCCGGGGGAGAACCGCCACAATGGGGATAGGCGTCTTCGCGGTGGCCTCAGGCGATTTGGGCGAGTTGATACTGAAAATCTGCGCGAAAATTCAAATTTAGTTGTCTGAACATCACACTTCTAACCACCGATGGGTCAAAGATATTCTCATCAGTTTGATAGGATATTCCTTCCGGTTAATGACCTACCGCTCACGGTCGATTTTCGACCGTGAGCGGGATGTTTGCTCTTGAGCAAAATGTTGTGCAAATTAATTTAATGCCATTAAAAAAATGATGGGCAACTAAATTACCAGCAGAAACAAAAAATAGATAGCGAATAAACAAAGGTAAATCCGAGCAAATGTCAAGAGAATTGAGAATTCGCTACAAAACTATCGGTATTTTTGCTTAGATGTTCAAACAATCGTTACAATATGAACTATAAGCGTGCGCAATTACAGATTGCGCAGATACGTTTGATAGTGAAAGAGCAAGATCGCGGTCTCTTGGGGAGGAGACATCGATGAAAGCGAATTCAGACAAATCTAAGCAGAGTAAAAAAGCGACGCGTCGTGTACTGGCAGGCGTTTTGTGCGGAGCCTCCGTTTTGAGCCTGATGCTGTCGCTCGTCATGCCTCCGATCTCGCAGGCCATTGCCAACGACGTCCAGACAGTTTCTACCGAGGAAACTGTGATGGGGGGGGGTTCCTCAAGTGAGTCCGCTGCTGTAGATAACACCAGCGAGGATGCCGAAAACCAGAATAGCGACGAGACCGATGCCGGCGAGGCTGGCTCTTCAAATAGTGCTGAGCAGGCTCAGAGTGCGAATGCGGCTTCAGCGAGAGCGACGGCCACCGTGGGGCCGGGTATTTACGTTCCCACGTCTATCGGTATCGGCACGAATATCGGTTCCTCCACCCCCGATCCCGGCGTTGCCACATTCGTTGGAAGGGACATGTACGTAGGAGGCAAGCCTGCGGACCCCTCCTACCTCACACGCGACAACGTTGCAGGTTCATATGCCGTCGAGGCCGAGGGCCTTACCGTCGTGCAGGGTAAGCTTGCGCTCAATCCCCTCAAGGAGAGCTGGCCTTACACGGATGGTAATAACAATACGTCTGGCGCGGGATTTCGCTTCGGTACCGTTGGCTTTGGTGCGCAGTTTCGTCCTTCTGCGGGCAGCGTCGTTCTTGCGGTCGCGGGCTTGAGTAACGCGACCTCTATCAAAGAAATCCAGGTTGGTACAAGCGAGCCCGCATCGGCTTCCGTTGGCGCGTGGAACAAGGGTGCCTGGGTTGGTAGGCAAAAGAGCTCACATAACGCTGAAGCCATTGGCTACGACTATACCGCGGCAATCGCGGGAAACCGTACAACCTGGATGAACAACGCCGATCGCCAGTCTGTCGTGAAGATGCAGGGCGACTGGTCTGACGATGGCCTGTTCACGGGCAACGATGATGGCGCGAGCATCATGTCGAGCATCAACGGTAAGAATTACACCAATTTCCTGGATTCCGAAGTAAAGGCGAAGATCTCCACGCCCCTCGCAAAGCTTAAACCCACCGGGAGTTGTACGGTCGATGTTGCCGAGGAGAATTCCAACTACACCATTGCAAAGTACAACAAAGACAGTAGGGCGACGTACGGCCTCAAGTTCGACAACTCCATTAAGAAGTTTAACCGCAAGACGAGTTACACCGATGTAACCGGCAACAGCGTTTCCGGCGAGGTGACCCTTGTCAACAACGAGAAGCTCATCACGTTTACCGGCGATGCGGACGATAGCGGCAAGGGTTCTTCGCTTCAAGTCTTTAACCTGAAGGCGTCGGATCTTACCAACTCCTATAAAAGCACGATCTACCGTGGCGTGGACTTCAGCTTCAATAAAATACCCGTGGGCGCCTCCGTGGTCGTCAACATCATCGATGAAGAGGGGACCCCGGTTGAGTTCAACACCGGCTGGCGCTTCTGGTGGAATGGTGAGGAAATCTCCCGTGGGTACGAGAGCGGTAGCAACGACAAGACTAAGTCTGAGTACTCCATTGCCGCCCAGAGCATCCTGTGGAATTTCGCAACGGCCAAGCAGGTCACCATCCGAGGTGGTATGGCCCTTGAGGGCATTGGTGGTGACGGGAAGTGGACAGACGACGACCCGGCAGCCGCCATGTTGGGCAGTATCGTTGTTCCCAACGGCAGCTTCGAGGATCACGTGACCACCAACGGGCGTGTTTATGTTGGCGATGACTTCCAGATGTACAACCCCACGGTCGCGTGGAATTTCGGGGATATCGAGGGTGCCTCGGCTTCCGTCATCGATATGGATCAGGAGCGCCACAACTTCCCATGGTCCGGTACTTACACGCCCGACGGGTCTGCGGTTGCGTGGGGCAAGGTTGACGCTGCAGACGACACCACACCGCTCGCAGGTTCTGAGTGGGCGATTTACGCGAGCAAAATTGATGCGGAGAACGGTTGGGACCGCATCGTCTCTATTGTGGATAACGGCACGAATGACTCCGATTCTACCGTTGGCACCATTCAGTACGACTACCTGAACCAAAAGGCCACCATTGGCGACACGAGCGACACGAACTACTTCACGTACTACATTCGCGAGGTCAAGGCGCCGGAGGGCTACCAGAAGTCAGACACCATCTACTACGCCACTATGAACAATACTGGCGAGAAGCCGAACTATGTTCAGGGTTATGTGGATGAGAACGGGAACAACGTTTCGTTCGAGAATAACCCCAAAGGTGCCATTCCCAACACCAAGATTATTACCGGTACGGTGTCTTGGACTAAGGTTGAGGAAGGAGACAAGGGATACACTCCTTTGGCTGGTTCCGAGTGGAAGCTTGCGAAACTGGGTGCCGATGGTACGACCGAGGCGCAGTCTTGGACCGTGAGCGATCAGTCGGCTTCGAGCGAAACCACTTGGGCCGATACCGACGACACGAATGGCAAGTTCACATTGGCCGGTCTGCTGCCGGGCACGTACACGCTCACGGAGACCCAGGCTCCGTTTGGCTACGAACTGAACAAGAACACCTACAAGTTCACGGTGGACAGCACAAACGGCTCCATTACGTGGAAAGAGAACGAGCAGTCGAGCATCGTTAGTGGCACTACGTACATCTCCGACAAGTGCAGCGCTACGTCCGTGAAGATCCCGGTGACCAAATCCGTTCGCAATACGGACTGGCCGAAGGACGACGAAGGCAGCTATGTGCCGTTCGAGTTCAGCATTGTGGCTACGGGTGACTATGCAGCCAAAGCCCCCATGCCCGAAGCGCCCAAGATTTCTGTTGCCCCAAAGGCAGGGGAGACCGATGCCGCCAAGCTCAACAACATCACGGCGACCTTTGGCGCCATGACGTTCAACAAGTCGCACCTGTCCACTGAAGCAGGCACCAATAAAGATTACGCCAAGACCTACACCTACACGGTGAAGGAGGTCGCGCCTACCACCGGTGTCATCGATAAGCTCCGCTACTCCAAGGCCGAGTACCAGGTTGCCGTCACGGTGAAGGCCGTCATGAATGAGACCACTGGCAAGTACACCGGTCTTACCACCTCTACCACCGTTACGCAGATGAAGGACGACATGGGCAACACCCTTGGCAAGAACGGGCAGGGCGTCGCGGTTCAAACCTCCGCCGGTGCGGACCCAACCATCATTCCCGTCTCCACCTTTACCAACACCTACTCCACCTCTTTGCCCCTTTCTGGTATGTCGGGCGTCACTCTGACGTACCTTGCCGGCGCGGCGGTGCTTTGCGCTGCTGCGGCCTGGATGCACATTCGTCGCAAGGCGAATGCGAAGGGAGGTAAGCGTCGTGAATAAGAAAGTTTACTCCTTCCCGATCTTGTTTGCGCTGCTTGCCCTCCTGATCGGCACCTGCGCGGTTGTGTTCCCCGCTTCCGCGCAGGCCGCGCCGACCTCGACCGGTTCCATCACGGTGAGCGGCACCGTGGCGAGCAGCTACGACGCCTATCAGATCTTTAGCGCCAACGTCGTCGACGGCGACAGCGACGCCAAGACCGCCACCGATCTCGCCTGGGCAAGCGACGCCGTGCGCGACGCCGCGCTGCCTGTGCTGCACGGCGCCGGCATGCCCAAATCCCAGACCACCGCGCAGGAAGCTGCCGAGTGGCTCAACACCGATTCCCATCTTACGAGCGCACTGAGCGCACAGCTCGCTCGTTCCCTCCAGAACTCTGGCGCCGTGTTCGTGGCCCTTAACGCGGGCACGACGGCCGAGCTACCCTGCGGCTACTGGCTCATCGTCGCCGACGAGGGCGCCATCGCCCAGGGCGAGGCCGGCACCGCGCCGATCATGGCCCTGGTGGGCGGCGGCGCCGTCACCGTCAAGCCCAAGGCCGCGACCCCCAAGGTCGCCAAGCATGTGCTGGAGAACGGCACCGCCGCCTGGCAGAAGGCCGCCGACGCCACGGTCGCCGACGACCTGTACTGGCGCCTCTCGGCCACGGTCCCGGCCGGGCTCACCGCCTACGACACCTATACGGTGCGGTTCGTCGACACCATGAGCGCGGGGCTCGACCCCTCCAAGGTGGCCGCGAGCATGCGCGTGTACGTGGCGGCGGGCGCGGACGGCGGCTTCGACGCCGTCTCGGCCGGCAAGGACGGCCGCGCCGGCACCGAGCCCGCGAAGGGCTGGACCGACATCACGGCCCAGTGCGCCACCAAGGTAGCGGCCGACGGCAAGACCTTCACCGTGCGCACCGGCGACCTCATCGCCGTGCTCGGCGGGGCCGACGCCTTCACCGCGGGCGCCCGCGTGGTCGCCGTGTACAACGCGCCGCTCAACAGCGCGTGCAACCACGGCATCGCGAAGGGCAACCCCAACGAGGTCTACCTGCGCTACCCGCACTCTCCCTTTGCCGACCAGTCCGGCGACGCCGGCTTCACCCGCACGCCGAGCGACGACGCGTGCGCCTACACCTGGGATCTCGCGCTCACCAAGCGCGGCAGCGACGGCGACAAGCCGCTTGCCGGGGCGGTCCTGAGCATCGCCGACGACCGCGACCGCACGCTAGCGGCCGACGGCACGTGGGATGCAGAGGGCAAGGCCACCGTCACCACGGGCGAGGACGGCCGCGTTACCGTCTCGGGCGTGGACTCGGGCAAGCTGGAGGTCCGCGAGCTCAAGGCACCCAAGGGCTACACCGCCTTTGAGGGCATGCGTTCCGTGACGGTCAAGGCCGAGGGCCTGGACGTCGACCAGGTGGCCGCCGCCAAGCCCAAGCTCACCATCACGGCCGAGTCGCCCCTGCGCGCCGACAGCGCGGACGGGTCGACGGGCAGCCTGGAGGCGTCGCTCATCAACACGCCCACCGGCACACCCCCTAGCATTACCACCGGAGGCTTTATGCCCTCGACTGGCGATATGGCAATGTACGCCGCGGCCGCCGCAGCGGTCGCCGGAGCCGCGCTCATCGTGGTCGCGCTCCTGGTCAAGCGGGGAGGTGGCAGCCATAAAGAGTAGCTGGCAGCCCCACAGAGAGCGGGGCGAGACATAGCGAAGCAGATGTTAAGACACAGACAGACAGATTTAGATCAAATGGAATTCAAGCAGAAAGCAGAGGAAAAGAAGATGAGCATGAGCAAGAACATCGCACGCCTGGCAGTAACCGCCGGCCTAACGGCAGCGCTGAGCTTCGGCGGCGTCATGGCCCCGGTGACCATGGCGTTTGCTGATGATCCGGTGACGGCTCCGGCAAATGGCATCATCATCGAGCAGAGCGAGAACAACAAGGGCACCGCTAAGACGCGTTTCGTTCCGTACCAAATCTTCAAGGCAAAAGTTCACGACGGCGAAAATGGTAAAGTCACATCTGATGTTGATTGGGCTGATACCATAACGCAAACCACCAAGGACCAGATTATTGCTGATATCCGTAGCGATGCTAGTAATGGTAAGAAGCTTTCCGGAACTCCTTCTGCTCAGGACGTTGCTGATTGGTTGGGCACCTATGTGTCCGAAAGCGGCAGGGAACTCGTTGTTAAGAACGGAGACTTGCTTAATAAAATAGCCGCCATTGTAAAGAAAAATGAGCAGCCGTCAGGTACGGCGTTCAATGCTGGTGATTCTTTTACGCCTGAGAGCGCTGGCTACTATCTCTTCCTGACAGATGATAACTCCATCGGTACGAATAAAGACTATTCCAACAAGAAACAGACGGGCACCTCGCCGATTTTCGCCGTCGTAGGTGGTACTGGAGTAACCGTGACCGAGAAGACTGGCATTCCCACGGTTACGAAGAAGGTCAAGAATGACAAGCTCCGCAGCGACTGGGCTGACAAGGGCGACTCCCAGATGGATCAGCCCGTGTACTACCAGCTGACCGGTACTGTGGCTGCGAACATCGATACGTTCAACACCTACTACTATGAGTTCCACGACGAGCTCTCCGCTGGTCTGACCGCGGATGAGAATTCTATTACCGTTAAGATTGATGACGAAACCGTAACGGCGGTCAACAACTACACCGCGAGTGTCACGAATACTACGGACGAGTCCGGGGCTGTAACTGGGCAGGTGCTGACTGTTTCCTTTACGGATCTTAAGGCTGCTGCTCGGTCCGTGGGCAAGACGCTTACCAAGGATTCCCATGTCGTCGTCACCTACACCGCCAAGCTTGACCACGAGAAGGCGAGGAATGTCGTGGTTGGCGGCGAGGGTAATCCCAACAGCGTCAAGCTCATCTACTTCAACAATCCCATGAGCAACGGCAAGGGCGAGTCCGTGCCCGATACCGTCCGTGACTACACTTACGCGCTCAAGCTCGTTAAGGAGGACTCTGCTAACGAGGCCACCAAGCTCGAGGGCGTAAAGTTCACCATCCAGGCCACGGGTGCCGACGAGGGCGCTGGCACTCAGTATGTCCAGGAGAACGGTTCCCTCGGCAAAGATCCCTGGAATTTCACGACCGATGGAAACGGCGAGATTAATATCAAGGGCCTTGATGCTGGTACCTACACGGTCAAGGAGACCGACACCCTTGGAGGCTACAACACGCTGGGCGCCTTCACCTTCACCATTAAAGCCGATGGCCTTAATCAAGACGAGGGAAATAATACCCTGACGGTTACTGCGTCCAAGGAAGGCCCCGAACTTGTCGTTGCTCCGACCTTTGATCATGGCACCGTCACCCTCACCGTCAAGAACAAGAAGGGCACCGGCCTTCCCCTCACCGGCCTTAACGGCGTGACCTTCACTTGGATCGCTGGTGGTGCGGTGCTGTGCATCGGTGTGGCGCACCTCATCCGCAGCCGTAAGCAGGCTGAGGAGTCCGAGCAGGAGTAACGCTCACTCACCCATCCCTTTGGCAGGTGGGATGTGATGGCCATGAGACTTGCGGACACTTTTCTCGTCCATCCACGTTCTTGCTTTGCCATTCTTTTTTCGGGGCAGACTCCGCACTGGAGTCTGCCCCGTTTTTTGGATAACGCAGCTAGCCTCCATCGTCCGATGGAGGCTAGCGTATGAATATCGAACAGATGTTTGCAATTATTGCGTTTACCAGCTGCGGGTGCATACGCTCGCAGTAAAATGGCTTCGCGACGCATCCCGTGCGCGGGCGGCCGACGACTCGATCGGAGGTCACCATATGCTGAAATTCCTTAACGCGCTCGCCGCCCTCGCGGCGGTGGGCTCGTTCGTCATCGCGTTTCTTGACTCGTATGAGGTTCGGTTTAAGGTCCGTAGGCGCACGCGCGGTGCGGACGGTAGAAGGCATTTGCGCCGCAACAAGCGCAAATAAGAATGCCCGGGGTTAGAGGCCCGGGCATTTAACAACACCGGAAACTGGTCGCCCGCGCTCCAAAGTACTTACGCGGGGTGCGTCGTTTCCTGTAGTTATTGTATCCCGAATCGCCCCGCCGATTCGGGACATTTTGAAAACGCAAACACGTCGGGCAAACCCGGACAATGCGGCCAGGCTCCTCTGGACGGGGAACCGTGTGTGTAACTATCGAACAAATGTTTGTCAAAATCGCGTTTACCAGCTGTAGGTGCATACACTCGCAGTAAAATGGCTTCGCGACGCATCCCGTGCGCGGGCGGCCGACGACTCGATCGGAGGTCCCCAAATGCTGAAATTCCTTAACGCGCTCGCCGCCCTCGCGGCGGTGGGCACGTTCGTCATCGCGTTTCTTGACTCGTATGAGGTTCGGTTTAAGGTCCGTAGGCGCACGCGCGGTGCGGACGGTAGA
>NZ_JBDPAC010000008.1:0-44085 GCF_039836695.1 Collinsella aerofaciens | reverse complement strand
AGGCATTTGCGCCGCAACAAGCGCAAATAAGAATGCCCGGGGTTCGGAGCCCGGGCATTTAACAACGTCGGAAACTGGTCGCCCGCGCTCTCGTACACTTACGCGGGGTGCGTCGTTTCCTATTGACATTGTATCCCGAATTGCCCCGCCGATCCGGGACATTTTGAAAACTCAAATGCGGGCTTATCCTCGATTGGACGGTGCAGTCTAGCTGTGTTGTCCGGCGCGGGAGCTCGCTAATCGGCTATTATTTGTTTAGACAACTTGAGTTGTAGAGGAGTGACCGGTGATGGTGCAGGGCGCCAAACATATGAAGAGCAATAACGCCGCGGACAACGGCGGCTCAAGCCCTCAGCCCAAACCTCAACCAAAACCTAAGCGCCGTCGCAAGCGACTGCCGCGCTGGGCCGACCGGCTCATCACCATCGTCATCATCCTTATTGGCGTGGGTCTTATGACCTGGCCGTGGATCTTGGACCGGCTCGAAGCCTCGGGCGTGTTCAACCAGATCAGCACGGTGTCCAGCACCGTTGACGCGCTGTCTGCCGAGGAGCGCGAGCGCATCCTGCTCCAGGCGCGCTCCTTTAACGAGCAGCTGGCGGGCGAGGCCACCGAGCTTCCCGCCGACCAGATCGAGCCCTACGCCCAGCAGCTCATCTTTGACCGCGACCCCATGATGAGCTGGGTCGAGATCCCCTCCATCGACGTGAGCATGCCCATCTACCACGGCACGAGCGAAGAGGTCCTTATGGCGGGCGTCGGCCACCTGGAGGGCACGAGCCTGCCGGTGGGCGGCACCTCGACGCATTGCGTGCTCACCGCGCACTCGGGCATGCGCAACCTGAGCATGTTCGACGACATTCATTCGCTGGAGCCCGGCGACCTGGTGCTGCTGCACACCATGAACAAGACGCTCGCCTACAAGATGGTGGACTCCGAGGTCGTGCTGCCCGAGGAGATGGAGTCGCTGACCATCGAGCCCGGCGCCGACAAGGTGACGCTCGTCACCTGCACGCCCTACGGGGTGAACGACCACCGCCTGCTGGTGCATTGCGTGCGCACCAAGTACAACAAGAAGGACGTCGACAAGCAAAAGTCGCTGGCCGGCCGCCACTGGGGCAAGCGCGAGTTTGCCGTGCTCATCGTGGTCGTGGCCATTGTGCTGTTGCTGCTGGACATCGTGATCCACGCGGTCCGCAAGCGCCGCAAGGCCAAGGCCTCGGCATAAGACATTCTCCAGAACCATCACAATGGAGACAGGCACCTTTGTGGTGGTCGGGGGCTTCCAAACCATCACAACATTCGATGAAAATCGCGATTTCGACGAAAAACATCGAATGTTGTGATGCTTTTCGTTGCGGGTGAGACGGTCTTCATTGTGGGCGACGCGGTTTTCGCTATGGACGGTGCGGTTTCGCTGCAGAACTGCCAGCACGCCGCCTGCCAGCCCGCCGTCCTCGTTACGTTTTCGCTGCATTTGGGTAAAGCGCCTGCTCCAAGCCGGCGTTGCCTTGTATACTAGAGCGGTTTATCTGTTATGCGGAAGGGAGCGCCTATGGCACTCAGCGAGAAAGACGTGCGCGGCATCGCCGAGTACGCAAAGATCGCACTGACCGATGACGAGCTCACCCAGATGACGTCCTACCTGAACGACGCCGTCCAGATGCTCGAGCCCGTCTTGCAATATGACTTACCCGACGTGGAGCCCACGTTCCATCCTATCGGAAGCCTGTCCAACGTGATGGGCGATGACCTGCGCGAGCCCGAGCGCGACCTGCCGCTCGACGTCGCGCTCGAAAACGCCGGCAGCGCGCGCGACCGCTACTTCCGCGTGCCGTCCATTTTGGGAGAGGGGGAGAGCGAGTAATGGCACAGAGCTTCGATTCCCTTACCGCTGCTCAGATTGCCGCGGGCGTTGCCGCCGGCGACTTTACCGCTACCGAAGTGGCCCAGGCCTCCCTTGCCGCCATCGAGGCGCGCGAGGGCGGGGTCCAGGCATTCCTACAGGTGTCGCCCGAGCTTGCGCTCGAGGCCGCCGCGCGCGTGGATGCCGACCGTGCCGCCGGAAAGCCGCTGCCCCCGCTCGCGGGCGTGCCGCTGGCCATTAAGGACAACATGAACCTCGTGGGCACGCGCACCACCTGTGCTTCCCGCATGCTCGAGAGCTACCAGAGCGTCTACACCGCCACCTGCGTCCAGCGCATGCTCGATGCCGGCTGCCTGCCCATGGGCAAGGCCAACATGGACGAGTTTGCCTTTGGTAGCTCCACCGAGAGCTCGGCGTTCCACCGCACTAACAACCCCTGGGATACCGAACGCGTACCCGGCGGCTCCTCGGGCGGCTCTGCTGCCGCCGTCGCCGCGGGCGAGGTCGCGCTCTCGCTGGGCTCGGACACTGGCGGCTCCATTCGCCAGCCGGCGTCGCTGTGCGGCGTGGTGGGCTTTAAGCCCACGTATGGCGCCGTGAGCCGTTACGGCGTGGTTGCCTTTGGCTCGTCGCTCGACCAGGTGGGCCCCTTTGGCCGCACGGTCGAGGATGTCGCGCTGGCCATGAACGCGCTTACCGGCGCGGGCCACGATCCGTACGACTGCACCAGCCAGGATTGCGCCGTCGACTTTACCGAGCATCTCAACGACAGCATCGAGGGCAAGCGCGTGGGCATTATCCCTGCGTTTATGGAGGCCGAGGGCCTGACGCCCGAGGTCAAGGCCGCTATTCAACGCGCCGCCCAGGAGCTGCAGAACCAGGGCGCCGAGCTGGTCGAGGTCGACCTGCCGCACCTGGACGCCGCCATCGCCGCCTACTACGTCATCGGCCCGGCGGAGGCGTTCTCCAACCTGGCCCGTTTCGACGGCATTCGCTACGGCTATCAGGAGGAGGGCTGCGCCAACCTGTCCGACCAGAGCTCGCTTTCGCGCGCCCACGGCTTTGGCGCCGAAGCCAAGCGCCGTCAGATGCTCGGCGCCTACCTGCTGAGCTCGGGCGTGTACGACAAGTACTACTACGCCGCGCAAAAGGCCCGCACGCTCATCACGCGGGACTACGACGCCGCGTATGCCAAGGTGGACACCATCCTCATGCCCGCCTCGCCGCGCACGGCCTTTAAGTTTGGCGAGATCAGCGACCCCACGCAGATGTATCTCTCCGACCTGTACACCATCTCGCTCAACATTTGCGGCAACGGTGGCATCTCGGTGCCGCTGGGCCTGGGCGAGGATACTCATCTGCCCGTTTCTGCCCAGCTGGTGGGTCCGGCCTTTAAGGACCGTCAGCTGCTCGCGTTTGCCCGCGCCCTGGAGCGCGGCTTTGCCGATGCCGCCACGGGTGCGCCCGCGCTTTCCGTCGCGCCCGATTTTGCCGGGAAGGGAGGCGAACTGTAATGAAGGAGCTTTCCGAGGTCCTGCAGGATTGGGAGGCCGTGATCGGCCTGGAGATCCATACTGAGCTCACCGCGCTCGATACCAAGATGTTCTGCAACTGCAAGCTCAGCCACGATGACGAGCCCAACGCCAACGTGTGCCCGGTGTGCCTGGGCCTGCCCGGCGCCCTGCCGGTGCCCAACAAGCGCGCCATCGAGAGCATCGTCAAGGCCGGCCTCGCCACCAACTGCGAGATTCAGCGCCACTCGATGTTCTACCGCAAGCACTACTTCTATCCCGATATGGCCAAGAACTTCCAGACTACGCAGGGTCCGGTCGCTTTTGCCATGTACGGTCACCTGGACCTGGACGTGACCGGTCGCGGTGCCGCCGAGCGCCCCGACTGCGCGTTTGGCGAGGCCGAGGCCCAGAGCCTGGCGAGCGCCTCGGCCAACGCCGAGGGCCTGTCCACGTCCATGACGTCGACCATGCGCGAGGGCAATCAGCGCTCCGGTCATCTGGCCAGCTATGATGCGTCCAACCTGCAGATGCCCGAGCGCCGCGAGGACGGTTCCTACACGGTGCCCATTCGCATCCTGCGCATCCACATGGAGGAGGACGCCGCCAAGATGGTCCACGTGGGCGGTGCCGAGGGCCGCATTACCGCCGCGGCCGAGTCGCTCGTCGACTACAACCGCTGCGGCACGCCGCTGATTGAGCTCGTCACCGAGCCCGACCTGCGCACGCCTGAGGAGGCTCGCCTGTTTATGGAGAAGCTCCGTCGCATTTTTGTGACGCTGGGCATTTCGGACTGCTCCATGGAGAAGGGCTCCATGCGCTGCGACGGCAACGTGTCGCTGCGCCGCCGCGGCGAGACCAAGCTGGGCACCAAGACCGAGCTCAAGAACCTCAACTCGTTTAAGAGCCTGCATGACGGCCTTGCCTACGAGATCTGCCGCCAGGCCGAGGTGCTCGAGGAGGGCGGCATCATCTATCAGGAGACCCGCCACTGGGAGCCCAGCCGCAAGCGCACCGTAGTCATGCGTGTGAAGGAGACGGCCGATGACTATCGCCTGTTCCCCGATCCCGATCTGGCGCCGTTTGATCTGGATGACGAGTTCATCGACCGCTGTCGTGGCGAGATTCCCGAGCTGCCCGATGCCAAGCGTGCCCGTTTTGAGACCGACTTTGGCATTAAGGCGGCCGATGCCGAGCAGATTGCCGGCGACCCCGAGTTTGCTGAGTTCTTTGAGGCTGCCGCTACCGGCATGGCTGGCAAGGAGGCCCAGACGGTTGCAAACTTGCTGGTCAACGAGATGATCGCCTATCTTAAGGGCGCGGGCGTCTCGCTGACCGAGTCCGGTATTGCACCTGCCCAGGTGGCAGCCCTTGCCAAGTTGCTGGCGACCGATGCCATCAGCTCCAACCAAGCGCACGAGGTCTTTGAGGCCATGGCTCAGACCGGCGACGACCCCAACAAGATCGTCGACGAGCGCGGTATGCGTCAGGTGAGCGATGCCGGCGCGCTGCAGCCGATCGTGGACGAGGTGCTGGCGAACTGTGCCGATCAGGCGCAGCAGTATCGCGACGGCAACCAGAAGGTCATCGGCTTTTTGGTGGGCCAGTGCATGAAAGCAAGCCGCGGCAAGGGCAACCCGAAGCTCTTCAACGAGTTGCTGAGAACGTCGCTCTCGTAAGCGGGAACCGAGGGGCCGGGCGCAGGGCCTTGCCTCTCAATTTCGGACAGTCCTGCGCAAGACGAAGGCCACATTAAGTGGCCTTCTTTGCGTGCGGAACTCATTTTGAGCAAGCACCCGCCCTGCCGGGGCTCCCGGGTTCTGCAACGACTCGGCCGTTCGGGCCAGGTGGGGCTGATATAAATAGAGTGAATGGGCGCGCCGTTGGCGCGTCCATTTTTGTGCGGGTGACAAAGGGACTGTCCCTTTGTCACATTGCAATAAATGTGATGGAAGTGTGGAGAAATGAGCTTAAAACTTCCGTAAATGTGATAAATGTCACGTTTTAACTAGGGTAAAATGTGGGAAATATCACGTTTACGGAAGTTTCTTTGCGGGAGGTTCGGTCATGCAGCGAGATATCATTGCCAAGCTTAACGCTTGGAAAGCGTCAGAATATCGTAAGCCGCTTATCCTTAAGGGGGCGCGCCAGGTTGGAAAGACGTGGGCGCTTAAGGAGTTCGGCCGAACCTCGTACCTCAATTTTGTGTATCTGACGCTCGAGGAGCCGTCACCTGGGGTACAGAGCGAGTACGCTCAGTTTTTCGAAGGTACGCGCGATCCTCGACGGATCATCTCAAATCTTTCCCTGGCACTTGGACAGCCTATCGATCCCGGCGAAACGCTGCTTATTATTGATGAGATCCAGGATTGTCCTTCTGCAGTCGGCGCCCTTAAATACTTCTGTGACGAGGCCCCCGAGTATCACGTCGCATGCGCAGGGTCTTTGTTGGGCGTTCGCTTGTCCCGTGAGACCAGCGCTTTTCCGGTGGGAAAGGTCGAGTTCATGGAGATGCGCCCCATGAGCTTTTCCGAGTTTCTGAAAGCCGAGGGCGCTGCAAACTACGACGAATACCTTGGCGGCCTGGATCAGATCGAGACAGTGCCCGATTTCTTCCATGTCCGTCTCGTCGAGCATCTTCGTCGTTATTTTGCATGCGGCGGCATGCCAGAGGCTCTTGGCCGGTGGGTGGAGACGGGCGATATCGTTCAGGTCGATAAGGTGTTGTCTGATCTCTTGGATTCCTACGAGCGCGATTTTGCCAAGCATGGTGGCCGTGCGCAGTTCGCCAAGCTTTCACAAATATGGAACTCGATTCCAGCTCAGTTGGCGCGCGAGAACAAAAAGTTCGTTTGGGGTGCGGTGCGCGAGGGGGCTCGTGCTCGAGAATACGAGGATGCTCTGGAATGGCTTGCCGATGCTGGGCTCATCACGGCGGTTCGCCTTAATGCTGCCGGTGGTGTGCCGCTCTCTGCGTACGATGACCTCAAGGCATTTAAGGTCTACTGTCTTGATGTCGGCTTGCTGCGCCGCATGGCAAGGCTGGATGCGTCCGCTTTTGCCATCTCGGATGCGCTATTTTCGGAGTTCAAAGGTTCGTTCGCCGAGAACTATGTGCTTCAGGCATTACTTTCACAGTTAGATGCTGCTCCGCGTTATTGGACAAACGAGAAGCCGAAGCACGAAGTCGATTTTTTGATTCAAGTCGGAAACGAAATCGTTCCCGTCGAGGTCAAATCGGGAGAGGTCGTTCATTCCAAGAGCCTTAAGTACTATGCCGACAAGCATGCGGAGACGACTCCATTGAGGGTCCGCTACTCACTTAAGAACCTAAAGCTCGACGACGGGGTGCTCAACATTCCGTTGTATTTGGCTGATCGATCTGTCCCTCTTATCAAAAAGGCGCTTGATCGTGCACATCTTGACGTTTAGATCCTGGGTGAGCTGACGGGCGGCGGCTAATTAATCGCTCCGTTACGGCCAGGGAGCCTGGGCCTTAGCGATGCTTGCTTCGCCAAGCCGTGGGTGTCATGCCGGTGTATTGTTTGAAGGCTTGGGTGAAGGCGGCCTGCTGAGGGTAGCCTAGGCGCTCTGCTACCTGCGCTATCGTGAGCGCGCTATCGGCCAAAAGGTCCTGTGCTCGCTCCATACGGCGTCTGCGAATGTAGGCGCCCAGGGACTCGCCAGTTTGGGCCTTAAAGGTGGCGCATAGTTTGGAGCGGCTTGTGTAGAGCCTCTCGGCCACCTCGTTGATACCCACATGTCTGCCTTTGTCGAGCGCGCGCTCAATCATTGCCGTTGCTTCTTCGGCAATGGTTATGCTGACGCGTGTGTCTGCCGCCTGCCGCGCCTGCTTGTGGGCCGCGCACGAACAGGCGAGCTCCGCGACCATGGTCTCCACGATGCCCTGCATATAGACGTGTCCGCCTACGGTGCGGGCGCGGTCCTCGTTAATCCGGCGCAGCGTGTGGCAGATGGCAGACGTCGCTTCCTCGTGCCATGGCTCGGCAAACGCCTCAAAGATTCCCGCGAACTCGGTGGGATAGCGGTGCTCCAGTTCGTCAAAATATCCAGGCAAAAAGAGCACCGAGCGCGAGTGATAAAGCTCCCCCGCAAACAGCGGGCTTAATTCTTCGCCACAGCTATCTTGGATAAAGCTGCAAACGGCATTGTTTGGCCACGGTCCATGCAATGGTTTGAGGTTCGCGGGCGTTATGCCAGCCTCGGGCATGCATGTAAGTGTGGGCGCGCTGACTTCGCTCACGCAGGCGTATGGCTCGGGTGTGTATTCGGCCAGGTACATATCGTGCGTCGGGGTGATGAAATGCTCCATGACGATGCAGGCAGGGGAGAGAGGCATAATCCATGCGCGGCCGTGCGCCCGGTCGTTTGCCACCTCGCCGGTAAAGACGGCGCCCTTGCCGGTAAGCTCCAGGCCAAACTGCTCAAATTGCGGTGCGTAGAGCTCGGTTATGTCGGTCGCTGCCCGCCGTATTTGCAAAAGCGTTCCTTTCCTTTGCAGAAACGTCCACGCCTGGCTTGATTGTGAGCCATGGCTAACACAGCAATGATAAGTTCATTACGGTTAACTCTCAAGCCGTTAGAAAGGAATCTCATGGCAAAGGAATCAAAAAGGGAAGGTGGAGGCATCGGCGAGCTGCTCGCGTATGCCGGCGACCGCAAATTCCTAACGTATTTGGGCATGGCGCTCTCGGCGCTCTCGCAGCTGCTGAGCTTTGGCCCGTACGTGTGCATTTGGCTTGTCGCGCGCGACCTGATCGCCGTGGCGCCCAACTGGAGCGAAGCCACTAACATCGCGATGTACGGTTGGTGGGCCGTGGGGTTTGCGCTGGCAAGCATCGTAGCTTATTTCGTGGGGCTCATGTGCACGCATCTGTCCGCGTTTCGCTGCGCGTCCAATATCCGCAAGACTACGAGCGAGCACCTGCTTAAGCTGCCGCTCGGCTACTTCGACACGCATGCCACCGGCGAGCTGCGCCGCATTGTAGACGGGTGCGCCGCCTCCACCGAGACTTTGCTCGCACACATGCTGCCCGATATCGCAGGCGCCGTCGCCATGGTCGTGGGCTTGCTCGTGCTGCTTTTCGCCCTCGATTGGCGCTTGGGCGCGGCATGCCTCATCTCGGTGGCCATTTCGTTTGGCGCCATGGCCGCCATGATGGGCGGCAAGGGCGGCGAGTTTATGAAGGCCTACATGGATGAACTAGTCAAAATGAACAAGACGGGCACCGAATACGTACGCGGTATTCCCGTGGTCAAGGTGTTTCAGCAGACGGTCTACTCCTTTAAGGCTTTCCACGATGCGATCGCCGAATACGCCGACACGGCACAAAGCTATTCGGGCACGTTCTGTCGAGGTCCGCAGGTACTCAACCTTACCGCGCTCAATGGTCTTGTGGCATTCCTGTTGCCCGTGGCGTTGCTGTTGGCGCCGGGCGAGACGGACTTCGCGCATTTTATGGCCAACTTCACGTTTTACGCGATATTTTCGGCCGTGGTGCCGACGGCCATGACCAAGCTCATGTTTGTGGGCGAGGCCTCTCAGATGAGTGCCGATTCGCTGGCTCGTATTCGAAGCGTCATGGATTCCAAGCAGCTCTCCGTGCCCGCCCAACCCAAGCATCCTGTCGGCGGCGACGTGCGATTTGAGGACGTGAGCTTTACGTACGAGGGTGCCGAAGCACCTGCCGTTAGCCATGTGAGTTTCAGCGTTCCCGCTGGTAGCACCCTCGCCCTGGTGGGTCCCTCGGGTGGCGGCAAGTCAACCTGCGCAAGCCTGATCCCGCGTTTTTGGGATGTCTCCTCGGGTCGAGTGCTCGTAGGCGGTGTGGACGTTCGCGATATGGATCCGCACGAGCTTATGGACCAGGTTGCCTTCGTGTTCCAGACCAACCAGCTGTTCCGGCAAACACTTGCCGATAACGTGCGCGCCTCCAAGCCTACGGCCACTGACGACGAAGTGCGTGCGGCCCTCTCCGCAGCTCAGTGCGACGACATTGTGGCCAAGCTCCCCCAGGGCATCAATACCATGCTCGGTGCCGGGGGAGCATATCTTTCGGGTGGCGAGGTTCAGCGCGTGGCACTCGCCCGCGCGATCCTTAAAGACGCGCCTATCGTGGTGCTCGATGAGGCCACGGCGTTTGCCGATCCCGAGAACGAGGCGCTCATCCAGCGCGCCTTTAGCAAGCTGGCGGCGGGTCGCACGGTCATTATGATTGCGCACCGACTCTCGACTGTAGTGGGCGCAGACCAAATCGTGGTGCTCAACCAGGGCAGCGTGCAGGAGTTGGGTACCCATGCCGAGTTGCTGTCCAAAGAGGGTCTGTACGCCAAGATGTGGGCCGAATACGAACAGGCCGCGAGCTGGAAAATCACTGCAGCGACCGCGGATGCCGCCGTCACGAAGGGAGGCGAGGCCTAAATGTTCGCCTCATTCCAAAAGAAATATTTCCTATCCGATAAAGGCGTCGCCGGCGTAAAACGCGGCATTTTCTGGACCACGCTCACTAATCTCATTACCATGGCCGGCATGGGCTTTTTATTCCTGGTTATGGCTGGCTTTGTCGAGCATCTCGCCAGCGGGGCTGACCTGCCGGATGCCCTGCCGATCGTGGGCGGCCTCCTGGTCTTTTTCGTGTTACTCTTTGCCTCTAACTGGCAGCAGTATTACTACACCTACTGCATCTTTTACGAGGAGTGCGGCAAGCAGCGTATGGAGATTGCCGAGCGCTTGCGCAAACTGCCGCTGTCGTTTTTTGGTCGTCGTGATCTGGCCGATTTAACCGAGACCATCATGGGCGACGTCCAGGCCATGGAGCACGCCTACAGCCACGTGCTGGGAGAGCTTTGGGGCGCCATCATCGCAAGCGCCATTGTGTTCGTGGGGTCGCTGTTCTTTTGCTGGCAGCTGGCGATCGCGGCGTTTTGGAGCGTTCCCGTGGCCTTTGCGGTGCTGTATCTAACACGCGGCCCCATGGCTCCGGTGTTCGATCGCGTGCGTGCCGAGAAGGTCAAGGTTACCGAGGCTATTCAAGAGACGCTCGACTGCGTTCGCGAGATCCGCGCCACCAACCAGGAGGCCCATTATCTTGAGGGGCTCAACGCCGTGATCGATGCCGAGGAGCGCGAGACCACCAAGAGCGAGCTCGCTAACGGGCTTTTGGTCAACTCCGCCTTTGTCATCCTGCGTCTGGGCATTGCCACCACGCTGGTTACAGGCGCCGCGGTGGTCGCCTCCGGGCAGGTCGACTTTTTGGTGATGTTTGCCTTCCTGCTTATGGTGAGCCGTATCTATGCGCCCTTTGACCAGGCGTTAATGTTAATGGCCGAGCTGTTTGCCGCCGAGTCGTCTGCCAAGCGCATGCGTTCCATCATGGAAGAGCCTGTGGCGCGGGGCAGCGAGAAATTTGAGCCCGCGGGCCACGATGTGGTGTTCGATCACGTGGCATTTGGCTATGGTGCGGGCGAGGACGGCCGCGCCGGCGAGAAAGTTCTTACCGATGTGAGCTTTACCGCCAAGGAAGGCGAAGTTACGGCACTGGTCGGTCCTTCGGGTTCCGGTAAGTCTACGGTGAGCCGCCTGGCCGCGCGCTTTTGGGATGCCACTGCGGGCAAGGTTACCGTGGGCGGTGTGGATGTTGCGAGCGTCGATCCCGAGGTGCTCCTGCGCGACTACGCCATTGTGTTCCAAGACGTGCTGCTCTTTGACGACACGGTTATGGGAAACATCCGCCTCGGGCGTCGTGATGCCACCGATGAGGAAGTGCTTGCGGCCGCACGTGCCGCCAACTGCGACGAGTTTGTGAGCCGCATGCCGCAGGGCTACGACACCATGATCGGAGAGAACGGCTCCAAGCTGTCCGGCGGCGAGCGCCAGCGCATCTCTATCGCCCGCGCGCTGCTCAAAGACGCGCCCATCGTGCTGTTGGACGAGGCAACGGCAAGCTTGGATGTAGAGAACGAAACCGTGGTACAGCAGGCACTCTCCCGTCTGCTTGCAGGTAAGACGGTTATCGTGATTGCGCACCGCATGCGTACGGTGGAAAATGCCGACAAAATCGTTGTGCTCAAGAATGGAGTGGTTGCCGAGCAGGGCACTCCGGCGCAGCTCAAGGCGGCAGGTGGAGAATTCGCCCGCATGGTTGCGCTGCAAAAGGAGGCGGCGGACTGGCAGCTGTAGGAATGTGACAAAGGGACTGCCCCTTTGCCATATTGAGTTCACCCCCATAGTTTCCAAAAAGTTAACCTTTGTTGAACTTGATAGTTAGATAAACTAAACTATTTTCCAAAAGTGTGCTCGAGCAAACTTGTTTACTCGAGTGCTGAGGCACCGTGCCGCGTCCAATGCGGCAAAAGGGAGAAGCAACATGAAGAAGTCGACGTTCAATACCCTGCTTGTCGGTGGCGGTTTTCTGCTTGGCACGGCCGGCATCAAGCTGCTTACCAGCGCTCCGGTAAAGAATGCCTGCGTGCAGGGTATCGCGTGCGGCATGCGCATCAAGAACGGCTATCAGGACATGGTCGAGCAGGCCAAGGCTAATGTCGACGACATGGTTGCCGAGGCTGCCTACATCACCCAGAGCGAGGCCGCTGCTGACGAGGCAGCCGAGTAGCACTCCCAGGCACAAACTATGAGATTCTCGATTATCAGCGAGATCCCCGGCAGGACCCGCCTCCAGTTGGCGGGTCCTGTGCCAGAGAGCGATCTCGATGCGCTTCTAAAGCTCAGTGGCGAAATCGATGGCGTGCGCAAGGTGCGCGTCTACGGCCGCATCGGCCAGATGGCGCTCGAATATGACGAGCAGCGTCGTGCAGGCGTGCTCGATGCTCTGGGCGCACTCGACGCCCAGGCCATTGCCGACGCAAAGACGGGTTACGTGATGCAGCTTGAGCCACGCAAGCACAAGCTCGTTATGGATCTTGTCACACTCATCGGCGCCCACTATGCGCGCCGATGGTTTTTGCCCACGCCCCTGCGTGCGGTGTTTGTCGTAGCCGGTTACATGACCTTTTTGCGCGCCGCCCTCCGTGAGCTCGCGCAGCCGCGCCTGACCGTTCCTGTGCTTGACGCGTCGGCCATCGGCATTTCGTTCGTCAAACGTGATGTCGACACCGCGGGGCAGACGATGTTCCTGCTCAACGTGGGCGAACTGCTCGAGGACTACACGCGCGCCATGAGCGAAAACGAGCTCATCAACTCGCTGCTCGATGTGCCCGACAAGGCGCAAAAGGTCGTCGGCGACACCGAGGTAAGCGTTGCCGCGACCGAGCTTGAGCCCGGTGACTTGGTGGCCGTGCGCACCGGCATGTCCATCTGCATTGACGGCGTCGTCGAGCAGGGAAGAGCCATGGTCAACCAGGCGACCCTGACCGGCGAGCCGCTTGCCGTCGAGCGCAGCGCAGGCGACGACGTGTTCGCCGGAACCGTCGTGGAAGACGGCAGCATCTTGGTGCGCGTGCGCGCCAACACGGCTCAGACCAAGCTCCGCTCGATCGTCTCGCTCGTGCAGGCGGCCGACTCGCTCAAGTCCGAGGGCCAGTCGCACATGGAAGACCTCGCCAACAAGATCGTCCCGTGGAACTTCCTGCTCGCGGGCCTTGTTGCGCTTACCACCCGCAGCCTCATCAAGACCTCAGCGGCACTGATGGTCGACTACTCGTGCGCACTCAAGCTCACGGGTTCCGTTGCCGTCATGACCGCTATGAGCGATGCTGCCAAGATGGGGGTGATGGTGAAGGGCGCGAAGTACTTTGAGTCGTTTGCCAAGGCTGACACCATTGTGTTTGATAAGACCGGTACGCTCACCGAGGCGCAGCCGCGTCTTGCCTGCGTGCTCACCACCGATGGCTGGAGCGAGGACGAGGTTCTGCGCCTTTCCGCCTGCTTAGAGGAGCATTTCCCGCATCCGGTGGCACGCGCCGTGGTCAATGCGGCACGCGAGCGCGGGCTCGAGCACCGCGAGCGTCACGCTGCGGTCGAGTACATCGTGGCGCACGGCATCGCTTCGTCCATTGAAGGGCGTCGCGCGATTATCGGCTCGGCACACTTTGTGTTTGAGGACGAGGGCGCACGGCTCGAATCTGACATCAAGGAGCGCATCGAGCTCCAGATGCAGGGCCTGTCGCCGCTGTATCTGGCGGTTGACGGCACCGTTGTGGGCGTGCTCGGTATCGAGGACCCGCTCAAGGCCGGGGTCCGCGAGGCCATCGCCGACTTGTACGCGTTGGGCGTTAAGCACGTGGTCATGCTCACGGGCGACTCGGAGCGCACGGCCGAGCGCATTGCTCGCGAGGCAGGTGTCGACGAGTTTAAGGCCGAGCTGCTGCCCGAGGACAAGTACGCGTATGTTGAGCGCATTAAGGGCGAGGGGCGCCACGTTGCCATGGTGGGCGACGGCGTCAACGATTCGCCGGCGCTGGGCCTGGCCGATGTGGGTCTGGCCATGGGCGGCGGAAGCGACATCGCCAAGGAGGTCGCCGACATCATCTTGACCGACACGGATCTCGCCGCGATCGTGCGCCTGCGCCGCATGAGCCAGGGCCTCATTGATCGTCTGACGAGCTCCTACTCTAAGGTGATGCTCACCAACTCGGCGCTGTTGGCATTGGGCATTACCGGCATGATCACTCCGCAGACGTCGTCACTGCTGCACAACGGCTCAACGATCGCCTACAGCTTGGGCAACGCGAAGGCGTACCTCCGTTAGCGTTTTCGATTGAGTATATGGTCTGCATTCGGGCGGCACCGCAGCCGCCAGGGTGCAGGCTTTCTTTTGTTTGACGAGATGTTAACTCGGATATATGCTCGTGCTAGCACTGCTAGCAAATGCTGAAGGTGAGGTTGAGATGGCTACCGTTGGCAGCATGGCGCAGGTGAATGTTCGCGTAGATCGCTCGGTTAAAGAGCGCGCCGAGGAAGCGTTGCGGCTTTCGGGCAGATCACTGCCCGAGCTCATCAAAAAGGTGGTGGCCAAGGTCGCGCAGGGTGGCGGGCAGTGCGAGGAAGTGCTTGCGGCCGTCGACGACCGGCAGCAGACCGTCGCGCACGATACTCCGTTCGCCGCATCATGGGCGGCGGCGGATCAGCTTTACGCGGACCTGGGCATCGCTACGTCGTCCGTGTCCGACGATCGCGATTGGGACGCAATCTATTCCGAAGCCATGGACGAGCGCTATCGCCAAAAGGGGATGATCCAGTGAGTGGGGCGCCTCTCAAGATCATGGTGGACGCCAACGTATGGGTTGATTCGTTTTGCGTCGACCATGCCGAGTCGCTTGCCGCGCGTGCGTTTATTGGGCAGGCGACGGAGACGGGGGCGTTGCTGTTCTTTCCGGTGCATATCGTCAAGGACGTGCTGTACGTTGTCCAACACGAGCTGAAGCGTAGCGTTCTTGCCAGCGGGGGAGTGCTCGACGAGGCGTCTGCCCGTGCAATTGGCGATGCGACGTTGGCGTTTGTTCGGAATATGACCGAAAACGCTATGGCCGTGGGCGCTGATGCATCCGATCTGTGGCTAGCCGACAAATATCTGACGCTCCATCGCGATTACGAGGACAACTTGGTACTCGCCGCATGCAAACGCGCCCAGGTTGATTACTTGGTAACTAACGATCGTAAGCTGCTCGAACATGCCGATCTTGCAGCAAAGACACCTCGTCAAATGATGCCGATTCTTGCTTTGGCCGAGCGTGGTGGGCGGGTGTCCCGATAGCGCCTGGCTGTCTGCGTGGCCTTCGGAACGTCGGCGCTCAGAAGGCCACGCATCCTTTAATTACAAAAGCGCTGCCTTAATGGCGGGACTTTCTGCGAGCTGCTCGGCTGCCTTTTCGTCGGAATCGTTTAGTGCTGCCAGGCTGCGGTAGACCCACTCGTTGACTTGGGTGTTCTTGACGCCTGCGGTCTGCATAAGGGCGCCTACCTCGCGGATTGCTGCGAGCAGATCGGCTTTGGGACCCGCGAGCTCGACCTCGACGCCGTGGTAGGCGGCCACGCCGCGGTTCTCACTCACGTGGTCGATAAAGCCCTCGACGGTCTCAAGCTGCTGGGTGAGAGCTGCATCATCGTCAGCGTCCAGCGCAACAAGGGCGTTCGATACCGTGAGGGCGGGATGTCCGCAGGGGACAAAGCCTTCGATGACATTCATAGCTTCGGTAATGGTTGAGCCCAGGCCTGCGAGGGCATTGACGAGTTGCTGCTTGGTATCCATAACGGTCCTTTCGACGGTTCAATTTTGCTTGGCGAAAATATACGTGACGCGATCGGTAGCAAAAGTGCGAAGTGCGGCGCACATTGGGGTCTTCACAGCTCGTGCATAGAACAGCTGTCCGCTTTCAGAACGTGATAAGATAACACTCCACAAGCGGAGCTTGCTCCGCATGTTCCTTGAAAAGTCGACGGGTGTTGGGTACTCGTGCCCAATGCCATCCAGACTTTCCCGACATTCGGGGGCGACTGGTTTCGACACGATAGCTCTGAGAGAGGAAGCAAGCCGAGGTCTCCTCGCCTCGTTAAACAGGGGTACCGTCAAATTGAATTGACAACAACTCTTCTTTTGAGCCTATGGCTCTCGCTGCTTAATTTATAGCGGCGCGTCAACCCGGTGATTTCCCCGACACCGGCGCGACGTCATGTTAGGGGAATGCTCCTGCGCACGTAATCGGTATGGCGCAGGCTAAGACCGAACCGGTTAGGACGCCGCGAGCGTGTCGCTGCGCGCAAAGCGTCCGAGACTAAACCAGCGACTGAGCTTGGAGATGCCAATCAGGGGGCTTTCGTGGACCGGAGTTCGATTCTCCGCGCCTCCACCATAAGTAACAGGCAGGTAGATACTTATATCTACCTGCCTTTTTATTTCTAGTCCGTACCGCGGAGAATCGAACTCTGAGCAGGGCGCGGGCGTAAAGAAAACGCGTAAGCGTTTTTAGCCCGCGGGCGAGGACGCCGACAGGCGGCCGAAGCCGGTGCGTATTTGCGAAGCAAATACGCGGATTCTCCGCGCAATGCTTCAGCCAGATATAGATGCGATGCCGACCGGGCGTCTTGCCCTGGCCTCAACCCATCAACGGATCCTCCAAACCGCGGAGAATCGAACTCTGTGCAGGGTGCGGGCGTAAAGAAAACGCCTCAGTGACGCAGAGTGGGACGCGCTTTCCCGATGGCAGCCCAGGCGGAAAGCACGTCCCGGAATCCGCGCTCAGACTGGGACCTAGTTTCCGGATGGCGCCTCAAGCGGAAACTGCGACCCGGAATCGAGCCGTAGAGTGAGACATGCTTTCCCAATGGCAGCTCAAGCGGAAAGTACATCCCGGAATCCTCGTTCGGAATGGGATGCAGTTTCCAAATGAATGGCTAGCGGAAAATTCATCACAGAATCGCCCCTCAGACTGGGACGCGCTTTCCCGGCGGCAACTCATGCTCTGGGGTTGGTTAACCGCCACGCCCTTCTCAACTCCAAAACCTATGCGCCCTCCATCCCAAAACTGGGTAGAAGAAGGCCAAAACGCAATCGCAGGAGGTCAATATGACTGCAGAAGATAAGGCAAAGAACGCCGGCAAGGTCGCGCTCGTTTTGGAGGGCGGCAGCTTCCGCGGGCAGTTTACCGCGGGCGTGCTCGACGTTCTCATGGAGGCTGGCGTCGAGATTCCGGCGGTATATGGCGTATCGGCCGGCGCCCTCAACGGCGTGAACTACAAGTCGCACCAGATCGGCCGTGCCAATCGCATCAACCTGGCTTTCTGCAGCGACAGCCGCTTCATGGGCGCCGCATCGTTTGCGTCCACGGGCTCTATTGTGGGTTACGACTTTATCTTCAACGATGTCCAGGACCGCCTGGATCCCTTTGACAACGAGACGTTCGACGCGAGCCCCATCGAGATGTACGCCGTCGCGACGGACATGCTCTTTGGAACCGCCACGTACCTCCCGGTCAAAAGCGCCGTGCTCGACCTCGACGCCGTGCGTGCCTCGACCTCGCTGCCGCTGGTGACGCCGCCGGTCGAGATTGACGGGCACAAATACGTCGACGGCGGCGTGGCCGATTCGGTCCCCATCGAGCATGTGCTCGAGGAGGCGGGCTTCGATCGCGCGGTCGTCATCGTCACGCAGGACCGCTCGTACGAGAAAAAGCCCTACGAGTTTATGCCGGCCGCGCGTGCCCGCTATGCCGACTACCCCTATCTGCTCGAGGCTATCGAGACGCGCCACGACCGCTATAACATCCAGCGCATGCATCTGTGGAAGTATGAGCGCGAGGGCCGCGCGTTGGTCGTCGCTCCGCAAAAGCCGGTCGAGGTCGGTCATGTCGAGCACGATTCGGCAAAGCTTTTGGACCTGTATATTCAGGGCCGCCAGGAGGCAAAGCGCCTGCTCGCGGAAATCCAAGAGTTCGTTGAGCGCTAGCGACGGTGAACCCTCAAAAATGAAAACAGCTAAAGAGCTGGAAAAATCACGGCTCGTGGATGACATGTGCAGAAACTCTGGTCGGAGCCAAAATACCTGTTGACTCGTACGGCGAGCGGGGTAATATGGACGGGTTACTTGCAGAGCCCCGTGAATCTCTGTAACAACACGTACTGTACATGGAGGAGTCTAAGTGATTTCGAAATCGACTCACTACGCCAAGCAGGGCGAGGTCCAGCGCAACTGGGTTCTCGTCGACGCCGATGGTGCTGTCCTGGGCCGTCTTGCCACCCAGATCGCAATGATCCTGCGCGGTAAGAACAAGCCCCAGTTCACGCCCAACAGCGACTGCGGCGACTTCGTTGTCGTCATCAACGCCGATAAGGTCCAGCTTACCGGTAACAAGGCCGACACGAAGACCTATTATCGCCACAGCGGCTACAACGGCGGCCTCAAGGCTGAGAGCTTCCGCCAGGCTATGGAGAAGCACCCGGAGAAGGTCATCGAGCGCGCCGTTCGCGGCATGCTGCCCAAGACCACCCTCGGCCGTGCCCAGATGACCAAGCTTAAGGTCTACGCTGGTGCCGAGCATCCGCACGCTGCCCAGAACCCCACGAAGATTGAGCTGGAGGCTTAAAGATGGCTGAGAACACCGTTGTCTACCAGGGTACCGGCCGTCGTAAGAACGCCGTCGCCCGCGTCCGTCTCGTCCCCGGCACCGGCAAGGTGACCATCAACAAGCGTGACGCCGAGCAGTATTTCGGCCGTCATCAGCTCGTTGAGAACGCCCTTGCTCCCTTCAAGGTGACCGACACCGCCGGTCAGTTCGACGTTATCGCTCTGTGCGATGGCGGCGGCATCTCCGGTCAGTCCGGCGCTCTGCGCCTGGGCATCGCTCGCGCTCTTCTGAACGCTGGCGACTACCGTGCTGACCTCAAGAAGGCCGGTTTCCTTACGCGCGATGCTCGCGTGGTCGAGCGCAAGAAGTACGGCCTCAAGAAGGCCCGCCGCGCTCCCCAGTTCTCCAAGCGCTAAGGTTTTATCTCCTTTCGAGATACAATGTACAAGCGGGGCCTGCCGATTCCTCGGCGGGTCCCGCTTTTCTTTTTCGACTAGGGTGGGCGGTTGCATATCGCCTGCTAGGGAAGGAGCGATCCTATGCCCCAGAACATCTTCGGTACCGACGGCGTCCGTGGCGTCGCCAATGCCGATCTTTCGTGCGACCTCGCGTTTCGCCTGGGCCGAGCGGCGACCAAGTTCCTTGGTCCGGATATCTGCATCGGCCGTGACACGCGCCTTTCGGGCACCATGCTCGAGAGCGCTCTGACCGCCGGCATTATGGCCGAGGGCGGCCGTCCTCATTGCTGCGGCGTTATCCCCACGCCCGCCGTGGCGCTGCTCACTGTTCAAAACGAGCTCGATGGCGGCATCGTCATCTCCGCTTCGCACAATCCGCCGGAGTTCAACGGCATCAAGTTCTTTAGCCGCAAGGGCATGAAGCTTCCCGATGCTGTCGAGGAAGAGATCAGCGCCTGGGTCATGTCCGAGGAAGCCATGGCTGCCGACACGCTGCCGACCGGTGCTGGCGTGGGCCACATCATCAAGATGAAGGATGCCCGCAAGGCATATGTCGATCATGCCATCGATACGCTTGATGGCCTGAGGCTCGATGGCCTGGTCGTTGCCGTCGACTGCGGTCACGGTGCTTCTTGCCAGACTACGCCCGCCGCGCTGCAGCGCCTGGGTGCCACGGTCCATGCCATCAACACCGATTACTGCGGCACCGACATTAACGTTGAGTGCGGCTCTACGCACCTTGAGCCCCTGCGCGAGCTCGTGCTGCGCACCCACGCTGACATCGGTCTGGCCCACGACGGCGACGCCGACCGTGTGCTCTTTGTGGACAGCGAGGGCAATGAGATCGACGGTGACTACATCCTGGCTATCTGCGGTTCTGACCTCGCCGCTCGCGGCAAGCTCGCCAACTCCGAGATCGTCTCGACCGTCATGTGCAACCTGGGCTTCTCCATCGCTATGAAGGAGCAGGGCTTCGAGATGGTCCAGACCGCCGTGGGCGACCGCTACGTTCTGGAGCGCATGCTCGCGGACGGTGCCGTCATCGGCGGCGAGCAGTCCGGTCACATCATTTTCCTGGAGCACAACACCACCGGCGACGGCTTGGTGACGGCTCTGCAGCTTCTGGCCGTGCTCAAGCGCACCGGTCGTACCCTCACCGATCTTGCCGGCATCATGAAGAAGTACCCGCAGGTACTCGTCAACGTGCATTCCGACAACAAGGCTGGTCTGGACGATTGCCAGCCCATCTGGGATGCCGTCGCTGCTGCCGAGAAGGAGCTTGACGGCCGCGGCCGCATTCTGGTGCGTCCGAGTGGCACCGAGCCGCTGGTCCGCGTGATGGCCGAGGCCGAGACGCACGAGCTGACCCAGCGCGTTGTCGACGACATCGTCGAGGTTGTCAAGCGCGAACTTCCCTAATGGTCAAAAACGGGTGCCAAGTGGTAAACTGTTAAGGTTATTTTGGTTGATCGGTATGTCCGAGGGGGAGCATGTTCACTAAAGTCCTAAGGTCTTTTGGTATGCGTGGTCGAGTCCTTACGTTGGATGCTCCCATCTCGGGTGACGTCATTCCGCTCTCCGAGGTAAACGATCAGACGTTTGCCACCGGCCTTTTGGGCCAGGGCGTGGCGATTCAGCCCACCGGAACGCGTGTGATTGCACCGGCTGATGCCAAGGTCGAGGCCATTTTTCCCACGGGACACGCCGTTGCGCTTAACACGGTCGATGGCTTAGACGTGCTCATCCACGTTGGTTTGGATACCGTTCAGCTCGAGGGCAAGCACTTTACCGTACATGCGCAAGTGGGTGACATCGTCCATAAGGGCGATGTACTCATTGAGTTCGATCGCGAGGCAATTGCTGCCGAGGGCTACGATGTGACGGTTCCCATCTTGGTGTGCAACTCCGTTGAGTTCTCGAGCATCAAGGGCTCCGTTGGCGTGCATGTCGAAGAGATGGACCAGCTCATCGTTGCTCGCGAGCGCTAGCAAGTGCACGTGGCCATTAGTCTACAATTCAAACACGTTTACGGAGGGCGCCCTTGAAAGAGGACGCCCTCAGTGGCAAGATGGGATTTGTCCGAAGCTAAAAGGCTTTGGGTCACCGTGGACGGGCAGGGGCCTCGACGCGGCTAGACACGAGACACATACATTACGCGACCTCGCCCTGGTGGCCGCACACGTTGGTTGCGGCCGACGCGGGCCGCGGGCAAGTGCTTGTAAGGGAGCCTTGCCTCTCTTGTACGAGAAAGGACGCGTAATGAAGATCATTAAAGCTAAAGACTACGAGGATATGAGCCGCAAGGCCGCTAATATCATCTCGGCCCAGGTTATCCTCAAGCCCGACTGTGTGCTGGGCCTTGCCACCGGCTCCACCCCGATCGGTGCCTACAAGCAGCTCGCTGCTTGGTACAAGAAGGGCGACGTCGACTTTGCCGAGGTCAGCACCTACAACCTGGACGAGTATCGCGGCCTTTCGCACGACGATCCCCAGAGCTATCACTACTTCATGCGTGAGAACTTCTTCGATCACATCAACATCGACCTGAACAACACGCATGTGCCCGACGGTTCCAACCCCGACGCCGCCGCTGCCTGCTCTGAGTACGACAAGATTGTCGCCGACGCCGGTTACCCGGATCTGCAGCTGCTCGGCATTGGCAACAACGGCCACATCGGCTTCAACGAGCCCGATGACCACTTCTCCAAGGGCACGCACTGTGTCGACCTCACCGAGAGCACCATTCAGGCCAACAGCCGCCTGTTCGACAGCATCGACGATGTTCCCCGTCAGGCCTACACCATGGGCACCCAGACCATCATGTATGCCCGCATGATCCTGGTCGTCGCCAACGGCGAGGCCAAGGCTCAGGCCGTGCATGACATGTGCTATGGTCCGGTTACGCCCGAGTGCCCGGCTTCGATCCTGCAGCTGCACACCAACTGCGTTGTCGTTGCCGACGAGGCCGCCCTTTCGCTCTGCGAGTAGCGCGAATCCTGCAGCTCGACATAGCCTTGCCTAAGGCCTCCGCTTTGCGGGGGCCTTTTTGCTATCCCTTTCCGCCCACTTGACCAAAAACTTGCCGCAAGCTTGACGAATGCCGGACGCCCAACAGTTTGATTCATTCCATATCAGATTCTATGCAAAAATGCCACTAAAAGGTCGTAGACGGTAGCGGGTGCTAGGCGAGTTGAATGACATAACTGAACCTTGTTCATTTGCGTTACACTGCCGCTTAGATGGGACAAGCTGACAAGCTCATTTACCTGCTTAAAGACCGATTAGTCGGGGGATTAATAACAATCGGCCCTCGCTGTACAAAAACTTGCCGCTTTCGTACCAAAAGACAACCTAAAACACAAGGTCGCTCTATTCATAGCGCGGCTTGTATGGTCTTGCGGCTACAGTGTCCATACGGTCGAGTTGAGGAGCGGGCATGGTAAACGATTTGAGCGGTATAGACGACCTCGAGCTGATGCCGCTGGGCGGAGGCTATATGGTGCGACGCGAACGCTTGATGAATGAGCTTATCGCCAAGGGCCGAAAGGCCGGTATCGTGGTTCTTTATGCGCCCGACGGGTTTGGGAAGACCTCGGTGCTGCTGCAGTACACCCATGAGGTTAAATGCGATCCGACGCGAGGCCCCGTGCGGATTATCGAGGCCGATCGCGCCACTGGGCGCGAGGTGTTTATGCAGCTCGAGGTGGTTACCGAAGAACTCAAAGACAAACCGCATTCCCTTATCGCGATTGATAATGTGCCAAACCTCGATCAGCACGATACCGAGGACCTCATCGACAGGATTCGCGGCCTGCGCGCTGTGGGGGTAGGGGTCTTTATCTCCTGCCGTCCTTCAAATCGTCAGCTGATTCACGGGCTGGGCGATTCGGTTAAGATCAATGCGCAGATGCTCAAGGTGCATGCCTATGAGTATTCGGCGTGGGCATCGGCGTTTTCGATCAGCACATCGCTCGACTTTTATCAGCTCACGCAGGGCGTGCCCGAGCTCGTTTCGGCATTGCAGACGGGTCTGTATGGCCAAGGCGACGTAGCCGGTCTGCTCGAAAACGAGATTGTCAACGTATATGGCGCGGCACTTGTCGATCTGGCTTCGCTCGACAATAATGCGCTGTTTTGCGTGGCATGTCTCATGGTTTTGATGGGCGAGGGCAATATCTCGGAACTCGAGGCTTGCGGGGTGAGACTGTCGATGGTCGACCAGTCCTACTTTGTACGCGACTACCCGATCTTTGGCTTGGATCCCGCCGAGCGGAGTTTTACGTGTCTGGGCACGGAGGATAACGGACGCTTGCGTTTGCGTAAGTTGGTGGCCGAGGTTCGCCCCGAACTTGTTCCGAGGGCGGCCCGGATTTTGCTTAAGGCGGGCCGATGCGATGCGGCGATGGGCCTAGCGGACGCCTTTTTGGACCGTGAAGCGGTCCTTGAACTTACTGGGCAGTATGGGGTCGATCTGGCTCTGACGGGGCACGGGGCCGATATCTGCCGAGCAGCGCTGGGCACGATCGATGCCGACGATCCGGCTCCAGAGCCAACGCCTGCCGAGGCGCTTGGCGTATATCTGGCAGCGGTCAGCGTGTCCAACACAAAGCTCGCCCGCTATATGGCATCGGTCATCGAGCGCGGGGGCGAACGGGCGGCCTGCGAAATAGACCCTGTCTCATGGAGGGTGGCCCAGACACTGACGGCTGTTTGCTATGGGGACAACGGACTTGGGCTTCCTACGAACCTGGCCGTGCCAGAAATCGAGACATCCCATACCGCACTCGATATGTTGTCTGCGCATATCGAGGTCAAGCGCTGTCTGACCGAGCGGGGAGATGACGGCGGCGTTCTACAGCAGCTCAAAACGAGCAAGGCCTACGACTGCGAGCTCGATGTCGCGGGGATTGTTATACGGGCCGATAGCATGCTGGTGGAGCTCTTTGACGGGTCGTTTGCGGGAACCGACGAGCGCGACGACGAGATGACGGTGGTGCGGGAGGCGCTCGACGTACGTGGGCTTAAGGCGATGGCTATCTGGGTGCGCATGGTGCTGGCGGCACGGCGGCTCCTTTCCGGCTTGCCGGTAACCGATGACGCGGCGTTCAACGAGCTCGATCGTTTTGCCGTGCGCATGCGCGACAACCAGATTCAGCTGTTTGGTCTGTTGCTAGAAGGCTGGCAGTCGCTGGCAGAGGGACGGCCGGTTAATGCAAAGTTCCGTGCGGTCCAAGTGCTCAAACTTGCCGAGGAGTCGATTGCGTACATGCGCGATAACGCATTGCTGCTGGAGCGCGCGGCATATCTGCGTAACACCTCGATGGTTTCGGTACGCGAGGAAGCGGAGTTGCTCGATATAAGCCAGACGCAGGTTGGTGGAGCGGAGGCCTGGATGGTGGCGCTGCATTTGGCCTGCGCGGGACGAGATAGCGATCTTGCGGCCTGGATGTCCATGAATCGTGCGGGGATTCTAGAGCCATCGTATCGGCTCTTTGCGCGCCTTGCCATGCATTGTCTGGGCGAGCCGGCGGGCAGGATACGCAAGAAGCTTCCTGTGCGCGAGCTGTCGCGGTACTCGCTGCGCGACGATTTGGAAGGGGAGGGCGAGCGTCTGTTCCAGGCTGGCGAGGTTGAAGCCGTTGATACCATCGACCATATCGAGATTCGCATGTTTGGTGCGTTTCGCGCCGAGCGCGACGGGTTTCCCATCACGGATAAAATGTGGCGCCGCAAGAAGGCGGCGACACTTGCCGAGCGGCTTGCGCTGGGCATGGATGCGCTCGTCGATCGTGAGACGCTGGCCATGGAGCTGTGGCCCCATGCCGAGTTCAATAGCGCCCGCAATAACCTGTACTCGACGATATCGCGCTTGCGGTCGGCTTTGGGACCGACGCCGGATGGCAAGTCGTGTGTGCTCATCCAAAATGAATGCATCGGACTCAACAGCGACTACGTCAAGACCGATGTACGGCTGTTTGACCAGATAAGCCGCGAGGTTTTGGGAAATCGCACGGGTGCGCGCGGGCCCCATTTAGTTGAGCTGTGCCTTAAGATTGAGCAGCTTTATGCCGGACCGCTGTATGTTCCCAATGGCTGTAATCCCACCTACTTTTTGCGCATGCGACGCATTATGCAGTCAAAGTACATCGATTGCATGATTAAGGGAGCAAATGCCGCTCTAGAAGAAAATGATCTGCAGTCGGCGATTTGGCTGGCAGAGTCGGGGCTTCGACAGGAAACGGCGCGTGAGGATATGGTGCGCTGCGCCATGCGCGTCTACAGTGCGGCGGGGCGGCGGCGCGATATCGTCGAGCTGTACAGCGGGCATATGCACCATCTGAGGGAGCAGGTCAATGGCGTGCCCGAGCCCGAGACGCGGCGTCTATACGAGCGCTTGGTGGAGGGGCGGCTCAATCGCGTGCTGGTCGAGCGATAAAAAACGGGTGCCCGAAGTGCTCGGGCACCCGTAAGCTTGCTATGTGTTGGCTCGCCGGATCATTGGCTCTTAGACGAGCTTGATCTTCTCGATGTCCTTGCGCGAGGACTCGCGATACAGCGAGAACTTGCGGCCGATGACCTGGACGACCTCGGCGTGGCAACGCTCAGCGAGCTCTTCGGCGGCCTCGCGGGCGGAAAGACTGGAGCCATCGAGCACGGAGCACTTAACGAGCTCGTGCTTCTCCAGGTAGGCGACCGTCTGCTCGACGGTGCCCTCGTTGACATCGGACTTGCCGATGATGATAGCGGGGTTGAGGTGATGGGCCATGCTGCGAAGCTGCTTGACCTGGGCTCCTGTCAGTGCCATGGGTTCTCGCTTTCTATGTATGGGGCGCCCCGCGACGGGGCCTTAATCTACGTGAGCTGTCCCACGATAGCGCAGGAACGGTGCGGTGTGGGGCGCGTTTGCCCAGTTCAAAAAGAATGCGGATGCCGAGTGAGTGGGCGGCGTGGGCTGCGAACAGGCTATGAGCTGGGCGCAGAGACCGGCTCCTATGCAATAAACGCCCAACGGACCTTGCGGACATGATCGAGCATATAGCGCCCCTGCGGCACGCCCTTGGATCCCGGCTCGCCGGCATGGGGGTTCTCGATCATGTGCTGGGCGATATAGTCGTGCAGGCGGTCAATCTTATCCTCGTTGCCATGCTCGAGCATGCGAGAAAAGTCTGCCACGCCCGCCTCGAGACTATCGAAGGTGTCGCGGCGGGGCGATTCAAAATACGTGACCTGCGGCAGTGCACCCATCTGAATAAGGATGTTAAAGGCGTACACAAAACCATTGCTACAGGTAACCGAGGCGCCGATGGCGTTCATCAGGTGCAGGTCATAACGCGGACTCGAGTTGGCGACCATCGTGACAGCACAACGCCGACGAGCAGTACGGTCGAGCTTGGCAAGCGCCCCCTTCAGGTCGTTCGTGGTAACCGAGCGACTCGCAAAGGCAACATCTACCGCTTTCGCGACCGGCCCAACCAGATCCCAATCATCATCCCAGGCAAGCTCAAGCGGCGTAATAAGATCTTCGAGCCCGTAATACTCAATGCCGGCATCAAGGGTGCCCAACATGGCAGGAGAGAAGTCGGCAGCAATCACGGGATGCCCGGCCTGAGCAAGCGGAATAGCAATCGACCCAGCCCCGCACCCCATATCGAGCACCGACTCGCCAGGCTCAAGCGCCAACAGCTTTATAAAATCCCGAGCATACGGGGCAGTCTCCAATGGCCGAAAATGCCGAGCACGCTTATCCCACTCAAACGAATCATCAGCCCGATGCCGACCAGCTTGCAAGCGCATCCATTCGCCATTCCAATCAGCAGAAAGAAGCTCAGAGCGAGCATCCCCATCAACCACGGGCCAACCTCCTAGCAACAAAAAAGCGACTCTCCCAAAAAGAAGAGCCGCAACCAGCATATATCAGAAAAAGAACCGTTCCAATGCCAAACCGCCGCACCAGCCAAGTGGTGCAGGAGCGAAGCAACTGCAACCGGGATAGAATCCAACTGGGGTCCCGTTGTGCGGGAGCCCCGGGGAGGGCAAATATATAAGGTCGATCGCGAGTTCCGCACGAGCCGGAGAGCACTTAATGTGCTCTCCGTGCGAGTCAGGACTGTCCGAGCAGGCGACCTTATATATTTGCCCTCCCCGGGGCTCCTCGCCAGTACCCCTCAGCTAGTTCTTGAGCGAGTTCAGCGGTGCCGGGAAGCGTCCACCACGGTGGGCGAGCACGGTGCCGGCGTTGGGGTTCACCGGCATGATGGGTGCACGGCCAAACAGGCCGCCGTACTCAACGCAGTCGCCCACGCCCTTGCCGATGGCGGGGATCACGCGGACGGCCGTGGTCTTGTTGTTGATGACGCCGATGGCCATCTCGTCGGCGATAATGCCGGCGATGGTCTCGACCGGGGTGTCGCCGGGGATGGCGATCATGTCCAGGCCAACGGAGCACACGCAGGTCATGGCCTCGAGCTTCTCGAGCGAAAGCGCACCGGCCTCGACGGCGGCGATCATGCCGGCGTCCTCGGACACGGGGATGAAAGCGCCGGAGAGACCGCCCACGCTGGAGCTGGCCATGACGCCGCCCTTCTTGACGGCATCGTTGAGCATGGCGAGCGCGCAGGTCGTGCCCGGGCCACCGCAGGTGCCCACGCCGATGATCTCGAGGATGCGGGCAACGGAGTCGCCGATGGCAGGCGTGGGAGCCAGCGACAGGTCGACAATGCCCTTCTCGACACCCAGACGATGGGCGGCCTCGCGGCTCATGAGCTCGCCGGCGCGGGTGATCTTAAAGGCGGTCTGCTTAATCTTCTCGGCGACTTCCATCATCGATGCGGAGTCGGGCAGCGTCTCCAGGGCTGCGGCCATAACGCCGGGGCCCGAGACGCCTACGTTGATGACGGCGTCGGCCTCGCCACCGCCGTGGACGGCGCCCGCCATAAACGGGGAGTCCTCGACCATATTGGCAAAGCAGACAAACTTGGAAGCGCCGACGGAGTCCTGGTCGGCCGTGAACTTAGCGGCGTCGATGATGGTCTGCGCAGCCATGAGTACGGCGTCCATGTTGATGCCGGCACGCAGACTGGCGACGTTGACGCTGGAGCAGACGCGGCTCGTGGTGGCGAGCGCCTGCGGGATGGACTGGATGACGCGGCGGTCGGCGTCGCCGATGCCCTTCTGGACGAGTGCGGAGAAGCCGCCCAGGTAATCGATGCCGAGCGTCTCGGCCGCGCGGTCGAGGGCATGCGCGATGGGGGTGAGGTCCTCATCCTTGCAGCACGCGGCGATCTGCGCCACCGGGGTGACGGAAACGCGCTTGTTGACGATGGGGATACCGTACTCGCGCTCGAGGTTCTCGGCGGTCTCGACCAGATGCTCAGCCGTGTGCGTCACGTGGTCGTAGATTTTCGTGCACATGCGGTCGAGGTTCTCGTCGCCGCAACCCATGAGCGAAACACCCATGGTGATGGTCCTGATGTCGAGGTTCTGTTCCTCAACCATGCCGCGGGTTTCCGCGATTTCTGCGGGCGTGATCGCCATCCTTGCGCTCCTATCTGCCAAAACGAGCATAGTCTTATCTATTCTAACGTGCCGCACGTGCCAAGTGGCGCGTGCGGCACGTTTTGGTGCTCGGTTGTTTCCGTTGTGTTACTGCCCAAAGACCTCTTCGGCAATACGAGCGCTTTCGGCGGCGTCCTTGGCGTAGTAGTCCGCGCCGATTTGCTTGGCGTATTCGGGGGTGAGTACGGCACCGCCTACGATGATCTTGACGTCCGGCACCTCGGCATGGAGCAGCTTGATGGTCTCCTCCATGGCGACGACCGTGGTAGTCATAAGCGCCGAGAGGCCGACGAGTTTGATATCGCGCTCCTTGACGGTCTTGAGCACCTCTTGCGGATCGACGTCGCGGCCCAGGTCAAAGACGGTGTAGCCGTAGTTGTCGAGCAGCATTTTGACGATGTTCTTGCCAATATCGTGGATGTCGCCCTTGACGGTGGCCACGCAGATCTTGCCCTTGTCGGCAATCTCGCCGGCGGGCATCAGGCGTTTGATGGTGTCGAAGCCCACGCGTGCGGCCTCGGCCGAGGCCATGAGCTGCGGCAAGAAGAACTTGCCCTGGTCAAAGAGGACGCCAACCTCGTCGAGGGCGGGGATAAAGTGATTGTTGATGAGGTCCATGGCGTCGTGGTCTGCCAGCAGACGCTCGGTCTCGGCAGCGATCTCGCCTTTGCGGCCCGAGACGACCATGCGACGAATCGGGTCGTCGTTGCCGTCGGTGCCGGCGGTGCCAGCAGCGGGCACGGCATCACTCGATGCGGCCTGAGCTGCTGCCGGGTTTGCGGCGATCTTATACGGATCGGTCCAGCCGGCGTAGCGCTCGATGTATCCGGTCGAGCCCTCGTCCTCAACGCTCAGGACGCGATAGCTGTAGACGGTATCCATAAAGCGCTTGGAGCCCGGGTTCATGATGGGGGCGTCCAGGCCCGCGCCGAAGGCGGCGGCCAAAAAGACCGAACCCAGCAGCGGGCGGGCAGGCAGGCCAAAGCTGATGTTCGACACGCCGAGCGCGCATTTGACGCCCAGACGCTCCTTGCACAGGGACATGGCGCGCAGGATCTGCTCGGCCTGGCGTTGATTGGTCGAGGCGGTCATGACCAGGCAGTCGATGAGGATGCGGTCCGGTCCGATGCCGTAGCGGGCAGCCTCGGCCACGATGCGCTCGGCGATAGCGAAGCGAGCCTCGGCGGTATCGGGGATGCCGCCTTCGTCGAGCGTAAGGCCGACAACGTTGGTGCCGTAGTGGGCGACCAGCGGAAAGATCTCATCCATGATCTGCTGCTTGCCATTGACCGAGTTGATGATGGGCTTGCCGGCGTAGCGGCGCACGGCGGCCTCGACGGCTGCGGGGTCGGTGGAGTCGATCTGCAACGGCAGCAGCGTGGAGCCCTGGAGCTGTTCGGTCGCCTGTTGGATGATCTTGACCTCGTCGATCTCGGGCAGGCCCACGTTGACGTCCAGGATGTCGGCGCCCTGTTCCTGCTGGCTGATACCCTGGCTCACGACGTAGTCCAGGTCGCCGTCGCGCAGGGCCTGCTGCAGGCGTTTTTTGCCGGTGGGGTTGATGCGCTCGCCGATGACAGCGATCTTGTGGCCGTCGCAGGGAAGGTCCACGACCGTTTGGGCGCTCGTGACCGACATACTGGGCTTGCGGTGGCGCGGGCTGGGCGTGTGGTTATCGATAAGCGTGCGCAAGGCCGCCATGTGCGCCGGCGTGGTGCCGCAGCAACCGCCCACGACGCTCACACCGTCGGCGATCATGCCGGCGACGGCCTCGGCGTATTCGGGGGCTTGGATATCAAAGACGGTGTTGCCGTCGTCGTCCACATGGGGGAGTCCTGCATTGGCCTGCACCATAACGGGCTTGTCGGTAACGGTGAGCATGCGCGCGGCGAGCCCTCGGAGCTCGGCCGGTCCCTGGCTGCAGTTGATGCCCAAAACGTCGGCGCCGATGGCATCGAGCGTGATGGCGGCCACCTCTGGACTCGTGCCCAGGAAGGTGCGACCGTCTTCCTCAAAGGTCATGGTGGCAAAGACGGGCAGGTCGGAGTTCTCGCGGCAGGCGAGGACGGCAGCCTTGATCTCGGCAAGGTCGGTCATAGTCTCGATAATAAAGAGGTCCACACCCGCGGCGACGCCGGCGCGCACTTCCTCGGCAAAGAGGTCGTAGGCCTCGTCGAAGCTCAGAGTACCCAGGGGGCGAAGCAGCGCGCCGATGGGGCCGATATCGCCGGCGACGTAGCGGGCGCCGGCCTCGCGGGCGCAGGTGACGGCCGCGGCAAAGACGTCTGCCACGGTGGCAGCGCCGTCGAGCTTGTGGGCGTTGGCGCCAAAGGTGTTGGCGGTAATCACGTCGCAGCCGGCCTCGACGTACTGGCGCTGAATGTCGGTAATGACCGGGGGCTCCTCAAAGTTGAGCAGCTCGGGCAGGGCGCCCGCCTTCATGCCAGCGGCCTGCAACATGGTACCCATGCCGCCGTCGAACAGCAGGTGCCCCGTGCCCTCGATGGCCGCACGCAGGCGATCGTCCTTAATGCGCAGATCGTCGATTGTGCTCGTCTTGTACGTGGCACCGTTGCGACGTGCGGCATCAACGGGTGCCGCCAATGCAGTGCCGTCAGAATCATGAGTGATAAGCGGAGTAAACATCGAGGGCTCCTAATGGCTGGAATAGCAGGTGGTGTGGGCGGCGCGGAAGCGGCAGTGCTCGCGCATGCGGCAGATATTGCAGGTGGGGCGGCTCTGGGCGTCGTGGACTTCGCCGTCGAACAGACCAATTACCGCGGTCACGCTCTTGGTGGGCATGAGCAGGCTGGTGGGCGTGACGGTCAGGCCGATGAGCCGCGTGGCGTTGAGCGCATTGACGATCGAGCGCTGGGCCGAGAGCGGGCAGTCGCCGTAGCCGGGACTAAAGCGCCAGTTGCCGGCGAGCCCATGAACGGCGGCGTCCGTCTTGACCTGCTGGTCCATTTGCTCAACGGCGGCTTCCACGTAAGCGGAGCACGCGGCGTCGAGCACGGCGCCCTCCAGGGGATGTTGGGCTCCCGTGGTGCGCAGGCGACGCTCGGCGTCCATGCCGAGGGTACATGCCATGAGCGCGGCAAAGCGGGCATCTTTGAGATGTCGATAGATATCGCGACCGCGCAGCTCAACATTGGTGCCGACCAGACGGATGCAAGGTTCTCCCTGCTCGTCCACACCCGTGGCATCGACGGCAAACACGCGGCGCACGCCACGGGGCTCAATGTCCAATTCCAGACGCTCGACCACAAGCTCAATACGCTGCGACAGCTCGGGCTCAATCTGCTGGCCGCCGTAACCCAGATACCGCAGCATCTCGGCACGGTCGACACGGGGATGGTGCGCAGCATCGACACGGTAAAGCGCCGGCGACGCAAGGTCGGCCGGCACTTCGATAGCGGTTGTATCGATGTGCGGTTTTTCCATTACCCCAGGCGCTCCATAATGGTCGCGGCGATCGCAGGACGGTTCATAGTGTACAAGTGCAGGCCGTCAGCGCCGTGCTCCTTGAGGTCGCAAAGCTGGCGGGCTGCATAATCTACACCAGCTGCCTGCAGGCTCTCGGGGTCATTCTCGTACTTGGCGAGGATCTTGATGACGGGGGAGGGCAGCGAAGCGCCGCACATAAAGACCATGCGGCTGATCTGTGACTTGCCCATAAACGGCATGATGCCCGCGGTAATGGGCACGGTGATGCCGGCCTTGTCGGCAAGCTCGCGAAAACGGTAGAAGCACTCGTTATCAAAGAAGAGCTGCGTCACAAAGAAGCTCGCGCCAGCGTCCTGTTTTTGCTTGAGGTGTTCGACCGAGAGGTTGAGATCCTCACAGGCAATGTGGCCCTCGGGGTAGGCTGCGGCGCCCACGCAAAAGCCGGCGTCGACGAGCTCGGGGATGAGGTCGCGGGCGTAGGCGTAGTCCGAGGCGGGCTTGTCGTCCTCGGTCGCGCCGGCAGGGAGATCGCCACGCAGGGCCAGGATGTTTTCCACGCCGGCGGTGCGATACTCGTCGATCTTGGCGGCGATATCGGCGTGCGACCGGCCCACGCAGGTAAGGTGTGCCACCGAGGGCGTGTCGAATTCGCTCGTAATCATATGCGCGATGGGGGCGGTGGCGGCACCGTTGCCCGAGCCGCCGGCCGAGCAGGTGACCGAGACAAAGCTCGGCGAAAGCTTGCACAGATTGCCTGCCACTTCGCGAGCCGTGTCGAGGGTCAGCTCGCCCTTGGGCGGGAACATCTCAAACGAAATGGGCGCGGTGCCCTGGGATGCTGCCTGCTTAAAAACCTCGTCGACGCGCATATCGTGCTCCTCTAGATACGTAATAGTGCGATGTGTTGTAAGGATTCTACTGCACCACTGTGCCACGGTGGAGTTTCACTGGCTATTTGGGGATACCAATCAAAGATGCCTTGCTATCGGCTTTCTCTATAACAGAGCGGCTAATCTAGGCACGGACTATAAAGACTGGTATCTGATGCAAAATACCAGTTAATAGAGCCCCATCCCAAATTGACCGCCCTTAAACCATGGGGAGAGGTCTGCAATTTATGCAGTTGATTGGCTGTTGAGGGTGGCAACGCCGCCTCGATAGGGTAACCTCAATGATTGGTTTCGCGACAGCAACATAACGGTAATGTCGCGGAAACACGGCGAGTCTAAGCTATGACTCGTTCGTTAGTAATCAACACCGCTTCTCACGCGGTGCCGATACGAAGGGAGTTCCGTATGGCCGAACTTACTGACCGCTTCGGGACCATGGTGTTCTCTGAGGAAGTCATGAAGGACTACCTCCCCAAGGACATTTGGAAGCGCCTTGCTGCAACCCTCGAGGGCGGTGAGCCGCTCGACCTGGATGTGGCCAACGCCGTCGCCCATGCCATGAAGGTCTGGGCCATCTCCAAGGGCGCGACGCACTACGCGCACTGGTTCCAGCCGCTTTCGGGCATTACTTCCGAGAAGCACGACAGCTTCCTGGAGCCCAACCACGACGGCACCGCCATTACCAAGTTTACGGGCAAGAACCTCATCCAGGGCGAGCCCGATGCCTCGAGCTTCCCCAACGGCGGCCTGCGTGCTACCTTCGAGGCCCGTGGCTACACCGCTTGGGACCCCACTAGCCCCGCCTTTATCAAGGACGATGTCCTGTGCATCCCCACGGCTTTCTGCTCCTACACGGGCGAGGCCCTGGACAAGAAGACCCCGCTGCTGCGCTCCATGACCGCGCTCTCGCGTGAGTCCAAGCGCGTTTTGGCGCTGTTTGGCAAGACCCCCAAGAAGGTCGTTCCTTCCGTGGGTGACGAGCAGGAGTACTTCCTGATCAAGAAGGACGCTTACCGCAAGCGCAAGGACCTGGTCATCACCGGCCGCACCCTCTTTGGTGCTGCTCCCTGCAAGGGCCAAGAGCTCGAGGAGCACTACTTTGGCGCTATCCGCCCCACCGTCTCGGCCTATATGAAGGACCTGGACGATGAACTGTGGGCGCTTGGCATTCCCGCCAAGACCAAGCACAACGAGGTTGCTCCCTGCCAGCATGAGCTCGCACCGGTCTATGGCGAGGTCAACGAGGCCATCGACCAGAATCTGGTCATGATGGAGAAGATGAAGCTCATCGCCTCCCGCCACGACTTGGTCTGTCTGCTGCACGAGAAGCCCTTCGAGGGCATCAACGGTTCGGGCAAGCACAACAACTGGTCGCTTGGCACCGAGTCCGAGAATCTGCTCGATCCGGGCGACACCCCGCTCGACAACCTGCAGTTCATCGTCTTCCTCACCGCGGTGATCGAGGCCGTCGATAACTATCAGGAGCTCCTGCGCGCCTCTGTTGCCTCGGCCGGCAACGACCATCGTCTGGGCGCCAACGAGGCTCCTCCGGCGATTATGTCCATCTTCCTGGGCGACCAGCTTACCGAGGTCGTCGAGAAGATCATCGATGGCAAGGCTTCCGTCCATGCCACGCGCGGCGTGCTCGACCTGGGCGCCGATACCCTGCCCAAGCTGATGCAGGACAACACCGACCGCAACCGCACCTCCCCGTTTGCCTTCACCGGCAACAAGTTTGAGTTCCGTGCCTGCGGCTCCGAGCAGAACGTCTCCGACTCCAACCTGGTGCTCGATGCCGCCGTGGCCAAGTCGCTCAAGTCCTTCGCCGACGCACTCGAGGGTACGCCCGAGGATGAGTTCCAGGACGCTGCGCTCGAGTACTGCAAGAAGGTCCTGACCGACCACCAGCGCATCCTCTTTTCCGGCGATGGCTACTCCGACGAGTGGCCCGTTGAGGCCGAGAAGCGCGGCCTTGCCAACAACAAGACCACGGCCGACGCCCTGCCCGCCTTTGTTTCCGATAAGGCCATCGCGCTCTTTGAGGAGACGGGTGTCCTGACCAAGGCCGAGGCTCAGTGCCGCTATGACTGCAAGCTCGAGAAGTACAACAAGCTCATGAACATCGAGGCCACCACGATGGTTCGCGAGGCACGTCGTACCTATCGCCCGGTCATTACCGCATATGCCACCAAGGTCGCTAAGGGCCTTGAGACTATTCGCGCCGCCGGTGCCGAGGCCGCCATGCAGTGCGAGCAGAACACGCTCAACAAGCTCTGCAACGGTATCACCACCATCAACGACTCCATCAAGGCGCTCGACGCCGTGCATCAGAAGGCCGAAGCCCTCGATGGTCAGGAGCAGGCCAATGTGTATGCACACGAGGTCGTTCCCGCTATGGATACGCTGCGCGCCGCCGTGGACGCCATGGAAGAGATCGTGGCAGCCGACTACTGGCCGGTCCCGACCTACGACGACATCCTGTTCTACGTGTAGAGCGTAACTGACATATCGTTACGGCATTGAGCCGGGGTCCGCATCGTGCGGGCCCCGGTTTTTGTTTGCGAAGGACGCTTTGAAGCCCGTTTTGCCGCCGACTTGCCTAGGTATAAAGGGTTGTGGACAAAAAACGTCAAATATGAGTACTGTCACAAGTCCTGTAGCATTATTTATTTGCAAAATATGTAGTGTTACGCAACATATGTACAAGTACTTAGCCGATAAACGTCTGCAATTCTTCCGCCGTAGGACGCCTGACGTCTAAATCGACTTCTAAAGGCATGAAATCGCTGTTACTAAAATGGTAACAGTACTCATATTTGCTATTTTTTGCCCACAGGCCCTTGGACGACAGTGTGATTTAATGCCCTCGGGGTTCGAATCCCGGCGTTGGGGAAGAAAAAAGCCCGTCGCCGCGAGGGCAACGGGCTTCTCGATTTAAATGGTGCCCCCAGCGGGATTCGAACCCGCGATATCCACCTTGAAAGGGTGGCGTCCTTGGCCGCTAGACGATGGGGACAGCGGGAAAGAGTATAGCAGACTTTTTTAGCCGTTCACATATCGTTGGCAAACTGAAAAACCACCACATAGGAGCTGGCTCTCTATCCCGATCTTCAAATATCTCAACCTGTAACATCTGGGCGGGCAAATCGGCTCTAGCTGTTACAGATCGAGACAAAAGGCAGGCGTCGGGACGAACATCTCATTCTGTAACAGTAAGACGACTTTTAACGGTCTAGATGTTACAGATTGAGACAAACCGCTGGGATGGGTCAAAACCACCACAAAGGTGCCTGTCCCCTTTGTGGTGGTGGGGTGTTAGGGGAGGAGCTTCATGGCGGCGTCGTGGGCGGCGCGCTCGTAGGTGTCGTCGAGGGGCTTGAGCGGCAGCAGGGCTGTGGCCTGCGCGTCGCCACGGCGCTCGAGGGCGTGGGTAATGAGCCAGTCGGCGAGTTCGGGGTTCTTGGGCAGTGCCGGTCCGTGCAGGTACGTGCCGATGACGCCCTTGTAGATGAGGCCCTCAAAGCCGTCGTCGCCGTTGTTGCCGGTGCCTGTGACGACAGACGTTCCGAGCGGCGTGGCCTCGGCGTCCAAAAGCGTGCGGCCACCGTGGTTCTCGAATCCCACAAAGGGCTCAGCTGCCAGATCGGTTTTGACGGCTACGTTGCCGATCAGGCGATCGGAGCCGCGTACGGTTTCGGCGGCAATGACCCCCAGACCCTCGATGCGATCTTCGCCCATATAGTACGAACGGCCGAGCAGCTGATAGCTGCCACAGATGGCAAGCAGCGAGCCGCCGTCCTCAACATAGGATGCGACCTTGTCTTTTTGAGCGAGCAGTTCATGTGCAACCGCCAGCTGGTCGCGGTCGGAGCCACCGCCCATCATGACGATGTCGGCGTCGGTGAGATCGAGCGTCTCACCCATACGGACCTCGTCCACGCGCACGGGAATGCCACGCCAGGCGCAGCGGCGCTCGAGGGCGATGACGTTGCCGCCGTCGCCGTAGAGGTTAAGGGCATCGGGATACAGGTATACGATGCGCAGCGGGCGCGAAAGCTCGACTGGCGCGATGCCGACGGGGACGGCACTGCCATCGGCACACGTTGCAGCGCGGGCAGCAACCGTGGCTGCATCGGCACCCTTCAGCCCATCGAGTTCTTTGACCAGCGGCGGGAAGGCCGTGTAGTTGGCGACGGCATAGAAAGTGTCGCCTGCGGCTTCATCCGCAACGGCGCCAATTGCCTGCGCGACGTCCGAGATAATCGCGGCATCGATGCCGGCGTACTTGAGACGCACCTGCATGTCGTGCGCGCGCGTGCCTCCGGCAAAGGCGACAAGACCCGGCGTGTCGGCGATGCGCTCAAAGTCGACGTCGTAGATCCACGATACATCGTGTCCGTCGGCGTCGTTGTCGTTGAGGAAGAAAGCGCAGAGTCTGCCGCCCGCCGTCTTAATGGACTGGATCTGTCGATCGAAGCCTACGGGATTCTTGGCCAGGTTGGCCTCGACGGTGCGGCCGGCGATATCCCAGCGGCCCATACGTCCGCCGGCGGGGACGTAGGCATCGAGCGTGGGCTGCAGATGCGCCGGGTCCACGCCCAACTCATGTGCGGCAAAGAAGGCGGCGGCAACGTTATAGACCATGTACAGACCGTTGTAGCGTGTGGCGATGTGTACGGCCGCCGCGTCGGGCGCAGATCCAAAGACCAGGTCAAAGCCGTAGCCGTCGCTGCCGAGCTCCACGCCCGTCACGCGACGGACAAGCGCAGGGCGGGCCCAGCCGCACGAGGGGCAATGGTAGGCGCCGAGCTGGCCGTATTGCACGTAGTCATACTCCAGCGGCGCGTTGCACTGTGAGCAAAAGCGCGAGTCGCTAATACGGTCGGACTCGGTGTTGGTGGCGCCATCGATGCCAAAGGCAATACTCGCGTTGGGAACGCGCGCAGCAATCGAGGCACACAGCGGGTCGTCTGCGTTGTAGATGAGCGTCGTTGCCGGCGAAAGTTCCAACGCGTGGGCGATGACCTCCTGGGTGTGATCGATCTCGCCATAGCGATCCAGCTGGTCACGGAACAGGTTGAGCAGCACGAAGTACGTCGGCTTGAGCTTGGGCAGAACGCGTACGGTGTAAAGCTCATCGCACTCAAAAACGCCCACGCGCTTGCCGCCGCCGACTCGCTTGAGGCCGCTGCGCGCCTCGAGCAGTGCACCCACCACGCCCGGCTCCATGTTGTTGCCGGCGCGGTTGCATACCACGGTGGCGCCGCTGGCGGCAACGGCGTCGGCGATGAGGTTGGAGGTGGTGGTCTTGCCATTAGTACCGGTGATCACCACGCTGCGGTCGACAAGGCCGGCGAGGTCGCTCAGCAGCTCGGGGTCGATCTTCATGGCGATGCGGCCGGGGAGTACGCCGCCCTGGCGCTTAAGGACGGAGCGCAGCCCCCAGCGGGCGATATCGCTCGAGGTGCAGGCAAGAGATGAGCGGAGATTCATGAAGCCGTTCCTAACGTGAATGACATGGTCGTGGCGTTTGCGCCGTTAAAAGCCGTAGCGGCGCGCAAACTCCTGGGCAAGCTGCGATACATCTTCGCAGGCGTTGGCCCAGGGGGCAAAGTCGGGGGTGTCCGAGATAATGCCGTCGGCTTCCCAAACCGCCTGGTGCGAGAGGTCCCAGGGGTCGCGCGGCTCGGGTCGGCAGGGAAGATACGGCGTCTGGTACATGGGGTTCAGCAAGAAGAACGCGCCACCCTCGCAACGGTTAGCGAACTCACGCAGCGCGCGCGTCGCCGGGCGCATCTTGTTTGTTTTGAACAGCAGAATCGTGCGGGCGAGCAGATACCAAGGAGAGTTCTCGAGCGCGTCAGCCCCAATCTCTTCCTCGAGCTGGTGAGCCAGGGCAAAAAAGCCGTCCTGGTCTTCCAGGCGAGCGAGGGCGAGCAACACGGTGCCTGCGGCTCGGGTGGGGTAGCCTTCCGCCTTAAGGACGCGGCGGGCGTAGTTGGCAGCAGCGCGGTAGCGGGCGCTCGCCATGCACAGCTGCGAGATGGCCTCGAGCGTGTGAAGCCACCCGATAAGAGCCGGCTCGCTCACGGTAAGGTCTGCTGCGGTGACACCATCGGCCAAAACATTATTGGCCCAGTAGTGTGGGGCTTCCATGTCGAACCCGGGCACGCTTTGTTGCAGGTAATCGGCCGTGGTCGCCTCGAGCTTCATCAGGTCGCCCAGGCAGGCGTCGACGGGCGTGTCGGCCAGGATGATGGCGAGCAGCTGGGCATCGAGGACATACGCATCGACGCGGACAATCTTGAGCAGCTCATCGCGCATATCGTCGAACAGGCGGTTGCGCGTCTGCTCGAATTCCTCGTCGCTGCCCATGTCCTCGATGCGATGGAGCTCGTCGAGCAGGTGGTGATGAACACCGGCGTAGGACAGCAGCGCCTGGGCATGCTCGGACTGCGCATACTTATGAGGGTTGACGTTCACGTCGTTATGGACAAGCTCGCGTGCTGCATCGGTGAGCTCGGGGTGCGACGCCAGATAGGTGCGCTCCAGGTAGGCGGGGATGTAGACGCTCGGATCCATTAGAGGTCCCCTCCCTTAAATGGAAGTCCCTGCTCGGCTGCGCGCAGGATGCGCTCGTCGATCTGGGAACGCACGATGTCGTTGGTGGCGACCCAGGCGGCAAAGCTGGCGTTGTCGGGGGCGCCCAGACCCTCCTGCAGCACCGGCGTCGCCTCGGACAGCGCAAGGACAAGCTCGTCGGTGGAGCCCGCACCCACGTTGACGCGGGCATAGACGCCATCGGGAAACTCGGTTTGGAAGTAGAGCGCCTCGGCTGCGTGTGGACACGAGCGCGCAAGGATGCGCAAGTAGTGTTCGGCACCCTCGTAGTCCAGCTCGCGCCAGGCAGCGCTCATCAGCGCGATGAGCGTCCACGGGTCCAAGTCACGCTCCGCATCTTTGGGACGGCGGCGCAGCGGGGTATTCGCGAGATAGGGTACGGAGTGGGCAGAGCGAAAGCGCTTGAGCTCCTCGGCGGGGTATTCGAGCTTTGCCATGGCGAGCATCGCGGTGTGGCGGACACCAGCGGGGTCGTTGGGCGCAAAGTCCAAGCTGCGGTTTGCGGCTTCGAGCGACATGCGATAGCGGCCGCTAATGAGGGCGCGTGACGCAAGGGCGGCAAGCCAGCGCAGGTAGGGTCGGCGCATAAGATCGCCAGCGGCCTCGCGCTCGTAGGGGTCCTGCGCCGAGGCGGTCTTGAGCGCCAGATCGTGCTCCACCTCGTCGCACTTGGACACCAGATACTGCACGTATTCCTCGTTGGAGCCGGCGGTGAGGGCGGTCAGCATGCGCTGAGCGTCCCAGTTGGTCGGGTCGAGCGCGGCTGCCTCGCGGAGCATGTTCTCGGCAGCTGCCTCTTCTTGCTCTGCCTGGGTATCGTCAGGGATAAAGGGAATGCGGTAGTCGACAGCCTCGACCACCTTGGCAATGAGATGCCCGGCGCGGTCGCGGTCGTGCACGATGAGTGGCGCGGGGTTGCGGGTGAATTGTTCCATCAGACGCTCTACGGCGGCAGCGTCGGTGAGCGGGATATTGTCGCGGCGCAAGGCCTCAAGAACGAGGCGATGGCAATCCTCTTGAATGGGATCGAATGCCATGGGGCCTCCTTTGCTGCGGTTAGGGTTCAAATGTTTCTATATAAGGTTCTAGTTTACCCGCATGTGGCACACCGGGGGTGCCGCACTTGGACTTGCACCTTTGCACCACGAAGACGGATGTCGCACAAATGTCGGCACCTTGGACGACCGAGTGGTATCACGGTGCCGCAAACGGTCGATTTTTGGCGGCGAACGGTGCATATTTTGGAGGGGCACCGTCCTGCCCGGGATATGTAGTCAACCTTGATAAAACGTTTGCCCAGCTTGGGAGTATGGATGCCGCACGAGGGTCTTCAGGGATAGAAAAAACGTTTCATCATTGGCGGCTTTAGGTGAATAACTGACCAACCAGAACGGTAAAATAGTGTTTGTCTGAGCGTTGAGACGTTTAGACATCGCGCATTGTCATCGCCGGCAACGCGCAAACCGGTCCTAACGGAGCCAATTGGGTGCTCCGTTATATACGCAAGTCTAAGAGGGGCTTGTTTAGGAGGCACAGTATGGGACGTTTTACCAATCCTCGCGATCTGTACTTTGGTGAGGGCGCTCGCCACGAGGTGAAGAACCTCAAGGGCAAGAAGGCCATCATCGTTTCTGGCGGCAGCTCTATGCGCCGCGGCGGGTTCCTGCAGGACGTCGAGAACGACCTTAAGGAAGGCGGTTTCGAGGTCAAGCTGTTCGAGGGCGTCGAGTCCGATCCCTCCATCGAGACCGTCATGAAGGGCGCAGCCGCTATGCGCGACTTCGAGCCCGACTGGATCGTTGCTATCGGTGGCGGTTCGCCCATCGATGCCGCTAAGGCCATGTGGGTCTTCTACGAGTATCCCGAGGAGTCCTTCGACAACATTATCCAGCCGTTCAGCTTCCCCGAGCTGCGTCAGAAGGCTCACTTCTGCGCCATTTCCTCTACCTCCGGCACCGCTACCGAGGTCACTGCCTTCTCCGTCATCACCGACTACGCCAAGGGCATCAAGTACCCGCTGGCCGACTTCAACATCACTCCTGATGTCGCCATCGTCGACCCCGAGCTCACCTACACCATGCCCGCCAAGCTGTGCGCTCATACCGGCATGGACGCTCTGACCCACTGCATGGAGGCCTACGTTTCCACCTGCGCCTCTATGTTCACCGACGCCAACGCTCTGCACGGCATCCGCGAGATCGTCGAGTGGCTGCCCAAGTCCTATGCTGGCGACCATGAGGCCCGTCAGCACATGCACGAGGCTCAGTGCATCGCCGGTATCGCCTTCTCCTCGGGCCTGCTCGGCATCGTTCACTCCATGGCTCACAAGACCGGTGCAGCCTTTGAGAACGGTCACATCATCCACGGTGCCGCTAACGCCATGTACCTGGGCAAGGTCATCCAGTGGAACTCCAAGGACCCGCGTGCTGCCGAGCGTTACGCTTACGTGGCCAAGGAGATCCTGCACCTTCCCGGCGAGACCAACGAGGAGCTCATCGCCGCGCTCGTCCAGAAGATTCGCGACCTCAACGACCAGCTCAACATTCCGCAGTCCATCAAGGATTACGCGAATGGCGGCGTGAAGGTCGACGCCGAGAACCCGCAGATGGTTTCCGAGGAGGAGTTCCTCGCCAAGCTGCCCGAGATCGCCGCGAACGCCGAGCAGGACGCCTGCACGCCGGAGAACCCGCGTGAGACCAAGGCTGCCGACTTCGAGAAGATCCTCAAGGCCTGCTACTACGACACCGACATCGATTTCTAATCGACTCTTGTTATCGTAATGAGGGGCTCCGCACGTATCCGTACGGAGCCCCTTTCTTTTTTAGAGAATGGGATAGTTATGGCTGCAATTTTCAATAGCCCCAGCAAGTACATCCAGGGTCCGGACGAGCTCGCCAAGCTCGGCTCCTATGTCGAGCCGCTCGGCGCTAAGGCCCTCGTCATCGTGACGCCTTCGGGCAAGAAGCGCGTCGGTGCCAAGATCGAGGGCGGCTTTGCCGAGGCCAAGGCCGAGCTGCTGTTTGAGGACTTTAACGGCGAGTGCTCCAAGGGCGAGGTCGATCGCCTGGTTGCGCTCGCTCGCGACAACGGTTGCGATATCGTCGTCGGCGTCGGTGGCGGCAAGATCCTCGACACCGCGAAGGCCGTCGCCTATTACCTGGAGTCCCCGGTTATCATTTGCCCCACCATTGCCTCGACCGATGCACCGTGCTCGGCACTTTCGGTGCTTTACACCGATGACGGCCAGTTCGATAAGTACCTCTTCCTTAAGGCAAACCCCAATATCGTCCTGATGGATACGACGGTTATCGCGGCGAGCCCGGTGCGCCTGACGGTTTCCGGTATGGGCGATGCGCTCGCAACCTACTTCGAGGCCCAGGCGACGCACGATGCCGACGGCGGCACCTGCGCTGGCGGCAAGGGCGGCATGGCTGGTCTGGCGCTCGCCAAGCTCTGCTACGAGACGCTTATGGCCGATGGCGTCAAGGCCAAGGTTGCGCTGGAGAAGGGTGCGCTCACGCCTGCCGTCGAGCATATCATCGAGGCCAATACGCTGCTTTCGGGCATTGGCTTTGAGAGCTCGGGTCTCGCTGCGGCCCATGCCATCCATAATGGCTTGACGATGCTGCCCGAGTGCCACAGCATGTATCACGGCGAGAAGGTCGCCTTCGGCACCATCGTCCAGCTGGTACTCGAGGATGCCACGACTGAGAAACTCGAGGAAGTCTTGGGCTTCTGCATTGAGCTGGGTCTGCCGGTCACGATGAAGGAACTTGGCGTTGCCGAGCTTACGCGCGAGAAGGCCATGATTGTTGCCGAGGCCGCCTGCGCGCCCGAGGACACCATGTGCAACATGCCGTTTGAGGTGACGCCCGAGATGGTCGCAAACGCCATTCTGGGTGCCGACGCGCTGGGCCACTACTATCTCATGGATGAGTAAATCAAGCTAAGGAAGGGGCAAAGCCAACAGATGGCTTTGCCCCTTTTTGCTATGGTGCAAAGGGGTCAGGTTACTTTGCACCAATCGTTGTTTGATGAAGGGCGGATTCTCGTATGGCGCTTCCTGTGGTTTACGGCGGTCCCGGCCGGTATGTTCAGGGGCCGGGCGAACTGTCGCGTCAAGGCAAGTATTTGTCATGGTTGGGCTGCGCTGCCTATGTCTTGTTTGACCAGGGCACCGAGGATCGGCTGTGCAGACAGATCGTCGATGGATTTCTGGACGACGATCTAAGCGAGCCGTTCTTTAAGATTTATGACGGTCCGTGTACGGAAGAGGCCGTTTTCGAAATGGCTAAGGAAGCCCAGGCCGAGTATTGCGACATGGTAGTGGGTATTGGCGGCGGCAAAATGCTCGATATCGCCAAGGCCGTTGCGTTTTATACCGAGTTGCCGTTGTGCGTATGCCCCACGGCGGCATCGATGGACGGTCCGTGCAGCGAGATTTCCGATGCCGATTTGCAGGGTGTTGCAGATGCGGTCTTTAGAAACGAGCGCAATATGGCTAACGAACAGGCCAAGGTGACCAAACTAAAGCTCGTGCAGTTCATGTGCGAGGCATAGCTTGGCACTTGATTGACCTTGTGCAATCGGGGCGGCGATAGGCCATGGGCTATTTGCCGCGGTTGATTTCCGATCTCAGCCGAACACATTGAGCAAATAGGCCATTCCCACAGCTAGCCGAACGCCCCCGAGGCCCC
>NZ_JBDPAC010000007.1:0-106561 GCF_039836695.1 Collinsella aerofaciens | reverse complement strand
TTTCGCCGGAGCTAAAGCGACGCGCGGCGGGGTCGTGAGGTGCACACGCAAGGGGCGGTGCCGACGCCGTGCGGTTAGGAGGAGACAGATGGGCTACTACGCATGGGGTACCGGCGAAATTAAGTTTGCGTCCAAGGAGGAGCTCGAAGCCGCCGTAAAGGCGTTGAAGAAGATCCCTGCTAGCGCGAATTTCAAGGGCATCGAGAAGGATTACCCCGACCATGAGTCGTTCGAGTTCTGCAAGGCGATGTCTGAACTCGGGTTTTCCGCTGTCCACTCCAAGGATGATTTCTACCCCTATTCCTTCGATATCGAGTACGAATGGGACAAAATCGGGTCTTGGACGGAAGAGCCGTTTGAGGCGATCGGCCCCCATTGCGTCAAAAGCTATTTCAAGTGGAGCGGAGAGGACGGCGAGAGGTGGCTTGAGTCCGGGCTGCACACCGAGAAGGACATGCTCGTCGCCAGTTTCCCGGACGGTGGCGTTGAGTGCTCGAACGGCAGCATGTTCATCGATCTGACCTATGCCGACCAGAGGTTCCAGCTGTTCATCAACGTCAACGACTGGGGTGTCCCCACGTTCCATATCAGCCAAATCAAATAGATCCAATGCCGGGACGGTCGCCGTCCCGGCCTTTATTCCCCCGGCCACCGCCCAGGGGGAGCGCTCCGGCGCCGCCTAATTTCAAGAACAGCCAATGGCGGGGGCCTGCGAGCCCTCGCCCCACTCCAAAGGAGAGAACCATGAAGATCATCGACGAGAAGATCAGGAAGATCGTCGCCCTCATCGACGGGGCCGCGACCGAAGGCGAAGCGCGTGCCGCCTCGTTGGCGCTCCAGAGGCTCCTCGTTGCGAACAACCTTAAGTTGGAGGACATCAATCTGGACGATTCACCGGCAGAAGTCGGTGAGGAGGTTTGCGATCTCGGCCGTCGAATTCCCGAGTGGAAGAAAACCCTTGCACTTGTTGTTGCAGCGAACTACAGGTGCAGGGCCTACACGTCATATAGCAACAATGGAAGGACTGTCGTGTTCGTCGGTGAGGGCGAGGATTCCGTTGTCGCCTCGTGCTGCTTTAGGGCGAGCGCCAATGCGGCCTAGAACTGCTTCAGGACCTATTCCGCGCGAATGAAGGCCATGGGGTACGGGAATGTCTCACGTCAGAAGGGCGTAAAGGGAACGTGGATGCTTGGCTTCATCTCCGGTCTCAAGCGAGCCTATGCGGAGCAGGTCAGCAATGACGAGTCCATGGCGCTCGCGATCGTCGTCCCCGAATCCGTCAACCGTCACATGGATGGGATCGGCTTGAGGACGACCAAGATTAAAGTCAGGACTACTAGCGATCCTTATGTCAAAGCCGACGGCTATGAATCCGGTTATGGGTTCGGCAGAGGCGACAGAGTGACCGCCGCATCGGCATAAGACGAAATGCCGGGGCCGCCAAAAGACGGCCCCGGCATTTTTCTATTTAACTCGATCTAAAGGACAATGGGGCTCCGGTATCGAATGGGAAACCATTTATCGCCGGGCCCCATTGCCAGTTCGATCGTTAGACGAACTACTGAAATATGGAAAAGGTGAATACATGAACAATGGGAAAAGCGAACTACAGAATTACGTAATAACGACAAGTTGCAATAGCGTAAAGGCAGCAAACCGTAAAATGCGAACCACGAAACTACTGAATAGCAGAACTATTGAACATCGTACCGTTCGGTCCTGAATTTTGTCCGCAAGTGTCGTACGCTGCCGTACAAAACTGCGTTTTGCCCGGTAGCGTACCGCCGCCAAGGGCGGCGCTTGCTAGGGCTCTGCCCTAAAACCCGGCGCCTACGGCGTTACGTAGTTTCGGTCTTACATAGTTGCATTACTTCGTAGTTGCTCTTTGCCGCAATTACGCTATTGCATAGTTAAGCAGTTCACTCTTTTCGTTTTTCAGCTTCTCTACTGTCACGTTTTAACGTCAATGAGTTGATTGCCAATATTTTCATTTCGATGATTTGGAAAAATCGCCGGTCGTCAATCAATAATGAGCACGGCAAGTTCGGCTTCGCATTCGAAAGGCGCCGCAATAGCGCCGGATGGATGGACCGGACTCCGATCCTGTCGTTATTCACCTCATTACTTGATAGCCAAATTGGAGTCATTAGACCGACGGGAGACGGTTAGTCAATTTGACTCACGGCTTAGTTTCACTGGTACGTTCAGGCAGGAGCCCAGGGTCGCTGCTGGTCGTTCTTGGCGAAGGACATTGGCTAAGGTTTTGGGCGGGTGCGACCGGAACTTACATTCTTTGAATGTCCAATAGTGCCGTCTTGTTGCAACTGCATGGTAACGTTGTTCCGATATTTCGTTGTTACTAGGTTACGTAGTTCAGTTATGCAGCTATTGCACAATAAAGCTGTTCGCCTTTTACGTTATTCACCTTTTCGACTTGTACGTAACAATGCGCTGTAAATGGCCCAAACGAGATATCCGCAATCGGCTCCAGCCACCCGTCTTACCTTGAACTCTTAGGCAATACGTGTGGCGTGGGCTCATCGAGAAGCTCCGGATGAATTCCGATAGATAGACTGGTTCATTGTGTCGATCGAGCTGTAACTCTGAATAGCGATGACCGTTTTAGATGAAGGGGGCTACCCAGCGTCGCTCTTGGCTGTGGCAAGCCTTCCCCAGCTTCCGTATTTCAATTGTTCCCTTACTACGTTGTTTTGTGGTTATGTAGTTGCGTTATTGCACAGTTACTTCTTGACGTTAATGAGCTATTACCCAACACCTTCTTTTCGTTGATTTGGAAAGACATCGCTCGTCAATCAATTTTGAGCGCGGCACATTCGTTCTCGAACTCGCAGGACGCTGTGCAGTGCCGGACAGATGGGCCGGACTTCGATCCTGCCGCTATTCGCCTCATTACTTGTCAGCCAAACAGGGGTCATAAGGCTAACGAATCACTAAGCCTGTTTAAACCAAGGCCTAGTTCCCCGGATCGTTTAGGCGGGGGCGCGGTCGATGGTGTCTGTTTTGCCAACGGGCATTGTCTAGGGTGTGCTGGCGGGTGCGACTAGATTCCCTTTCTTTGAATGCTCAACAGTATCGATATGTTGAAGTTGCATTGTTACGTAGTTACGTTATCTCATTGTTACGTTATGCAGCTATGTCACAGTTCGGTTGTTCACCCTTGACGTTATTCGCCTTTTCGGTATGTACGAGACAATGCACCGTAATTGAACAAAATGGGATGTCCGTAATCGATTCCAGCGACCCATCTTGCCTTGAGCTCTTAAGCAAGACGTGACCCACAAGCTCGTCGAGAAACGCTCGGATGGATTTTGATAGAAAGGCTGGTTCCTTGTGTTAATCGAGCCGGAATTCTGAATAGCGATGACCTCTTTAGGTCGAGGACATTACTCGACGTTTCGGCTGACTGTGGCAAACGTTTCCCACTTTCCGAATTTCAATTGTTCCTTTATTACGTTGTTGCTTAGTTACGTAGTTACGCTATTCGGCTCTTACGTTGTTCCGTAGTTCGCTTATTGCATTGTTCGTTATTTCAGTTTGTTTGTAGTTCGGTAATGTCATAGCTCGGCAATGCCACAGGCATTCACCTGCAAAAACATTGGCACCGCATGTCACCAAGTTGTACGGCACGGTACGTGTCGCTGCTCTACGCTTGTTAAAGCATGAGTTAGGAGTCGGCGCATGGGTGAATTGTCCCGTGAGAAAAAGCCAAAAAAGGCCCGTATAGAAGCCAGGAGCACCGTTGAGGAAGCGGAGGCCATTCGTGCAATGGCAAACAGCCTCAACATGAGCGTCACTGAGTACATTCTGTACAAGGCGCTTTACGAGACCAATGCCTCATCAGGATCGACCTTAAGGGATATCTGGGACGAGCTCTTTACTATTTCGACGCAGCTGTCTGAGCTCAATTTAAACGCAAGGGCGATAGCGGGACAGTCGCGCGCCGCCGAAGCGAGAAGGCTGTCTATGGCCATATTCGCGGCAATCGATGCCGTCGAGCCGCGTCTGATGGATGCCTGCGAGCGTCTCTCGCGTGCAATCGAGGCTGAGTATCCGACTGAAAGGAGGCGTAATGCCCTTTCTTAAGACGCTTTCGGGTGGTGGGGGCAGCTGTAAACAGGTCGATGACTACCTTTCATTTGGGCATCGAAGCGCCGAAGACCATGAAGAGAGAATGGAAAAGTACCTTGCCGGAGATAAGTCCGCCTCGCGCTCCATGGCGTTCGGCCACTCTCCAGGTCTGCCCGACACCCCCTACGGATGGCATAAGGTGATGGATGCGACGAGAAAGAGATTCGGCAAGGATAAGCCCCCAGAGTGGTTTGAGAAGAAAAGGAAATCAAATCCAGATCTTATCTGGAGAAACTACTATCAGTGGGTTTTGTCGCCGGACCCCAGGGACCGCGCGTCGGCAGAGGAGGTTGGCCAACTCGCCCAGGAATGGTGTGAGAGGGTTTGGCCTGCCGATCGGGGCTGGCAGTGGATCTGGTCCGTACACGACGACAACGCAAGTGGCGTCATGCACGCCCACATAATTCTCAATGCTGTAAATGCGTCCACGGGTCTCAAAGTTCAGATTTCACCTGAGGATAGCGACATGCTCGACCATCAGGCTCAAAAGATCGGTGAGGAGCATGGAATGAATTACTTTCCCGACCTTGCTGATTGGCGCGCAGCAGTACGTGAGGGACGGCAGGCCCCTACGATTCAGTCAGTTCGCATGAGTGCGGCCGAGCGCTCACTTAGGCGCCGTGGAGGCCGAAGCTGGGTTGCGGAAATCAGAGATGCGATAGACAGGTCAATCGCAAACAGCTCCAACTGGGATGAGTTCGTAGAGAGGTTCGAGGCCGATGGCTTTACTGTCGAATGGAGTCGCAGGGGTATCGGTTATAGGCATCCCGATAGCGGCGGGCATGACAAGAAGGTACTTGCGTCTTCACTCGGTTCAAATTACGACGAGTTCGGCATTCGTGCCCGGCTGGGAATACCTGTTGATGTTGTAGCCGGGAATATCGAATCACGAATCTCCAGCCGCAAACTGAATGAGGCAAAGGCAAAGAGTCTTGGCTACACTCCGCGAGATAAGGGTTTTGACAATGCGCTTAAGTGGAGGATTGCATCCAAATCGAAGCGCGCCGGCATCGGCGCAATTAGCGCCGGGGTCAAAGCCTTGTCCGTCATTTCCGCAAATGGGTATAGCAGCGTCTCGGAGGTCGAGGGTGCCTTCAGGTCTCAGATGCTCAAGGTCGAGGCTATGGAGCATGAGGTCCATGAGATCGAGTCATCGATATCCATTGCGGAGGAAGTTCTCGAACGCTCGGAAAAGATCTCGTCTGCCAGGGTAAGACTTGCCGAGCTGGAGTCGTCAATTTCTTTTTCGCCGGCTGACAGGAAGGAGAGAAACGCTCTTTTATCCCAAATTGATAACGATACCGCTTTCTGCAGCGCGGCATTATCAAAGATGTCTGCCGATACATCGGAGGCTGAGCGCTATGCCGTCGAAGCGCGGTTAATCCTAGGCGGGCTGAGAGATAGGCTGGGTGAGCTCTCCGTGTCGCTCGATAGGGCGCGAGCTGACGCCGAGTCTCTAAATGAGTCTCTCGCGGCAATCGAGGGTTTTATTGGAGCTAGGACAGTGAGGGACCTAAGAGGAGTCCCCTCGGTCGGCGAGTTTCTAAGAAGGTCAAACAGGCGGAGACTCAGCGTCCCGACTTCCATCCAGACAAGAGACTTGATCGCTGTCGCGGCCGCATTGGAGTCGGCCGTCTCAAGGCGCATTCTTCAGGAGGGCAGTGACCGTATCGAGAGCATCAAGAAGGCGGCGAAATCGCAAATGCCTTCGGTTTACGTCCGTCCCGAAGCCGGAACGGTTTCCGAGAGAAAGAACACGGTTTAAAGATGAACACTTCTTCATTGAGGATTTACTACGAGACGGGATGTATCGACGAGGTGCATATGCCAGATCCGTCTTTTGAATCGGGCGTCGCTCTCCAGCGTGAGTACCTCGATATCTCCAATCCCGACAGCGGCATATATCTCGATAGGAGCTATAAGATGCCCGGGGGTGACAATGACGAGTATCGCGAGCTGTGTGACAGGATGCTTGTAGTGAGCTCGGACGACCTGGCGAGGGCCCTTCTCGTCGAGTCCCATGGTCTTGCCCTTCTCACGCGCGACCCTCTATCTGATTTCGATTGCGGTCTATCTATCACGCTGCCAGACCGCCTGGGCTTCAACGATGACGCCTGCTTGATGAACGAGGATTGGTATTTCAGAAACATCCAGAAACTCATCGAAAAGGTTCTTGCGATGGGACCCGCCGCGCACGCCGCGCTCGTCAACGGATTGGCGGCCGGTGTGGAAGGGCTTACCGTTGAGGAAGGCTGGAGTGATGGCACCCGATGAGATTGTCCTCAGGGACTATCAGCAGGAGTGTGTGGATATCTGCGACTCCCTCGAGAGCGGGTCGCATCTCGTGCAGATGGCAACGGGGCTCGGTAAAACCGTAACTTTTAGCAGGATCGCCCGGAAGGGTAGGGTCCTTCTGCTTTCACACCGCGAGGAACTGGTTACCCAGCCGGTTAAGTACTACAGCTGCCCGGTAGGCATCGAAAAGGCCGAACGGCACTCGCATGGCGAGGAGGTTGTCTCGGCTTCTGTCCAGACGCTCGCAAATCGACTCGAGAGAGACTTTGAGCCTGGCGAATTCGATATGGTTATCACCGATGAGGCGCACCATGCCCTAGCGCCGTCTTATCGAAAGATCTATGACTACTTGAGGCCGCGCCTCCACATCGGGTTCACCGCGACGCCGAGGAGGGGAGACGATCGAGGCCTCGGGGCGGTTTTCGACGATATCGTCTTTCAGAAAGATCTGCGCTGGGGAATCTCCAATGGCTATCTATGCGATATCGACTGCCGTAGAACCATCGTGGACTGGTCGACGAAGGGCGTCCGAACCGGAATGGGCGATTTCCGGGTAGGAGAGCTTGCAAAGCGCGTTGACCGCCCTGAGACGAACCGGCAGGTCGCGGCTGCATATAAAGAACTCCATATAGGCCAGACACTCATCTTCGCTTCGAGCGTGCACCATGCCTACTCGCTGGCCGAGCTCATTCCCGGCTCCGTGGTTGTCGATGGAAACACACCGGAAGATGAGCGCCGACAGATCATTGACGCGTTCACGGCGCGAGAGATTCCATGCCTCATCAACTACGGCGTTTTTACCGAAGGCACGGACATGCCACTCATTGAAACCGTATTGTTGGCCCGACCGACGAAGAACCCATCGCTCTACACGCAGATGGTCGGGCGAGGGCTGAGACTCTACACCGACCCCGTAACCGGCTATGAAAAGAAGTCCCTCAGGCTTATCGACTGCTTGGGCGTTTCTGACGATAAGAGCATCTGCACACCGCCAACTTTATTTGGACTCAATGAAAGTGATTTTCCCGACAGGGTTGGCAGGAAGCAACTCGATGGCTCGCTTCTCGATTTGGGAAGAAGAGTCGAGGAAGTGGAGGATTGTCCATCCGGTTGGGTGCTTACGTCGCGCAAGGTCAACGTGCTCTCTTCCACTGGGTCCATCGCGTGGGTCGTGCACTACAACGGCGATCGGAATATCGCCGGTCCCGGTGCATCCGACAGGGGGTGGCAGGTCACGCTATACAAGCCTGACCTTCTCGACTGTTGCACCGCGGATCTTACGAGACTGGGGGAGACCCAGCGCAGGTATTATAGGTCGCTTGATGTTGCCGAGCAGGACATACTCCTGTGGCTTGAATCGAATTATGAGACCTCGCACGATAGGGCCCTTTGGGACCGCGAGCGCGCGGCAAAATGGGCCGAGGACCCCGCTTCAGAGCCGCAGTTGGCTTTTATCAGGAGGCTTTTGGGTGATTCTGCAGGTGACCTAAATTACGATGACCTTACCAAGAGGGATGCGACGATACTCATCGAGTGCGCCAAGAGGCGCGCCCAGGAGACGAATCTAAGGAAATACGGAGTCTGCCCGCTGTGTGGGCGCGCGCTGAAGGTGTCTAAGTCCGGTAAGTCCATCGTCTGTGAATCCAATAGCTGGGAATATAGAAGCGGTTCATTTGTGATTGCGTCCGGTTGCGGTTTTCAGGTCAAGCGCTTTCATGAGCATGAAGAATATTCGCCTGAAAAGGCCATGAAATGGCCGGGCGTTAAGGAGCATCTTAAGGAGAAGCAGGGATGATTCCCCTCGTAGGTCCGTTTAGCGAAATTGCGAAAAGGCGTTTCGATCGGAATTGTGAGCGCGTTGCATCTGGTACCAGAAGTTCCACTGCCGTGAAATTGACGGTTGGTGTTCTTGTTGCCTCAGTGCTTATCTTCATATGCCTGGGTACCGAGGTCGTTAGAGAGGCTGCGATCGCAAATGCGGCTGAGCAGAAAGCGCAAGCAGACGGCGGCGTGTCTCTAAAAGATGAGAACCCGGACTATGTCGGTTGGCTTACAGTCGAAGGGACCTCGATCTGAACGCCCGTTGTCTCATGCCGCCAGGGTGACCCTAACGGTTTCTACCTCAATCACGGTTTCGATCGCCTACCGTCATTCTCCGGTTGTCCGTTTATAGCTGAAGGCTCATCGCCATCAAGTTCAAACATGCTCGTGTACGCTCATAACATGGGATATGGAACTCTAGGCTTTACCGAGCTCCAGAATTGTTATCGGACGGATTGTTTTGCAAATATTGGAGCCGTGGCATTCACGAATGTAAATGGCAATACCGTTCGCTATAGGCCTCTGTTTGGCATGAGGGTGCCTAAAAGCTTTGATCTGCTTCTACGGTTTGACTTTGCCGGAGAGTCAGACTTCAAGGCCTGGCAAACTTCATTGGCCGAGCACGCTAGCGCGAAGTCGGATTCCGCTGGTTCCGACTCTGTCGTCACGTTGGTGACATGCTCTTCAGCGATTGGCGGGGACCGGTATCGGAGCGTTTTGGTTTGCGAAAGGACTATTTAAGTCATGTGTGGCGCCATGGGCTAACGCAACGGCTGAAACGGTTAATAGCAATAAAGGTCCGGATAATCAATCTTGCATTTAGTATCGGGCATCTTCAAAGCACCTATATAATTAAATAATTAGTTAATTAATCAAAGGAGCTGTACATGCCAGATTCGTCCTCAATTAATGACAGCCGGATAGGGGTGCAACAGGGTGAGCCCCTTCGATCTTGTCTTTCCTCCACAAATCTTGATGACACAATTCGTACGACTCTTTCGCTGTCACTAACCGTTGGCGATAAGAAAAGGCTCAAATCTATGGCAATGAATAGGGGAATGACAATCGCAGCACTTGTGCATGAATGGATTGTTGAGTTTGCAGGGGAGGATAATTAATGGCCAAATTCGATACCGAGCGCGAGGGACAGATCAAGTTCTATGAGACGTTTATCCCAAGAGTTGACCCGGACTTGGATTTGGACGAAATTCTTGCAGATGATAATGATGGCGTCATCAACGGCAACCTCCTTGAGTTTAAGCTGATCGTCACAGACCTCAATGCCGTTCTATTCCAGTGCATCAAGTACCTCTCCGCCCGCCGCCTCAAGGGGAAGCCGGTCCCTGCGAGCGTTGTTATTGTCTCGCTCGAGGAGTCCGTTGCCTACGTCTATTGCTCCAAGGACTACCTTGAGCAGATCGAGACTGTCTACAATGGTCCCTCGTCCAAGAACAATAGTGGATTCACGGCTGGCAAGTATGCAGACAGACTGGACTACTCAGACCAGCTTGCTGCCGAGAGGCTTGTAAAGACGCTGAAAACCGATAACTATACGAAGACTCACATAGATGAGAATTGCATCGTTGGATGGGCGGAGGAATACTATCGCCTGAGGCCGGATGCACGTAAAGAACATTTCATTGGCGACAGCACCGGAAAGCATAAGGTCACCGGCGAGATTAGGCAGCCCAAGGTTTTTGCCCGATACTTGATTTCGTATACCGGGCAGACCAATGTCAAGTTCGACTACCTAATGGACTGTCTGAACGATTTCCTCCAGAAAAAGGACCTAGGGGCTTTTTTCACCCCGGAGCCCTATGCAGAAAGAGCCAGGGAGCTATTGGAGGAAGCCATCTCGCGAGTTCCATCAGGAAATGATTACGTCATTATCGATCGCTGTGCAGGCACGGGAAACCTAGAACGGGGTCTATCTGAAGACGTGCTGTCACATTGCATTGTGTCGACAAAGGAATACTACGAGTACAAGGTGTTGCAAGAGCTGATTGGCTCGAAGGTTCGCCACATCATACCTCCTATCGAGGCTGAGGACACCTTCGATGCCGGTAATGTAAGGGGTGCCGACGCTCTAACGCGGGAGTATGTCGAGAATCCTATCATCAGGAGTTATGTCGATGACCCGTCCTGCACGATAATCCTGTTCGAGAACCCGCCGTTCGCCGAGACCACTTCGATGGAGCATCAGAAGCGCGGCGAGGGAAAGAAGTCGTCATCTGGTTGGAAGGCCAGCTGGGTCGTCGAGCAGATGAGAAAGGCCGCGAAGGAGGATCCGTCGATCTCGGGAACGTCAACCAACGATATGGGTAACGTCTTCATCTGGTCTGCGTTTGAATACTATCTCCGGCAGCCGACCGACAGTTATGTTGTCTTTTCGCCTGTTAAATACTGGAAGGCCCAGGGGCTCGTCAAAAAACGCTTCATTGACGGCTTTGCCGGAGACAGATTCCATTTCCACGCAAGAAAACACTCATGCGTACTCGTAGCCCTATGGTCAAATGAGGATGCAACGGTCGATTCGTTCACGGTAGATGGTTTTGATATCATCAAGGGGAAACTCGGGCCTGCAGTTCCGCTGGATTTCAGAAGGATTGATTCGCTCTATAGTTCCCGTTACTACGACAAGCGCAAAATGGAAGATGACATCGACGGCGGAATCCTTCTGCAGAAAACCGGAGATGAGGCCACGACGCAGAAGAAAAGGCTAAAACCCCGCTGGAATAAGAACATACTTGGCTACATGGTCGTAGACGGATTTGGGTTCGACAACCCCGACCTTCATTCGATACTCGTCTCGGCCGGCATATTCAATGGCAATGGCTTCTATCTTCGTCGCGACAACTATCTGCAGAAGCTGCCTATGTTCGCCGCGTCCCGCTACATCTCCTATGACGGATCCTGGACTGAGCGCGGCCGCATCATGAAGTCGGCAGATGGAGCGGACAGGTTCCTGAAGGACGTTACCGCTGGCAAGTTAGACCAATGGCTGTTGAGAACGCTCCTGTTCACATGTATGGAGTATCAGAATCACATGCGGTCGTTCAAGGGCAGCGATGGTAGAGCCTACAGAAATGAGCTGTGCCTTGACACTACAAATCGCAGCACGGTGGCTTCTGCGGCACTAGAAGGGCTTCAGTGCGGCGAGCGTGAAAACGAGCTTCTGACGGCATGGACTAGGGTCTTGGAGGAAGCGAAGGAAACGACCCTATATGACAGGTCGCTCACGTATGGCCTCTATCAGATAGGCGAAGAGCTCAACACATGGCGTGAACCATCGAATGGGAAGAAGGGACGTATATATGATTACCCGTCGCTAAACGGGTCGATTCGTGCTCTTAAGGAACTCAACAAGAAGTACTACCTCGAGGAGATTGTCCCTAAGTTGTTTGAATACGAGTTTCTGAAATAGTGCATTAGTTGAATTGAATAATCTGCCTCATCTGGTTATGCCCGCTGAATCTGATAACCGATTCAGCGGGCACAATTCAATTTATTTATGAAAGGTGGCCTTATGCAAGTTTTGGTCTAACAGGGCTACCTGATTTCGAAGGAGCGCCGGCTGCTCGTTTCTTATTCTCGAGAGCTTTCAGGTCTGCCTGGATTTTCGAGGTCGAAGGGGTGGAATGATCAATCGAGCGTTTTCCCTCCTCGAGCGTCTCCGGGGTATATTGAATGAGAATATCGGCCCCTATCTCGTGCATTCTCGCGTCAAAGGAACATTGGCACTTCCGCAGGACTTCATCGAAGAATCGGAAGTTACCTTGAGTCTGCGCAATCTCCATCCAACTCTTGTATTCGTCCGCACGCGCTTCGTCAATGACGATAAGGTCCACCCCGTTCTCGATGCACTGCTTCATCATGATGAGTCGACCGATTCGCCCGTTGCCGTCCTGGAACGGATGCAGATGCTCGAACCTTGCGTGAAAACGGGAAATCGACTCGAAGTCCTTTGGGCTGCTCTCCCATTCGGCAAGCAGTACCGGTATGGCAGTCGGAATGTCGCTCGGAAGGGCAACCTGCACCGAGCTGTTCCCAATACGGTTGGGAATGTACTTGAAATGACCGCTTTCCCCGTTGGCCGCCATGGTCGTTCCCTTGTGAAGAATCGTCTCGAATTCAATGAGGAGTTCCGGCGTCAGCTCGACTCCGAGCGTGTCGACCATTCGATCGAACATCTTGAAAGACTTCTTGGTCTCAATGATATCGTCAAAGTCGTGGTCTCCCGTAACCTTATTCCGTGCATAGAGCGTCTCGATCTGATCGAGCGTGAAGGTGGATCCCTCGATCTTGTTAGAGTGGTAGAGGAATTCTAGAAGGATGACCTCATAGGCGGAATTCGGTGCCGCCTTCAGTGTCTGCATCTTACTTGGGGATATAATCATTGTGCATCCTTCGTAAAAGGCGTATCAATCACAGTCGTTTCTATATCTAGGATAATTGAATAAACGATATTAAATTTGTGTTTCCCCAGCAGGACAAGCGCCCCAATGCCTACAGCGGCCGTAAAAGATACACCCTCGGCGCTTCGCTATCAAAGGCGGTTGTGACTTGGCCGCCACCTTTAAGGACGAGTTAGACGTTGACTAGATTCTCCCGCGGCAATCGCGATAAGTTGGCTCACAGGAACTTCTTCTGGCTTACAGTCGCGGCATGTTCTTGTAGACACCCTGGCGGTGGCCGACCCTCACGACCTCGATGACGGCTTTCCCGTCCTCGATCCTTGCCAGTATGCGGTAGACGCCGACGCGCCAGCGCCAACCGGAATCGGTGCCCTGAAGCTGTTTTCCGTTCGGTGCGCGGCGCGGATCCTCGCATCCGTTAAGGTGTTCTTGAACCCAGGACAGGATGATGAGCCGCTGCTTCTTAGGGATGTTGAGGAGTTGCTTGGTCGCTGCCTTTGACCACTCGACGCTGAAGCTCACTCCGCCTCCATTGCCATACGCATGACGTCATCCATCGAGTAGCGGGTGCCATCGTCCTCCATCAGCGCCTCGTTGTACGCCTTGATGTCGGCAGCCTCCTCAACTTTTTCGAGGGCGGCACTCCTCACGAATTCGGAAAAGGACATGCCGAGGACGCTCGCATAGGACTGGATCCAGTCCTTCTCACACTCGTCGAACCTGATGGCGGTCGCACTCATGGCCATAGCTACTCCAATCAACGTACTACACCGTAGCACGCTCATTATACCCATTCGGCATGGGATCGGTCTCAAATAGGTGTTCAGAATGAGTATGCGGTTCCGCACCAGGACAAGCGCATCCAAATGCCCTACAACGGCCGTAAAAGAGATGCCCCTTACCGGAAGAAGGGCTTAGTTTCTTGTTTTTGCGCCCTTCATGGGGTATAAGTGGTTTAAGTTAAGGTGATTAGCACCGTCAATGCGCCGCTATGAAAGGCGCCCATCAGTCCGAGATAGGGATTTAAGGAGACGGTGCCATGCCGAATGAATCATTCCGCTACTCAAAGCAAATATCGGACCAGGGCCGAGAACGCTCTGTCGAAGTGCGCCGGGAGCGTGCTGCCCTCAAGGAACGCCTCAAGGCGGGGGAGATCAGTCCCGCCGATGTCCTCAACGATGAGGGGAACGTCGCGGCCAAAATCAGGCTGTTCGCGTTCCTTAAAAGTTGCCCCGGTGTGGGGTCGGCGGGGGCAAGGACGCTCCTTCGCGCATTGGGCCTGTCCGAGACGAAGACAATTCGCTCCCTGGGTCCCGTGCAGAAGGCCCGCATACTGACCATGCTGGAGATGGTCGCCGGTGGTGCCCGGGTCGACCGCGTGGCCGAGATCATCATGTCCGAACGATAGAATAGAATCCGATAGGGGATTAGAGAAAGGCAACATCATGGATGAGAATAACCTCAACAATCAAGACGGCCAGGGCCAGGACCTGAACCTCGTTCCCGATGGAGACGGCAGCGGCAAGATGTCCCTGAAACGCAAGGTCGCAATCGGCGCGACGGTCGCGCTCGTTGTCGCGGGGCTCGGGTTCGGCGGCGCCTGGGCTACCGGCGTCTTCGCCCCAAAGTCCGAGATCACTAAGATCGAGGCCGATGGCGACAGCGGCAAGAAACAGGTTTCCGAGAAAACCGAGCCCGCGGTGGATTGGACCGTAAAGATCGAGGCCGAGGGCGTGACTGCCGACTCCTCGCCCCTCATCACCCGTTACGTCTGCACCGACGGCGCCGATAAGGGCGTCGAGTTCTTTCATGCCACCTCCGCACCCGACGCCATCGAGGGCAAGGACAGCGTGCAGCTGACCGAGGGCACTTGGGAGATTACCGCAATCCCCATCATCAATCCCGATGGCTCCATTACTACGCCTGCCGGCGGCGGCGAGCAGGCCGTTTCCGGCGAATCGAAGGGCTCCGGCTCCACCGAGTTCACCGGCGAGACGAAGCCCGCCGGTGACGTGACCCAGGACGACATCGACAGGGTACTCGACAAGGTGAACGAGGCGGTCTCCAAGGGTGACGGCACGCTCACGGGGGATGCCGGCAAGGACGTGGTGAACAAGGTCACGGACAACGCGTCGAAGGCCCCTGCCGCCGACAAGGAGAAGGTCGAGGAGAAGAAGGACGCCGCGACCGATAGCGCCGTGAAAGCCGAGGACAAGAAGGCCGATGCGGCAAAGCCGTCCACGGGCTCCGGCTCCGCGCCGTCAAAATCCGACTCCAAGCCCTCTTCCGGCTCCTCCAACAAGCCGTCCCATGAGCATACTTGGCAGGCGCAGTACCGCAGCGACCCCGTATACGAGACTCGCACTCGTACTGTTGTGGACCAGGATGCATGGGACGAGACCGTTAATGCAAACTATGATGAATTTAGATTTTCTGATGGCTATGTAACGACTTCTCTCGCAGATGCTATTAACCATCAGGATATTACTGGGTGCTCTTACTCAATTTTCACACCACAAGTAACCATTCACCATGAAGCGGTAACGCACCAGGAGACATATCAGGTGCAAACCGGAACCAAGCAGGTGCTTACCGGCTACCGCTGCTCCGGTTGCGGTGCCACGAAATAGGTCTGAAGCGGATAGATGGGCTCTTGGGAATCAGGTTCGAAATTGCTCCATGTCATATCGTTATTCGGTCGTTTATACTTCGCATTGCTCCTGATAGTCCGGCCGGGGTACTTCGGGAAGAGGACGCACCTTTATAGGACAGCCGGGATCTTCGTACTGCTCGGTGCTTTCCTGCGTCTGGCTCGCGATATCCTGCCATATCTTGTCGTCTTGGCATGAGCTTTTCTCGTCGCACCCAGTGGACGGTCGCATGATATTGGGGTATTGATACGGTGGTTGATGCCGTGTAGCAGTGCTGCCCTCAATGCTACACGGCATTGTGTTTATGTGATAATATGTCATTATCATATTGTGAGGTGATGTATATGGCATTGATACAGCTGAACGTCCCCGACGATGTAAAGGAACGTGCGGATAGGGCATTCGCGAGGAGCGGGCTCACGACACCGTATGCGATGCGCATCATGGTCAACCAAGTTGCCGAGACGGGCAGGACGCCTTTTGACGGCCTGTTCTCATCCCCATCCGGGCGGCTCTACTCGGAGGATGTGCGCCTGGCGATGTTGCGCGCGGAGGCCCAGGAGTATGGCCTGATCGAGGATGATTCCGGAGATGACCCCCTGAAGATCCCTGATGACATCCTTGCGGAAATGGGAATCAGTCCCGAGGAGGTCGGGCAGTGAGCCACTACGAAGTGAGGGTTCCCGGCTCTTTCTGGAACACGCTCGCCGCGCTTAAGCCGAAATACTCTCATGCCGAATACGTTGAGGTCGTTAATGCTGTCAAGGCCTGTATCGCCGAACTCGAACGCACCGGCATGATAGAGGAGAGCGGGTGGGATGATCATGTGCTCGTGCACCCGCCATATTCTGACGGCAAGCACCGTGAGGCCCATACCTACGATGATGACGTCCTGGTCGTGTATTTCATTCGCGAGAGGAACCGCCGAATCCGCATGGTAGGCGTTTTCGATCATTTGAATATACCGCGTTCATAACCGCATTTCTGTGATTCAAATATAGGAGATGCCCCACGGTTATCCTCTCTTTGTAACAAAGAAGGGCCCCGCTCATCTTGAGCGGGGCCCTTCAGGTTTTATCGCGGATATGCGTTAGATCTTACGCTTGTGGAAGATCAGAAAGATTCCGGCGATACAGGCCGCGACTCCGGCGGCAATTGCCGCGTATAGGACCCAGTTGCCGGTCTGCTCGAGGTTCTTGCCCTTGGGGGTGTTCTCGATATCGATGGTCTGGTCGGTGTCCTCAAGGTCGGTCTCCTTGGAGATCTCCTTGCCGTCCGTATCGCGCTGCAAGCTCTCGAACACAACCGCCTGCTGGCCTGCAACATCGGAAGCCTTGAACACCATGGGAACGTCCACGTCGAGGTCCGAGGCGGTGGGGGTGAACCGCACCTGCCCGTTTGCGATGACCTCGTAGGTGCCAAGCGCGGAGCCCTTACCGGCCGATTCGGTTTCGTTTGCCGTATTGTCGCCCTCGGCCTTGTTGCTCTTATCGGAGGACACGAGTTTCACCTGGCCGCCACTCAGCTTCGTCACGATGTCGGCCGCATCCTGCGTCGCGCCCGGCACGGTGAGCGTGTAGGTCCCGTCATCGTTCTTGGTGAGTTTGGCGCCCTCGGGGATGTTGACGAAGGAGCCCGTTCCGGTGACGTCGACGAGTGCCTTGGAGAGGTCTGTGCCGGAGGTGCCGGTATCGGATCCCTTCTGGATGCCGTTGCCGGCAAGAGTCGAGGCGTCCTTCACATCCGTGAGCGTGAGTTGCGTGCCGTCTGCCTTCTTGTTGATAGAGGCCGTGAGGGTGTAGCTCTGGCCGGGGCGCAGACCCTTGAGGTGGACGGTATCGACGATTGCGACCTCGTCCTCGGGCTTGACCACCTTGCTGCCCTGGATTGTGGCCGCGGTGGTCTTGAGGCTCGGGGAGATCTCGACCGTCTGATCCTGGTCGTTCGTGTCCTCGTGCGAGCCGATGAGGGTACCGTCGACGAACAGCTTCTCGAAAACTACGGTCTTTGCGCCGCCAAGCTCGCTCGCATCGAAGGTAAAGGTCACATCTTGGGTCCCGTCCTGGGCCTGCGGCGTGAACTTGGCCGAGGCGGTGATCTCCTTGCCGTCTGCGCCCTTCAGCGTCTCGCCGGTCTCGGCGTCCATGAGGGTGCCCTGGAGTTCGTATTCGGTGCCCGGGACGAGTCCGGTGTATTTGACGGTGTCGACGATGGTGGCCTTGCCGTCGGCGGTGACTTCCTTATCGCCGTCCGCGCCATCGGCTGCCGAGGTCTTGATCTCGGGCGGGATGACCTCGACGGTCTGCCCCTCGTCGGTCAGGTCCTCGTGGCTGGCGATTACGTTGCCGTCCGCCTCGAGTTTCTCGAACACAACGAGCTTCTTGTTGGAAAGGGTCGAGGTGTCGACCGAGAACGTCACCTTCACCTTGCCCTCGGTGTCCTCGGGCTCGAAGGTCGTGGATGCCGTTATGGTGTTGCCTTCTGCATCCTTCAGGGGCTCGCCGGTCGCTGCGTCCATCATTGTTCCGGTAACGGTGTACTCACGGCCCGTGGCGAGGTTCTTGTATGAAACCTCGTCCTCGACGGTTACGGCCTTGCCGACGCCGATGGACTTGTCGCCGTCCGCCGCATCGGTCGCGGTTGTGCCGATCTCGACGGGCAGGAACTCGACCGTCTGGTCCTCGTCCTCGGGATCCTCATGGGTTGCCTGAATCTTACCGTCCAGGTAGAGGCTCTCGAAGACGACGGCCTTATGGCCACCGAGAAGCGTGGCGTCGAACTTGAACTTGACCTTCTGCTTGCCGCTGGATGCCTTGGGGGTGAACTTGGCCGTGGCGGTGATCTCCTTGCCGTCCATACCCTTCAGGGCCTCTCCGGTCTCGGCATCCATGAGGGTGCCCCGGAGCTCGTACTCGGTGCCCTTTTTAAGGCCCTTGTAGGAGACGGAGTCGACGATTTCGGCCTGGTTCGAGGCGAGGAGCTTATGGTCCCCGTCGGCCCCGTCGGTCGCGGTGGTGCCGATTTCGATGGGGTTGTCGTCCACCGTGCCGCGGTCGATCGTGTAGGAGTCGCGGCTCACGGTCACCTCGAACTTGACGAGGTTGAGGCTGGTATTCGTTGTGCAGCGAAGTTCCTCGAAGGTGTAGGTGTCATACGGCAGCGCGCCCTTGGAGTCGTCTGCTGCGGTCTGGGCGTCTTTCGAGCCGGAGAACCACAGGCCGTTGTCGATGGAGAGTTTCGACTCGTCTACGGTGCCGTCGGCGTTCAGGGCGGCATCGTTGCCGTTGGTGTTCTGGGTATGCGGGCAGGCGGAGGCCTCGGTCGTGAGGATGCCGTTCACATCGGTGATCGCGATGTGGCTCTCACCAGTGGTCTTGGACGTGATCTTGAACGGGACGTTCGCGAGTCCGGTCATATCCCCGCCATGCACCTTGTTGAAGGCGATGTCACCGCGCTTCACCTGCTCGCGCACGGTGGGGGCGTCCTCGCTGGGCTCAACGAAGGTGGTTACACGCTCAGTCGTTGTATTAGGAGTAATTTGCTGGATATGAATAGAATTATCCGAAAGAAGATATCCACTGGGCGCCTTTGTCTCCTGGATAGTTACCGTGCCAATTGGGAGGGTAATGTTCCCATTTGTACTCGTATAGAAGCTATCGCCGGAAACAAAATATTTGTCTTTATCAAGAGTAACGCGCGCGAGAGAAGTGCGGCCATTCTCATCCGTTTTCAGAACCCAGGTCCTCGTGGCCTTCTCGGGCAAGTTCTCCTGGGTGTAGAATCCGTCGTAGTATTTGACGGTGAACTCCGCGCCCGCGAGCATGCCGGCGCCGAGCGGGGAGGCCTTGCCTGTCTCGCTATCGACCTTGGCTACCAGCATGTCGGCGGGGTCGTTCTGGGGCGCATCGGTGACGTTCACGGTGGCAGTCTGGCCGCCCGACACGTTCACCTGATGGATCCCCTCATCAAGTGCATAGGACTTGCCGGCCTTGGTCTCCTTGACGTAGTAGGTGCCAGGGGCGATATCGATTACGTTCGAGTCGCCGGAGGCGTTGCAGGTGAGCGTTCCCACCTGCTGGGTGCAACCGGAATCGGAATAGACGCCGTAGGTCGCGCCCTCGAGCGAGTAGCACGGGTTGTTGTCGGAGATGCCGGGGTTGGAGCTCGCCTTCTTGAGCTTCAGCTTGCCCTTGTTGTGGAAGGTGATGAGGCACTGGGTACCGGTTCCGTAGTTGACAAGGTAGATCGTATCCTTGAAGGACTGGGGTGCGGGCCCCGGCAAATTCTTGTCCAGATTTGCAAGGAATGTGCCCGCGTTGATATTGCCGTTGTAGTAGAGGATGGTCCTGTAGCACCAGTTGCGGAACGCGGCCGTCGTGCCCTGCATACCGTACTGGCTGGAGCTCTTGGAAAGCGCCGAGAGCGCGATATGCTGGATGGCGAGCATCTTGCCGTAGTCCAGGGGCGTGCCGTCGTACCAGTTGAAGTTCCAAAGGCCCTTCGCCTTCGCCTCTTCGAAACCCGGGCCCGTGGGGCCGTAGTAGAGGACCCTCGCCATACCGTCGAGGCGGTCTATCTTGGTCTGCTCACCGCCCCCTCCCGTATAGCACTTTGACCAGTCGCTTTCGATCGGTAGTTGCGCCTGGGCCGTTGAGGCGTCCAGTGGATGGCGTTTGGGCGGGTCGAGGCAGATCGCCGGCGTGCCCTCCGAGGTCGTCGAGTTGTACATGTAGAAGCCGCCGTAGTTCACGCGCTCGCCGCGCGTAATCGTCTCAGACGATGCAGCATAAGCGGCAGTCGGTGCCGGTACGACGGAGAGCACCTGGCTCGCGATAAGCACCGCTCCGGTGCCGATGGCCGCGCCTTTCTTGAGACGGGCGCCGATGCGGCGGAAGAGCCTGCCGGCGCACTCCTTCATCTTTCCTCCAGGTCGCATGACTGCTCCATTCTCTCGGTTACCGGAGAGGGGACGCGAGTTTCTGGCTGCGTTTACTGGCATGCGTCCCCATGGTCTAACGTACCGCCGGCGTCGGCGCTATGCCTGCCGATTTGGTGCCACGGGGTGACAGTTTGCGCCTACGGTGCCTATTAGTCCTATCGATTTCACGTTACCGTGGGAGGTGTCCCCGCTGCCCGCAAGGAACAAGTGTTCAGGTGGATTCGGGCCCGGTGAGGTTGCGAGTGGTAAACTGGGTGCCACAGAATTCCGGTCGGGTTATTGGCGACGTGAGCACAATGGCGCGCACGCGCCCTCGTCAACGATCAACCGGAGGCAGATAAATGTTTGAAACTGATTGCAATACGGGTGCAGATTCGTCTCGCCGCGAGATGACGGTCCGTGAATTCCTCGAGACCGTTCCCGGGGTGGGGGAGCTGGTCGTCGTCACATGCGGAGGATGGCCCACCTGCACCGTGCATATCGACTGTGAGGACTGTTTTCGCATGCCCGCCGATATCGCCCATCGGAAGGTGCTGCATTCGAGTTTCGGATCGATCAAGGTCACGACCCGTGGACCGTTGCCCATGGACGTTCCCGTCCGCTTTGTCGATTGTTAATAGCGGACGCTGGCCAAATAGCCGCTTTTGGGAATCTGATCATTGAGGGATAGGGGGTCGCAGTCCCATCATCGCTGAAATGCGACGGTAACCGTGCCTTGATGCCGGGTTTGGGACCGTTTGGGAAGAAAGGTCCCATCATCGTTTTAGGCTAAACCCGACGAGTGCAATGCGTCTTATGATCGGACTTGATCTCAGATCCGGTTTTTTCAACTGAATCGAGGCTGGATTTCAACGATTTTGTGGAAGGACCGACGAAGCCGGCGTCATCCTTGAAGTCAGGCCTCTCTATGCCCAATTTCCCAAGTAGGCTATCGGACAAAGAGCGGTCAGCGAGCATGGGCGCTATCGTGGAAGCAAAATCGACCTGCATAGCCTCGGCATAAGATATAAGGGGGGTGGTTACCCCCGCCCTAAACTCATCGAGGGAGGTGTAATAGGTTTCCTTTGAGGCATCCGTCACGATAAAGGGAACGAGTCCGGCGCGCAGGCATTCACGAAAGGCGATAGCCCTTCCAACCCTTCCGTTACCGTCCGGGAAGGGGTGGATCGTCTCGAATCGAACATGGAACCTGACGATATTCTCCAGGGACGGCTCGTATTTGTTATATTCCGAGACCAGGCGGTCGATTAACGTGGGGACCTCCTCCGGGCGCGCCGTGATGACGCTTCCAACCCCGTTGCCCAGGACCTTCCATTGGCCGGGTACGTCCATCACTCCGTCCATGAGTTGTAGGTGGATCTCCTTTATGAGTTCGGGAGTGAGCTCCCTGTCCAGTGAATCGAAAAGGAAATCGAACATTTTCGTGTGGTTTGCGGTTTCGCGGACATTTCCCGGGGTGGTAGTGTCCGCGAGGACGGCGTCCCTCGTTTCGAAAATCGTCCTCGTCTGCCATTCTGTGAGCGAGCTGCCCTCGATCCTCTCATGGTTGTACACGAAAGAGACGATCGATGTCTCATACACACCGTTCGGGACGAAGCCCTCGCGCTCGAACTTGACCTGATCGATATAGCTGTAAACGAAATGACGCTGTAGCTCCGGGCTCAGGGACCCATGCGCATGTGGGCTATCGGCAGTATTTTGATCTTTATTTGCCCCTGTCAGCAAATTGAATAATCTGTTCAACATATATCTGCATACTCCGATAGGTGTACGGATTCCTGACGGCATTTTACCCAGGATAGCAGCCACCCATGACTGGTCCTGTCACCCCGTGGCACCAAACTGCCCGGCACCATGCGGGTTGTCGTTTTACGCTTTTGATGGGGCCGAATGCCCACAGGCGACCATGGGCTTGTGGCGGGCTGTCGCCACAGGGCCCCGAGCAACTGATGGCAACCGTAGTTCCTTGGAGGATATCGAGTGCTGGATAACCTTTCTCTTATGGGGCCGGATGAGGAGGAGCTCTCCCTCTCGGCGCTGGTGTCTTCAGCGACCCTTCTGCCTTCCTGCGCCTTCTCCGCATATTCCATCATCGTCAACATAGCTCCCACGATGGGCGGGCGCGCCGTCCTTTTCTATCTGACGCGGGGCTCTGTCGAGAGCATCTGGATCCCCGTGGCCATATTCATCTTCGCCCTCATAGCGCGCAAGGTAGATGACTGGCGATTCTACGCGCTCACCGCCGTGTTTAGCCTTGCGGCCTGCGCACTCGCCGTGCTGAGGCTCGACCTGTGCCATGCGGGGGTCTATTTGGCCGTTCTGGCCTGCTGCGGTCTATCCGCTGTCAAATCGAGGGAGTACTGAGATGGGTTCCTGGAGAAAGGCGGCCACTGGTTCAGCCGGTAAAATTGCAACCGATATCCGACTTGCAGGGGATAGTGCACGGCACCATGACGACGGGTCCGAGGCGGGGTTATTCACGCCGGTCTCGCGTCGCGGTTTCCTCGCGGCCCTCGCCATCGCCGCCGGCCTCGGCCTGATGGGCGCGAGCGATGCGCTCGCATATGCCGCCGTCGACTTTGGGCCAGGAGCCGGCTATATCGGACCAAGCAAAGACAGCGGCGACCTGACGCATCCGGATCGGACCCGTGGCGCCAACGATCGCTGGTTCGGCTATGCGAACAACTGGGACCTCTGGAATATCTACAATGACTACAGCCACCGACTTGGCTACGCCTTCGCGATGGTATTCGAGTGCGATTGGTCCGACGAGCTCTATGACCACATCGTTTTCCGTCCGTTCTACTACTGCACCTCCTACTGCGCGACCAATCCCTGGAGGGGATATTGGCTCGGGCGCGATGACGGCGACGACAACAAGGGCACCTGCTATATCGACGGCGTGCCGGTCGGCAACTTCGTCGGCAACCTCATCAACGACGGCTCCGAGGGCGAGGACCGCCATGTGAATGCCTACGGATGGCTCTACCACGGGTTCTATGAGGGTCCCGGATGGTCGACATTCCTGAGACGCAGGCAGGCAAAGACCGGCCACAACGTCTATGCGCATATCGATATCTTCAATTGCTGGAAGAACAACGTCAGGCCCTCATCGGCCATCGTCTCCTCGCAGAATGCCCCGAAGGATAGGGACATGTCCGTCCAGACCGATAAGATATATATCGAAAACGACCTGTCGCTCATGGGCGGCATCTTCAAGATCATCCCCGTCACCGCACCGAACCTGAGGGTCGACCTCGTCCAGGGGTATTACGAGAACAATGTCCCCGTCGCCCGCTACGAGAACGGTCGCGGTACCTGCCTCTACCATGACTATGACGGGGTCAATCAGAACTGGATGTTCTGGCCGAATAAATCCGATGGGCTGGGATGCTTCACCTTCTGCATCGCTAACATGATCGGCCCCGGTCTCGATCGAGGCTTGGATAACTACGGACACACCTCTCCCACCATGGAGCGGGGTTACGCAAAAATCTGGCGTAACCCAGAATCGACCAACCTCACGAATTCCTGGTGGGTCCACCATGAGCCCGCTGTCACGAACGAGACGGACCACAAATGCTGGTTCATCACCTCCGATGCGGACGGGCAGAGGCTCGACACCTGGGGGGTTACCAAGGACGACAGCAGCACCTGCGTAGCCGTGTCCAATCCGGCGTGCCCGGGACTCTGGGCAACCCAGGTCAACGCCCAATGGATTCTCGAGGAAGTCGTCTGCCACGGCGACGTCGGGCTTTCCAAAGACGAGGCCCAGGTCGGCGACAGCCTGAAGATTCTGGGGTGGCACAACAAGTTCAAGGACGAATCTAAGAGCATCAAGCCGGCGGGATATGTCCTGGGGGCAAAAAACGAGAGTGAACTGCCCGTCTACCCGATTTTCCGTCTGTACATGACGGACTCGGAGGCGGCGGTCGCAAGCGATGACGCCGCCATCATGGCATCCTGCCGAGTCGCGACATGGGGAGGCCAGCAGGCCGAGGCCTACTCGCACCGCCATATCGGTTGGCCCCATGGAGGGCATTCCATCTTCAGCCTCGAGATGCGTCTTCAGGATTCGAAATACAAGGGATCGATTCACTATGCGGCACAGCGCTTCACCGGCGGCGAATGGGATGAGGGCGCCGACGGGTCCAAGGTGTGCTCGAATGGGGACTATGATACCGAGATAATCAGCCGCGTTAAGGTGTGGCTGACCGGGGACATCGCAGATGAGTACGACCTCGTGGTCAGGACCAAGCTGCTCGGCGGCACCTGCGCGTGGAGCGACCCGGTGTACGTCCACAACTCAAAAGACGAGCCCTTGACGCTCGAGACGGCGCCGGCATGCGGTCCCGAGCCGGACGGGAGCTCCGATACCAAGATCTCGGGCATGAACGTCCACCTTATCCGCAAGCCGACGGGCGCGCGGGTGGTTCGGGAGTTCAGTGCCGAGGAGAACGTCGAGGTGACCGAGGAGTTCGGTTCCGGGTGCCTATACGCAGCCGCCATGTTGGCGCTACGGCTTCCTTCCGGGAACACCGACCGCATATGGACGGACCGCTATCGCGGCACAGTAATCTCCAAGCCCTGCCTCATCGAGTCGGCAAGCGTCGAGTACTATGCGGACGGCATCGATGACGGCCATCGCGTATATATCGATAGGAATGTCCATCCCGGCGATCGATACGCGCCCATCGTGGCCGCGCTGGAGGCTGCCGGGAAATACCCCTGCAACCTCTATGCACACTACGGCGAGGACGCGGCCACCGGATTCACGGGCTGGTTCAAGGACGCCGCCCTGCGCGATCCAGCCGGTTCCCTCGATATTCCCAGGAAGGGCGCACTGAAGCTATACGGGCGCAACCGCTGCACGCTGCGCATCGAGTACGCGGAAGGATCGGTTGAGCCCGACGCCGGGACCGTCTACCGCAGAAAGCCGAGCGATGTCGCGGATGCGGTTGACGGTGCGCTCGGGCTGCCCGATTTCACCGGTCTTGCCGAGAGGCACAGGCTCGATAAGATCGACCTGCCGGCAATCGGCGATGGCGGCGTGGGGCACACCGCCTTTTACCGCGGCGAGTCCGTGACGCTAGCCGGCTACGAGGACGTCTTCGCCAAGCGCGAGGACGGGACGTGGCGACGCCTCGTCTTCAAGGGCTACATGCACGATAGGGCGGGGGGGGGATGCCTCTCTCGACAATCAAGATGGAACGCGACACGACCGTCTACGCCCTGTGGGCGTATGCGGAGTCGGACGGCGTCGCCACGACAAAGAACTAACGACGGCTCGGGACGGAGGTGCGGCCTCCTTCCCGAGCCCGCGCATGTCCCTGACGGGAGGTGTGCGTAGATGAGGTTCGACAAGCACGATGAGGGGAAGAGCGAAGGCTCATCCTTAGGGGATACCCCCATTACGAGACGAGGGCTGTTCGCGGCCCTGGCGGTTGCGGCGGGGCTCGGCCTGCTCGGCGCCGACACGGCGCTCGGGTGGGACTATTGGGGGCAGAACGCCGCGATCGGCCAAGGGGCCTGGGACGCCTATGGGATGCTCAACGGCAAGATCAACTGCTGCAGGGGCAGGTCGAATCCCATAAACCAATGCATGGGCTGGGCAAACGGATGGACCGAGTGGTACGCCTTCCGCTACGCCTACGTCCAGATCCTTCGTTATGCCCTGAACCTCCAGGTTGAATGCGACTACGAGAACGAGCTGTGGTTCCACCTCTCCTTCTACCCGTTGACCGCCTGCGGGGACGACAACTACAACCCCAGGGGCCACCGCCTGTGGTTCGCGGCAGACCATGATAACCTCGGCGCAATCAAGGAGGACGGGCAGGAGAACAATATCGTCACCTTCGACGGCAACCTTACCAACGAGGAGCTTGGGGTCGGCACCGGCCGCCACGATACCGGATGGAAGCACTACCAGTATCACGACACGGGAAAGTGGTACAGGCGCACATCGAGAGACGTGACCCATAGGTGGGCCGCGGACCTGAACATCTTCAACATCTACGTCGAGGGCGTCTCCCATGACGAGAACGTCGACGCCCTGCACTCCCAGACGGGATGGTTATCATCCACCGTGGAGCATACCTACCTCACGACGGAGGATATCCAGGGCATCGTGTGCCGCATCCACGCCGCGGACGACGACACGCTCAACTGGGACGTGCGTGACGCCTCGATTACCGATGCGACGGATATCTATCAGCAGGCATATGGCAGTAATTTCAACCAGCTGTATCTCACCGAATTCTCCAAAGTCCGCGATGACACCTATCAATCCGACTGGGGACCCGTCCCGGGCTTTCTCACGACCATGCGACCGGCGCATGTGGCCGATGGGTCCCGCGCGGTGAACGCCTCATGGGGCGGGCCATGGGACGGAAAAGAATTCAGCCATACCAACTGCACCCAGCCCTTTCAAATCAACAGCACGGGCGTCCAATCGAGGGCCAGCGCATGGTGGGTAACGAAGAGGTTTTCCGAGGGGGGCGCCCTGTACGGCGACGGCGCGATGGCCATCATAAGCGATGCCTCGGGCCTATGCGTGAACAGGCCGAATGCAACCGTCGCGAAGCCTTCGAAGCTAAACCTCTTCCATAGCGGCTACAAGGATGGGGTGGCGGGCGACCGCGCTTCGGCATGGGTCGTGAAGGAAGTGCAGTTCACAGGCTCGCTCACGCTGAACGACGGCAAGCCCGAGCTGACTCGCGTGGAGCCCGTGGCCTGCTCGGACCCGCTTCTCACATGTAGCCCGTGCAGGAACTGGTCGGATGTCAAAAAGGGCAACGGGGGCAATGCCCCGACCCACTTCTCCTATCGCTGGTACCAATCGGAAACCGACGAGGTGCCCGACGGCTGCTCAGGCGCCTCCATTATCGGAACATGCCACCTGTCGAACTTCGGCGACATGCCCGAATGCGCCGCATACCGCCATGTCGGCATGAATATGTCCGAGCTGATGTGCATAGAGGCGCTCTCGCTTCGCCTCGAGGGCTCGCCATGGCAAGGATCGATCCGCTATAGCATGCTCGCCAAGGGCGGCGGGTGGAGCGATGCCGCGGCCGACGGGGAGCCAGTGGGCGAGGGAGGGAGGTTCCTGCGCTGGAGCGCCATCAAGGTCTGGCTCACCGGTGACGTCTCGCTGCATTTCGACCTCGAGGTAAGGGCGTTCAACTCGAACGTCGGCTGGACGGCGGGCTACGTCTCGGGAACGGGACTCGATGCGCCGACAGTTGATGGGGTAGGCGACCTCACCGCATCGAATGACCTGAGATGCGTCCAAGTCGATTTGATCCCAAAACCGGAAGGAGCCGTGGTTTTGCGGGATTTCTCGCGTGACGGTGGGACTCTAAACATCACGGAAGACGAATTCGCCGATATGCAGGACCGCTATCTCTCCTGTGTCGTCATGCAGGCATTTCCGACTGAACTGCGCAAGGGGGCCAACCATGACTCACCGCTCGTTCACCGATTCCATGGATTCGTAACTGCCGGGCCCATCCATATCGCAGGGGTAAAGGTCGTCTATCACGCCGACGGAGTGGATGACGAATCGATAGTCTTCACGGAAACGGCCAAACCCGGCCACCACTCGGCCAACGCGGAGGCAACCGCGGCCGCGCTGAAAAGCCGATGCAACCTGAATGACCATTTCGGCGAGGATCGGAGTGCGGGCTTTACGGGCTGGTTTTCCGATACGGGGCTGACAAGTCCCTATGGGGGATCGGAGCTCAAGGCGGGCGAGGAGCTCCACCTTTACGGCCGCAATCGCTGCACAGTCAGGATTGAATATGCGGAAGGTTCGCTGCGTCCCGAGGAGGGGGCCGTGTATCGCACCGCCGCGAGCGACAGCGCTCCGGAGGTGGCGAGTGCCCTAGATCTCCCTGATTACGGCAAGGGGCTTGAGTCCCATTCTCTCGAGGGAATCACGCTGCCGGCCATCGGTGACGATGGCCGCGCCCACAAGGCCGTCTACTGGGGCGAGCGCGTCGCCCCGGCAAAACCCGAAGACGTCTACCGGAAGACATCCGACGGCACCTGGCGCCGGTATGTCCCGATGTGCTGGCTGACTTCAGTGAGCCAGCAGGGCGAATCGACCAGCTCGATTAAGGCCAAGCGCGATACCGTCCTATACATCAGGTGGTCTGTGGCGCAATCCGATGGCGTCGTCAGCTCGAAATAGGGGGACAGGCGATAGCGGGCGCGGCAGAATCCAAAGGACATCGGCTCTGGTGGCTCATTCTGCAAGCTGTCGCCCGCGCAAAAGTTGAACCGGGGGAGCTTCGCGTTCGGCTCCCCCGGTTTTTTCGATCAATAGGTGAAGTAGCCCGGCCGCCTGTTGTGGCTGGGCGTCTTTTTGTCCTCAGCCTTCTTCTCCTCGAGTCTGGCGAGCCCGTCCTTCAATGCCGCGTTGCTAGGCGTATTCTCCGGGGTCTTTTGCCTTAGGGGATAGACTTCGCGCAGGTATTCCAGTTGGGCGGCATAGCGGACGTTGATGAAGGGCGGGAGACCATCCGTCTCCCTGAACTCGTTATGGTCTGCCGCGATCTGGTCGATGAGGTCGCTCGGGTAGATCTTCGTGGCGCTCGATTCCGTGACCTCGAATTCGGGCCCTTCGTAGGAATCCCATGCGTCGATACGCTCGATATGGTAGAGGCGGTCTGATTTCGATCGCGATACGGCCATCCACTCCTGGGCGTCGTCCGAGCGCCATTCGCTCATGCCGCAGGCAAGGAGGATGCGATCTGAATCGCCGTTCGCGTCGAGGCCATATCCGAGGTCAGGGAAGTGGACCTGATGGTTGAAGAACAGGCTCCAGTCGGCACATGACTTGATGGCCGCGACCAACTCAGTCAGCTCGAAGGTGGAGAATGATAAGTTCAGCTTGGATGAGGGATCCTCGCCCCTCATCGACCAATAGTACCCATGCTTTTCGCTGGCCCTGTTCAGACTTATCCTAATTCTCTCGGCATCAAGGCTATTAAGGGAGACGGCTGTCATACCTAGGTGCTTTATTGGCACGTCGTCGCCATTGAAATCGGCATATAGGTCGACGGTAATCCTGTCGGAATGTCGGATTTCGTCTATGAACTCGGCAGCGTTAACGAAGGGCAGGACCTCAAACGAGCTGGCGTTGCCCCCGTATTCGGTGTTCGATTGTCTGCATAGGGTGGACACGGCGCTACCATAGCCTATCATCGGCCCCCGCCTCGTCGCCGCCCTGCTGATCTGTTCGGCAACCTCCGGGGGAATCTCGCTCGGATGGCCAAACCCAAACGAGTCGTTGTAGGAGAATCTCTTGTGGAGCGTGCGCCACTTATACCCGGTAGAGGTGAACAGGAGCTCAAATGCCCGTTTCGGCCAGTTGTCGGGACCTCCGAACATGGCGTTCAGGCGCTTCGAGCAATCGATGAGACCGAAGGTTAAGTATGTCTCGTCAAGCGTTATTTGGCCCGAAGTGTACCTCCCGACCCGTTTCATGCGGCAATCCAGTTCCTCGACCGCCGCCCTCTTGCGGTCTTGCGGCCAGTCGGCGGGGGAGAGCCAGGTGCCGCTCGCGATCTCCTCGGGTGTATGGAAGGGCGCGAAACGGCCCTCGAATTCGATTTCCGAGCCGTTGGGGACGAAGGGTGTTTGAAAATTATACATGACACCGGGGCCATCCATGAGGCCGGCGTCGACCGGGTCGGCACAAAGGCGGTCGCTTATGAGCACGCCATCCTTTTTCGCGGTGTATCTAAACAGACCGCGATGTTCAATGAAATCGAGAGATATCTCGTATCCATCAACATCTCCACTCCATACCTTCTCATACATGCATATGTCCCTTCTGTCGCTAATGCCCGAACTTGGGTCCGTGGCCGTTTACCCACGGGCCTTGCTGGCGACGAAGGCCTTCCGCCGCCACTCCCATCCCATGGCCAACCGATTTTTCCGGAACGACTGCGATAGAGCGAAGCTGCGTGCTATTAAGTACGCGTGCGTTGGCGTATGCGGCCATGTTGTAGGCGTTTTCCTGGCGCACCATCTCCCGCTCGATCGCGGTGGCGACGAGCGCCCTGTCAGAATACGGGTCGAACGCGGTGGCGCAGGAGACGAGCCTGGATAGAGCCGAGGGCCCATCGATAAAGGTCAGGGGGACCGAGTATCGCTCCCTGCACCACCTTGCGGCGACGGCGCGCGTAAGGCTCTCGCGCCACCCCCCGCCCTTTGCGGCAGTAAATGAATTGAGGGAACGGAACCCGTTCTCGCGCATGATGTCGTTAAGATCGTCGGTCTCGATATAGCCGTCCTGCCCGGCGACGGGGTCATAGATGTCGTAGGCGTCCTGCAATACCTGCCAGGCCCCGTTGCCGATGGGCCAAGCCATCGCGAAATCGGTCGTCGTCCCATTCATTGCCTGGAACCCGAGGCCGTGGACTGTGAAGCTACCGCACCATGTGAGGCCGTAGCGGGCGCCATCATCTGCACCGGGCCTTACCGACGGGCCGTCATCCATGTCCCTCAGCCAATTCGGAAGCATGCTAAGGTCAAGCTCCTCGGCCATATCTCTCCCTCCGTCCGATCTTTCGATGTTCCAATCATCGTTTCGGAGGCAGTGGGGCGGGCGGCTATGAACAAGTGTTCCAAGACGAGTGGCACCTCATGGTACCAAGTGGGGGAGCGGCGGCATTTGCGGGATTTTATGCTTGAAGCGTCTGTTTTCAACGGAAGGGAACGCTATGGATACATCCGATGTCTATACCCAGATATTCCAGTCGCTCATGCCACTTATTCAGTTTGCCATCGTGCTTTGGGCGGCAGAGACGATTCTGACGATGCTTATAAAGGAGCATCGCAAGTCCAAGAAGAAAAAGGAACGAGAAAAGCGTCGCCTGGAGTATCAGGACCGGCGTATGGCTAATGACGAGGAGCACGCGAAGGTCACGCGTGCGATGCGCTATGACGTGCTGCGCCGTGACGGCTTCAGGTGCGTCAAGTGCGGACGGGGGCGCGAGGACGGGATGAAGCTCCACGTCGACCATATCAAGCCCGTCTCACGCGGGGGGAAGTCCGTAATGAGCAATCTGCAGACACTCTGCGAGGATTGCAATTGCGGGAAGGGAAACAAATACGAGGAGTAGCGTATCTGACAGCAAACCCTCTAAGTATTCTTCTCATCGTGAATCACCGTCACACGGCGAGTGCCGATCGTATCGAGGTGTGAGCCGTCGAATACCTTTCCGTCGGGTTCGGGCTCGAAGCCGCCATCCTCATAGGGGGCGGCCATGCGCTCGAGGTCGGCATCGGTGATATCGTGCTTCGCCATAAAATCGTTAACGTTCATGTTGACAACCTCTCCAGGCCGAGTTCCCTGAGCGTCTTGCCGCTCGGTGGAATCATCCAGCGTTACAAATCGAAACAATCATCCACGGAATCATCGACGCGTCAAACACGATGGGCATGTCGCACTAGCCCGATATCCAGAGAGCCTACTGTTCTTCACGCCGCTGGCGCTCGATCCATTTTTGGACGGCAACGCAGGCGAGGGCATTGGCTAGGCTTGTACTCGTACCGTCCGGCCGGACGTAGCCGATATGATCGGCCGCATCAGTCAGCTCAATGTGTGCGAAGCGATTGTAGTTACGATTCGTCACGCCGAGCCATAGACAATATTCATACATCGTGTCTGTGACCCTGGCACCAGAGGCGGGCGCAGCGTCGTTGTGTCCCAGGAACCTCATGACGTGTTGGGCGTTATAGACGATAACTTCGTCGGCGCCCCAGATGATCTCCTTAATCTTTACCTGGTCGTCGAAAAAGGAGGGGAGGTCTATCTGGTTGTCGGGGGCCACCCCGTTGACCTCAGATGCCGCCTGCCATAGCTCCATACGACTTGGCCTGTATTTCCCCTCATGGAGCACATTTCCCGCCCAGTCCACGATCGCGATGGCCACGATCTCGTCTTCAACGGGGTTGGGTCCCGTCGTCCCGAGGTCCAGGCAGACAACCTTCGGGGCCTGCGCCTCGAAATAGCCGGCCATCATGCCGTCACGACGGCGGTGGAGCTTCGGGATCATGCCGAGGGAACGCGCAAAGAGCTCGATCTCATCGGCCGATCCGGTTACACGCACGCATGCCATACGCCGTTCCTCTCACTAGTCGGTAACCTCGCGTCAGCCGCCTCGACTCTATCACAGCGCTGGATAGGCTTATTGTGGCTCCTGCGACCAAGAGGTAATTAAATCTTGTCGAACATATGTTGTACGGCCGCGTACGTAGTGGTCTATCTGCGTTTTTCCATGTCACCATTTGTCACCCCTTGGCACCAAATAACCTTCTGTTGATGCATTTCGCGGGGCAAAATCTTATTTGGGGGTGGAGGTCCATCCCATCGTGTCGACGGGGGCTGAAGACTCGAACCCCCAACCGAAAGGAGTGCATCATGGATTCAGCAACCATGAACGCCATGGCCACGTATCTCGCGGCCAAAACCTACAATGTCCGTCGCGCTGCCAACGAGAAGTTCGGTGCCGTCATCTCCACCGAGATGATCATCCTCATCGGCCTGCTTGCCCTCGCACTTGTCACCGTGCTTTCGGCTTATTCCGGCAAGCTCCGCGATGTCATCACGATGGCAACCAATGTCGTCGGCAAGATCGGCACCAACGGCTACTCGCTCACGTAATAAAGCTCGATTTGCCTTCCCCTTTGGCCCCGTCCCAGATTCAGCCTGGGGCGGGGTTTTCCTTTTTGAAAGGAAGGATGCTTGCCTTGACATATTTTCCGGGTCAACAGCTCTATTTATCAATGTCTAATTGTGAAGTCTGACCTTCCGGCGATACCCCGAATCGTTGCCGCAAGTGTCCCCACACGTGTCTATAATTGAGTAAAACCCTCCAATGCCGGGAAAGGCCCGGCCTCACGCCTTCTTGCAGAGGGGGAGGGGTAACTGTGAACAGTTTCCAAATGAATAGCGTGATCCTAACCGAGGCCGGCAGCGGTACGGTCGAGCGCTGCCTGGACTCCAGGGGCCAGATGCACGTGCGCAACCAGGTCGGAAAGCTCCGCATCGACTCCGAGACTGGCGCCACCGAGATGGAGGTGTCGCGCGGCCTCAGCGATGCCGTCTACGTGGATGTTGCGACCGGCGACATGATCCACGAGAACACGGTGGGCAGCATTCGCTTCCGCACCGACTCGACCGGTACCGTCATGGAGCACCTGCTCTAGATGCCTATGGAATGTCGGGATAAAGAAAAAGCCCCATACGGGGCGGCCTGTAAAGGCAGTTTGTGGCTTTTAAGCCGTATTTCGACTTAGGTACTGCGCTTCGAGCAGCAACTCACAATCCCTTTATATCACACAGGAGAACTCATGGCTAGGAAACTTAAAAATATCAACGGTCCGTGGTATGCCGGAATCGACCTCGACGGCACGAGCATCGGGTTCGTGGCCACCGACGAGTACGGAGATGTCCTCTACCACAAGGGCCAGCCCGTTATGGGCGCACGATGCTTCAAGGAGGCGCTCCACGCCTCCGAGGCTCGCATGCCGCGCACCGCGAGGCGCAGGCTCCAGCGCGCACGGGGTAGGGAGCGCGAGATGGAGCGCGTGTTCGCCCCGGCGATCGCGCCTGTTGACCCGGATTTCTTCGTCAGGCGCCGGATGTCCTATAAACTCATGCGCGACGATATCGCGGCAGACCCCACCGCTGCCGCATGGCAGGGGCTTCTGGACGGCTACCCCACGCTCGCGCACCTCGACGTCGACCTCATGGAATCAGACGGCCCTCGCGACCCGAGGCTCATCTTCTGGGCTGTCGCCAACCATGTCGTGCGACGCGGGCACTTCCTCATGGAGGGCAACGACGTGACGTCCGCCAACTCAGACCCCTCCGCTCAGGTGGAGGCCCTCGTGCGCGAGCTCGACTCCCTGGGGGAGGCCTGCGGCGAGGCTATCGAGCTCGACGGCGGCGCGCTTACCGATATGGGCGGCTCCTGGACGGCCCGTGAGCTCCAGAAGGCCGTGTCCGGCGCCGTCTCGGTAACGGGCGACGATATCGACGCCAAGATCGCACGAGCGCAGGCAAAGGCGCTGGGCGACCTCGTCGCCGGCTACAAGGCGAACATGGACGCCTTCGCGCTCGAAGGCGAGCAGATCGGCAAGGTTTCCGTGTCCGACGCCGACGCACTCGATGAGTTCCTCGCCAACTGCCCCGACCGCCTCGCCCCGACTATCGAGGCCGCGAGGGGACTCTACTCGGCATGGCGTCTACAGGGCCTTCTCTCCTTCGCGCCCGGCAAGACCCTCTCGCACAACCAGGTGGCCCAGTACGAGGTGTACGGACGCCAGCTGCGCACCCTGAAGGACCTCGCGCTGAAATATATCGTCCGCGCGGATTCCGCAGACGGCCCCGATGAGGACGGCCTCGCCCTCTATAGGGACTTCTTCGGCGGCCCGAAAAGGTCCGGCCGCAGGGGGTACGACAAGATACTCGTGAAAAAGCACGACGGCGCCAAGAGGAACATGGGCTATACGGCTTACGACCTCAACTTGATTCCCTACGAGGAGTTCAAGAAGAGGGTCGAGAGGCTCTTCAAGGGCACGGATGCCGTAAAGGACCCTGCCTACGCCGATATGGTCGCCGCGCTCGGTGAGCACAGGTTCCTGCGCCGCATCCACACCACTGACAACAGTGCGATTCCCTACCAGCTCCATGCGGAGGTCGTGGGCCGCATCATCGACAAGCAGGGCAGCTTCTACCCTTGGCTCAAGGACGCAGGCCCCCATATCCTGAAGGTGCTGACCTCGAGGATCCCGTACTACGTCGGACCGCTGGATTCCTCGGCCGCACCAGTGGACGCACACGGCAAGGCGAGGTTCGCGTGGTCGCGCCGTCTTCCCGGCCACGAGCGCGCCTTCGTGGCTCCCTGGAACTACGAGGAGCATATCGATACCGATGCGGCCGCAGAGGCCTTCATCCGGCGCATGACGGGCAAGTGCACCTATCTGGTGGATGAGGACGTACTCCCGGCGAACTCCCTCATCTACGAGCGTTTCCGGTTCCTGAACGAGCTGGCGGGAATCCGCTACACCGAGGACGGCCAGGACTGGCTTCCGCTCGATGCCGCGATGAGGGCGGCCGTGGTCGAGGCCGCATCGGACGGGTCGGTCATGACCCTCAACCGGATTGAGAACATCCTCTCGCGCGACTTCACGATGGCTCACCCCCACGTCAAGGGCGTATCCGACGCCAAGAGGATGACGTCGCGCCTGTCCGTATCGGCCTGGATGGCAAATCTTCTCGGCGTGAAGACACTCACTGCGGCCCAGAAGTCCATGGCAGAGGACCTTATCCTTTGGAATACCGTGTTCGAGGAGCGCTCCATCCTGAAGCGCAAGATCGCCAAGGAATACGGGGACGTCCTTGACGAGGATGCGATCGACGCCTTTTGCGCGAAGCGCCTCAAGGGCTGGGGCCAGCTCTCCGAGCGCCTGCTCACGGGCGTGTGGGCCGATACCGCGCGCGGCGACATGTGCATCATGGACGTCCTCGAGCAGGGAGCGCCCTACGGCAGGTTCCGAGGCACGTCCATGAACCTGATGCAGGCCTTAAGCGACACCGAGCTCGGCTTCCGCGCAAAGATCGAAGAAATCCACGCCGCCGCGCTTGAAAAGGCAGGAGAGCTCGGCATCGACGCCCTGCCCGGGTCCCCCGCACTCCGACGCGGCGTGTCGCAGGCCATGAAGGTCATCGAGGATATGACTTCGGTGGCAGGTTGTGCCCCGGCTAAGGTCTACGTCGAGGTCACGAGGACCGCATCGAACAAGTTGAAGGGCAGGAGGTCGCAAAGCCGCGCCCAGGAGATCGAGGCCGCTCTAAAGGCGCTTGACGAGGACGCGCGCCGCGACCTGGATGCCGCCAGGCTCCTACGCGAACCGGGGATGTTCGACGAGAAGGAGATCAACGAGCGTCTGTACCTTTATTTCAAGCAGGCGGGAAAGAGCCTCTACTCCGGCAGGCCCATCGATATCGCGCGCATCGCATCAGCCGACTACTGCGTCGACCGCATCCTGCCCAGGTCGGTGCGCAAGGACGAATCACTCGACAACAAGGTACTGGTCTTGTACGCCGAGAGCCTTGATAAGAAGGAGTCCATCCTCGTGCCCCAGCCCGTCCAGAGGAAGATGGCGCCGTTCTGGATGCACCTACGCCGCGTGGGCCTCATGACCGAGCGCAAGCTCAACGCGCTCATGAGGACGCAGATCTCGGAGAGGATGCTGAAGTCAATCGTCGGGCGCCAGCTGACCGAGACGAGCCAGGAGTGCAAGCTCATCGCCGCGGTCCTCGAGGCCACCTACGCGGGCGTCAAGGTCGTGCCCGTTAAGGCCGGCGTCGCCAGTTCGGTCAGGAGACGTGCGGGCATCCCGAGAAGCCGCAAGGCCAACCGCTACTACCACGCCCACGATGCCCTGATCGCCCTCACGACCGGCAGGTTCATCGAGACGAGGGCGCCCATGTGGTCGAACAACAGAGCCTTCTACGAGCGCACCATGCGCGATATCGAGGCACAGGAGCGCCGGGGCGGTGCCGACTCCGAACTCGACTTCTTCTCAGGCGGGTTCTTCCGCGACCTCGTGGACTATGACACGGCCGAGGTGCTGTGGGATTCCGATTTCGAGCGCGAGAGGCTCGTCCGCGCCTGCTCCTGGAAGAACCTACGCGTAACTTTTGCCCCCTATGAGGAGGGCGGGGCCTTCTGGAAGCAGACCGTCTACTCCCCGCGCGACTCGAAGACGAAGCTCATTCCCGTGAAGGGAGACCGTGACGCGGCCCTGTTCGGCGGCTACTCCGCCCAGACGTTCGCCTACTTCATGATCTACGAGAGCGAGGGCAAGAAGGGCAACCTATTCAGGTTCGCCCCAGTGCCCACTTCCATCGCGTCCAAGGCCACCGATTCGCTCACCGAGCTCTATGCGCGCTCGCTATGCCGCGAATCAGGCGAGAGGTTCATCCGCGTCGTGCGCGACAGGATCCTTAAGGAGACCGTGTACGAGGCATACGGGGAGCGTTTCAGGATAAAGGGACAGAAGACCGCCGGCCCCGTGCGCCAACTCGCCCTCGATACGTCTGATACCCGACTGCTCAGGATCGTCGAGCGCATGGTCGACGGCGAGCAGCCGAGCCCCAGGCGCGATCTCGAGTCCGATGCCCAGGTCCTCTGCCGGCTGTGGGCGCGCCTTCTCGAACTGGCCCCGGCAAACTTCCCCCGCGTCTCTAAGGTGCTCAAGCTGGGCGCCCTGAAGACGCCGGAGGAGGTATTCTCCGATGCGGAAGCAGACGATATCGCCAAGACTGTCCGAGCGGTAGCGGAATCCGAGGTCCAGGTCGTGGAGCTCCTATCCGGCATCAGGGGCACCGCCGACGTGAGGTCCCTCGGCGGCAGTGCGTTCGCGGGCACACTCTCGATGACCTTCGATAAGATCATCAACGACCCCAAGGCGGGCTTCGCCATCGTGGACATCTCCGCGGCGGGCCTTCACGAGAGGGTTTCCACTCTTGGGTAAGACGCTCTTTATAGAGAACGCCCGGAAACTGCGCTATGAGGCTGGGTGGGTCGCCGTTCACCGCGACGGCGACCCCCGCCCCGTTCTGTTACGGGCCGACGAGCTCGACTGCATCGTTATCGACGGGAAGGCCGCGTTCATATCGACCTACCTGATCGATGAGCTCGCGGCAAGGGGCTGCAGCGTCATCCTCACCGATAGCCGGCATATGCCGGCATCAATCCTGATGCCGCTAACTGCGGCAACGATCGATACGAATGCCAAAGTCCTCGCGCAGATGTCATGGGGCGCCTGGCCGCGCAAGATGCTGTGGAAGAAGATCGTCGAGTGCAAGCTGGATAACCAGGCCTCCGTCCTCGAAGGATCGGGCCATGAACAGGAGGCCGAGTTGCTCGCGTCCTATGCGGGAGAGGTCCGCGCGGACGATTCGACCGGGCGCGAGGCCGCCGGGGCCCGCCGCTATTTCCAGGCGCTGTTCGGTACCGCTTTCGTCAGAGCACCGCACGCGGACGCGACCAACAATGCCCTCGACTATGGTTATTCCATCCTGCTCTCGCATACAGCGTGCCGGATCGCGGCGAAGGGCTATCTCAACCAAGTCGGCATCCACCACCATTCCAAGACAAACCCCTACAACCTCGCCTGCGACCTCATGGAGCCGTTCAGGCCACTGATCGACCGGAAGGTCGAGCTGGAGCGTCCCTGCGAGCTCACGCCGTCCGTGAAGAGGCTCCTTGCGTCCACACTCGCCGACAGGATCCCCTATGGCCATGGGAGCTACCGGGTGTCGGACGCCATCGACCTTTGGGTAGATGGGTGCCTTCGGGTGATGGAAGGGACTGGCGATGCGGATGGGACTTCGACGCCCGGAATGCCTTGATGAGGAGCGGGGGAGGATAAGGTTCATGAGGATAATCGTCATGTATGACCTCCCCGTAGCCGATATGCAGGACCGCCACGAGTACTCAAGGTTCAGGCAGTTTCTTGTCAGGGACGGCTATACGAGGCTGCAGAATTCCGTCTACACCCGCCTGGCGGTGGACACCAAGAACGCCGACGCCGCGATCGCGAGACTCAAAGCCAACCTTCCAGAAGCCGGGCTGGTGCAGGTGCTCAGGGTGTCCGAGATTTCCTTCTGCTCGATGCTCACGCTTTGCGGAAGCCCGTCAGACGAGGGGCATCTTGTTACCGGAGAGGATTTTATCGTCTTATGATCATCAAGCTTGAAACGATAGGGGAGACAATCGATTTACCGGATGGGCTCGGGGTCATTTCCTTCGATGATTTTGACGGGCTATCGCGATGCGCCACGTCGCTTTTGGGGGAAGGGGAACCTGGAATCGCCCTATACCGCGGGGAGAGAAAGATCAAGCCGAAGGGCATCCTCCTTATCGACAGCCTGATCGAGCTTCCATTCGAAGACCGGAGGCTTGTCGGCGCCTACGCGTCGAGGATGGCTGCCGAGGTCGAGGCCTATGAGCCCCTGGCGACCAAGGCAAATGAGATCAGGATGTTTGTCGACGAGCTGATTGCAGAGTTGGGGGCTTCGCATCGAACGGATCCGATAGGGGACACGGAGCGGGATATCAAATCGTTCGTCAAATGGCTTTCGCTGACACCGCGCCGTGAGCCGGGCAGTACCCTGCTCAGGAGATTCCTCTCTTTCATGGATTACGTTTGCGATACGGGTCTGAGTCCGTCAATTGCCGTAATCGGCCTTATCGACAAACTCAATCCGGCTGATGTTTTGGAGAAAACCCGAAAGGCGCGGCATGAGGGTCTGGAATTACTGTTCCTCGAATATCGGGAGGTGAACGCAACCGATCCCGAGATTCCGGTGTGGCATATAGACAGAGACGGGGTTCTCTTCTCCCGCACCGCTTAAACCGTTAAACTGGTGTGAGCACCTTGAAATCTCAAATAAGGCTTATTGCTTGACAGCCCGGTTGTCCGATGATCCGGTAGCTGTCAGGTTTTTCCAGAACTCACATAACCATCCTGTTTCCGGGCGGAAATAAGATGGTTTCCCAAAATCGTCGGAACCTTTTCTACCTTTAAATCAACTTTTCAGCTTCAGTAGCTGCTCTTATGCGGCGCTTGCCAGCCGATGCCGATTCTCCGGCTTCGCAGGTACCGCGCTTCGAGCAGTTACTTGCCCTTTGCAGCAAAATATACCCATACTCACGGGCTTCGCAGGTACCGCGCTTCGAGCAGTTACTTGCCGTCGAAGGCGAAGGTCACGTCCACATCACCGCTTCGCAGGTACCGCGCTTCGAGCAGTTACTTGCCATGAGCGTCATCAACACGCCGCTCCTCAAGGCTTCGCAGGTACCGCGCTTCGAGCAGTTACTTGCCACACCGCGCGGGACTACCCGTTCCGCACAGGCTTCGCAGGTACCGCGCTTCGAGCAGTTACTTGCCCGGAAGCCGCCTCGTTGTAGGGACCGGCGGGCTTCGCAGGTACCGCGCTTCGAGCAGTTACTTGCCGGCTGCCCTACTGGGCATACAGGACGTATTGCTTCGCAGGTACCGCGCTTCGAGCAGTTACTTGCCCATGTTCCTTGCTCCCGTCAGCTACTACGGGCTTCGCAGGTACCGCGCTTCGAGCAGTTACTTGCCCGATGCTTTCCTTTGGAGGTGTCGCTTATGGCTTCGCAGGTACCGCGCTTCGAGCAGTTACTTGCCGGAGGACTCTGTCGATGAATCTTAGCATGAGCTTCGCGGGTACCGCGCTTCGAGCAGTTACTTGCCTGAGTAGCCTGTCAAAGCAGGAGTACATCAGCTTCGCAGGTACCGCGCTTCGAGCAGTTACTTGCCTCAGGATGCGCTCGATAAGCTGCTGAGCGAGCTTCGCAGGTACCGCGCTTCGAGCAGTTACTTGCCTTTGCTTGCAGAGAACAACACCGACGAGCAGCTTCGCAGGTACCGCGCTTCGAGCAGTTACTTGCCTACGCAGACAAGCTACTACCCGATCATCAAGCTTCGCAGGTACCGCGCTTCGAGCAGTTACTTGCCCGAAAGCGAGGAATTGGTACTTATGACCATGCTTCGCAGGTACCGCGCTTCGAGCAGTTACTTGCCAATTAACGAAAAGAGAGGAGGTATATATGGGCTTCGCAGGTACCGCGCTTCGAGCAGTTACTTGCCGAGATCGCGCTCATAGATGTAAGTTCGACGGCTTCGCAGACACTGCGCTTCGAGCGGTTACTTGCCGATTGGACTGACAAGCTCCCCTATATTAGCTTCGTAGGTACTAGCGCTTCTAGCAGCTACTTGCCTGAACAATTGCACCATAGGAGGAATTGGGAATTTCACAGGTGCTGTGCTCGGAGCAGCTACTTAGCGATCGCGCTCGTTAATATACGTGCGATGGCGCTTCGCGGGCACCGAGCTTTGAGCGGTTTCTTGCCGGGCTATGTTCCATTGGAACGCTCCATATGCTTCGCAGGTACCGCGCTTCTAGCAGTTACTTACCTCGAGCTGATTAGCGCCGGAGTGCGCGAGGGCTTCGTAGGCACCGCGCTTAGAGCAGTTACTTACCGCTGAAACCACTTTTCTTAAATCTCTTAATACTTCGCAGGAACTGTGCTTCAAGCAGTTGCTTGCCAGGGATCACCGTCTGTACGGTATGGTTGCTGACTCGCAGGTACTGCGCTTCGAGCAGCTACTTACCCCTCCAGATGGGCCCGCTTCTCACCAGCGAGCTTCGTAGGTATCGCGTTTTTAGCACTCGCCTCCCGCTGTCAAGAGAATCAGCAGGTGCTCGTGGGCCCGAGAAAAAGACACGTCAAGCATCGCCATACCCAACTTTAGCGTTTGCAGAATCATGCGCTTCATAGATACCTCACCTCGAGCAGCCGCTTGCCCGAGACTCCTTAATTCGAGAGGGGTATACTTCGCAGGAAATGCACTCCGAGCAGCCGCTTACCGGAACGGCCTCCAGCTTATTTAGCACATACGCGGCAATAGCACAGCGCTTCGAGTAGATACTTGCTGCATATCAATGCGGTTTGTCTGCTCGATGGGTTTCGTAGGCAACTCACTTCAATTTGTTTCTTGTCTTCTCCCGCCCTTGACGGAAAGCGACATGAGCTTCATAGGCATCGCGCTTCGAGCGGCTGCTTACCATTTTTCCGAAAAGGAAGATGACGGGATGCACTTCGCCGAGACCGCGCTTCGAGCAGATACTCATTCTGTTGCGACGAGCAGTGCGACTGTAACGGGCCTCGCAGGCACCGCGCCTCGAGCAGCATCTTTCCACAGGTGTATGGCGTTGGCTATCTGGTGATGTTTCGCAAGTACTGTATTTCGTTCGGCATTTTTATCTGCCATGCGTTAGCTCCTGAACAGCTGCTACTTCGGATGCACCCTTATCGATCGGCTATCCACCATACGCATCGCGATTGAGCCGCCAACTGTCCGCAGGCGTCCTCAGGACGGAGGCTCCGCAGTTTTGTAGGTGTCCATGGTGCGGTCCAACCCGCATAGGTTGCGTTTCGATATATACCTGTCACCACGTGGCACCAAATAGGCCTTATTTTGAGTAAACACGACTACAGAATTAAATATGAGTTCCCATGCCTGTATCGAGGAGGCACCCGTGTCTTTTGGCGTCAGATTGGTGACCGTATTAGCCGTCGGCTGCGGCTTTTGGTGCGCCTCCCATCTTTATCAGCGTTGGCGCTACGCCGCGCTGGAGCATGAGGACAAGGCCATGCTCCAGGCACGACCCGGGGACGCCGATAGGGACAAATGGATAGACGCCGTGAAGAGGGAGGCAGTTAATTACGGCGTCAGCCCCTCGACGCTCATTTCCCTGGGGAGTAAAGGATGTATCGGCGCGGAGTTATCCATGCTTGGCGACACCGGAGCATACCTCCGCCACCATAACCCTCCCTTGACCTCAGAAATCGCCCTTGTCTACCCTTACCTGTTTGCTTCATGGGTGGGAACGCTCATCTCGGTTCCCTACGCAATCTTGCTGGCGACCTCTGTTGCGCTTGGGCAGGAGGACATGAGATTCAGGATTGCACCGGTGCCCATGCTGCTCCTCTTTGCGGCCTCGGGTGCCGTGTCGTCCCCCTGGGGACCATATACGTGGGCGATAATCACCGTTCCCTGCGCCGCCGTATTCGCGTTGATTTCATTTGCCATGAAGCGTATCGGGGGCATCTCCTGGCACGCCGGCGACTATCTCACACTTGCCATCGCCCTCATGGCCGTGCTGTCCGTCGGAACGGTGTTCGAGTTTCTCACTATCCACCTTCTGTGCGCGTGCGCTCTTGAGCTTGCCATCAGGTTCATTCCCGCCTGTGCGCGCCTCAAAGACAACGTCCCCTATAACGCCGTGCTGTCGGTAAGTCTGGTCGGGGCGACGCTAATCGCAATCTTGAAAGGTAATCTGCTATGAGGTCAAGACCAACAGAACTCAGGGCGGTCATGGTGACCCAGCTCGTCCTCCTACTCCCCATCATGATCGCAATGCTCGCACTCGTCGTGGATTGCGCGAACCTGAGCCGTTGCAAGGCCCTCGCATCGGCGGCCGCATCCGAGGGGGTGCGCTACGCCGCGGCGAACCCCGATAAGAATGATTCTGAAGTCGAATCCTACGTAAAGGGCGCTATCGGTCTCGATGGCAGCTGCACTGTGGATATCGAGCGCGGCGCGCTTTCGTCCAAAGACGTGAAGCTAAGAGTTGGGGACAAGTCCAGGGACTCTTCAATAGAACGCAAGTCCGTCACGGTCAATGTCCAGATTCCATGCCGTCGCGTATTCACCCTGGCCGTCTTCGATGGTCTTGCGGAAATTGAGCCCGAGTCATCCTCGGCAACGGCAATCTCATCGGAGGTCAAGTGATGGTGCGTAACAGAAAGTCGCTCGAGGCGCTCATCTCCACTGAATTCATGTTCGTATTCCCGATAGCGCTCACCGTCATACTCGCCATCATGGGCTTCGGGTTCACGGGCTATCAGCGTGCCAGAATTGATTACTCCCTCGCACATCTCGCGGACCGGCTTCCCGCAGGCTGGGATTCTATGGACGCAGACACGCTCGTGAAGAAGCTCGTAAGCGCATCGGCCGACATTGACCCAAGCTACCTCACGGTAAAGAACGCCTCTGTCAACATCGATTCCGATGAGAACCTCGGCCATGGAAACGCCGTCGCAGGTGATTTGGGCACCGAGAACCTCAGGACCGAGGACAGGACCGTAACGGTGTCGGCTGAAATCACGTACGACTACCCGGCGCCCTACAACGTGTTCGGAAAGAGATCCGTCCGAAACATCACGCGTTCCTACATCAGCTATTCCGACTGGGAGGTCATCTAGATGAAGTGCCACGCACTCAGGGGAGGGGGAGCCAGCGCGCAGCTCACATCCTTTTTCGTCGTGATGCTCATCCCCCTATCCCTTCTCATAGCGCTCGCCGTAGACCTGGGAGGAGCGCTCGCATATAGGACCTGGCAGGGATCGCTTCTCGAGAGCACGAGGCAGTCTTGCTTTGGTGAGGCCAATGCCGTCAAATACGCCGAGAACCCGGGGGATGAGGCGCGCTCCGAGGTTCTCGAGATGCTCAAGGCCAACGGTTACACCGGAAAGGCCACGGTCTATTACGTAGAGGCCCCTGAAAGCCTTTGCGGGGCAGCCGATCGCTACGCCGGCGTCTATGTGGTCCTTGAGGGGACCTGGCCGTCTTCTTTCGCGAGATTCGCCGGCGTCGATGAGCTGAAGGTGCGCTCGGACGCCGTCTGGACCCTACATCCCTATTCGTCCACGACGGTATGGCGGCCGGCCGACACTGGTAACGGCTGGTGCGAGTACACGATTGACAAGGAAGGTAGCGTTTCGACGAAAACGGGGGCATGCTCACTCGACGATGCGCCCGAAATTCTCTCCAAGGCCGTGAGGGACATGCTTCCCTGATCGACGGGCGGCAACCGCCAGCCAACACGCTACAGCGCGCCATATTGTCACCCAATGGCACCAAATCGCCCTGCGCAGACGGCCGCGCGGGGCGATTCTTTATATGTCGGAATAGCACGGCAGGCCGAAGAGCCCTCGGGCCCGATGTGCGACCCGATGCGTCAGAGACTGGTCTGCTCGACCAAAAAGGCTTTCGAGATGGTTTGTGCGGCGGCAGAGAAAGTGCGGCCAGTATCACCTGACACTGGAGAGCGAACCATTTTCCACCGCTCGCGTTTTAAGGGACTCCTAGGTCCCAGGAAGGAATCTTAAAGATGAAAAAACGGACCCAGGAGGAAATAAGGGCAGAAATCGCCCAAGTCGAGTCGGAAATGCGCACGGCCATCGACTCCGGGCGCATGCGCAGCGTCGAACGGCTCCGCGGGCGCAAGCAGGCGCTCGGCCATGAGCTGGAGCGCGCAATGGCACAGGAGGCCGCCATGGGGGCGACCACGTCGACGCAGATGCCCGCCGCGGCCCCCGCGCCCGCACAGGGCGGCCAGAGGACCACGTCGACGTCAGGTGCCGCGACCGCTCGCAGGCAGCGCGGGCCGGCAGCAGGGGGAACGCGTAAGGACCGAAGGCTCGCCGCCGTCGCCGGCGTGGCGATCGCCGTCGCAGTCGTGACGGTCGGTTTTTCGGGCTGGCGATGGACTCAGGCGCAGGGCGAGCTCGCGCGTCTCGAGAAGTCGACCGTCAAGGTAGTCACCGTCACGCGCGATGTCGCCCCCGGCGAAGTCCTCACTTCGGCAGACCTTACGGTCGCAAGCGTGCCCACGGCGTTTGCGCCCAAGGACGCGGCGAAGAAGGTATCCGATGTGGCGGGCCGCCAGTCCGTGACGCAGCAGACCTTGGGGACCGCAGTTTCCCTCTCCTCCGTATCGGGCTCGAAGAAACCCGCTTCCATCACCACCGCCGTAACCGAGGGCCACGTTGCCTATACCGTCGCACTCGACAGCTCAACGGGCCTTTCCCCGCTGCTCTCGGTCGGTGACAAGGTCGATGTTCTCGCGAGCGTGAACGACGGCCAGGTCGTGAGCACCGTGCGCGTGGCCGACTCCATTCGCGTACTGGCGCTGGATGGCAACCTCTCGGGCTCCAAGTCAGACGGTTACTCCAACGTCACAATCGAGGTAACTGAGGACCAGGCCCTCGCCCTTTCGAGCGCGAGCGGCATCCGACTCGTGGCCCTTCCCGAGACGGGGGAGGCGCAAAATGCTGAATAGCGATCTGCTCGGCATCGAACGCGAGGCCGTCCGCCAGGCGACGGGGATCCTGACTGCCGCCAACGATGCCTCCGAGAGCGATGTGCAGCGCGACTCGCGCGCTCGCGACCTCCTTGCCGAGATTATAGATTCCAGTCCCGAGGGGTCGCGTCTGGACGACGACTCCTTTGATGCCGTGATCCAGGCCGGGCTCAACGACCTATATTACCTGGGCCCCATCGAGGAGCTGCTTCCTGATACGTCGATCTCCGAAATCATGGTGAACGCCCCGGACGATGTGTGGGTTGAGCGTGCTGGACTACTTCAGAGGGTCCCCGTCGCCTTCGAAGACGACGACCACGTCAAGTTCATCATCAATCGCATAGCGTCAGCCGACGGTCGCCGTTGCGACGAGGCGCAGCCGCTGTGCGACTGCATCCTGAACCGCCCCGGTGCGATATTCAACGGCTCCCGTGTCGCGGCGACCGCGAAGGGCATCGCCGTCGATCACAACATTCTCAACATCCGTAAGTTTCGACCGGATGCCGTGGAGCCAGAGGACCTCATGGCACTCGGCACCTTCGACCAGCGCATGCTCGAGTTCATGGAGGCGATCGTACTCGGCCGAATGAACGTCGTCATCGCGGGCGGCACCGACTCGGGCAAGACGACGCTCCTCAACGCCTGCTCGTCCTTCATCCCGGACAACCAGCGCATCGTCACGATCGAGGATGCGCCTGAGCTGCGCCTCCAGAAACCCCATGTCGTGCGCAAGACCGCTCGCCGACCCAACATCGAGGGCGAGGGCGAGATCACCATCCGGCAGCTCGTGATTCACGCGCTGCGCGAACGCCCCGACCGAATCGTCGTCGGCGAGTGCCGCGGCGGCGAGGCTTTCGACATGATCCAGGCGATGATGACGGGACACGAGGGCTCGCTCACGACCGTCCACTCATCCAACGCGCGCGAGGCCATGACCCGCCTGCGCTCGATGATCCAGCAGACCGGAACCGAGATGCGAAGCGAGCAGATCATGGAGCTCATCGCCTCGGCCATCGACTTCGTCATCTTCGTCAACCGCTACGACATCGACGGCTCGCGAAAGATCACCGAGATCGCCGAGGTCCAGGGCATGCAGGGCGACGTCATCACCATGGGCACCATCATGCGCTTCGAGCAAACTGGCTTTTCCGAGGACGGCAAGGTGCTCGGAGAGTTCATGCCCACCGGAGAGCGCATCACCCCGGCGCACCGCGAAAAGCTCTTCGCGCGCGGCGTGTACATCGATGACGATTTCTGGTTCCGTCGATGAGCGGGCAGATTTCCCCGGCAGCCCTCCTCCCCGCGCTGCCGGCGGTGCTGATGGGAATAATCCTGTTCCTGACGGCAAGAAAGCTTCGCATCGAGCGTGAGCAGTCAGAAGCAGGACCCCTTCCGGAGAATCCATCCGACAAAGATGGGGGAAACCGCCTTGCCGGCGCCCTGCGACGCGTGTGCCAGGGCGCTGCGCCCCAGCTCTCCACCACCGAGGCGGCACAGCTCTGGGCGGTAATCGCGTTCGCGCCTTCGGTCTTTATCCTTGCAATGGGCTCGACAGCGGGAGCGGTCGCCGCGCTCCCGCTCGGAATCGCGGCCTTCCCGATCTGGGTGAAGTCGAAGCGCGGGGCCGAACAGGGTCTTTTCGAGGAGCAGCTCGGACAGGCGATGCCGCTCATCGCATCGAACCTTCGAACGGGAGCCTCGATCGCGCAATCGGTGGCACCGGTCGCAGAGCACATGGATGAGCCCCTGAAGTCGGAGTTCGCCATCCTCGAGCGCGACCTTAGGAACGGACGCCCCATCGACCAGGCGCTCGACGATATGGCAAAGAGGGCCAAGAGCTCCAACCTCAGGCTCTATTCAACGGCCGTATCGGTATCGCAGCAGACCGGCGGCTCGCTTTCCGAGATCACGGAGCGTGTCGGCGAGGCCATCCGGGCAAAGGTCAAGGCGAAGCGCTCGGCCGAGGCCAAGACCTCCTCGGCACGGTTCGAGGCAAAGATCGTCGGCTTCGCGCCGATCGTCATGCTGCTGCTCATGTCGGTTGCCTCGGAAATGCACCGGCAGTTCTTCATGACGCCTGCGGGGTGGGCGTGCCTGGGCGTGGGCATAGCGCTCGATATCATCGGTTTCATGGTGCTGAAGCAAATAAGCAACATCAGGTACGACTAGGGGAGCTCAGATGTTCGAATCAATAACAACTGGCTTCATTATCATCCTCATCGGAATCGCCGCGGGCCTCGGAGTGGACATCGCCCTCAAACGCGTCTTCGGCCTAGAGCAGCCTGCGGAAGAGGACGCCTCCCCGGCGCTTCCCGGAATCGCCGACAAGCTTTCCAACGTTGTCTCCAGGCTCGCTCCCATTTCGCGCACCGTAATGGACTCGACGCGCGACTCCCTCGACCGCGCCGGTTCCACCATGCAGCCGGCGACCTTCTGGGCCTTCCGCGTCGCGAGCGCGGCGGGATTCACTGCGGCGGGACTCGTCGCGTCGCTTTTCGTCGGCGGGGCAAAGGGTCTAGGCATTTTCGCCGCGCTGGCGCTCACAGGAATCGCCATCCCGCAGCTGTGGCTTTTGAATGAGCGCGCGAAATGGCGCGACGAGCTCGACCGACAGCTTCCCGACGCCCTCGATCTGCTCGCAATCTGCATGTCGGCGGGCTCGTCTATCGATTTCGCCCTGCACACGGTCGGCAGCAAGATGGACGGCGCCATCGCGCAGGGCTTCGAACGAGTGGCCAACGAGGCCAGCTTCTCATCGCGAACCGAGGCGCTCCTTCGCTTCGCGGAACGCGCGCGCGTGCCGTCCCTCACGATCTTCGCGGCCTCGTTTGCGCAATCCGAGCGCGCGGGCGGATCTCTCGTCGACATCATCCGCGACCAGGCGGAGACGGTTCGCGAGCAACGGCGCCTGAAGGTCGAGTCGGAGATCGAGAAGCTCGGTACCAAGATGCTCTTCCCGATCATCCTGTTTATCCTTCCGGTGTTTCTGATCGTCGTCCTCGCCCCCGTGTTGGCCCAGATCGCGCAGACGTTCACCTCTCTCATGTAGGAGACGGCCCATGAGCTTCGAATACGATATCCTCTGCGTGGCCACCACCCGGTCCGGCGCCGAGGTCCCGATTTCCCTCAAGATCGCCAAGTCCTTCAGGGACAAGGCGATCGGGTATATGGGCGCCAAGTCAATCGGCAAATCCACCGGCATGGTCTACGCAAGGGGCAGGTCGCTCCATACCCTGTTCATGCGCGTCCCGATTGATGTCTGCTGGATTGGCCGTTTCGACCCCTCAGATCAGTCCTGGCCGGTAGTCTCGCTCGATGCCTCAGTCGCCCCCTGGCGCATCCTTTTCGCACCGCGGGGGGCTGTGGGCGGCATCGAGGTCGCGCCCGGGACGTTCACCGAGTCGGACCGCCCGATCTCTATCAGGAGACTCGATTGAACCAAATTAAGGTAGCGAAGATCGTACGCTGTGCCTCAGCGGCGCTCGCCGTCCTCCTGTCAATGGCCGTTATAGCCTTGATTCCCGCCATTAGGTCGGCGGGGACACTTGATACGGACGGATGGTTCCTTCTGGCCTCGGGGCGCGTGGTCGTCGAATCCGGCATCCCGAGCACGAACCCATTCACCGCAATCGCCGGCCAGGGTATCGTGCTCCAGCAGTGGCTGCACGACACGTGGCTCTATCTGTGCTGGAAGGGCGCGGGCTACGCGGGCGTCGCCGTCTCCGTGGCGGTACCCGCCGCGCTCGCCCTGTGGGCCTATACCGGAACCGTTTCCAGGCTGGCGCGAAACGCACGCCACCCCTGGGCACCACTACTGATCGGCGCGCTCGGCTTTACCCTCATGGCCTCGTATCTGTCCATCCGTCCGTCCCTATGGACGGCAGCGCTGCTGTTTGTCGCTATTTCCTCATGCTTGGACTGGCGGCGAGGCGCCGATAAGCGTTGCCTATTTGCTCTTCCCGTGGTATCGCTGCTGTCGGTGAATCTGCAGGCTGCGCTTTGGCCCTTGCCGGCCGCCGCCGCAGTGTGCTTCCTGCTTCCGGAAGAGGGCGAGTTCGAGTCGAGCAATACATGCGAGGCACTCCGCGCGTGGTCACAGTCCAGGCTGCCCCTGCTTGCGGCGATTGCCGGAATGGCAGCGGAATCCCTCGTCAACCCGTATGCTATCGACGGATCGCTCTATGTGCTCCGCTCACTCGGTGCCGCATCGTACGGCGGGGTCATCCTCGAGTTGAAGCCGGTGTGGGCGATGCCAGAGGCAGCCCCGTTCTGGTGCGTTGTGGTCCTTGCGGCGAGCGCATCGTGCGCCCTCGCGCGCCGGTTCCCACCCAGATGGCTTCTGGCTTTTTGGCTGGCGTCCGCAATCGCCGGGGCGCTCGCCGTCAGGTGCCTCTGGATAACGTGGACCGTCTCGTTTCTGATCGTCGCGGTATCCGCCGGGCGTAAGGACGAACTCGAGCCCCGGACACATCGTTTACTCATTGCAGGCAGGCTGGCCTTGAGCCTTGTCTTGGCACTCTCCGTCATCAACAGCGGACTCTACTCAACCGAACCCGAGACAAGCGGAGTGGAATCCGGTTGGTACGGTATCGATGCGGATATGGGGCAGATCGTCGAGGCTCTGGGCGACAACCCCGGCCGCATATGGGCCGAGGACGCCACCGTGATGAACTACCTCGAATGGGCAGGGGTTCCCGTGACATACGATATGCGGCCCGAGATCTGGTCTGAGGCAATCGCAGGGGACAGCGCGGCCAATGACTACCGACACTATGTTGACAGCCTGGAAAGCGGCTATGGGCACCTAAGGGAGGATGGCTGGGCATGGGCAATCGTGATGGACTCCCATGGGAAACGCCTGGAGAAAGCCTGTCCCGGCGCCAGGAAGACGGCGAGCGGCAGGGGATATACGCTCTATCGGTTGTGACATGAGATGGATTGATGGGTGATAACGCATGGGTAGCGTCAACGTCAGCAGAAGAGCCGTTCTGGCTGGTATCGGCTCTATGGCCATCATGGGATGCGGCTGCGCCAAGAAGTCGGATAAATCGGACGACTCGAAGAAGAAAAAGAAATCCGAGAAGAGCGAGGACGAGGCGTTCTCCTTCGGAGGCATAGGGGACACGAGCTCCTCCGATGCCTCCAGGGGGCTTACGGTCGATGGCGTCTACAAGAGGACGGCAACGGACTCGAGGGGCAAGGAGTATCGATTCCTGCTCGTCGGCATGACATTCGAGAACGGCCTCGACCATGACGGACGGGCACCGGTGTCCTACGTCTCGTGCTACCAAAACGGCGTGAAGCTGTCCCATTGCACGAAATACAGCGACCCGAATGCCTCGAAGACACTCGAGCCCGGCTACTCGATTTCAGTCTGCACCGCGTTTCTGCTGGAAGACGAGGGCCAGCCCGTAAAGGTGAAGATCAAGTCATCGAATTCATCGGATTACGTCTACGAGAACACCTACCCGATCTCGCATCTGGATTATGAGGCCCTCTAGGAGTCCTCTCCGGCACGCACGATGAAATAGCCATCGCCGTCCTTGACGATAAAGCGATGGACGGGCCTGCCCTTCCAATCGATCTCCACGCTCCAGATACGGGCGAGGCTGCCCGCCTTGCGCCCGGGGCAGGGGACAGATGCGCCCGTGGAGCGGACCTGGAACCTCCGACCGTCGGAAAGCTCGATCCACCTGAACTTCGGCTCCCTACCGGGCCTCTCCACGACGCTAACAGTAACGGGAGTCATTTTCGCTCCAAATGATTCTTATGGCCAAAGGGGGCCGTGGATCTGCCCGACGGGCGCACCTGCGTACTCATGGCTATTCCGGCATATATACGGGCAGGACGCGGGCGGGTGCCGGGACAACCCTTTCCGCGGGCTCCTGTTCGCTCTTAAGCTCAGCCTTCCTCGGATTGCCATAGAAATCCCCCGCGACCCAGGGCATATTCAGGTTCAGATGTTCCTTGAACATCGGCGCGACATGCTGATCCCATATCTCGAGATCGCTATCGAATAGCTCGCGCGCTTTCCTGAGAATCGAGTCACGGTACTGGGCGGGCACCCCCTCCGAGATGAAGCCGGCCTCATTCATTTTGCGTATGAAATCGGGTGAGGAGCCGGCGCCCAGGACAAGCTCGACCCTCTCCTGCGCGGTAACCACATTCCCGTCGGCGGGGCCGAGCAGCTCCTCCGCGTAAACGGGGCTGAAAACGGCAAGCCTGTGCAGTCCTGCCAGGTGGTTGACAATTTCACGGTCCTCATAGGAGACTTTCGTGACCTTGCGGTCTGGCATAATTTTTATATTTAAGCCTTCGGTCTCCAACCGGTCTTCACTGGCCCCACGCCTACGGGGCTGATCAATAAAATGCGTCTGATCCCTTCGGTAAAGTTTTCCATAGCAAAGGACTTCAGGCGGCATATCTACCGCGACGCCGTAGGTTTTCAGAGCGCAGGCGAGGATGGGAAGCTCCAGCTGCTCCATTTCGAACCCTCGGGGCAGGCCCTTGTCGTCCTTGGCGCGAGCCTCCCCTTTTCGAAGAGGAGTCGGATGGTCACGCTCATAATCCACGCTGATGACATAACCGGCCGATGTGGAGCTGCCCAGGAACGGCAAAAGGGTTTCAAAAACCTTTGACTCGACCAGAGCTTCGTTCTTGAACGAAACGAAATTCTCAAATCTGATTGTTCCCGGGAACGCATCGTCTCTCGTAACGGTCATCTTGCCAACCGAAGTCCTCAAGGGATACGGATCATATATATCCGCGGCATCGAATCTTGGCAGCAGCGGAACCAGTATGGTCTCTGATTTTCTCTTTACCATAACCGTTTGACCCTTTCATTCAGGGGTTGCCATGAGATTAGAATCCCACTGTTGGAGTCCTCGCGCGGGGTCGTTTGGTGCCATCTGGTGACACCTCAGCCCGCATTTTCATGGCTTTTGGACGTCTGGCGTTCATGCTATGAGATGTGAGACAATAGAACACGCGTTCGTTAGTAATTGGCATGAGGAGTCGGCGTGGGGAAGAAGTCAATCAGACTTGTGACGGCACTGGTCGAGTGTCGGCCGGACGGAGAGTACAGCCCGTGGGGCATCAAATGGTACGACGGCAGGATCTTCCCCTTCGCAGAAGTCGGTTGGCACGAGCCCCGGTCATGGGTGCTGGGGGAGGGACGTGTGTGCGAGAGCTGGCGCGTGAAGATGGGGGATGGAACCCTACGCGACATCTGCCACCACGGCAACAGCTGGTATGTGGTCCATGACATGGATGACGACAGGCCGGATGACGGATGGTCTCCGTAACCGTAACCGTGCTACCGTATCGGCCACAACCGAACTGTTGCTTAGCATAAATGCGATATAGTGTAACAACATAACTATGTAATAACGTAACTACGGCATAGTGTAATAGCGCGATTACGCAATACTGCAACCTCTCAATAACGTAAATAGGCAATAACGTAATTTCGCAGCTATCGGCACCATGATTTTCCAAAGCTGTCCTGGGTGGCCTCTGTCGTTACAGTTCACATTACATTAACGATGGAAGATCAATACATTTATTGTGCACCTCTGCGGTGATCGATGTGCTAGAATGTAATACACGTTATACGCATGATTGGGAGGTGCGTTATGGCCACTGCTACCGCGGCATTGAGGCTGCCCGAGGACTTAGCAATCAGGTACGACCGTTTGGCGAAATCAACGGGACGCACGAAGACTTTCTACATGACAGAAGCGCTCGCTGCCGAGATTGACAGGCTTGAATACGAGTACGGCTTAATGAAGAAGGTCGAGGATTATAGGGCCGGCAGGCTTGAGACTGTGACGCTCGACGAGCTGGAGGAGAGCCTTGGCTTGGCGGATTGAAGTCGATAAGGATGTCCAGCGATCAATGAGAAAGCTGGACAAGCAGATCGCCAAAAGAATTGTGGCAAAGCTCCATGAGATTTCACAGCTCGAAGACCCGAGGAGCATGGGAAAGGGCTTGACAGAAAATAAGTCTGGTCTATGGCGCTACAGGGTCGGAGACTATCGGATAGTTGTCGATATCGAGGACGAAGTTCTCGTCATCCTTGTTGTCGATGTAGACCACCGAAGCAGGGTTTACAGGACTCGCAGGTAGGCTGGTCGACACCGCTGACGCAACGGGGAGGGTTTTTGACCCTCCCCGTTTTTACGCTGCCAACAGGGGTGGTCGTCGTAGGGCCCGCCGTCTGGAAGTCGGTCGTACTCCCGCGGCCCCGTTTTCAGCAGCTCCTTGGCGCGAGCGAGGTCGTAGCGCACATCCCATTTGCTGCAGTAATACCAACTCGAATCGCCGTGGCCATAGGTGACGGGCTTCCATCGCGTGTCGACGATCGGGACGAACCTCAGGACACACCACCGATAAGCCGTGTTTTCGATGTAGCTGTCCTGCAGGTTGGCCTCGCTGATGGTGTCGATGGTGCCGCCCCAACGGCATAACGTAGCTACGTGATAACGGAACTGTGCAATATCGTAACTATTTAATTTCTGACTAAATGAATTTCCTAACAATCGAAAAGCCCCTGCTCAGGGCAGGGGCTTACGGATTCGCGAGCTATTAATGTCGCGCTGAACGCTCTCTCATATCGAGCGATTTCTTAAGGTTTTCCGTACCGGCGACGCCATGGCCCAAAAGGCCATCGAGTCCCGATGTCAGCGCCGCTACATCTGACGACGAAGCCCCAACACGCAGGATCTTCGAGTCGAGCAGCGATCTCATGAAGCGTTCCGGAGTCTTTTCCGAAATGATCGCCTCGACCTCCTTGGAGATTCGGTTCGGATCGCTGTCAATGGGAACCGTCGGCATCTCCTTAGCTGAGACGGGGCGTGTGCCGTTGTTCCTGAGCCAATACCTGAATTCGATATCGATATCCTCGGGAACCTCGACCTTGATCTCGTTGGCTTTCTCATCGATCACGAGGGCACCGTAAAACGAATCTCGCTCGGCGTTCTCCACAAGCCCCTCGAGCTCGAGTATGCCCATGAGGATGGGAAGCTCCATCAGGCGCTCGTTGCCCCCGCGGAAATCACCGATTTCCCTGCCATCATAATAGCCGGGAAATTCAATGAGATAACCGTTATGCGACAGCTCCGGCCATCCGAGCGCGAGTGCGGCCTCCACCTCATGTGAGACGTGGGCCACGGGGACGATACCGTCGCATGAGAACGGCTGAATGAAGACGCCTTCACGGCCTTTCGGATCTTTCTTGAGCTTGAAAGCAGCGTCATGGGGCCGACTCGGTCGGTCACTGTAACGAGGCGCGTACTGCACGCTGAATAATGCGACATACGGCTCATCGTGATCATTTACAAGACGCATATCAATTCCTCCTTATGCTCGTTCGCTTGGGTGCATCATTTGCGGCCCCGTCGATACCGTGACCATTCTTTTGGGCGCGCTCCATATCGAAGGCCCTCACGAGAGCGGGTGCATATTCCTCTGCAAGCGATGCCGCCTGCAACTTGAACATGCGGGATATGACCCCTGCATCCTGTTTCGCCTGCTTGCCGGCGAGCGCGATAGCGGCCTCGCAGATCTCATTGGTCGTCGGCTCTCTTCCACCGAACTCAGCGAGCTCGTTTTTCACGGTGTCAAGCGAACCGCCGTCGTTTCTGGCGTACGCTGCGATATAGGCCTGCTTGAGTGCGTCGACCAGTCTCTCATCAGCCGCAATTCCGGTCTCGGAGCCGCCGCCGTCGCGATAATAGGCTGTCGTGGCCTCCTCGATTGATTCGGCGAGACTTTTCCCTGTGTTCATCCCGTCTCCGTTCTCATTTTGCTTTCTTATCTCAAATGGTCCTTGAGGCAGCCATTTCCTCTGGGGGCTAAGAGGGCCTGGTAATTAAATACCGTGCCCGCCTCCGCGGGAATGGCCGTCCTCGTCATTACCTTCATCGAAATTGGAAGTTTCCGTAAATGCAGAACCGTCCTCATCCTGGGCACTGTCTTCGTTCGACTCGGCGCGGCCCTTTTCCAGCTCCTTCTGTTCCAGCTCGGCAAGCTCGGCCTTCAGGTTCGCGAGATTCTCCTCTCCATCCCAGGGCTCAGCAGCAATCTTCCTGGCATCCTCGAGCTGTTTGTCGGCGCGCTCCATTAAGGTCCTTGCCTGGTCTAGACCGCTCGCCTCCTTCTCAATAATGCCGTCCATCTGCTGTAGCACGGTGTGGGAACCGGATATGGCCGATGGCAGCATATGCCTCGACCAGTGAGCCTCTGTCTCGCCTTTCACCCTCAGGCCGATGAAGGGGTCATAGCGGAAGGTACCGCCCCGTTCCTGAAGTGTCTGCTCCTTCTTCACGACGACTTCCAGCCCACGGAACTCTCCAATGGCCCTGATGGGACCGATAGGGCAGTCGTGGGCCGCCGTCTGAATCATCTCGATTGCGTTCGCGCGATCTTGAGCCGACACACCGTTGACCGAAACCCTTACGATATCCGACCCCTTCTCGAGCTCCCTTTGCCTGTTCGCGCGGTCGAGGGCATCGTGGTCGCGCTCAAGAAGCTCAAATATCCGGCGATTGACCCTAGCAGATGGCTCATAGCGAGATTCGATTTGATGGCGCATATTCGCCACCGTCTCGGCATGAGACTGTCTGAGCATGGACTGCGACATGATCTCGCTTCTCAGTTCCTGGATCCTCTTGACATCGGGGTTGCCGGACGCCACGGCGGCGAGGTCGGAATATGAGATTCGCGTCTCATCGATATCGTCCATGCTGCGCACGGACGGCTTATTCGAGAAGACCTGCCCGATAAAGCGCTGCTTATGCTCGACGGTGGAATAGAGGAAGGAGTCGAAGGTTCCCTGGGCGACATACTTGTAATCCTTCACCAGATCAAACAGGTTCCCCTGACGCTTGACTCTTCCCAAGCGCTGCTCAAAGTCTGAGGGCCTCCAAGGGCAGTCCAGGTTATGGATGGCTGCGAGCCTCGTCTGGACGTTTGTGCCCGTTCCCAACTTAGAGGTCGAGCCCATGAGCACGCGCACCTCGCCCGCGCGCACCTTCTCGAAGAGCGTCTCCTTCTTCACCGGATCGTCGCCGACATCGCTGACGCACGCAATCTGCTCGGAGGGGATCCCCGCCTCGATAAGGCGCCTTCTCATATCATCTTGGATATTCCAATTACCTGATGCCGGGGTCGAACGGTCACAGAAGACGAGCTGCGCACCGCGCATGTCAGCCGTCTCGTTCCATATCTTTAATACCTCCCGCGCGCAAGCATCGCATTTGCCGCCTTCCAATGGCTCCAGCTCTGGATGCAACAGTTTTGGATCGAGGGCGACCTTCATGCCGTCGCCCGTGATTGCCAGCAGGTTGTCGTTGTCGTCGGCGTTTCCGGCACGGACGCGCTCGCCGCGGATACCGAGCTTCTTAACCTCCTCGACCTGTTCGGGTGTGGCCGGAACGGTGACATGGATTTCCTCGCAATCGGGCACCTTGAGGTTTACATCCTCCTGCGTGACGATATCCGCAAAGGATCGATAGGCGCTCATGAGCTCGGGAAGGTTATGAAACTTCGTGAAGCGCTGTTTCAGCTGGAAGCCGTTGCCCTCCGGTTTAATCTCCATCGAGTCCTCAATCGTCCCGAACGTGAACGCCCAGGCCGGAAACGACGATAGGCCCTGCCGCTCGAGAAGCTCAGGAGCAAGGTAGCGCTGCATGTTGTACAGCTCTCCCATCGTATTGGTGACAGGCGTGCCCGTAGCGAACACGATATTGCGTCCACGGCCGATCTCTCGAAGATAGCTGCACTTATCGAGCAGGCTCTCGCTGCGGTTGGACTTTGAGGAGGCCATTCCCGCGATGTCGAGGCCGTGGGTTTGAAGATTCTTATAGCCATGCGCCTCGTCCACGAAAAGGAAGTCGAAGCCGATCTCCTCGAATGAAAGCCCCTCGGTCTTCGGGGTCGAATGGAGACTCGCGAGCTTATCATCGATTTTCTTGGCCTCTTCCTCGAGCCTTTTAACCGAGAAACTTCCACCGTTCGCCTGTGCATCCATCTTAGCCTGCAGGAATTCTTCCTTTCGGCGTTTGAGATAGATCTCCTTCCGCTCCTGGGAAAGGTCGAGCATATCGAAGCGCGAACCGGATACGATCACGGCGTCCCAGTCTCCTGCCGCCGCACGTCCGAAAAACTCTCTAACGGAGTCTGCGGAATCCGACTCCGTTTTCCCCATATAGAGGACCCTTGCCCCGGGATAGAGGTAGGCGAAATCAGATGCCCACTGCTCGGTAAGATGCTTAGGCACTACAACGAGCGGCTTGTTGGCCCGCCCGAGGCGCCGAGCCTCCATGCACATTGCGATTCCCGTATAGGTCTTACCGGCGCCGACAACATGGGCCACGAGCGTGCCCTCATCAGCTTGTCCGGCACGTGCCACAGCTGCGCGCTGGTGTGGCCTCATCTCAACGTCGGGATTCATGCCGGGGAATGTGAGATATGAGCCGTCATACGTCCTGGGGGCCAGGCGGTTATATCTGTCGTTGTAGATTCCGCAAAGGACATTCGCCCGATCCGGATCAGTCCACACCCACTTCTCGAAAGCCGATGAGACAATGCGTCTCCTGTCCCATGCGGCCTTGGTCGCCTGAGGGTCGGGGACCTTCTTGCCGGTGAATGGGTCCTCCCTGTTCAGCTTCGTCTCGCTGCCGTTGAGAACGGCCGAGACGACCTTGAGGGGAGTGTAGGTGTTGACGCCAAACCTGGCCAGCACCTCGAGAGAAAGGTCTGTCACATTTCCCGTCAGTCTCCATTTGCCGGTATGGGGCTCATGGGCGACCTCGAATTTCCTCCGCTTTGACGCAGGCATCTCGCCATCGGTAATCTCGAACGTCTCCTCGATGAAATCCATGACGATAGAGGGCGGAATCCAAGGGGAGCCGAGGGTAGCCGCAATCTCCCCAGGGCCCAACTCGCGTGGAAGCACGGCCTTCAGCTTCATTTCGCACGAGTGCAGTGTAGCGAGCCTCTCGGCATCCGACTCGGTTAGGCCGAAGCCTGCCATATGCTGTTCACGCCTTGCCCTGTAATCGGCAAGGTCCTCAGGGCTGAAAAGCTCCTCGTGCGGAATGGGCTGCTCGACGTCACCCACCCAATCGACATGGGTGATTTCTGTGGCAGCATCCTCACCCGCCTGACGATAACCGAGTGAGACTAGGAATTCGGCCGGAACGGGATCCGCCTTCATAGCGGCTGCGAGGGCTCCCGAAAGAGGCTCCTCTCCCGACTCCCGAGAAATAGAGACCCCGTACACCGTCGCAAGGTTTACGATTGGTTTAGGAGTCTGATAGACACAGTCGGCGTCGGCCCGTCGAAGCGCGGCGGCAAGGACATCGGTACCCACGCGGGGCTCTCTGGACAGGCGCCAGAGAACTTCCTCGGTATTCATTCCATCGGTTGCAAATTCACGATTATTGGCTCGATATCCGACAGATCGCGCGACAAGCGTTGCGATGAGCGGGTTCGAGATGACAGTGCGGCCGTCCCTACGCTCGGTTGAGACGGATACCCCCTCATCAAGTTCGCTCAGGGCGGCGATAAGCGCCTCGCCCGTCCATGTACCGAATTCCCGGTCGCGCCAGCTGTCCGGCAACCTATCGACATGTGCAGATGCGATAACGGCACGGTTGGCAGTCAGAGGATGGACGCAGGTGTCCCATAGGCCGCTCTTCACGAGAACGGCGACGGTCCTAGCCACCCCCTCGCTCGTCTCGGGAGTCCGAGCAGGAGGAATCGATACAGATTCAAGCCAGGAGCCTTCTCCGGCGTTAAAGCGCTCAGTTTCAATATTCTTCTGTAGCGCATGGATGGCATCAAGCTTCTTGCCGATATCGCCGGAAAGGTATGCCTCTGCGCTTTCGATTTTCGATGTGATCGGGTCGCGGACAATGAGGTCGCCGAGCCTTTCCTCGGCCTCGTCGGCGTCGCAGCCCAGAAGGCCTCCGATGAGCGCGAGATCCACTCCTCCCGTACGGTCATACGAGACTGCGAGGGCATCAGCCGGGGTCTCGGAGCGGTCGGGGAGGGGTGCCTGGGGGCGAACCGTGCGCTTCGATAGGATATCGGCCTTGCGGACGAAGTTCTTCTTGGTGTCCAGAACCTCCAGGCTGAACAGGTTGATCGCGAGCGAGCAGTCATGATAGCCCTTTTTGATTAGGATTCTGCGGTTTTTCGGTTCGTTCAGGCGGCCGTAGTGCTCGGCAAAGCGATCGTAACGGTCGTTAAGAGACTTGATTCCGGCATCGACTGCGGCGTCGGTCGATTCGGGATCGCGCTGGAGGGCGATAAGTGCCCGTGCGGCATCCCTGAGCTCGATCATAGCGCGGGCGCGGTCCTCGGCACCTCGTCCCGCGGGGTGAAAGCGCTCCACGGTATCGCCGTTGCCATACCAGATCGAGCCGCCGTCGCCCAAAGTGAACTCATAGAGTGCCGGGTCGGTGGGGATTTGGACGACCTCGGGGGCTGCGGACCTACCCGGCACACCCTCAAATGTATGGGCAGTAGTGCTGATCGCCTGATCTGCCAGAGCCTTCCTGGCACCATCGGCGATCCCTGCGGCGTCAAGTCCGCTGGTCAGCGAATACCCGGGGCCGTATGCGGTCATCACGGAGCCCTGGTCTCCCACGGCGATTGATGGATTGCCTGCAAGTTCCGAATTTACGCGGAAGCCGTCCGCGTTCATCGCTGTGTGAACCCAGGCTGGAGCGTTGTCGCGCGAAATCTCCCGCGGCTCGGCAAGCTTCCTCAGGATAACGAGGTCGCACAGCGCGCTCGTTCCGGCCTGGCTCTCAAAAGTCTCCTTGGGGAGTCGGACCATGCCGATAAGGTCGCACTCGCGCGCAAGGTTCTCGCGAGTCGTCTCGCGGGCCTTGTCCATGGTGTAGCGGCTCGTCAGCACGGCGACGATGCCGCCCGGGCGCACGGCGGCCACCGACCTTCTGATCATATAGTCATGGAGCGGGACTCCATCGATTTTGATTGCATCCGAATAGGGTACGTTGCCGATAGCGGCATCAAATGAACCATCGGGGATCTCGCATTTAGCGATATCCGCCGCGACGATCGTGTGGTCTGGACACAGCACGCGCGCGAGCCCTGCGCTCACGGGGTCGATCTCCACGCCAGTGACGTGTACATCCATGCCCTCTGGAACACAGCGCATGAAGTTGCCCGTACCGCAGCCCGGCTCCAGGATCTCAGCCGTGCCCTCATCGCAGATACCGGCGCCCCTCAGCGTCTCCCAGATTAGCTCCACGACGGGACGCGGGGTGTAGAAGGCCGTGAGGACCGTGGCACGCTGCTCTGCGAACTCATCCTCACTCAGCAGCTCTTTCAACTCTTGAGATACGGCAACCCAGCCGCCGGTCGGATTCTGAGCAAAGGCGTTCGCGGCGCCACCCCAACCGGAGTAGGCCGAAATCGCACGCTTCTCCTCAGGAATTGCCTCTCGTCCCTCGTCCATGGCCGCCTTGAGGGCGCGTAGCGCAGCTACGTTGAGCTTCGCACGCTCCAGGGGCGTATGGCCGGCCTGGGCATCCGGGTTCAGGTATTCGTTGTTGTAGGTGGTGGCTAGAGCGTGAGCACCGTCTCGTTGAGGGCGATCTCCTCGGCCATCTTGTGGGCGCTTTCGGCCTTGCGGATGTAGTCGTCGTACCGGCACTGGGCCATCGTGAGCTGCGCGAACTCCGGTGTCGCCCCGCAACTCTCCATGCAGCTGTCCTGGAGTTCCGCCAGCCTCGTGAGGTAGTTGCGCTCCACCGCCTTGAGATACTCCTCGGTCTCGCCGGCCGCGTCCATCCTGGCCAGCTCTTCCGGAGCGTTCTGCTCCATGAAGGAATAGCGGAGACCCATCACGCCCTTGTACGGGTTCTTCAGCACCGACATGTGCCTCCTCCTCGGAATCGTCCTTGCGGGTGGCCTCATCGCCACCCGTTTGGCTTACATAAGATTCCAGTTGCGCCCCGAAGTCAAGAGCCAACCTCTGTTGGGTCTCCTCTTTTTCTGCCGGCTTCTCAGCCGGTTCCTCATACATCGTCGGGTCATCCATGGCGAAAAGGGAGATCTGCCCCTCTGCCGCGACGAATCGCTTCGACGTTCTCCTTGCCATGGCGCTACGCCCCCTTCCGTGCGTTATGGGATGTCCCGCGCGCTCCGGCATCGAAGGAGGCCAGCATGCTCTTCAGGCGTTTCGTCGTCATGTTTGCCGACTGCCCGCGCTCTGACGGACCGTTCTGCGCGGCTCGCGTTCTCGGCCGGCACTCGAAGCCAGCCTTTTTAAGGGCCCGGTCGATTCTGTCCGTGGCTCCCCTCACTTGGGCGCACACACGCTCGATTCGGGCGAGAAGCATTTCGGTGTCCTCCATCGGCACGGGGACATCCATGCCGTCATCGACCCCGTAACGGCGAAGCGTCACGTGCGTGGCCATCGGGTCCATGCCCTCGAGGTCAACGTCTTTTGATGCCTCCGAGACCGCGTCGAGTCCGACCGTATCACCCTCGATCACCCTGATGGGCGCTGCCCCAGGCCATGAGGTGAGGCCCTCGAAAGCGGAGGCGGGGTAGACCGTCTCGGGTGCGAGCTCGCAATCGAGAGTCAGCTCATCCCCGACTCGCCTGGCGATAGGGACGAGGATGTCGAACCCAATCGGATGCTCTTTGATTCTGCCGCCCAGCTTATCGGCACGGGATCTACTGAGGACGGTCGAGGTATCTGCCTCTGGATGGTCCAGTTTGAAGGCCGCAAGGGCGAGGATTCCCCTCGGGCCCATCTCGGGATGCTCGGACATGGAGTCGAGAATTGCGTCCCAACCATGTGGATGTCCCAACACGGCCGCAAGCATCTCGACAGGCGCTTTGGTGTGCCTCTGCTGCATTGTTTCCTCCCCGTCTCAGTCAACTCCCATTGATGATGGGGGAGTGGAACCACAACATCCGATGCGGGAACAAGTGTTCACGGCGAATAGGAGGTCTCAAATCTATAGACTCATAATGATTCAAAATAAATCGCGGCGCCGTACGGCGCGCCTATGCCTCGAGTCTCATAGAAGGATGCGTTTCGGAGATCGGAAAAGTAATAGGTCCCCGATGTTTTTATGCCATCCGAATCGACAGGCGCGCACCCGCTCCCCATTACTGCATGATTGTCACGAGGATTACATCCAGAGCTCCACGCACGCCCAGCTTCGGCAATAATCTCGTCCTTACAGTAGCTACCGTTATGAAAGAACGCGAAATGAGGAGCGGTGCCCCCAAACTCCTCGCCCAATTCAATTACGCCGACATTTTTACATTTGGCAGCGTCATCGTCCGTGCCAAGGACAATCCAATTCGACGGAATTAGCGCATAGGCGCCACCGCTAAGCTCGATACGCCTAAGCTCATCCGGTACGCCGTCCTGCTCATAGTATGAGGAGAAATGTTCGTGAAGGCGTTTTAACTGACTTCGTGTGGCCTCCAAATCGCTCCACATCATTTCCCGCGATCCGTCCTGCGGAAGAAGCTTCATCTCCTTTTCAATTACCCTGATCTGCTCCGTACAGGCCACATCGACCGTCTTAGCAACTCTTGGTTGGAGCCCCATAGCGATATTGGCGATGTAGTCTATGGCCTCGCCAGGTGTCCGGAGAGAGTCAGGGGTTGCCTGCATCAACCCATCTAAGGCGGCCTTGGTATCCACCTCAATCGTAGTGCCGATTTTGACCTTATTCATCTTGGCGCCATGTTGCGGCAATCTTGCCATAGCTCATCCATTCTCAATCTATGTTTTCGTTGATTTGGCATCCGACGATAGGTGGAGTTACAACCGGAAGGCCGATTCTTTAGTCCGGCACCTTATCGGCGCCCTCATCCGTAGTTTTGGGAGCCGAGGCAATCTCCGCGAGCCTCGTGAGCCCAGAGGCGATCTCCACCGCGTCCGCACCCAGCAGCCAATCGGCGGGCACACCGAACGTCCTCGAGAGGGCCTTGAGAGAGACAGCGGAGGGCAGCCTGACGCCCGTTAACCAAAGGCCAATCGAGCGCGTCGATTGACCGATCATGTCCGCAAGCTCATCCTGACCGATACCCGTCATCCTCATGAGGGCGGCCAGGCGCCTGCGAAAAAGCAGCAGGGACGGTTCGGTTGTGTACGGTCCGGGCGCGTTCTTCATCTCGATCAGTACGTCCCGACGTTGAAGCCCTCGCCCTTGGTGTAATCAACTGTCAGGGGGATCTCCGTCTCGTTGGGGAAATAAGCTCGGATGATCCAGTAGGGGATATCTGAGCCATCGGGGCCCATTCCCGTGTTGACGCCGCTCGACTCGATAAGGGTCTTCTCGGGAGCGCCGTATTCAGAGGTCAGGGAGGTGAGGTACCTTGCGACCACGTCCTGGAAGCCAGCCTGGGTCATCTCCTCGGGGAGGTTGTCGGGGACGGCAACGATCGACGGATCGACCTGAATCGTATCGCCCTGCCCATCCGCGGCGCCTTCCGATTCGTCATCCGTGCCAAAGCCATCGGTATCGACCGCACCGTCGGAGGCAGCCGGGGATTCCACTGCCGAGTTGTCATCTGTCCTGCCTGCGGGCGGAAAGAGCGCGAACGCGACGTTGATTGCGATGCAGACAATGATGATGCCCACGCAGGCGAGGATAATCCCCTTCGAATCCAGCTTCTTTCCCTTTTTGTACATGGTGATCTTCCCTTTCCATTGTCCGTTATTTGAGTTCGACCCCGCCTATCCAACCCCAGTAGACGCCTGAGCCTTTACCGTAGAAGGCAATGAACTCATCGAGCGTCTTGGTGGTAATCGCACCCTCGTTGCTCATGACCTTGCCGTCACCGACATAGATGCCGACATGGCCATAGAGAAGGCCCGGGCTGCCGGTGCCGGGATGGCTCGCATCGCCGACGATCATGCCGACCTTGAGGTCCGCAGGATTGTTGCTGTGGCACCATGCCTTGACCATGTCGCAAGCGTTTCCACCGAAGGTGCCGACACCCGCCGCCTTGAATACGTTTGTCACCCACGCGGCACACCAGTTCTGGCCAGGCGAGGGCGTTGATTTGCAGGCGTTGACGACGGCGAGTTGGCTTCCCGTGGCACCCGCGAGCCCCTGTCCCGAGCCGCCGAGGGTACCGGATGTGATTGCGTTGTAGAAGTACTGCGCGTTGGTGTATCGCGATTCCCAGCCTGAGGGCTTGCCTCCCACCATGGCGCAGCGTTCCCACCCCATGGCGTAGTTTTTCGTAGCGGCCTCGAGATCGGTTGAGTCCATGAAGGTTTGATAGGTGTATTTACCGTCGGCACTGGAAAATGTGCCCCACTCATCGTGGTCCGACCAGAACTCGAGCTGGACGTCGAGGTCGTACCAGTTCTTGCCCTTCTCCTTGGCGAATTGGGCCAGGCGAAGGCGGCGCCCTCCGTCCCATTGGCCTATACCGGTCGCCTTGTTATAGACAGAACCCCTCGCAATGATCTCGTCGTTTGTCTTCGGGCTCTTTCCGTCCAGCCAATAGGCATACGAACCCATTGCCTGGTCCGCCATCGGGTAAATCTTATGATTTGAAGATCCAGCAGACTCGTGACTGTAGTTGCCCATGATGGCGGCCGCGTGGATGTCGTCACAACCGTGGTCCTTGAGGTATAGGTAGATGGTGAGCTCGTCGCCGTCCAGGCTGCCGCCGTTGCTTGCGCCTCCCGCCTGCTGACCGAACTGCACGAGCCCAAACGACGAGGCGAGAATCGCACCCATGAGCAGAAGGCCGCCGAGGGAGAGCAGTGAGGCGAACAGGGCGATCCTGTTCTTCCATTCCCTGAGGGAGAGAAGTTGCTTTCTGCCCTTACGGCCCTTGAATAGCTTTCGGGAGAGCTTGCCACCGACGGCGCGCCCCGCCTTCTTCCCAAGGGAGGCCTGCTTGAGGGCGGCCTTCCTCTTCCTGCGCAAAACCATCTTGCGATGGTCCTTGAGCTTTTTGACGGCGGCCGGATCCTTCTTGAATGAGCCCGGACGGCGCTTCATAAGGATGTCGAGCTCGACAGCATTAGCGCGCTTGAGCGTCTTGGATGCGCTACCGGTAACCGGGGCGACGGGGACCGTTGCCACCTTTTTCGCGAGCGACGAGGATGCCAGGAGCTGGGCCGAGGGCGTTGCGCCCGACACAGCGGCCCCGCGTCGGGAAGACGAGGCCATGACGGAGGGGGAGAAACCCGATCCCTCCGATGTTTCTGTGGCGGGCGCATCGGCTTCGGATGCCCCTGCCATGGATGATTTCGCGACCGACGCGAAGGTGCCGCCGTATGAGACGGCGCCCGCGGCGGCGGATGCCGCACGCGAGCGCGTCGATTTCTGGGCGCTGAGACGAGAGAAGTCCGAGGAGCCGGTGCGCGACCTGTTCGGGCGCGGTGAGGACCCTTCCCATGCGGAAGTGCGCCGCGACTCGTCTTCGAGCACGGCGGGCACGGTGCCCGTACGCCGGCTGACGGCGGTACGGGCATCCGCATGGGCAAGGTTTGAGCTATATCTCGTCGAGCGCGGTTTCATCTACTAACCTACGAAACCGGAACCATCGGCATATTCGTTGAGGCCCTCGGGGCTGATCTCGTCGGGGCTGGCGAACATGCCGCCAACGTCCTCACCGCTGTCATTTTGGTATTTCAGCAGAGTGGACATAGCATCGGAGACCGATGCGCTGCCAAAACGCTGGTCTGCTGACTTCTGGGGGGCGACAGCCGCCTGGGAGGTAGCCTGGGCGCGATGACGCTGCGCGGCGCGCTGATTCAAAAACATGCCATTCGGCTGTGTAAAGCTGGTCGCGGGGTCCTGCTGAACAGGGGAGGAAGGCGCCGGCTGCTGAGGGGCCTGCGCCTGGGTGCGCGGACGAGGCGCTGAATCCCTCTGCTGCTGACGGGTGCCGTTTGACCAGGAGCTCGGCTGTGCATTGAGATCTTCGGCGGGCTGAGCCTGCTCGGGAGCGGAAGCGGGCTGGGGCTTCACCTCGGCATCGAGACCGTTAGCGCGCTCCGACATGGCAACGAGCGCAGACAGCGTGTAGCCCACCTCGGAGCCGGAGAGGGCGACCGTGCCGTTCGAGAAGGCGATATCACCGGAGGGCTCGCTTCCAAGCGTGACCCCGACAGACGAAAGAGCCAGCGCGAAATCGTCGAAATGGGTGTCGCTCTCGCGGGTGAAGACCTGATCGATTGCATTCAGGACGAGGTCCTTGAGCTCAGATTCGGCCTGCGCGCGCAGCTCCTCCTCGGTCGGGAGTCGACGGGTGTTGAAGCGCGAGAAGTCCGCGCCCTCCTGGAAGTCACGAATATCCATATCTTCCATCCTTTCCTTGTTGGCGGTAACTGTGTCTCGGTTGCCGCCTCCGTTAAAACCGAATTGCTCGCTCGCCGGCCGCACATTGGGTCGAGGGCGCGCCGGGGGAGCCATATGAGCGGGCGATGGTACGTTGCGGCCGATCTCCTCACGCATTGATCGCGGGGTCGATGACGGAGTGTCTTCCGGTTCGTCGAGTGCGGCGACGTCTGGGTTTGCCGCCGCCTTCACGGCACGGCGCTTGATATCGGCGGGACGGGTCGTGCAGATGTCGTAGAGAGTCGGGCAGATCTTCGAGTCAATCTGGAAGTCGAAGTGCACCACGCGGTTCTTGAACACATAGAGACCCTCGCCGGGATGTGCGGTAGCCAAAACCTTCGTCTGGCTCTCGGAGAGGTTGAACAGCTCTTGGAAGTCAGGGAGGAGGTCGCTCGTCTGCTGCAGAATCGTCACGAAGGGCGAGTTCTGGAACATGTAGCGCGTCTCCTCGCTGTTGAGGACGCGCGAGAGGTTTTGGGTGATCGCGTTGATGTAGAAGTCCCACTTTCCGCCACGGGTGAAGAAGCGGTCGATCTGGCTGCGGGCGTAGGGGCTGTCGAGCAGGAGCTGGAACTCGTCGATGATAAGCCAGGTTCGCCTGCCGGCACGGCGGTTCGCCGATACGCGGACCCAGATGTGGTCGAGGATGATGAGCAGCGCCAGCGGCTTGAGCTCGCTGGACAGCTCGTGCAAATCGAAGCACACTAGGTTCGACTGGAGGTTCACGTTCGTAGGATGGTTGAACAGCGACAGCGTGCCCGTGACGTAACGGCGAATGAGCTTGGCCAAATCGCGGGCGTCGCGCATATCGGAGCCCTGCTCGGACATCAGGAAGTCGTAGATATCCTGGAGCGTCGGCAGGTTCTCGGGTCGCGGGTCGTCAAGATACCGGTTGTATGCGTATGCGGCGGCGGCATCGAGGACGTTTGCCTGGGCATCGTTGACGCTGCTGGCCATCATACGAACGAGCGACTGGATGAAGGACACCTTCGCGGGCACGGGGGAGGACTTCGTCTCCGGATCGTCCGAGCCGTAGGCAAGGGAGATGTCGAGCGGATTGATGAAGTCGCCCGAGTTCTCGGCGATGCGGATGACCTGGCCGCCCAGATACTCGGTGGGCGTGACATACTCGCCCTCCGGGTCGATCGTGATCACGTCGTCGTCCGGATGCTTCAGGTGCACAGGTATGATGCGCGTGATCTTGGAATTGAACGACTTGCCGGATCGGGGCTGTGCCAGCGTGAAACTGTTCGTGTGCTCATGGGACACGGGGTCGTAGACGATAAACGATCGGGTCTCGGCGTTGAGACCCATGATGTTGCCGCCCGGGTCGTTCATCTCGGCGGCGACGAACATCAGCATATGGGACAGGGGGTCCGTGGTCAGCGTTCGCTCGTAGGGGATGTAGGGGGCGCCGATCGGCAGGGCGGTCGAGAAGGACTCCTCGCGAAGCGCGCGCCATGAATCGGGATAGGGCTTCCTGTGCGTGGAGAACACCTTCTCAACCTCGCGGCAGGCCTCCTCGAGCTCGGTCTCCGTGCGCCCCTGGACGGTCACGACCGTCGTGACGCCGAAGGCGTGCATCTCCGCGCTCTCGAGGTCGTCTCGGAACGCCTCGGCGTCCTCCTGGGCCTCGCGCATCGCGGGCGGCATGTTGTTCTGGTCGACGAAGTAGCCGACCTCGGGACGGCTCGTGTTGAACTGGTAGGTGTTATTCTCCTCGGTGATCTCGTGCAGGTGGTTCTCGGCGGCCGAGATCGCGGCAGAGAACTCCCAGGGACGGATGTGCCACGCGACGGTGAGGTCGTAGGGCAGTCCCGTCAGGTCCGAGATAAAGGAGTCCTTCATGGTCTTGCCGTAACCGTCGAGGGTTACGTCGTAGGTCTTAACCCAGCGACGGCCGACGATCATGCGGGGGTCGCCGCGGTAGCCGTCTGCGGTGAGGACAGAGGAGGGCGCCACGAGCTCGCGGGTCGTGAGGCCGACGGTCCCGGACAGTCGCTCGAAGTTCGCCGTGCCCGGAGTGTCGTCCTGGCGCGTCATGGTCTGAATGATGTCGAGGCGCTGCTGGCCGTCGAGGACATGCGCATCGGAACCGAGGTCGCGCATGAAGCGAAGGAAGGAATCCGCCTCCTGGGACAGCCGGGGCACCGCACGCTCCAGCGTGTCAGCGGACACGGCAATCGTGATAATGCGGTCGCGGCGCACCGAGCGGGAGGACTTGGCGAGCATGGAGCGGGTCCATGCATTGTACTCGCGGCGCAGGACGTTACCGCGCTCATCGCCGGGAACCTCACGGAAGAGCAGGTCGGATGCGAACTCCTCCGGGCTCACGCGCTTGTTCATGATGAAAATGCCGAGACGTACCGTGTGGTCGAGCGAATCAAGGTATCCCGCCCACGCCTCGCGCACGAGATACTGGTCCTCGGGTCGCGCTCCCTGGTAGTTGACGTCATCGACACGAAGGGCGATGGAGTAGGTCTCGCTGTCGATGCGCATGACGCCGTCAACCGTGAGCAGCTCGTAGGGGACGAGTTTCGTGGTCGACCACTTAGGCTGGACGAGCTTCACATCGGTCGAGAGCGCAGTGTTTACACCGAGCTCGGCCTGTTCCTCGTCTATCGCCCAGGAAGAGCCGAGGGGGATGGATGGCACGTCGGTGCCGTAATTCGCGACATACTTGTCACGTTTCTTCTTCAGTTTTTTCAGGCGTTTGTCCATCTGGCGCACGCCCTTCTGCCAACCGGCCTCGAGGGCGCTCGCGCGGCGCTCCTCGGCCTCGGCAATCTCTCGGTCGAGATCGTCAATAGTCAGTTTGCTCATCTAGGGTTTCTCCCATCGTTTCTCACGGAGGCCTCAGCCATCGCCTGGGCGATTCCCGCCGGCACGGCCTCCTGCTCAAACTTCCTCGCCTTCCTTGCTGCCTTTTCGCGGCGTTTCTGCTCGCGCACCTCTGCCTTCGTCTTCTTCGGAACGGCCACCTCGAAAGTCGGGACAGCGAGCGTGAGCTGATCGGGCTCCGTCCTGTCCTTCAGCATGAGCGGCAGCCATTTCTCCGATTTCAGGCCGTGGTGCGAATGGAGGCCGATGACGCCGATGGCAACGCACACCGGGATCGCCATGTAGGTGACAATATCGAGGCTCCAGCCCCATGCGTAGACGCCGTATATTCCGACGGTCACGACGGCAACGGCGGCAAGTGCCGCTATGGCCGAGCGCTTGGAAAAACGACCAAAGATGTTTCTCGCGACATAGTTGTTGATATCGTCGCGCACGAATGTCTCTGCCATTTCACTACCTTTCCTAGGCGAGGCCGAACAGACTGTTGGCAACGACCTTTGACTTGTTCACGATTTCAGTAATGCAAAGGACGGAGCACATCGACGGGATGAGCGCGGCCGCGGCGCCCCCGAAACCATTCAGGGTGCTTGTATCAGACGTGATAGGGGCTATGAGTTCGGTTGCGACCGTATTGATAAGTGGGATCATGCCAATCGCGATGACAATCATCACCGCCTGGAAACAGACCGCGGCGAAACGCTTGAGATAGCCGACGCCCATGGGTCTTGATTTGTCGTCAGCAAAGAACGCTAGGCAAAGGGGGCTTGCGGCGGACCTTAAATATATTTCGCCGACACGCACGAAGATTGTTGTCAGCACGGTGAATAGGCAGGCGACGCAGGCGACAAGGGAAACGATGGCAAGGATGAGAAGAATAAACGAGGTACCGGCCTGTGCGTAAGTCAGGGCGTCGAATGAGCTGGTTACCTGTTCCTTTATTCCAATGGAGTTGGTCGTGTCGATTCCCATGGATGCAAGCGTGTTGTTTACGACCCCGACAAGGTGTTGGGCGAGAACGTATACGGCCGCACAGATGTCCATCGCATGAACGATGAGGGTGTAGCTCACTGCGAACATCATGACGACGAATGCGAGGCTTGCCATGATGTCGACGCCTGCCATCTTGCGACGGACATCCAGCTGGTGCATGAGGGCGACACCGAACGTCAGGCCGAGAAACGCCATGGCATAGGGCTGGAAAGCGCCTTTCGATAGCTTTGATGCCATGGTGTAGAACTGGCCGAAAGGACCATTGGTAAAGTCGGATGTGAATGCAGTGCTCGCCGTAGAGGACACTAGCGAAATGCACCATTCGGCAAGGCTCGTGGCGCTTTCCGCAAGCCCACGGCAGAAGGTCCATGCCAGGTTTTCGGCAGCATATTTAAAGAACTTAAAATCTAGGGCAAACTCTGGCGGATTATCCTTGATTAGCTGATTCTCCATGTCGTCCGGGTCCTTTGCGGCCGAATCTTTGTCTGTATTCGGTTTTCCGCCTGTTCCAGAGGATTCCTGTCCGGTTGACGTAGCTTTTGCTATCTCCCATCCATCAGGGGCCCAACTTGGCGCTAGGCTCTTGAGATATTTACTGTCGCTCAAACTTCCATCAAGTTTTTTAGTTTTTGCAGCTTTTGAACTTACAGTTTTACCGTTCTTATCGACATAAACCGGACCGTAAAGATTTGCTCCTCCGTTTCCGAGTTTCACCTCATATCTAATTTCGTGAGCGGTGATTCCGTCATGTTTAAAGTCTATGAACTTGTCATTTTCAATATCCGACCAACGGATAACAACGTAGCGCTTAGAGTCTGTTGTCTGAACGCCTGAAATATCCAGCGAGTCTCTCACGGACCACTGGCCCTTTTGAGCGGCATAGGCAATCGACGCAATGGCACAAGCCACAACAAGCATCAAGACGCTGACGGCTGCAAAGCGCAAGGCGCGATCGCCAAACGAAGTCGGCCTTTCATCATATTCAATTTCGTCATACGGGTCTGTTGGCCCGGGCGACGCAGCACCACCGATAGGGGAGCCGGCCGCGAAGGCGAGCAGCCTCTCTCGGATCTCCATTATCCTAGGATGCCGTTGAACAGCTGGGAGATGATGTGGGAGAAGCCGCAGCCGGCGATAAAGACGCCAGCGAGAACCTGCCACCACTCGGTACCGTGGCCGGGGCGCCCCTTAGTCTTCTCCTCGAGCAGATTGTAGACACCCCACAAGGCAAACAGAGAGCCGCCAGCGATCATGACGTTCTCGAATTTGGTAACGAGATCAGCAAGCTGTTCCATTGAAGATTTCCTTCCCTTAAGGATAGTTGATACCTATTCACGCGCCCTTAGGCGTCGATGACGATGGTTTTGGGGCTGGTGCGGTCTATGAGCACGACACCCTCCGGTGTTGGCACTGAGGAGTTGTCCGCGTGCCGCCTCGCGCGCGCCCACTCAAGCATGTCGGTCTTGCCGGCGCTGAGATATTCCTTGCGCCTGGGGTGAATCTCGGGATCGGCCTTGAGGTCGCGAAACCACATGCCCTGCTTGTAATGGGTCACGCACTCGTCAGGGGACAGACCGTCCTCCTCGTTGAAGCTGTAGAGCTCCTCGGGGCTCATGAGCGGAACCTTGACGTATCTCGTGCTCTCCTGGATGGATTTACCGCTCGCGGAGTTCGAGACAGAGTAATCCGTGAACTTCTTCGTGGTGTTGCCCATCTCGCGCGATATCTGCTCACAGTCGGAAAAGAGGGAGGAACCCATATACATAAAAATGGCCGAGTTTGCTCGGATGGATTCCGACTGCTTGCCATATCTAGCCTCGAGCTGTTTGCCGTCCTGCACGATCGCACAGAGGTTGATCCAGAACTTACGGCTCTCGGCGAAAAGCTTCTCAAGGTCGGGGATCTTGCCTATCTGTGCGAGTTCGTCGAGATAGCAGTAGAGGGGAATCTCAAGATGGCCGATTCCATTCGTTGACCCGACATCCTTAGAGATGTCGAACAACTGGTTCAGGGCCATCGCGGCGACGAAGTCATAGGGGCCGCCGCCGGACTTGATGCAGAAGAAGATTGCGCGCTTGCGCTTGTCGATAGACTGGAGGTCGAGCTCGTCACGGCCCAGCATCTTGCGAATCGCGGGGTTGTTGAGCCTTTGCAGGCGGGCGGCACACGAGGACACGACCGCCGCCATCTGCTCGGGAGCGCCGGCGTTTGCCTTGAAGGTGCGGTAGTTGGTGAGGACCGAGTTCTCAGGGAGAGACTCGTCATCCAGCGCGTCCTCGCCGTACGTATCGATGATGTACTGCGCGAACCCATCGAAGCCGTCGCGCTCCCGGGTGCCCTCGAAAACGAGGTCGAGTTTGTTGATGCCCTCGGCGCCATCGGCCTTGGCCATCGCGAGGTAGTCGATGATGCCGGGAAGGGTGCAGTCGGCGGTATTGCCGTTGGCCTTGAACCAGAAGACGAACATGCCGCAAACGCAGGTGTAGAAGTTCTTCTCCATATCGATGAAGAACTGCTGGTCCCCGTGCGTGTCCTCGCCCTTGGTGTTCGAGATAAACATATTGACCAGTGAGTTGATGGACGTGACGTCGCGGCAGTTGATAAGCGGGTTGTAGGGGGTTGAGGCAAGGATATGCTCCTCGTCGCGCAGGTCGATGACCTGCACGTCATAGCCGTTCTTCTCCAAAAAGGCGGCAGATGCACGGAACAGCTCGCCCGAGGGGTCGGTAAAGACCATGTTGCCGTTCATCTGCATGATCTGATTGGTCACGAAACGGTAGGACTTGCCGGCGCCCGATCCGGCCATGATGAACATGTTTCGGTTTGGCACCTGGCTCTCGCGCCTGATCGGGTCCTTCTTGTCGTTGACGATGGATGTGCCGGCAACCTTGCTGTTGAGCGAGAGGATGATATTGTCGTCCTCGACCGTCTCGCACCATTCGGGAACCGGCCATTCGGCCGTCGCCTTGTTGTGCGAGTACAGCAGACGCTCCTGGGCGGTCGAGAAACGCTGGGATCCATATTGCTTTGCAGGCGAGATGTCCTCTCCGGGCGCCTCATGTTTAAGGAGAACGGCAAGGGCGATTACGAGGGCCGCGACGACCGAGGCCAGCAGCGGGACCCCGCCGAAGTAGACACCGAGGGGCCGACGGGATGCCGCCCACGCGACGAACGCCACGACGTCATCAGACGTCTCGATACCGCTTGTTCCGAGCATGACCTTCTGGACCGTGAGGTTCACGATCCAGAAGGCGGCAGATCCCAGCATGACGGCTCCGACGGCCTTCGTTATGTCTATCTTTGGCAGCTTCATCGGCTACCTCTTGACCCGCTTGTTGAGGGTTCGGGAGTGCGTGGCCGGACGGTTCTGATTTCCGATTTGGTGACGGTTGGCCTTGCGGTCGGCTGCGTCGCGCATATTGACGGCGCGGATGACCTCATGCGAGCCCATCTGTTTGGTTCGTCCCTGGCGCTGCTGGAGTCTGACTGACCCCTCAAAGGCCTCGCGGTCCTTCAGTGTCTCGATTTGGGTGTGGCACCGGACGATGGCATCGGCACGGTCCTCCCGAAGCACGCCCTTGTCATCGCCCTCGCAGATTTGGTTCCCGATTTTTGCCGTGCGCCCGTCGGGATCGGTAATCCTGAAGGCTCCGGCCATGGAAACGGCGGCGGTGTAGACGGTACCGTCCCAACCGGTGAACTTACGCTTGTACATACCGTCGTTCTGGTCGAGCTTCCACGACTCCCCCAGATATTCGATATTCTCCGGTGCAGGCGGGAGCCCCACCGGGGGAAGGCCCACGGCGGGTAGCCCGATTGCCGGAAGGGCGGGGTACTCTTTTGGTTGCGAAGGCGACTGGATATCGTTTGGATTGGCGGGCGTCTGGACGCCACTCTCGGCTGGGCCCCTCATCGCGTTGTCCACGTCGGCATTCGAGATCAGCTTCCTCTCGATTGCCGTCTCGATGCAGGCGGCGAGAGCCTCCTGGTCCTTCATCTTGTATTCGATTGCGAAATAGCCGGTCGCCGGGTCTTCAAAAACGGCGAACCCGATGCGGTGCTTTCGACAGATATCGGAAAGGAGCGATAGGTCACCACGGTCAAGCGCGCCCTCCTTGCCAAGGTTCACGAGCTTGATGACGTCGTTGCGGTCGCGCCTGAGCGTGTGCTCGGTAACGAGACCATAGCGGCCGAGCCCATTCACATGGCTGATCGCGTGGTTCGCGCCGCGACCAGCGATTCTGCCGGTACCCCCAGCAACCTTGCCGGTACCACGCGCGAGCGCTCTCATCGTGATGATGAGGACTTCGCGCGCCGGCGGCAGAACAGCCTGGCCGAGCATCAGCAGAACACGCATGGCCTCTTCATTCTCCCCGGGCATTACTACTACCTCCCTCCGGCGACGTGTAGTTGGGGCCGCACATAAAGCGGCCCAAACTACAGTTTTCGCCATATAGGCCACCCGTGCCGACCGGTTTGGTGCCACAAGGTGACAATTTCTCTAATTTGCTATGTCTGTGTACACAGGGGCGCTTGACATGCGTGCCTGGTTGCTTCTGGCCCTCGGTAACTGCAGTCGTGTGTCGATATAGGCGCCTTGTAACCAAGGCATCGGCGAGCGCATCGTGCGGAGCGCCCTCGAAGCTATAACCCATGGCATCTGCCGCAGAGGCGAGCCTCCATCTGGTATGGGACTCCGAGAACGGGCCGTGCACGCGCCCTAATTCCTCCATCGCATCGACAATTTCCACAGTCTGCGGAATGACGATGCCCTCATGCTCGAGGAATCCAAGGTCGAATCCGACATTCATGCTGCGGCTTGACGCGCAAATGAACCGACGAAGGAGACTCCCGATGCTCGATGTCGAGAACCATAGCCAGTGTCAAGATCTCATCGCCCTCAAAGGGGTCGAGCCCCGTCGTCTCGGTGTCGATCGTCATGCACTCGATGGGAGAGTCGAAAGGCACCAAGGTAATACTCATCTTGCCGCCTCCCTATGCCTGTCCGTAATGGAAATAGCCGGTGCGATTGGGAACCGTGGTATGGAGTGCGCCCTCGGCACCGCCGCCCAACTTCCTGCTGATCTGCGCGATGAGTTTTTTTGTCCCAGGCATCTCGTGGGCGCGTTCGGTCTTGATGTCGTCCTTTTCGACATAGCCCCCGTCGACAGACTCGTCCCACTCGTCCTGCGTCGATTCGGTGTAGTAAACGGGTGCATCGGGGTCGTTTTCGATGGCCTGGGAGACAAGCGTATCGATGTGTTCGGTATTCCCCCTCACGGCAGCATGGACAACGTCATCGGTGAGCGCACCGCCGTTCGCAATGTACTCATAGAGGCTTTGGTCGGCGGGATCGGGAATCACGCGCCCGAACTGCTCGTCCGTCACATAACCCTCGTCGCCGATCCTGAATTGGCCATAGGGCCCCGCCGGCCACGGCACCGCGATACGCGAGAGCTCCGTGTCCGCCATGACATAGAATTTCATGACGGCGAGCTTCTCATCTCGAGAGATATAGTCCTGAACGGCGATGGGGGCCTTCGAGTTGATATGGGTTCGATCTGACGGCGAGAGCGAAAGACCTCGCTCGATCTCATATTCGGCCTGAGCAGTGGAGGCCGTGAACAGGGCCTGCGCGAGCAGCCAGGACTTCTGACCCGCATATGTGTTGCGAGCGATACCGTCAAGAGCGACCTCAGCCACAGCCGAGAGAAGGTTGGGCTCTGCCATAATCGCGCCGAGCGCGGCGACAGCCGGCCACTTAAGGTATCCCTCGCATTGCTGCGGGTCCATGATCATTTCGCGCGCAGCATCGAAAACACGGTCGAGGTCGAGCAGGCCCAGCCCCGCTGCCACCGCCGACCTATCCAGGTTGTCCATACGGCTCTCCCTTCGGTCATAGTTCCGTTGGTTGTATCGTCCGCCCTTGGGCCTGTCGATGAGAGCCGCTGAACAACTGTTCCTAGATTTTGATTCGTTAATGTTTAAGCGATTGAGCGTAGGGGAGGGTCACGTCGCGCTCCATCGACACGACTCCGTCGGGCGATGCCGTGCTTTTGGTCGCAAGTCGAAGCGAGTCAATGATCTTTTTCGTGCTGGGACTGCAATCGACTCTATGGGGGGCCACGCTCAGCTCTTCATACTGATCAAGGATCGCGTCCACCTTCCGCGACTCGTCGAAGGTCTGGCCGCGGTAGAGCTTATAGTCGTGTCCACCGATGATGACGAGGCCGTCGGACATGAGAGCAATGTCTTTCGCTTCAATCGCAGGCACAATGGCGAAATTTACACCTGCGGCGATGGCAATATCCTTGTATTCATTGGGAATGACCATCTCGCGAAATTCGGACAGATCCCTCATCGAAAGAAACGCATTTAGGTTAACTTCAACGGCGTCATATCCACCCCGTCCGGCACCATCGATAATGGAGCCGAACACCTCTGAATCCATGAGTATGCCGGGCAAGGGGTCTGCACTAGACCTCTTCATATAGACAGTGCGATCTCCTTGGGCGGGCCCGTCGAGGTTAACGGTCACGTCGGACCAAAGTTCACCAAACGAGTCGGACCCTTCGGTCACATCGAAGGCTTGGATGCATAATGTATCGTTCTCCTCGTAGAATTGCTTCACGAGCTCAACGGTCTTCGGCTCGCCATCAACCGAATAATTGACCTTGATGCCGCCCTTGGTGGTTGCATCCACATAGAGGCTGCTGTCCTCGATGCGCTTTTTGAGGTTCTCTCTATAGGCGACCAGCGATCCTGGGAGCGCCTGGATATGAGAAAGGCCTCTTTCCAATTGGTCAATATCGACAACGACCGGCTGTTCGATTTTAGGGAATGGGCTCAGCTGAAACGCTTTCATCGCATAGTCGCTTCTGTCTTCCCTAGCCGTCATAACGAGGGCGGCGTCGCTTGGAAACAGCGTAGTACCGTCAACCCTAACGATCCTGACGGTGTCTCGCCTTGTCGCCGACGCCACAGACTGAAGAACATGGGACGATGCCTGGTCGATATTTCCGAGAACGATGGCGCCACCGCTTGCGGCAGAGATGACACCCGGCCTGATGGGGCGCCCGCCGCCGATAATACCTGCGATGCTTGCCGTCCCGATATCGGAGACAACGGCAACGTTACCCTTCGCACCGACACCGGCAAGGTCTCTCATGAGCGTCGCCTCATCGCTTTCGCCGACGCGGAAGAACGCGCGAAGCGCCTCTCCCGCACGATCCGGGCTATCCGTCTCAATTAAGATGGGAATTCGCGTCGCAAGGGCCTCGGCCACAGCGGAGACTGCAGCAGGCGGGTAAACCGGACTCAATTGATTTGGTTCAGCCGGCATAGGCCTGCCGATAAGATTCTCAGGATTACCCAAGGAATAAGATGAGATCGAGTCCAGGGTTTGAAGGCTCGGGTTAGAAGGCCTCAATCCGCGCGGAGTTGCCGCGGAAACGACTCCCTGGAGATTCAGCTCATGGCAGAGATCCTCAACTGCAATGGCGCCCCGACACGACGTCACGTTACCGCCGAAGTCCAGCGATCCAAAATACAGCTTATCCTTGATATACGTAGGATCGACCTGCCCCGAGGCGCTCAGGATACCAAGCGCTATGGGCAGCGCGAGGGAGCCTGCGTCTCGAATTCGACCTGAGAAGGCCTTGCTATAGCCGGGCGAGGGCATGACGTCGATAGAACCACTGTCTCGAGGCAAGGTGTATCCCTGCGCCTTGAGTGCACACCTGACAATGCCCCGCAACTCCACGGCGGCGTTATCCTGAATGCCTAGAATGTGAATGCCGGGAATTCCCGGTTTGAATTCAATCGCGATATCAATGGGTACTGCCGAGGCGCCTTCCACAATGGCGCCATGGACAACTGTACGATTGGTCATAACTCGCTCCAATCCTCAATGATAATGAAACAAGTTTGACGGCAGGCATTAACCATTGCGTCTAGCTGAACAACTGTTCCGGGACCTCACTGGCTCGCCGCCGATTGAAAGAGACGGTCCATAGCATATTCACAATGTTTATACTGGGATAATTGTTTATGCATTGAGCTGTGGTGGATAGCGGTGGATAGCCAGAAGAAACCAGTGGATTCTAGAAGGAATAACCAATAGTAAAGCGGTTCCCCTGAACAACTGTATTTCATGGAAACCGCTGGTAGATAGTGGTGGGCCCTCCGGGATTCGAACCCAGAACCCAGGGATTATGAGCATGGGCCGAAACCCATCGAGAGCATTATGACATCGATGTCAGCTCAAGGGTCAATTGGCACCAGCTGCCAAGTGTGCGCGCGGCATCCTCACCAGGTTATCGGAATTCAACGCTGATGCCGCGACGCTCAAACTCATATGCCATCGCGTGAGCGCCGGCTTGACCGAAAAAATTCTGGTTGCAGCCAACCTCGTCACACATAGCCCTGTCACGATGGTGAGTGATTGGGGGCAACCACAGGCTCGACCCTCAGCGCATAGATCTGACGGATAACCAAGGCGCAAGCATAGGAAGACCTGTTGACCTTGAATATCAACGGCGTTTCTCGGATACCAAAGAAGGAGTTTGTCAAAATGTATCAATTTGCCATTTCGAGTAAAACGAGATTACAGTGTTTATTGTTATCCGCTGCTATCCACACTTTGATTTACGTTTCTGCACTTGAATTTGGTTTAGAAGATGGACTCATAATCCCTGGGTTCTGGGTTCGAATCCCGGAGGGCCCACCAGGTTTTTCAACAGGTCAGGCAATATGTCTGGCCTGTTTTCTTTTTCATGGCAGTAGTTTCCACTTGCAAATAGCCTGCTTGCTCACTTCCGGGCGCCCTCGGTCGGCTGCCTGCGATGCCCCCGCCATGAAACCGGCCTATCTACTACGTTTAAGCCCGACCCCTCGACCATACCCCGTTTTCCCGAAAACCGCAGGCCGTCTACCTGCGGTTTTATTTTTGCCCGAGACGCCATGGTCGGGGGATGCCGGCCAAACGTAGTAGATGGGCCGGTTTCGTGGCGGGAGGCCCCGGGGGCGGCCGGGGTGGAGCCTGATGGGAGGGCGGCGGCAGCGCCGCCCTCCCGCGGGGCGCGCCCCGCGGGCTTAGTCGGGCATCGCGGGCCCATCGCTCTCGAGTCCGTCCCGCATCCGCGCCGCCGCCCCAGGAAAGTTTTTCCAAAATTGTCCTTGCATCGCCGTCCGAGTTCCCGTATAGTACTTCTTCGCACGGGGGCGTAGCTCAGCTGGGAGAGCGCTTGACTGGCAGTCAAGAGGTCAGGGGTTCGATCCCCCTCGTCTCCACCCGAGCATTGAATGAGGCTCCAACGCAAGTTGGGGCCTTTTTTCATATAGGCACACAAGGTCAAAGGCGGCACCATGATCCTCCTGGTCGACAAGATCGAAAAAAGCTTCGGCGCACGCGTCCTCTTTAGCGGCGCGTCCTTCCAGATCAACCCCGGCGAGCGCTTCGCACTCGTGGGCCCCAACGGCGCCGGCAAAACTACCATGCTCAAGATCATCATGGGCATCGACAGTCCTGACGCCGGCCAGGTCCAGTACGCCAAGGACTGCCAGGTGGGCTACCTAGAGCAGGAAACTAATCTGGAGCAAAAGGACACCACCATCCTTGCCGAGGTCGTGGCCGCCGCTAAGGAAATCCGCCGCATGGGCGAGCGCGCCAACGAGCTGCAGGCCCAAATCACCGAGCTCTCCGAGCAGGGCAAGGACGTCGACGCACTCCTCAACGAGTACGGCCAAGTCCAGGACCGCTTTGAGCATCTGGGCGGCTACGAGCTCGAGAGCAACGCCCGCAAAATCCTGTCCGGCCTGGGCTTTAAAGTCACCGACTTTGAGCGCCCGTGCTCCGAGTTCTCGGGCGGCTGGCAGATGCGTATCGCGCTCGCCAAGCTCTTCCTGCGCCACCCCGACCTGCTGCTGCTGGACGAGCCCACCAACCACTTGGACCTCGAAAGCGTCCAGTGGCTGCGCGGCTTTATCGCCAACTACGACGGCGCCGTCCTCATCGTCAGCCACGACCGCGCCTTCATGGACGCCTGCGTCGACCATGTCGCCGCACTCGAAAACCGCCGCGTGACCACCTACACCGGCAACTACAGTAGCTACCTCAAGCAGCGCGAGGACAACCTGGAGCAAATGCGCGCCAAGCGCGCCGCCCAGGAGCGTGACATCGCCCACATGCAGGTCTTCGTCGACAAGTTCCGCTACAAGCCCACCAAGGCCGCCCAGGCCCAGGAGCGCATCCGCAAGATCGAGCAGATCAAAAAGGAGCTTGTCATCCTGCCCGAGGGCCACAAGCACATCGACTTTAAGTTCCCCGACCCACCGCGCTCGGGCGACATGGTCGTGGGCCTCGAGGGTGTATCCAAGTCCTACGGCGATAAGCACATCTACAGTGACATCGACCTCAAGCTCTACCGCGGCGAGCATGTGGCGCTCGTCGGCCCCAACGGCGCGGGCAAGTCCACTCTCATGAAGATCCTCGCCGGCCTGGAGCCGCCCACCACCGGCATCCGCGACCTGGGCACCAACGTGGGCGTGGCCTACTACGCCCAGCACGCACTCGAGGGCATGACCGAGTCCAACACCGTCCTGCAAGAAATCGACACCGTCACGCCCAAGTGGACCGTGCCGCAGCAGCGCAGCCTGCTGGGCGCCTTCCTGTTTAGCGACAACGATTCCATCGAGAAGCAGGTTCGCGTCCTCTCCGGCGGCGAAAAGGCGCGCTTGGCGCTCGCCAAAATGCTTGTTGCCCCCGAGGCACTCCTGTGCCTGGACGAGCCCACAAACCATCTGGATATCGACTCGGTGGACATGCTCGAGAACGCCCTGCAGAACTTCCCCGGCGCCATCGTGCTGATCAGCCACGACGAGCACCTGGTGCGCGCCGTTGCCAACCGCGTGATCGACATCCGCGATGGTAAGGTCACGGTCTACGACGGCGACTACGACTACTACCTCTACAAGCGCGAGGACCTCGCAGCCCGCGCCGCCGCCGAGGCGGCAGGGGAGAGTGCACCGGCCGCGACCAAGTCCGCTAAGGTCACCGCGGCCCAGCCCGATGCGCCCGCCACCCCCAAACCTGCCGAGGGCAAAAAGACCAAGGAGCAAAAACGCGCCGAGGCCCAGGCCCGCGCCGCACTCAACAAAAAGCTCAAGGGCGTGCGCAACCAGCTCAAGAAGATCGAGACGGAACTCGACAAAAAGCGCGCCCGCTATGACGAGCTTATGGAATTGATGGCTAGCGAAGAGCTTTATGCCGATCAAGACAAGTTCAATGCTGCGCTGGGGGAATATAACGGGCTTAAGCAAGAGCTGCCCAAGCTCGAGGACGAATGGTTGGAGCTTTCCACCCAGATCGAAGAGGAGACCGCGCGTGAACTCTCGTAAGGCCACCGCCGTGGCGATGAGCATCATCGCCATCGCTTGTCGCATCTGCGGCATCTTTATGAGCGCGATGACCGTGCTGCTGTGCTTTAGCGGCCTGACCGCCAAGCTGCAGATCGTGGGCTTTGTCGTTGAGCTTTCGCGCGCGCTGCCGAGCGCCATTGCCGGATACGGCGTCATCACATCGCCCTTTGGCGGCGTATTCCGCCTGGATTACGCTATTGTCGCGGTAATCCTGTTTGTGGCCGACTACCTGCTCACGCGCGCCTCGCGCCGCGTCCGCTAAGGGAGTGCCATGTCCAACAGCTACTTCATGAACCTGCTCGCCAGCGCCGTTGCCGTTATCGTCGGCATCGTGATCCACGAGAGCGCACACGCCGCCGCAGCCTGGGCACTCGGCGACAAGACGGCCCGTTCGCGCGGTCGTGTCTCGCTCAACCCGCTGAACCATATCGACCCGTTTGGCACCGTCCTCCTGCCGCTGCTTATGCTTGCCGCCGGCGGTCCCGTATTCGCCTTCGCCAAGCCCGTGCCCGTCTACCTCAACAACCTCAAACACCCCAAGCGCGACGAGGTCCTGGTGAGCGTAGCCGGCCCCGCATCGAACATCACGCTCGCGTGTCTTGCCGCAGCCCTCATGCGACTAGCATACGGCAACCTCTACGCCAGCATGTCCTTTGCCTTGGCATCACAAATCATGAACTTCGGCGCCACGTTTATCGTGGTCAACCTGTCGCTTGCGTTCTTCAACCTCATCCCGATTCCGCCGCTCGATGGCTCGTCGATCATCGTGCCTTTCCTCAAGGGCAAGGCGCTCGCTAACTACTACCGTCTGCAGCAATACGCTATGCCCATCCTCATCCTGGTGCTGTACCTGCTGCCCATGTGGACCGGCATCGACGTGATCGGCCGCTATTTCGACGTTACCGTGTATCCGCTGGCCGAGTGGCTGCTCAACTTCGCAATCGCCAGCATCTAAGGTAAACTTACAGGTCGACCGTGCAAAACGGTCGCAACATGCACCCAAACCGCGCCGCGAAGGCGCCGTCAAAGGAGGTCGAAGATGTCGTATCGCGTGTCGACGCAGGTCTACAGCGGACCGTTCGACCTGTTGCTGCAGCTGGTAACCCGCCAAAAAGTTGATATCGGCGCCATCTCGATCAGCGAGGTGGCCGAGCAATACCTTGCCGAGGCCGAGCGCATCGAGGCGCTGGACCTGGACGTGGCGAGCGACTTTTTGCTGGTCGCGGCAACCCTTTTGGACATCAAGGCCGCCTCGCTGGTGCCCCAAGAAGCCCCGCGCAAGTCAGACGACGATGACGAGGACGATGAAGACCTCGAGGAGCTCAGTGCGCTTGACGGCGACGCCCTGCGCGAGGTCCTGATTCAGCGCCTGATTGCCTACAAGCAGTTTAAGGGCGCGGCGGCAGCCCTCGGCGCGCGCATGCAGGCCGAGAGCCGTATGCATCCGCGCGTGGCCGGCCCCGACCCCGAGTTTTTAGGCCTTATGCCCGACTACCTGGCCGGCATCACCCTGCGTGGCCTCGCCGTCATCTGCGCCGACCTGGACGGCAAGCGCCAGACCTTCTTGCTGGAGGCCGAGCACGTGGCGCCGCATCGCGTGCCGCTCGACCTGACCGTGGCCTCGGTCGACCGCTTTACCATGGCGCACCAAACCTGCACCTTCCGCGAGCTGCTGGACGGCGACGCCACCACCGAGCAGCTCGTCGTCACCTTCCTGGCCATGCTGGAGCTTGCCAAGCGCGGCTCGCTTACGCTGAGTCAGGACGAAATCTTTGGAACCATCTGCATCAACCGAGTCGAGGGAGCCGAGGCATACGTGCCCGGCGAGGGCCCCGAGCTCACCGAATAGGAGCGGCAACCATGTCAACCCTTTCCACGCTGGAGGCAAACAGCCTCAAAGGCGCCCTCGAGGCGCTGCTGCTGGTGTCGAGCGACCCGGTGAGTGCGCCCGCGCTAGCCGGCGCACTGGATATCGCCCCCGGCGAGTGCGCGTCGCTGCTCGCCGAGCTCAAGGTTGAGTACGAGGAGGCCAACCGCGGCTTTCAGCTGCGCGAGGTCGCCGGCGGCTGGCGCCTGTTTACGCACCCCGCCTACCACGATGTGGTCGAGGCCTATGTGCTGAGCTGGGATACGCAAAAGCTGTCGCAGGCGGCGCTCGAAACCCTGGCCGTGATCGCCTACCACCAGCCCGTGACACGCGAGGTAGTCAAGGGCATCCGCGGCGTCAACTCCGATGGCGTTATCGCGTCGCTCGTGGACAAGGGCCTGGTGCGTGAACTCGGCCGCGACCCCCAGCGCGGTCAAGCCATCATCTACGGCACGACCAACGCCTTCTTGGAAAAGTTCGGCCTGCGCTCCACCCGCGACCTGCCCGACCTGGAGCAGTTTGCCCCCGACGAGCAGTCGCGTCAGTTTATCCGCGAGCGCCTGAGCGGCCGCAGTATTCAGTCCACACTCGAGGAGCAAGCCGAAGACCTTGACGAAGAGCGCGAACTGCTCGATACCGATGTTGAAGATGTTGAGGCAGTCGAGGACTTGGAGACCCTTGTCGTCGACGAGACCTCGGAGGATATACATGACGAGGACTAACGAAGTAGGGGAGACGCGCGCCATGGGCAATTCAGTACCCGCAACCGACGCTCAGCCCGTCTACCCGCACACCATGCGCCTGCAGCGTTTTTTGGCGCGCGCGGGCGTGGCGAGCCGCCGCGGCTCGGAGGACCTGATGACCGCCGGCCGCGTGACCGTCAACGGCGAGGTCGCGATTGAACTGGGCACCAAGGTCGATGTCGACCGCGATCACATCGAGGTCGACGGTATGCCCGTCAAGCTCAACCAAGGCGCCGTGTACCTGATGCTCTACAAGCCGACCGGCTACCTCACCACCATGAGCGACCCGCAGGAGCGCCCTTGCGTGGCCGACCTGGTCCCCCGCGACCGCTTTCCGGGACTTTTCCCGGTGGGCCGCCTGGACCGCGACACCACGGGCCTTTTGCTCTTTACCACCGACGGTGACCTGTCACAGGACCTGCTGCACCCCAGCAAGCATGTCTATAAGACCTACCAGGCACTCGTGGACGGGCACCTGACCGACCGCGATCTAGAACCGCTCCGCCGCGGCATCGAGCTCGACGACGGCCTGTGCCAGCCGGCGATCTGCCGCGTCATTAACGCGCGCGAGGCCGAGGCCGTAGCTCCCCAGGGCGTCAAGCCCGGCACCACCGCCGTGGAGGTCATCATCCGCGAGGGTCGCAAGAACCAGGTCAAGCGCATGCTGAGCAAGATCCACCACCCGGTGATCCGCCTGCACCGCTGCAACTTTGCCGGCCTGGAGCTCAAGGACGTGGCCAAGGGCTCGTGGCGCGAGCTCACCGACCGAGAGGTGCAGATCCTCAAGGCCGGCGGCATCCCGCCCAAGCAGGCGAGCGCCAAGCGCAACGGCGGCAAGCCCCAAGACATGCCCGCAAGCCGCACGCGTCACCACGGCAGCCACGGCTCCGCACCCAAGCGCAACACCTACCGCGAGCGCTACATGGGTTAGGCAACCCGCCGCGCCCCAACGCCCGCGAACCATACCTGCACGTCAACCATCGAAAGGAAGCATTGCATGATCGTCGCCATCGACGGCCCCGCCGGTTCCGGCAAGTCCACCATCGCCAAGGAGATCGCCCGCCAGCTTGGCTTTAACAAGCTCGACACGGGCGCCATGTACCGCGCCGTCACCTTCGCCGCGCTCGACCGCGGCATCGACCTGGATGACGAGGCGGCAATCGATGCCCTCGCCGAGCAGATCGAAATCCGCTTTACCAACGGCACCGGCGAGGATACGCGCCTGACCATTGACGGCCAGGACGCTTCGGCCGCCATCCGCACCCCGCAGGTCGACGCTAACGTGTCCAAGGTCTCGGCCTATCCAGGCGTGCGCGCCGCCATGCTCATCCATCAGCGCCGCGCCGCCGAGGACCGCGACATCGTCGCCGAGGGTCGCGACATCGGAACCGTCGTGTTCCCCAACGCGCAGGTCAAGGTGTTCCTAACCGCCGACCCGCGTGAGCGCGCCCGCCGCCGTGTGCTGCAGCGTCACCAAAACGACGCCCAGCCGCTCACGTCCGAGCAGCTCGAAGCAGAGGTCGACGAGACCCTCGACGCCCTTAAGCAGCGCGACAAGCTCGACAGCAGTCGCGAGGTCGCCCCGCTCGTGCCCGCCGAGGACGCCGTGCACGTCGACTCCACCGCCCACACCATCGACGAGGTCGTCCGCATTATCGAGGACCTCATCAACCAAAGGAGGTAGCCCATGCGCCTGTTTAAGCAGACGCCCGAGGATTACTACAACGCCCCTTATGCCGAGTTCCCCGCGCTCATCCGCGGCACCGTCGCCGTGGTCATGGCAATCCTTTGGGCCTTCTCCAAGCTCATGTGGCGCTGGAAGGTAGAGGACGCCGATCTTCTGTTTGAGCGCCAGGAAGGCCGCGGCAGCGTGGTCATCTGCAACCACACCTCGATGGCCGAGCTCTTGGCCGTGGAGACGGCGCTGTTCTTTGGGGGCCGCCGCATTCGTCCCATCTTTAAGTCCGAGTTCGCCAAGAGCAAGATTGTGCGCTGGGCCTTTAGCCGCGTTGGCGGCATCCCCGTCGAGCGTGGAACTGCCGATATGAAGTGCCTGCGCGCCGCCCAGCATGCGCTGCAGCGCGGCGAGGACGTCCTGATCTTCCCCGAGGGCACACGCATCCGCTCGCGCGAGATCAAGCCCGAGGTCCACGGCGGCTTTGCGCTCATCGCCCAGATGGGCAAGGCGCCCGTCAACCCGCTCGCCATCTGCGGCTGGTCCGACATCACGCCCGCAGGCAAAAAGCTCATGCGTCCCAAGAAGTGCTGGATCCGCGCCGGCAAGGCCGTCTCGCTTTCCGACGCACCGGCTGGGCTTAAGCGCACGGAGCGCCTGGAATGGTTTGAGTCCGAGGCCATGAACCGCGTCTACGCTATGCGAGACGAGCTGTGCGCCGAGCATCCGGGCAGGTTCTAGCCATGAGCGAGAACGTTACGAACACTGCCGCGACCGCGTCCGACCAGGCAACAGCGACTACCATCGAGATCGCAGCACACGCCGGCACTTGCTACGGCGTACAGCGTGCGCTCGATATGGCGCTGGCCGCCGCGCCGCAGGCAGGGGAGTGCACTCAGGTTCATACCTTGGGTCCGCTCATCCATAACCCCATCGTGGTACGCGAGCTCGCTGAGGCAGGCGTTGGCTTGGCCGAAACCCTGGACGACGCCGCAACCGGCACCGTGATCATCCGCGCCCACGGCGTGGTGCCGCAGGTAATCGATGCTGCCCGCAAGCGCGGCCTAAACGTGGTCGACGCCACCTGCCCCTACGTGAAGAAAGTCCATATGGCAGCCGAGCGCCTGGTGCGCGAGGGCTACCGCGTGGTGGTCGTAGGCGAGCCGGGTCACCCCGAGGTCGAGGGCATTCTTGGCCACGCCGGCAAAGATGCACAGGTCGTGAGCTGTGCCGCCGACGCCAATGCCTTGTCGCTCAAGGGCAAGGTAGGCCTCGTCGTGCAGACCACCCAGACCGCGCAGAACCTCGCCGAGGTCGTGGCAGCTATCACCCCGCGCGTGCAGGAGCTGCGTGTGATCAACACCATTTGCGCTGCCACAAGTGAACGTCAACAGGCAGCAGCCACACTTGCCAACCGCTGCGACTGCATGGTCGTCGTGGGCGGCAAGAACTCGGGCAACACCCGCCGCCTGGCGCAGATTTGCGCAGACGCCTGCGAGCGCACGCATCACATCGAGGAAGCTTCAGAGCTTGAGACCGCTTGGTTTACCGACGCTCACCACATCGGCATCACCGCCGGAGCCTCCACCCCGCAAGAACACATCGAGCGCGCCGTCGAGCGCATCAAGGAGCTTTGCCGCTAATCATGGACCAGACCGTACCCGCATACGCCGCCGAGGTGGCCGATTACGGGCGCAGCCGCGACCCCGAGCCGGGTGAGGGCGCGCTCGTAAAGAACGTGCGTCCCGAATCGCCCGCGTGGGATGTGGGTATCGAGCCGGGCATGCGCGTGCTCACGGTCAACGGTGAGGCGCTCACCGACATGATCGTGTGGCTCTGGGAGGCCGACGACGACACCGTCGACCTCGAGGTTTTCGACCCGCGCGACAACAGCGTCACCCCCGTCGAGCTCGACCGCTTCCCGGGAGAGGACTGGGGCCTTGAATTCGATGGCCCCATCTTCGATGGTATGCGCACCTGTGTGAACGCCTGCGTGTTCTGCTTTATGACCATGCTGCCCAAGGGCGGCCGCTCCACGCTCTACATCCGCGACGACGACTATCGTCTGAGCTTTTTGCAGGGCAACTTTGTCACGCTCACGAACCTCACCGACGAGGACGTGCAAAACGTCATCCAACGCAACATGAGCCCCATGAACGTGTCGGTCCACGCCGTGAGCCCCGATGTCCGCCGACGCATGATGGGCCGCAACGCCCAGCGCGGCATGGATGTGCTCGAGGCCATCATGGCCGCCGGCATCGAGATTCACGCGCAGATCGTGTTGTGCCCCGGCATGAATGACGGCGAGGAGCTGGAAAAGACCCTGCGCTTTTGCGAGGAGCACGAGCAAATCACCAGCCTGGGCATTGTGCCTCTGGGCTTTACTAAGCACCAGAATCGCTTTAGCTGGTCCTACAGCGACAAGCCCGAGCTGGCGCGCGAGACTATTGCCATGATCCGACCGTTCCAGGACCGCGCCTATGAGCGCTTTGGCCGCCACACCTTCCAGATGAGCGACGAGTTCTATCTGGACGCCGGCATCGATCCTCCCGAGGCAGACTTTTACGACGGTTACCCGCAATACTACGACGGCATTGGCATGATCCGCTCGTATCTGGACGAGACCGACGATGTGCTTGCCGCCGACGCCGAGCGCCTGCGTCGCGTCCGCGAGGCCATCGCCGCCCGAGGCCAGCACCTGCTGTGCCTCTCGGGCGCCAGCGCACGCGATACGGTAGCCCGCTTTGTGGAATCGCCCAAGGGACTCGCCGGCACCGTCACGGCCATCAAGAACCGCTACTTTGGCGGCAACGTGGACGTGACCGGCCTCATCGTCGCCTGCGACATTCTGGAACAGCTGCCGCAGGACCTCTCGGGGGTTATGCTCTTTGTGCCTAAGCTCATGTTCAACGCTGACGGCATGACGCTTGACGAGTATCATCGTGACGATTTACTCGCAAGCCTTACCAGTCGCGGCGCCGAGGTTCATGTGGTGTCGACCATGCCGCATGAGCTGCTCGATACCCTGGAGCACATCCTTGGCATTGTGCCTGCCGACTCTAACACTTCCACTGACCCTACCCATTAAAGGAGTGCAGATGAAACCTATCGTCGCCGTCGTCGGACGCCCCAACGTGGGCAAGTCCACGCTCGTTAACCGCCTGGCCCAGACCTCGGACGCCATCGTCCACGAGTCCCGCGGCGTCACGCGCGACCGCTCATACCACACGGCCGATTGGAACGGCCGCGAGTTCACCATCGTCGACACGGGCGGCATCGAACCGCTCAAGAGCGATGACGTCTTCGCCACGTCCATTCGCGACCAGGCCCTCGCCGCCGCCGAGGAAGCCGCCGTCATCCTGTTTGTGGTTGACGGCCGCACCGGCGTCACCGAGGAGGACGAGTCGGTCGCTCGCATGCTCAAGCGCTGCGACAAGCCGGTCTTTCTGCTGGTGAACAAGCTCGACAACCCCGATCGCGAGAACGACAGCATCTGGGAGTTCTATTCGCTCGGTATCGGCGAGCCCACGCCGCTCTCGGCCCTGCACGGCCACGGCACGGGCGACCTGCTCGACGACATCGTGGCCCTGCTTCCCGAGGAAGAGGACGAGGTCGCCGATGAGTTCCCCGACGCGCTGAACGTCGCCATCATCGGCCGCCCCAACGCCGGTAAGTCTTCGCTGTTCAACCGCATCCTGGGCGCCGACCGCTCCATCGTGTCCAACATTGCCGGCACCACGCGCGATGCCATCGACACGGTCGTCGAGCGCAACGGCAAGCACTACCGCATGGTCGACACCGCGGGCATTCGCAAGAAGAGCACCGTGTACGAGAACATCGAGTACTACTCCATGGTTCGCGGCCTGCGCGCCATCGACCGCGCCGACGTAGCGCTGCTCGTCGTCGACGCCTCCGTGGGCGTTACCGAGCAGGACCAGAAGGTCATGGGTCTTGCCATTGAGCGCGGCTGCGCCATCGTGGTGCTGCTCAACAAGTGGGATCTGCTCGACGACGACCGTAAGCGCGAGGCCTGCATGGAGACCATCGACCGCCGTCTGGGCGTCATGGCTCCCTGGGCCCAGTACCTGCGCATCTCTGCCCTGACCGGCCGCAGCGTCGAGAAGATCTGGGCGATGGTCGACGCCGCCGAGAAGACGCGCTCGCAAAAGATCAGCACCTCGCGCCTCAACACGTTCCTCACCGACCTGCGCGAGTTCGGCCACACCGTGGTGGACGGCAAGCGCCGCCTGCGCATGCACTACGTGACCCAGACGGGCGTCAACCCGCCGACGTTTACGTTCTTTGTCAACCACAGCGACTTGGTCAACGACACCTACCAGCGCTACGTGGAGAACCGCATGCGCTCGACCTTCGATTTTTCCGGTACGCCCATTCGACTCTTCTTTAGGAAGAAGGAGCAAAAGGATGCTTAATCCGATCCTGCTGACCGCCATCTGCGCCGTGGTCTCGTTCTTTATCGGAGCGATTCCGTTTGGCCTGATCCTGGGCCGCGTGTTCAACCACACGGACATTCGCAAGGCGGGCTCCGGCAACATCGGCACCACCAACGCGCTGCGCGTGGCCGGCCCCAAGGTGGCCGCGCTCACGCTGCTGCTCGACTGCCTTAAGGGCGCCATCTGCGTCCTTATCGCGCGTCCGCTCATCGCGAGCGTGGGCTATGGCTTCCCCGTGAGCATCATGGCTCCCGGTGCCGCCGGTGACTGGATGATCGGCGTCATCTGCCTGGCTGCCGTGTGGGGACACATCTTCTCGCCTTACCTTAACTTCCACGGCGGTAAGGGCATCGCCGTGGGCCTGGGCGTGATTCTTGCCTGGTACTGGCCCATTGGCCTGTCGCTGCTGGGCATGTTTATCGTTGCCGTCGCCATCACCAAGTTTGTGTCGGTGGGCTCGCTTGCCGCCGCCATTGGTCTTCCCATCGCTGCCTGTGCGGTCTTTCCGTACAGCAGCCTGGGCCTCAAGTTTTGCATGGCGATGATCGGCATCACCGTAGTGTGGGCCCATCGCGCGAACATCAAAAAGCTCATGACCGGTAAGGAGTCCAAGCTCTCGTTTACCAAGCGCGTCACCGAGCCCGACGATAAGTAGGAGAGAGTCATGAATGTTGCGCTGATTGGCTCCGGCTCCTGGGGAACCGCCGTCGCCGGCCTTGCCGCCGCGCGGGCCGAGCGCGTGACCATGTGGGCCCATAGCGAGCAGACGGCCGCCGGCATTAACGGCGAGCACCGTAACCCCCGGTATCTGGTGGGCTACGAGCTGCCCGGCAACGTCGTCGCCACCACGGACCTGGTGCAGGCGCTCGACGGCGCCGAGGCCATCATCTTCGCCGTTCCTTCGACGCACCTTCGCAGCGTGTGCCACCAGGCCGCGCCCTTTATCGCAGCCAATACCCCGGTGCTCTGCCTCACCAAGGGCATTGAGCCCGAGTCCGGCCTGCTCATGAGCGAGGTCATCGCCAGCGAGATCGGCAACGAGGCGCGCGTGGCGGCGCTCTCGGGCCCCAACCATGCCGAGGAGATCTGCCGCGGCGGGCTTTCTGCCGCCGTCATCGCCAGCAAAGATCCGCAGATAGGGGAGACCTTTAAGGACCTGCTCCTGTCCACGGCCTTCCGCATCTATCTGTCGCAAGACATGACCGGTGTCGAGGTCTGCGGCGCCATGAAAAATGTCATCGCCATCGTGTGCGGCATCTCCGCCGGCACCGGTGCCGGCGACAACACGCTCGCCCTCATCATGACGCGCGGCCTGGCCGAGATTAGCCGTCTGGTGCATGCCCGCGGCGGTCAAGCTATGACCTGCATGGGACTTGCCGGCATGGGTGACCTCATTGCCACCTGCACCTCGGAGCATTCGCGCAACCGCACCTTTGGCTACGAGTTTGCCCACGGCGTGTCGCTCGACGAGTATCAGACGCGCACGCATATGGTTGTCGAGGGCGCCGTCGCGGCCCGCAGCGTGAGCGAGCTTGCCCGTTCACTGGGCGTAGACATTCCGCTCACCTTTGCCGTGGAGCAAACGCTCTACAACGGTGTTACTTTGGATAGGGCGCTCGAGATTCTTACCGACCGCGTACCCTCCCAAGAGTTCTACGGACTCACCGACTAGCGCAGAAAGGCTTCTACCATGGGTTCCATTAAAATCGCTCCGTCCATCCTTTCGGCCGATATGGCCAACCTCAAGGGCGACCTCGACAAGATCGCCGGCGCCGACTACGTGCACTTCGACGTCATGGACGGCCACTTTACCGGCAACCTCACCTTTGGCGTCGACATCCTCAAGGCCGTCAAGCGCTCCACCGACGTGCCGGTCGACGCGCACCTGATGGTATCGAACCCCGACGAGACGGTCGATTGGTACGCCGACGCCGGCGCCGACATGATCACCGTGCACTACGAGGCTTCCACGCACCTGCACCGCACGCTCACGCATCTGCAGCAGCGCGGCGTCAAGGCCGGCGTTGTGCTCAACCCCGCCACCCCCGTGTGCGTGCTCGAGAGCATCATCGACGTCGTCGATATGGTGCTGCTCATGAGCGTGAACCCAGGCTTTGGCGGCCAGAGCTTTATCCCGGGCACCATCGCTAAGCTCCACGAGCTCAAGGCCATGTGCGAGCGTCACGGCGTTTCGCCCCTCATCGAAGTCGACGGTGGCATTTCTTCCAAGAACATTGCCGAGGTCGTCAAGGCCGGCGCAAATGTCCTGGTGGCCGGTTCTGCCGTATTTAAGTCCGAAGATCCCGCTGCCGAGGTTGCGCTGCTGCAGAAGCTGGGCAACGAGGCTGCACAGGAGGCATAAACCCTTATGACCGCAGGTCAAAACCGCATACCCGTGAATCTTGACTACGCCGCCTCGACGCCCATGCGCGCCGAGGCGCGCCTTGCGCAGCGTGAGTACGACGATAGCGAGCTAGCGGGCGTCAACCCCAACTCGCTGCACTCGCTCGGCCGCAAGGCTGCCGCGCGTCTGGAGGTTGCACGTCGCGAGATCGCCCGCAGCTTTGGCGCGCGCGTTCGCCCGTCTGAGATTGTTCTGACCAACGGCGGCACCGAAGCCAACCAGCTGGCGCTACTCGGTCTTGCCGAGGGTGCACGTCAGCGCGACCGTAAGCGTAACCGCGTGATCGTATCTGCCATCGAGCACGATTCGATTCTGGACAACCTGCCGCTGCTGCGTGCCGCAGGCTTTAGCGTCGACCTGGTGCAGCCCTGCCGCATGGGCTACATTGAGCCCGCCACGCTTGTCGAGCTACTAGGCGACGACGTGGCGCTCGTGAGCATCATGGTCGCCAACAACGAGACCGGCGTGGTGCAGCCCATCCGCGAGCTGGCCGCCGCCGCACATGCTGCCGGCGCCCTGTTTCATACCGATGCCATCCAAGGCTACTTGCATATTCCGCTCGATGTCACCGAGCTGGGCGTCGATGCTATGACCGTTGCCGCGCACAAGATCGGCGGTCCTGTGGCATCTGGCGCGCTCTACGTTAAGACCCGCACCCCACTGCGACCCCGCATCTTTGGCGGCGGACAGGAGGCCGGTCGTCGTGCCGGCACGCAGGACCTGCGTACACAGCTGGCTTTTGCCGCTGCCGCCCGCACGTTGGCGCCCCGCGTGGCCCAGGAGCGTACAACGCTGCAGGCCTTATCCGACAAGCTCTACGCCACGCTTACGGCCCATCCGCGCATTCACGCCACCATGGGCGACTACGCGCAAGCCGACCGTCTGCCCGGCATGGTATCGATCTACATTGACGGCATGGACTCCGAGGAGCTCATCATCAAGCTCGACGCCGCCGGCTTTGAGGTGTCGGCAGGCTCGGCATGCTCGAGCGGCAGCATGGACCCGAGCCATGTTCTCAGCGCCATGGGCATTGGTCGCGAGCAGGCATTGGGCGCTCTGCGTATCTCGTTTGATGACCGTGTGAACCCTGTCGACCTGGACGAGTTTGCCCAGACGCTGCTCTCGATCGTGGGTGCCGCATGATCGTCGCCGAGCTTGAACGTGGGCTGCTGGCGCGCTACCCCAAGGCGGACGCCGAGGGCTGGGATCACGTAGGACTCTCCGTTGGCGATCCGGCCGCGGAGATCACCGGCGTTGCCTGCGCGCTCGATGCGACCGAAGCTAATGTTCGCCGCGCCCAAGAAGGCGGCGCCAACGTGCTGCTGACGCATCATCCCATATACATCAAGGCGCCCGAGGCGTTTTGTCCGTCGGATTCCGCACGCCCCCAATGCAGCGCGGCGCTCTACGAGGCAGCGCGTTGCGGCGTGAGCATTATCTCGCTCCACACCAACCTGGACCGCTCGCACGAAGCCCGCGTCTGCCTGAGTGAGCTGCTGGGTGCCACACCCGTGAGCTCACTGGAGCACGTGGACGACCCCGAGCCGACCGGCCTGGGCGGGCTTGCAACGCTCAACGACCCGTGCACGCTGCGCGATCTTGCCACCCGTGCTGCCACAGCCTTCGGCAGCGACCCGCGTGTGTGGGGCGAAGTTGATCGCCCGTGCCGCACCGTCGCCATTTTGGGCGGCTCCCTGGGCGACTTTGGAGAGCTCGCCATCGCCGCCGGTGCGGATGTTGTCGTGACGGGCGAGGCAGGCTATCACGTGGCGCAGGACCTTGCCTTGCGTGGGCTACCGGTGATCTTGCTCGGCCACGACCGCTCCGAGGAGCCGTTCGTTGATATATTGATGAACTCTGCAGTTGACGCCGGGGTCGACCCCCGTCATGCGATTAAAATACTGAACCCTTGCCAATGGTGGACTGTGACAAAAGGAGAGAACTTATGAGCGCCGGCGCTACGCTACTCAAGCTGCAACAGATCGATTTGGAGCTCGCCCGCAACAAGAGCGAACTTGCCAATATGCCGGAGCTCAAGGAGCTCGCTTCCAAGCGTAAGACCTACGTTAAGCTCAAAGCCGAGATGACCAAGCTCTACGCCCAGCGCAAGGACCTGGACATTGAGCTCGACGATCTCAACACCACCGAGATTCAGACCAACAACGCCATTGAGGCTGCCAAGAAGCGCCACGTCGACGGTTCCGACTACCGTGAGGTTCAGGACCTGGAGAATGAACTCGCAACCCTGGCCAAGCGTCTGGACAAGATTGAGCACACCCGCAAGGACGTCGTTGTCGCCCATAAGGAGGCGCTCGACCGCGAGGCCCGCGCACAGGCAATTATCGCCAAGTTCGAGGAGGGCGTAAAGGCCGATACCAACGCCGCCCGCGCCAAGGCTGCCGACCTGCAGGCTCAGATCGAAGCCGCCACTAAGGAGCGCACCGCTCTTGCCGCCACGCTGCCGGCCGACGTGCTCACCGACTACGAGCGTCTGCTCAAGCAGTTCCGCGGCTTGGCCGTCGAGACCATCCAGGGCAACATCCCCACGGTCTGCCACACCGCGCTGCAGGCATCGTCCATGAGCGACCTCAACCACGACGGTAGCGAGATTACGCACTGTCCGTACTGCCACCGCCTCCTGGTGCTCCCGAGCAAGGAAGCCTAGCGATGACGGCGGCATCCAACAATTCAATGCAACTTGAGGGAAAAACGATCCTGCTGGGCATTACCGGCGGGATCGCCGCCTATAAGTCGTGCAATATCGTGCGCCTGCTGCAAAAGCGCGGCGCACGCGTCAAGGTCGTCATGAGCGAGCATGCCACCGAGTTTGTGGGCCCGCTCACCTTTCGTGCGCTCACCAACGAGCCCGTTGCCGTGGGCCTATTCGACGATCCCTCCGACCCCATCCACCACATCTCGCTCGCACAGGAGCCCGACCTGGTGGTCGTGGCGCCCGCGACGGCCAATATCATCGCCAAGATGGCCAACGGCATCGCAGACGACCTCATCTCCACCACGCTGCTGGCAACGCCACGACTCATCGTGATCGCGCCGGCCATGAACAATGGCATGTGGAAAGCGCCGGCTACACAGACCAACATGGCCACGTTGCGCGAGCGCGGTGTCCATGTGGTGGGTCCGGGCAGCGGCTACCTTGCCTGCGGCGACGTGGACACGGGACGCATGAGCGAGCCCGAGGACATCGTCGAGGCTGTCTGTGAGGTGCTCAACCCCGTGCCGCAAGACCTGGCGGGCAAGCGCATCGTCATCACTGCCGGCCCCACACACGAACCGATCGACCCGGTGCGCTTCATTGGCAACCGCTCATCAGGCAAGATGGGCGTCGCCCTTGCAGGGGAGGCCGCACGCCGCGGTGGCGAGGTCACGCTCGTGTTGGGACCGACATCGCTCGATGTTCCCCGCGGCGTGGAGTGCGTGCGCGTGCAAACCGCCGCAGAGATGCTCCAGGCGGCCCTGAGCGCCTTCCAGACGGCCGATGCGGCAATTTGTGCGGCCGCCGTCGCCGACTATACCCCCGCCACCCCTGCGGACCATAAGCTCAAAAAGTCCAACGAACGCTTGGATCGCATCGAGCTTGTCGAAACGGTCGATATCTTGGCCGAGCTCTCACACCAGAAGGGCGAGCGATGCGTGATCGGCTTTGCGGCCGAGACCGATAACGTTGTCGAGTACGCCGAGCGCAAATTGGCACGCAAAGGTTGCGATGCCATTATCGCCAACGATGTCTCGCGCGCCGATTCAGGCTTTGGTACCGACACTAACAAGGCCTGGATTGTGAGCACAGCGGGTACACAGGAACTTCCCGTGCTAACAAAACCCCAGCTCGCAGATACAATTTTGGACTTGCTTCAAAAATTGTAAAAAAGTTCTTGCACAAGTCTAAAGTTTCGGGTTAATATACTTCCTGTTGCGAGCGAGAGCAGAGCAACAAAAAAAGCTTCGGGACGTGGCGCAGCTTGGTAGCGCACTTGACTGGGGGTCAAGGGGTCGCTGGTTCGAATCCAGTCGTCCCGACCAGAAGTTTCGCAGGTCAGGCACCTAGTGCCTGACCTTTTTTGTTTTAAGCAATTGCTTAATTTTGATTAAGCAACAGGGTGCCAAAAATCTACCTGCGCGATAATCGCTTTTTGCGGTTACTTGCGCGTTTTGCACGCGCTTGAGCCGATTTATTAACGCGACATGAATCTACATACGCGTAGCTGGTATACAGACGAGTACAGGCTGTATTTATCGCGGCGATTTACGCAGATATGGCGACTGTAACGAACTAGTGTGTCGCTGTATTTATTCCAGCAGTTCACTTGATCTGTGGACAAGTGAGCGGTTACAACAAAACGCCAACCAGGATGGACTCCATACGAGGATGCCGCAAAGGTAATGGCGGGGAAGTGCGGCAGGCGCTCTGAGAGCCGCTGTATGACCCCATTTCTCCTCAACCCGATTACCTGTACAATGAACCTCGAATTGTTTGAGTAATCGCCACAAGAAAAGCCCTCGCAGGATTGCGGGGGCTTTTCGATGAAAGAGATCAGAAGCAGAAAGCGGGGAGGACATAAAACGAGTCCGTCGCGCTGTAGCTGTAGCAAATACCGCCGCTTTGAACATAGCGAAAGGATGTGGAGCTGCGCGGTCTCACGGAACGAGTCCAGTGGCTATAGCCTGATGCACCGGAATAGTTCGACCTCGTCACGCCCTTGGATTTGTAGCACTCGTACTGGATGCCGTCAGATTGCATATCCCCGTATACTTCGGTTGCCGAGAGCAGAAAAACCTTGTCGGTCGTCGCCGAGGGGGCACCGCCCCCGTTACCGCCAACGTTATCGGTTGTCTTTGTGACGGGTTTCACCTTTGACTGGAGCTCGCTGGGCAGGAGCAACCAGAGGTCACCGCTGTTGAGGCGGGTACGGAGCTCGGACTTATCCCAACCACCGGCATTGGTGTCCGTAGCGTTCATTCTCTGGCTACCCAAGGCAGAGTTGGTCGCCTCGAACGTCAAGCCTGCCATGCCGCTACCATCGGCCAAGTCGTCGTGGTTGATGCCGATGATACGGTACTCGAGCGTCTTGCCATTGGTCAGCTTCATCGAGAACTTGGTGCCGGCATCCATGGCGGCCTTGGCCTTGGCGTAGGCGATAGACGATGTACCGTTCTTGGCAATGTCTTTGGCAACCGCCTCCTGCTCGTCGAGGGTCCAGTCCTTCGCGTCCTTGGCGATGGCCACCTGGACGGCCGCGGAATCGGCGCCTGCGGAGCCGCCACCGGACGCGCCTCCCTCGACGCCGCCGACCGTCCCATTGTTCACCGTGTTGCCGACCAGGTTGGACTGGTTTCGGATGGCTCCGGCCACGCCGGGTCCCGCGAACACGATGACCAGGCCGATGACGGCAATGATCAGGACGTACTCGATAATTGATTGCCCTCGGAAGCGGGTCGTTTCAGGAGCGACCCCCCCCCGAAGGTTAATTGCCGCTGCATGCATATACGGCTCCCTTCACTCGGGGTTTGCAATACGAGCCGAGCGTAGGGCTATTCCAAGTATTTGCAACGGTCTTGCCGCTGCGGCAACGATGACGGCAGGGGAGAAAGTCATGCGCTATTAGCGCGGCTATAACGTCCGCTTCGAATGCCGACCGTATTCATATCGAGGCAGCCATTTCATACCTTCAGAAAGACAACTGAAAGCCGCAAAAAAGCGGGACCCGGCTATAAGCCGAACCCCGCCCAAGAGAAGCCTTTAGAGCCGAGACAGACAACGCGTGTGGACAATCACTCAGCCTCCACCGCCATGCGCACGACCTCTTCCATCGGGTAGCGAGTGCCGCCGTCCCCGTCCAAAGCCTCGTTGTAGGCCTCGATGTCCGCCATGTCCTCAGCCTTCTCGAACGCGGCCCTTCTCACGAACTCGGAAAAGGTCATGCCCGTGGCGTCCGCATGACCCTGAATCAAGGCCATTTCGCCCTCATCGAACTTGACCGCGATCTCGCGCATCGCCATGGTCGCTCCCGTAAACGCCGTCATCGAAGTGAATCCATTATCCACCCACCGTATACGCCCCGAACTCGAAACACCAAGCAGGATGGACTCTATACGAGGACGCAGCAGAGGTAATGGCGGGGGAGTGCGGCAGGCGCTCTGAGAGCCGCTGTATGACCCCATTTCTCTTCAATCCGACTACCCGTGCCATGAACCTGAAGCCGTTCGTTCGGTCGCCAAAAGAAAGCACGCGCGGGGTAACGCGGGCTTTGCGCTAGACAAGCTAGAAGCACCAGGCGGGGGAGACGCAAAACCAGCCCGGCGCGGAGTTGCTGTCCGACGGATTGCCGCTGCTGTCGACATGGAGGAAGCCCTTCGAGGCGTTCGGAAACACCGAACGCTCCCACCAACCGCTGCCAATGGCAATGGCAGAGTTGGGATTATAGTTCTCCGTCACCTTGCCTTTGAAGGCCTCGTACTGGGTGCCCTCGGAGGAAGTCCAGGGATAGGATGCCCAATAGGAGGTGGGGGGGCGATCTCAGAGTAGCTGAGCAGGAACAGCTTGTCCTAGGTAGCCGTCACGGCGGCGTTCTTGTTCTCATCACCGCCCCCGACATTGTTCGATAGCTTTTTGACGGCCTTCACCCTGGACTGGAAATCGGAGGGCATCAGATTCCAGATCTTGCCGGAGTTCATTTTCTGACGGAGTTCAGACTTCTCCCAACCGCCGGCGTTGGTGTCAATCGCGTTCATGGGGGACCAAATGCCCGTCGTGGTGGTGAGGAACGTGAGGCCCGCCTTGCCGGATCCGCCTGCAGGGTCATCATGATTGATGCCGATAATGCGGTAAGTCAGCGTCTTGCCATCGGTGAGCTTCATCGAGAACTCGGTGCCGGCATCCATCGCGGCCTTCGCCTTGGCGTAGGCGGGCGACGCCTCGCCCTTGGCGGCGATGTCCTCGGCAACTGCCTTCTGCTCACCGAGGGTCCAGTCCTTCGCGTGTCCTTCGCGTCCTTGGCGAGCGCCGCCTGGACGGTCGCGGAACCCGCGCCGTTACCGCTGCCGGAACCGCTCGGTTCCCAAGTCCCACCTGCTGTCCCGTTTACCAATACTCCCGCCACCGTGTTGAACTGGTTCCTGATTGCCGACGAGACCCAAGGGCCGGCTATCATCACAACCAGGACGATAATCGCGATGACCAGAACGTACTCGATGGCTCCTTGGCCTCAGAGGCGGGTATTCCTAGGAGATACCCACCCCCCCCCGAAGGTTAATTGCCGCTGCATGCATATGCGACACTCCCTTCGCATGGGGATTGATATTGCATGCAGAGCGTACGTTAAAGCGAACCGACTAGCCCGTAACGTGCCGCTGAGGCAACGGCGGCACGGGTGCCCGCGCCACATAAACTGCTTGCCGTTTTGTTTCTTCAGACCTACTGCCACGCCTTCGGGAGGATAACGCCGGGGGCGCAGTGATTGAAGTCACTATGATTGGCATAGGTTGGGACATTCCAATCGGAACAGTCGAGGTTTAGATTTTTGCAATAGCTAAACATGCCGAGCATATCCATAACATCTGAGGTCTTCCACCCTGGTCCAAATTTCATGCTTTTCAGCGAACTGTCGGTGGAAAAAAGGAGACGTAAATCGCCGGCTTTCCGCGTCGACCATCCGGAGATGTCAATCTCCTCGACCTTGTAAAGGTTTTTGAGCGCCGAGTCGAATTCGACGACCGAGGACGTATCCCAGCTTGAAATACTGAAGGAAGTCGCATTGCCGCAATACGCGAATGCGTGCTGCAGATTTGTGCAGTTCGATATGTCGAACTTTGCCAGATCAAAGCTCTTGCAGTTCTCCATGTACTGAAAGCAAAATGCCAACGAGTGGATTTCTATGCCATCGTCAATGGCCTTTACGGCCACGATATTATTTCTGTTAGGCCACCAGGGGGCAGTCGTCTTGCCGTCGTTTCCCACGGTCGCGGTGGCGTATCCATTTTCGAACCCCGTATACACCGCCGTCACGCGGCGGCTGTTGAGCATGTCACCGACTCTGGGGACCCCGCGGCGCTTGTAGAACATGAGGCTGTGGTCGTCCTCCGAGTACACGGCGAACGCTATCCCGTGAACGGGGTCCACGATGTCGGCGTCGGTCAACGACCCGTTGCCGCCGCCCGTGCCGCCCGACTCCCAGCTACCCTTTGAGATTCCGTTGCCGAGCGTCCCCGCCACCGTGTTGAACTGGTTTGTGATCGCCGACGAGACCCACGGTCCCGCGATCAGCACCACCAGGACGATGATCGCGATGATCAGTACGTACTCGACTGTCGACTGCCCCTTCGGGCGGCGGGTAAATCTGGGAGATACCCCCCCCCGAAAGGAATTTCCGCTGCATGCATGTGCGGCCCTCTCGGATTGCTTTGGCTGATGCTGCAGAGGATAGACGCGATTACTAAGGATGAGTCAACAATGCCGCAGCGGCATTCACACTAAGAGGGTAAGGCGTTCGGAGTGACATCCCGTTCCAAAACGTATACTTGATTTAAGGCGGAGTGGAATGTGGGCGCGCAAGGAGATGCGGAATCGATGAGAACCTCAAAAAAAACTACTGCAGTGTTATCATCTTTCATCCTCTCTATTCTTCCATTTCTGATTCTATGGGCGGCTTGGTCAGTCCTCCCTGATACAATTCCCGCTCATTGGAGTGGGGGTGTGGTTGATCGATGGGGTAATAAGCTTGAATTGCTGGTTGTTCCGCTGTTTTCTCTGATTGGTTCTATTGCAATTTCTGTGTACCTTATTGTTTCCACGCGGCGAAGAGAGTTCGCGGATTTCTCTGCTCGAATGCGACGGGACTTTGTTGCGTGCTATATTTCTAGTCTTCTTTTATCGACAACCTGCTCAGTGATAATTGCCGTTTGGGTTCAGTTGATTCTTACGCAAAGCACTGCGGTTGATGGGGGACTTGGACTATCGATCCTGTATTCCCTTCCCGGGCTATATGTGATCTTGTGCACTTTGCCGCCTTTTTATGCGAGCGGCGAGAGCAAAAAGGCAGAGCGCCTGATAACAGTTCTTATTGGCTGCGCGGAGATTGTTCTTTGTGGAATAGTGCTTGAAGGTTCGGCTGCCTCTTATACGATGATTGGACTGATGATTCTGTTCTGTGCGTTTGAGATTGTGTCACAGGTAAGGGATAGCCGGTCCTTATGAGTTGAATTACGCGCGTGCGGATATAAAGGTTGGCATGTTAAGCTAGTCGTTTTCTCGTTCTGGGACATTTGCAGTAGGATGAGTGGGACTAGGCGCGCTGCGGTGTGATGGTGACGGTTGAGACTTGTATCGCTGCAAATCCGCTGATGCACATTTTGCTATTGGGCTTGAAGGTGGGACCTACAGGCCTTTGTTTGGGATGTTCCGGTCGTCCAACACGTGTTGCACGGCTTTATATTGTTACGCTCGTTCGGCGCTCCGTTGGAGCATTTCCGGGTTTGTCGGCATCATGACTTGGCCAAGTGACACGCTTGCCGGGACGGTTGTAACGCCGCGCCGGTTCCGTGTGCTCCTTCGTTGTTGGCCTGTCCAGCCGGGGGCGGATTCGGCCTCATGTTGTGGCGCACGGCCTTCAGGGGCTTCCCCCTGGCGAGTTATGTTCGTCCGTATGGGTAAGGGTCGGGTTGAGCTGACAATCCCGTGTCGGAAGGGGCTTGCACCATGCGCGCGATGACAGAGATTGAGTGGCTGGACGGCCGTGTGACGAAGGTGCCGGAGCTCGCCCTGGGCGATGCGCTCGGCGAGAGCGTCCAGGCGGAGCTCGATTTCGGGTTCGACGACGTGTTGGAGGGCCTTTGGGTTGAGGTGCGCCATCATGAGCCGGATGAGGACTCGGACGGCGACCCGCGCGGGAGGGGCTGCGCACTGTACGCGGACTGCCGGTACAGCCTGGTCGAACCGTCGGACCTCGACCGTGTCTTCTGCATCCTTTACGAGGGGCAGCCGAGGGTCCAGCCGCGTCGCGGGGGAGCTCGTGAACCTTTCGCGGGCCTGCGCGTTGTCCTGCCTCATGCTCGGATCTCCCTACCCGCCAGGCGCCCTCGAGGCCCTGGCCGCGTGCGCTCGATACCTCTGCGGTCCGGCTTTCACGTCCGACCTCGCCGCCCGCGTCCGTGCGCGGATCCCATCCGGCCTCACGCGCTTGAATATCGAGCTGAGCCCAAACGATGACCCACACCCCATCGGTCTTCATGATGATGCCTCGATGAGCCAGCTCGCCCAGAGCTTTCGATACAGTCGGTTGAGTCGAACAGACTTTTTTTCGAGCTTGTCCTGACGCATGAAAAGACCTTTTGTAAGTTCTTTTCCGTTGGCATCCTTCCTATTAGGCCCTTTGGACGTCTGGAAGGAGCAAATCATGATCAGAATCGCAAGCTGGACGCGATTCTTCGCGACCGCAAATAATGAGTCGTAGGATGGCCTGTTGATTCCACTCAGGATCTCGCTCTTTGCAATCTCATCCTGTCGAACGTCAAGCGCCGCCTCCATCTCGCTAGGCGTCTCGGCCTGATCGGCAACCGATGGAGCGTCCGTGTCTAAAGGCCACGGGAGGCCACGGCCTTTTTGCGGTTTGTAGCTACTTGTACTCATGTTGATTCCTCCGGTGCGAGGCTATCCAACCCAATTGCCGACTGTGCCCATAATATGGTTGATTTCCGATCTCAGCCGAACACATTGAGCGGATAGGCCGTTCCCGCAGTTAGCCGAACGCCCCCGAGGCCCCATTCAGGCCACGGGGGCGTCGTTTTCCCAGTTGAAGGAACGGTGGAGATGTGTTTCGATGGGTCCGGTGGCCATGCTCCGCCTGCCGCCCGGCACCTCTTCCCAGACTCAGCCGGACGGTCGGTCCGTCTATTCCGTTTTCGCCCTTAGGCTAGGCCAGCGGGGCATCGCCCCTCTCTGCGCGCGCCCTCTCGGCGGGGCCGGCGGGGCCGACCTGTCGGTCTACGACGGGTTCCTGAAGGGGGCGGTCGCCGATGGCAGCTAGCGAGGAGCTGGCCCGCAGGGTCGTGGAGGCCGGGCGGTCGTGCTCGCTCACCACCGCCGTCCTGGAGGAGTGGTCGAGGCTCGGCACCCCGAAGCAGGTGGAGTACCTGGCGGGCTACCTCGAGGCGGAGAGGTCCAGCCGCGAGGCCTCGAAGCGCGCGACGCTGCTCAGGCGCTGCGCGCTGCCGGCGCCCAAGACCTTCGACGGCTACGACTGGTCGGCCGTGTCGTGGCCGGAGGGCATGGGGCGCGAGTCGCTGCTCGCGCTCGACTTCGTCGAGCGCAGGGAGGACCTCGTGCTCATGGGCGACGTCGGCACCGGCAAGACGCACATGGCGTCGGCCCTCTGCGCGCTGGCGTGCGAGAGGAGGCTCGAGGCGCGCTTCTTCACGGCGTCCTCGCTCGTGATGCGCCTGAGGCGCGCCCGCGACGACGGGAGGCTCGACCGGGAGGCTGCGCTCATCGGCAAGGCCCGCCTGCTCGTCATCGACGAGCTCGGGTTTCTCCCGCTCGACGCGGACGGGGCGAGGCTGCTCTTCCAGGTCCTCGCCGACGCATACGAGAGGCAGTCGGTGGTATTCACCACGAACCTGGAGTTCAGCAGGTGTGGGCGGTGTTCGGGGACGACCAGATGGCCGCCGCCCTGATCGACCGCATCGTCCACCACGGGAGGCTCGTCCAGTTCCGCGGCGAGTCCTACCGCGTCCGCCATGCCCTCATGCAGGAGGGCTAGCCGCTCAAAAAGCGTGCGCGCTTCCGATGCTGCGACTGCTCAATTTCCGATGCTCTTTTTGCTCAAATCCTCTTGACGAAACACAGAATACGTGCGGGCGGCGCTTGCAGCCGATCGCACGGTACCGGCCGCACCCGTTGCAGCAGCGCGGCCACGCCGCCAGGCGCGGGCAGGCCGCCGACAGGTCGGCCGAGCCGTCGACGCGCTCGCCGCGCCTGGACTTCGGCGCCGTCACGAACCTGTGCGACGCCACCTCGGCGCTCACCGCCGAGGGCGACCTGCACAGCTCCCTGGCGATCTCCCTGCACGAGGCCCTGCGCTCCAGCATCCTCTGGACCGTGTCCCGCTCGTGCCTGGTGAGCCTGCCGTAGGCCCTCGGGGCCGCCTCCGCAGAACCCTTCTTCCTCTTTCCGGACCGGCCGTCCTCCGATCTCCCGGTGCCGGCCGGTCCGGCCCTCAGGGTATCGGGTTCCCACATTCATCCGCACATGTGCGGATGAATGTGGGAGGTGTTCGGATGAAGTTGATAATCAAGGCTTCGATAGCAAACGCAATTTGGTTTTTGAAATATGGACGAATTCCTCGTCAGGAGGGTAAAATGGTGCCGACGGCAGCCCAAGTTGTAGAGAGCTGGGCAGAGCCGTTGCTTAATGAAGTTGGGTCATCGTCTTAGCGACGGTGGCCTTTCTTTTTGGGCTTCGAACCCTGCTTGAGTGCCTTGGAAAGGACGACAAGGGCCGTGAGGAGCGAGACCATAGCAGTCAGGAGCTTCACGAGCTCAGTGAAATCGGTCATGGGCATCACCTCCCATCGGATGGAGGGCTCTGCCCGGCACGAGGGCTGCCGACAGCAAGGACGATTCTATCAGAGCGGCTGACTCCCGCCCGATTATTACCATCCCACCGCGCCTGTGCAAAAAAGAGGGCCGCCAAACAGCGACCCTCCAGCGAAAGTGCATGTTATTTAGGACAGTCAAATTCTTTGAAAAA
>NZ_JBDPAC010000006.1:0-113445 GCF_039836695.1 Collinsella aerofaciens | reverse complement strand
CACATTAAGTGCTTTCCTTTGCGTGCGGAACTCGCGATAAACTTAATTACGCGCCGCTCCCCGCCCACGCCGGGCAACCCCTCCCTTGTACTTTATCTAGGTAGAGTGTATGATTCTGAACGTTACATGACTCACTTTACTTAACTAAAGTGCCACCAAGGGGGAATACCATGGATAGCAATCTGTCTCGTCGTCAGTTTGTTGGTCTAGCCGGCTCGTTTGCCACGGTGCTTGGCCTCGGTCTTGTCGGCTGCGGCGGTGGTGCCGATAGGGGCTCTGCTGCCGGATCTACCGCGGCCAAGGATGTGAAGGGCGCTGCGGAGTCCAAGAAGCTCGTGGTGGGCTTTGACAAGTCCTACCCTCCGTATGGCTTTGTGGGCGACGATGGCGAGTACACCGGTTTTGACCTCGATCTGGCCAAGGCAGTTGCCGACAAGCAAGGCTGGGAGGTCAAATACGAGGCCATCGACTGGGACGCCAAGGATACGCTGCTCAACTCGGGCGCCATCAACTGCATCTGGAACGGCTTTACCATGGAGGGTCGCGAGGACGACTACACGTTCTCCGAGCCGTACATGCTCAACGAGCAGGTGCTCGTGGTCAAGAAGGACGCGGGTATCAAGAGCTGGGACGATCTTGCTGGCAAGACCGTGATCACTCAGACCGATTCCGCTGCGCAGGATGTGCTCGAGGGCGACCAGAAGGATTTGGCCGCGACGTTTGCCACGCTCGATACCATCGGTGAGTACAACACGGCGTTTATGCAGCTCGAGAGTGGTGCGGTCGATGCCGTCGCCTGTGACCTCTCGATCGCTCAGTATCAGCTTGCCGCCAAGCCCGATGCCTATACGCAGCTCGACAAGCCGCTGTCCAGCGAGCACTACGCCGTTGGCTTTAAGAAGGGCGACACCAAGTCGGCCGACGCCGTGACTGAGTCGCTCAAGGCGCTCTACGAGGATGGCACGGTTAAGGGCCTGTGTGACAAGTATTCAAGCTACGGTCTATCCTTCGACAACTGGGTTTTGAAATAGCCACAGCACCCAACCTTGCGGCTCCAACCCTCCTCGCGTACCAAAGTACGCTTCGTCGGGCTTGTCGCTCGCAATCTTGGGCACTGTGCCTATTTCAATTAACACCTGCTGTTCTGTTACTGTGAAAGAGAGCTTGGGTTGTCTATTCAGGTCATGATGCAGATGCTTGGCCAGGGGTTCTTGGTCAGTTTGCAGTTGTTTGTGCTGACACTGCTGGGGTCGATTCCGCTGGGAATCCCCGTGGCGTTTATGCGCATGAGCAAAATCGCGCCGATTCGCTGGATTGCGCGCATCTACATTTCGGTCATGCGCGGTACGCCGCTCATGCTGCAGATGTTTGCCATCTACTTTGCTCCGTACTACGTGTTTGGCATTTCGCTCACGCCCGATTCCAAGTGGACGGCGTGCGTTGTGGCATTCATCATCAACTACGCCGGTTACTTTGCCGAGATCTATCGCTCGGGCCTTCAGTCCATTCCGCGCGGTCAATACGAGGCAGCCGAGGTGCTGGGCTATTCGCGCATGCAGACGTTTCTGTATATCGTGATGCCGCAGGTCGCCAAGCGCATTTTGCCGGCGATGGGCAACGAGATCATCACGCTGGTCAAGGATACGTCGCTGGCGTTTGCCATTGGCGTGGGTGAGATGTTCTCGACGGCCAAGGCGCTGGTCGCCTCGCAGGTGAGCATGGTGCCGTTTGCGATCGCGGCACTGATCTACTGGGTCTTTAACTTTGTGGTCGAGATGCTGTTGGGTGCTGCCGAGAAAAAAATGGATTACTACCATGATTAATTCGGTAATGAATATATCGAACGCGCGCAAGGCGTTTGGCGGCAATGAGGTGCTCAAGGATATCTCGCTTGAGGTGAAGCGTGGCGAGGTCGTGGCGATTATCGGGCCTTCGGGCGGCGGCAAGTCCACGCTGCTGCGCTGTGCCACGCTGCTCGAGACGCTCGACGGAGGCTCGCTCTCGTTTGGCGACCTTGCCGTTGCGACGGATGCAGGTTTGGGCGCGGTCTATGCGAAGGGCGACGTGCCCAAGCAGGCGCGGTCGCGATTCGGCCTGGTGTTCCAAAATTACAACCTGTTCCCGCACTATACCGTGATGAAAAACATCATCGACGCGCCGATTCGCGTGCTTAAGCGCCCGCGCGAGCAGGCGGAAGCTCGTGCGCATGAATTGATTGCTCAGATGGGGCTTGTGGGCAACGAGAACAAGGTTCCGTGTGAGCTTTCGGGCGGTCAGCAGCAACGCGTGAGTATTGCCCGCGCCCTAGCGCTCGACCCGGAGATCCTGTTCTTTGACGAGCCGACCTCGGCGCTCGACCCCGAGCTGACGGCCGAGGTGCTGCGCGTCATTAAGGACCTGGCGGCGCAGAATATGACGATGGTGATCGTGACGCACGCGATGCAGTTTGCGCACGATGTTGCCGATCGCGTGGTCTTTATGGACGGAGGCCGCATTGTCGAGGAGGGCCCTGCCGAGCAGGTCATCGACCATCCGCGTGAGCAGCGCACCCGTGAGTTCTTGAGCCGTATCGAGGGATAGGCTCAGGTATTTACTCAACTATTAATTGAGGCGAAGCCGTCGCAGGTCTTACGGTCTGTGGCGGCTTTTTGTTTGCATCGACGGGGTTCAATAATCGCCTCACAAGCTTGTCTCTTCCTCTCGCCGCCTGTATTCATACGTGCGCCGAAAGGTATGCATGGACGGCCGCCCGTGAGGGTAGGGTGGTGGCATAGGACATTTGGAGGGTGAGTCGGCTCGGTTGCCGACCATGCTGCTCCCGGGATGGCACCGACCGCGAACTCTCCCCGTTGGCGTCGCGCATTGCGCGCGGCCCTGCAAGGAGGTCATCATGGGTGCTCCCAAGACCGGTAACGTAAGGAACGTGGTGCTCGTAGGCCAAGGCGGGGTGGGCAAGACTTCACTCGCCGAAGCCATGCTCCACCTTTCCGGCAAGACCGCCCGCCTGGGCGGCCACGACGGCACCAAGCCCACGCTCGACTATGACCCCGAAGAGGTTAAGCGTTCATTCTCCATCTCGACGACCATCGCGCCGATCGACTGGAAGGGCGCGCGCATCAATGTGCTCGATGCCCCGTGTTACCCCGATTTTATCGGCGACGCCTTTGCCGCGATGAGCGTCTGCGAGACGGCTCTGTTTGTGGTCGACGCCGAGGCCGGCCCGCAGCCTACGACGGTTAAGCTCTGGTATGCCGCCGAGGACCTGCGCCTGGCGCGTGCGGTGTTCGTAAACCGCCTGTCGCGCTCCGAGGCCAGCTTTGCGACCACGATGGACCTGCTGCAGGAGCGCTTTGGCACGCGCCTGGGCGCCGTGACCCTTCCCTGGGGCGAGGGCGAGGACTTTGACGGCATCATCGACCTGGTGCGCATGAAGGCGCGCCATTGCAACGGCACCGAAGCCGTTGAGTCGGAGATTCCCGAGGAGTATCGTGCCCAGGCCGAGGAGGCCCATGACCATCTGTGCGAGCTGGTGGCCGAGGCTGACGACGAACTGATGATGAAGTACTTGGAAGGCGAGGAGACGCTGACGCAGGAGGAGCTTGAAGGCCTGCTGTCGAAGGCGATCGCCGAGCGCATCTTTGTGCCGGTCTTTGCGGGCGATTGCATTAAGGAGCAGGGCGTCAACTCGCTGATGGACGACATCGCCACATACTTCCCGGCGCCGACGGACTACGGCGAGATGCCGCTCATCGACGGTGATTCGCTCAAGATTTCGAGCGACGATGACCGTCCGGTGGCGTTTGTGTTTAAGACGCTGGCCGATCCGCAGCAGGGTCGCATCAGCTTTATCAAGGTGCTGACGGGTACGCTTGAGCCGGGTCTTGAGCTGATCAACGCGCGTACCCGCAAGAGCGATCGTCTGGCCCACCTGTATGTGATGTGCGGCCGTGACATGACCGAGGTCGGTCACGCCTATGCCGGTGACATCATCGTGGCGCCCAAGCTGGCTGCCGAGACGGGTGACACACTCTCCATTACCGGTAAGGTCGAGGCGGCGGCGTTTAAGTTCCCCAACTCGCAGTACCGCATTGCCATCGAGGCCGAGAACCGTGGCGACGAAGAGAAGCTCTATACGTTTATCGAGAAGGCGTGCAAGGCTGATCCGACCATGAGCATCGATCGTGACGAGGAGACCGGCCAGACCATCATTTCGGCGGTGGGTGAGGCGCAGGTTTCGGTGCTGCTCAACCGTTTGGAGGATCGCACCAAAGTCGTGGCCAAGAGCGTGCCGATCCGCATTCCGTATCGCGAGACCATTCGCCGTACGGCAAGTGCCCAGGGCCGCCATAAGAAGCAGACCGGCGGCGCCGGTCAGTACGGCGACTGCTGGCTGCGCGTGGAGCCGCTCATTGGGCCCGACGGCACGAGCGACGGCTATGAGTTTGTGGACGAGGTCGTGGGCGGCCGCATTCCGCGCTCGCTGATTCCCGCCGTGGACAAGGGCGTCCAGGAGACCATGAAGGACGGTATTATTGCCGGCTACCCGCTTACGGGCATTCGCGTGGCTGTGTACGACGGTTCGTATCACAGCGTCGACTCCAACGAGATGGCGTTTCGCGCGGCGGCTCGCATCGGCCTGCGCAAGGCATGCGCCGATGCCGATCCGGTGGTGCTGGAGCCCATCGAGGAAATCACGGTGACTATCCCCGAGAGCTACGCCGGCGCCGTGATGGGCGACATCTCGGCATCGCGCGGTCGCGTGACGGGCATGGAGACCGATGAGCGCGGCGACACCGTGGTCATCGCCCAGGCACCTCTCGCCGAGCTGACGGATTACTCGACGCGCCTGCGCTCTATCACGCGCGGCACGGGTGACTTTACCATGAAGCCCGCTGGCTACGAGCAGGTTCCCTACGATGTTCAGGCCAAGCTGGTCGAGCGCTATGAGGAGGGCCGCGCCAAGTAGCGTGTGGTTTTGCCTGCAATGTGGACGCTGACGAAAAGGCCGCCCTGGGTAATCCAGGGCGGCCTTTTTTGATCCCATGGGGACGGAGGAAAACGAATCATTTTTGGGTTACGGGCGGTGCGGTCGGCACTAGTCTCCGGATGCCTGGTTGCGGCCGGTGGCGTAGTCGATCTGCACGTGCGGCTGCAGGTTGTAGCAGTACACGTGGAAGCAGAGGGTCTTGCCGTGGTCCTCGACCGATTGCGCCTCAAGGCGCATGCCACGGCAGACAAGTTCCTCTTCGTTATACATAGGCGTGACGCGGTAGAGCACATGGTTGCCCGTATCGCGAATATAGTTGAGAATCTGCTCTTCAAACGGCAGCATGCCCGTCTCGTTGAGATAGCGCGTGCCGGTGAGGAGATTCTTGCGGTTGGCGTTTTCGCCGCAGAGCGACCAGGCGATAAGGTGGCAGCGGTTGTAGAGGCTCTGGCCCGGAATAAAGTCGTAGCGCTGCTGGTGCCAACCGGCAGGATGGATGCGCGAGATATCGCCGCGCTTTCCCTGTCCGAGCGACTCGGGGCCTACACAGGCGAGCGCCTTGCGAGTGCGACCCAGGCTGTCGAGCTTGGAGAATTTCTTAAAGCAGCCCTCTTCGGTGGCGCGATCGTATTCATCGAGTGTGAATGACGGCGTGCCGAGCGGGTGCGTGCTGTCGGCGCGAAGGGCAACGTAGGGGTTGCCGGCGTAGTCGGGAATGCTGCTGAGATAAACACCGCGGGCGCGGTTGAGGTCGGGGTTTTCGACCTCGTCGATGGGGGTGGCGGCACTGCCCGCGGAAACGTCGTCATCGGTGTCGGTCGCGGCGGAATCGGAGCCATCGCCAGAGTCCTGGCTGTTTTGAGGGTCCGCCGCGCTCGCCGTTCCCGATTCGAGCCGAGCGACCAGGTCTGCCTCGTCGTCGGTGCGGCTGGGACTCTCGTTTTGTTTTTCGGCCAGAGCCGCCGCCTGCTCATCGCCTTGCGGCGACAGCAACTTGGGCGCTCCGTCGAGCGATCCCGTAAACAGCGCAAACCCCAGCACCACGGCGGTGCCGATGGAAAGTGCTTGCTTGTAGGCGGGCTTGCGCGACATTGAGGCTCCTGGATGGACGGTTGGGAATCTACCAGTCTAGCAGGAGCCGGCAAGGGCCGTTCTGTCGAACAAATACTTAAGATTTGAGACAAACGCTACTGATTCATTTGTCCCGCGGTCTAGATCGAGGTGGAGTCGAGCCAGTTGAGCTTGCACTCGAGAATGCGCTGCTCGCCGGGTTCGCTGCTTCCGTCAAGTAGGGCGAGCAGCATCTCGGCTGCTTCGCGACCTTCTTGGTCGACGGGCTCGATGATGGTGGAGACGGTCGGTGTGGTGAGATTAGTCCAGTCTTCGCAGTTGAGTCCCAAAAGGCCGATTTGCTGCGGAAGCAGATGGGCCATTGGCTGGAGGGCCTTGTAGACACGGGGAAGTGCCCACTGATTTTGCACGAAGATAAGGGTTCGCTTGGCGGGATTGAACTTGAATTTAAAGTATTCAGTGAGCTCGTTGATTGACGGCTTGTTGTGATCGATGGGAATCGCTTTGTAGAGCTGCCCGTTCGCTGCCAGCGCCTCGGCATACCCCTGAAAACGCTCCATGCGGGTGCGCATTTCGGTCATGTTGGCGGCAATGGAAAAGAAATCTTCGTAGCCGGCGTCGAGGAGTGCCTGTGTGGCGTTGTACACGCCGTCGTAAAGGTTGGTTTTGATCCAGCTGGTACCTGGGCTATAGATGGCCGCATCGAAAAAGACGACCGGCTTGCCGGCGCGTCTAATGCGGTCATGCACGGCTTTGAAGTTTGCCGTGGGCTGGATGATAAAGCCATCGACGCCCAGCGAGAGCATCTTGTCGACGTACATGAGCTCGGTCTCGGGGTTAAAGTTGCTCGTGCAAACGACCGTCTGGTAGCCCGCGGGGAGCATGACCTGCTCCATGCCATTGAGAACGAGCCCCGCCCATTTGTTGGTGTTATCCAAAATGATGATGGCAATGACGTGGGTTTGCTTGCCGGTGAGCGTCTGCGCTTGGGCGTTGGGAACGTATCCGAGTTCCTTAATGACGCGCGCGATTTTGTTCTGCGTCTTCTCGCTAAGCTTTTCTCGTTTGTCGTTGAGGTAATACGAGACGCTTGCCGTCGAGGTTCCCGCCTCTCGAGCGACGTCTGCGATCGTAACGCGCTGTTTTGCCACAGCGACTCCTTCCGACAGATGAGCATTTTCCAACATGATGACTTTGAGTCTTGGTGAAGGATACGCTTCGGTGAGCGGCTTTTTCCTTTCATATGAGTATGCAACAAATGCGGCATACGGGTGGGGTCGAAATTTGTGACCGGCATGCGCATCTGCCGTCTACCGAGAAAATCAAATACTTCTTGACTTTTGAAATCGAGGGCAAAATCGCAGGATTCATTTTTGGTTAAACGCATAACTAAATCGCATAACCAACGCTCTGACCTGCGCGTTTACCGAAATAAGCTGGCATTAAGAAAAACGAGCACCTATATTGTTCTTGTCGAAAAGACAGCAAGTCCAAACGGCAGGGGATGCTCCGGAGGCCTCCGCAAACGGTGTCTTGCGCACGCAACTCTATGAAAAGAGGGAAGCAATGAAGATCGTAGGCGTTGCCGCCTGTACTGTGGGTATCGCCCACACGTATATGGCCCAGAAGGCGATTCAGGATGAATGCGCCGCCCGTGGCATCGAGTGCAAGGTCGAGGCTCAGGGTGGCCTGGGTATCGAGAATGAGCTCACGCAGGAAGACGTGGACTCCGCCGACCTGGTCCTGGAGTCCGTCGACGTGGGTGTCGAGAACGAGGACCGTTTTGAGCAGAAGATGGCCGAGGGCAAGTTCCTGAAGGTCGGCACCTCTGATGTAATCGCCGATCCGGTAAAGATCATCGACCAGGCCATTGAGATCATCAAGGCGACGGGTGGCGCCGTTGACGCGCCCAAGGCCGAGGCCAAGGCAGAGAAGAAGGCCGTCTCCGCTGCCCCGCAGGCCCCGACACCGGCGTCCAAGCAGTCTATCTTTGCCGATCCTGGCAAGACGCTGCTCAATGCATTCAATACCGGCGTTTCCTATTTTATCCCCATCGTCGTTATCGGCGGCGTGTTTCTTGCCTTCTCGCTGGCATCCGGTACCGCCGGCGCCAACGGCATGGAGGTTACGAACCCGCTGATGGTGAGCCTTAACACCATCGGCATGGCCGGCATCTCCATGATGATCCCGGTGCTTGCGGCATACATCTCCTACTCGATGGCCGGCAAGCCCGCGCTCGCCCCCGGTTTTGTCCTGGGCTACCTGGTCAACAACGCAGTCGTTACCCCTAACGGCAACAGCGTTTCGACCGGCTTCTTGGGCGCCATGATCATGGCGGTCATCTGCGGCTACTTTGTCCGCTGGATGAAGACCTGGAAGGTCAACAACACCATCCAGACCATCATGCCCATCCTGATCATCCCGATTCTGACCTCGCTTGTCCTAGGCATGGCCTATATCTACATCCTGGCCACGCCGCTTGGCTTTGTGATGGACTGGCTCACCGGCGTGCTCGGCAGCCTGCAGGGCGGTTCCGCAGTTGTCCTGGGTCTGGTCATTGGCGTTATGACCGCCTTCGATATGGGTGGCCCCATCAACAAGACCGCCTCGACCTTCACCATGGCCATCATGGCCTCCGGTATCTACGGTCCTAACGGTATGTTCCGCGTCGCCGTCGCCGTTCCCCCGATCGCCTGTGGCCTCGCTGCGCTCATCGCCAAGAACAAGTTCGATGACGCTGACCGCCAGATGGGCATCTCCGCGCTGTTCATGGGCTGCATCGGTATTACCGAGGGCGCTATCCCCTTCGCGGTCAAGGACCTCGGTCACACCCTGCCCGGCATTTGCATCGGCTCTGCCGTGGGTGCGGCACTTGCCGCCTTCCAGGGCATCGACTGCTACGTCCCGCACGGTGGCTTTATCGTCGCCCTTGCCACCAACAACGTCGCGCTGTTCTGCCTGGACATCGTGATTGGCGCCGTGGTCGCCGCTGCAATCCTGATTGCCATGAAGCCCACGCTCGATAAGCAGGCCAAGTAAACCTTTAAGGACTCCGGTTGTGCGGAGGGATGGATTTGACTCCGCACAACCGCCCCTACACAACAAAATCCATCCGTACTGATAGGGCCCACATCTGGGTCCCAGGGAACTTTTGTCAAAAATCCTCTGGAGAAGGAGAACAAAATGTCCAACCTCACCATCCGTCAGGCCGTTCAGGGCATGCTCAAGCTGCAGGATAGCGGCGATCACGCAACCATGGTCGGCATTGGCCCCATGAGCCCCAACCTGATTCAGGCCGTGTTCGAGCTTGCCAAGGACGAGGATTTCCCGCCCATGTTTATCGCCAGCCGCAACCAGGTCGATATGGACGAGATGGGCGCCGGCTACGTTAACGGTTGGGACCAGACGCGCTTTGCCGCCGACATCAAGAAGGTTGCCGACGAGGTGGGTTACACCGGTCCGTACTACCTGTGCCGCGATCACGGCGGTCCGTGGCAACGCGACGAGGAGCGTAACGCCCACCTGCCCGAGGACGAGGCCATGGAGCTCGCCCGCAAGTCCTTCGTCGCCGACATGGAGGCAGGCTTTGACCTGCTGATGGTCGACCCCACCAAGGACCCCTATCAGATCGGCAAGGTTATTCCGCTCGACGTGGTGCTTCGCCGCACGATCGATCTTATCGACTACCTTGAGCAGTACCGTCGCGAGCATAACCTGCCCGAGGTCGCCTATGAGGTCGGTACCGAGGAGACCAATGGCGGCTTGACCTCTACCGATAAGTACGAGGAGTTCATTTCTCAGCTGCAGCCCGAGCTCGAGAAGCGCGGCTGCCCCATGCCCACCTTTATCGTCGGCCAGACCGGTACGCTCACCCGTTGGACCGAGCAGGTCGGTCATTACAACTTTAAGAATGCCCGCGAGCTCGCCGACATGGCTAAGCGCTACGGCGTGGGCCTGAAGGAGCACAACGCCGACTACCTGGATGACGCAACGCTGCTCGAGCACATCCCGGCTCACGTGACGGCCTCCAATGTCGCCCCTCAGTACGGCACCGAGGAGACCCGCGCTTACCTTAAGCTCTGCGCTACCGAGCAGATTCTGGTCGACAACGGCCTGTGCGACGATCCCTCCGACCTGTATCACACGCTGCTGGTCAAGGCTATCAAGACCGAGCGCTGGCGCAAGTGGATGACCGGCGACGACGTCAACCTGCAGGTTGACGACATTCTGGCCGATGACGAGCTCAGCCTGAAGATTCTGGATGTCTCCGGCCACTACGCGTTCAACGATCCCGAGGTCAAGGAGCAGGTCGAGAAGCTCTATCGCAACCTCGCTGCCCAGGACATCGACGGCAAGCGCTTTGTGATCGAGCACATCAAGCGCCCGATCAAGCAGTACGTCGTCGGTCTTAACCTCAAGGGCGTCACGACCCGCATCGAGGCCGCTCTTGCCGAGTAAGTAGCTTTTCCTACGCGACGCCGGGCCTGGGGCATGTCCCAGCTGCAGGCCCGGCACATGGGACAAAGGGGCAGTCCCTTTGTCCCATTCTTTTGAGTTTTAGCTTCCTTTGAAGGGGTTCACCATGAAGTTCTTTATCGATACCGCCAATCTGGACGAGATTGCCGAGGCCAAGAGCTGGGGCTGCCTGGCCGGTGTTACCACCAACCCGTCCCTGTACGCCAAGACCGGCGGCAAGCTTGCCGACTTTGAGCCGCATATGCTCAAGATTGCCGAGCTCTGCGAGGGCCTGCCCGTGTCCGCCGAGTCTACCGCGACCACTGCCGAGGGTATGATCGAGGAGGGCAAGCGCCTTGCCGCCCTCGCCCCCAACATCGTGGTCAAGCTTCCCGTGTGCGAGGCCGGCCTTGCCGCCTGCCGTGCGCTGGCCGATGCTGGCGTGCGCGTCAACATGACGCTCGTCTTCTCGCCGACGCAGGCCCTTATGGCCGCCAACGCCGGTGCCCGCTACATCAGCCCGTTTGTCGGCCGCTTTGACGACATCGCCGAGGACGGCATCTCGCAGCTCGACAATGTCGTGACTTGCATCAAGAACTATGACTGGACCGGCAAGAACGTCGACGACACCGTTGAGATCATCACCGCTTCGGTCCGCACGCCCAACCACGTGACCCAGGCGGCTCTTCTTGGCGCCGACATCGCGACCGTGCCCATGGCCGCTCTCAAGAAGTGCCTGCATCACCCGCTGACCGACCAGGGCCTTGCCTCGTTCGAGGCTGACTGGCAGAAGGTCGTCGCTCAGGCTTAACGAGTGGATTGCCCCGGCATCGCGTCATCCGGTGCCGGGGTTGTTCTCAAGAGAGGAATTCGTATGACCAACCAGGAGCTGGCGAAGGTCGCCAATGAGGTCAGGAAGGGTGTCGTGACTGCGGTTCACGCGGCCAAGTCGGGACATCCGGGTGGATCGCTCGGTGCTGCCGACATCATGACGTATCTGTACTTTGAGGAAATGAATATCGATCCTGCCGACCCTCGCAAGGCCGATCGCGATCGCTTTGTGCTCTCCAAGGGTCACGCGGCGCCGGGGCTGTATTCGGTGTTGGCAAATCGCGGCTATTTTCCCGTCGAAGAGCTCGAGACGCTCCGTCATATCGGCAGCCGACTGCAGGGCCATCCCAACATGAACGACACCCCGGGCATCGATATGTCCACCGGATCGCTCGGTCAGGGCATCTCTGCTGCAGTTGGAATGGCGCTTGCCGCTAAGCACTGGGGCGACGGCTACCGTGTCTACACGTTGCTGGGCGACGGTGAGTGCGAGGAAGGCCAGGTGTGGGAGGCGGCCATGTTTGCCGGCAACCATGCGCTCGACAATCTTGTTGCCGCCGTCGACCACAACGGCTTGCAGATTGACGGCACGATCGATGAAGTCAACTCGGCCATGCCGCTCGCCGATAAGTTCCGCGCCTTCAAGTGGCATGTGATCGAGCTAGCCGATGGCAACGACATGGCGCAGATTGAGGCGGCTTTCGCCGAGGCTCGCGAGGTGACCGGCGCGCCCGTCGCCATCATCGCCGAGACGGTGAAGGGCAAAGGCGTCTCCTTTATGGAGAACCAGGTTGGCTGGCATGGCAAGGCGCCCAACGATGAACAGTTTGAGCAGGCCATGGCCGAGCTCGCAGCAGCAGGGGAGGAGCTCTAATGGCAGACGTCAAAAAAGTCGCCACGCGCGTAAGCTACGGCGAGGCGCTCGTCGAGCTGGGCAATGAGCACGATGACTTTGTAGTGCTCGATGCCGACCTGGCTGCCGCTACGCAGACGGGTAAGTTTAAGGCTGCGCACCCTGAGCGCTTCTACGATGCCGGCATTGCCGAGAGCAACTTGATGGGGCTCGCCGCCGGCATTGCGACCACGGGCCACGTCGCCTTTGCGAGCACCTTTGCCATGTTCGCCGCCGGCCGTGCGTACGAACAAGTGCGTAATTCCATTGGCTATCCGCACCTCAACGTCAAAATCGGTGCCACGCATGCGGGTATCTCGGTCGGTGAAGACGGCGCCACGCATCAGTGCTGCGAGGACATCGCGCTCATGCGCACGATCCCGGGTATGACGGTAATCGTTCCCGCCGATGACATCGAGGCCCGCGCTTGCGTGCGCGCCGCCTATGAGTTTGAGGGCCCGGTTTACATGCGCTTCGGCCGCCTGGCAACACCGGTCATCAACGATCACGAGGACTATGAGTTCAAGATTGGTCGCGGCGTGGTCGTGCGCGAGGGGTCCGATGTGACCATCATCGCTTGTGGCCTTATGGTCGCCGAGGCGCTTGAGGCTGCCGAGGCGCTCGCTGCCGATGGTATCGATGCCGAGGTCATCAATATGCACACGATCAAGCCGCTTGATGAGCGCCTGGTGGTTGCCAGCGCCAAGAAGACCGGTCGCGTGGTCACCGCCGAGGAGCATTCGATTGTCGGTGGTCTTGGCGAGGCCGTTGCCTCGGTGCTAGCGGAGCAGTATCCGGTGCCGATGCGTCGCGTCGGCGTGCGCGATGTGTATGGCGAGTCCGGCCCTGCGGTCGATTTGCTGCACAAGTACGGTTTGGACGCCGACGGCATCGAAGCTGCGGTCAGGTCTGTGTTGTAAGGAAGGTTTCCATGGGATTTGTATCTGCCAACCAAGTGACGATAGGGTATACCGCCGCCTCGCGCGAGGATGCCCTGCATTATTTGTCCGATCAGGCCGTCGAGCTCGGCTTTGCTGACGACGCATCTGCCGTAGAGGCTGCCTTCATGGCTCGCGAGAACGAGGCCGAGACTGGCCTTGTCGCCGGTTTTGCCGTTCCACATGCCAAAAGCGATGCTATCCACACGCCGGGCGTTGCCGTGCTTAAGCTGGTCGAGCCCGTTGAATGGCCGAGCTTCGATGGTGTGCCCGTCGATGTTGCGCTCGCGCTGTACGTGCCTGCCGGCGAGGCAGGAACCACGCACCTGCGCTTGCTCTCCAAGGCTGCCGTGATGCTGATGGACGCCGGCTTCCGTGACAAGGTGCGCGCGAGCACCGATCCCGTTGAGATTGCGGAGCTCATCAATAGCGGACTCGAAGACTAGAACGGTCATCCCGTTCAATCAATTGATCCTTCTCCAAGGAAAAGGGCCGCGACGCCGTATGGGTGTCACGGCCCTATTTGCGTTTCCCCAGATAAAACCTGCCAAAATAAACCTGTCCCTTTTTGGTAGGTTAATCGGGGACTATTTCACCGCAACTTAGGGCACGGTTAGGAAGTGTGCACCTTAAAGAGTGGAGCCCATGATTAGAGAGGTCGCGCTCATCTCTCTAAATGTCTCTCTAAAGAGAAGGTTGGTTAGAGAGATAGCATTAGGCAATCTAGCAGCGAATTCGATACATCTCTCTTAATGTCTCTCTAAAACAAGGCGCTCATCTCTCTAACTTTAGAGAGATGAGCGCCTTGTTTTAGAGAGACGGAATGCCAAAATTCGTCCGTCAGCTACCATCTGCCAAAAATGGCGGATAAAGGACTCATCGAAGTAATGGGTTCATCGACGAGCCGCAACCGCCGCTATCGGAAGAAGTAGATGCAGCCGAGTCGCCCCTCTTGTGTCTCTCGAAGTGAGATGGGTGCTAGGGGGGCGACTGCCTCGCGATATTTCCCCAGATAAAACCTGCCAAAATAAACCTGTCCCTTATTGGCGGGTCAGTTAACGCAGTGCAGGTTGAGCATATGCGAGCGAGCGGTCTCCGGGTGCGGTAAGGTGACGTGAAACAAGCGGGCGCTGACCTTTTGGTCGCGCCCGTGAAGTTGAACGTCAGATTGCCGTGTCCGGAGCCCGCGCAGCGCCGAGCAGTTACGCCGTTTGTAAAACGGCGTAACCTAAAGGTTCATGTTGCCGTGAATGTAGGGGGTGACCTCGGGGGAGATATGGTCGCAGCCCAGCCCGCGCAGCGCGGACTCGATAGCGGCGGGCAGCGGGGTCTTGCCCTCGGCATCGACGGCGGTGCCGCCGAGCGCGGCAATCTTGGCGACATCTGCGGGTGCGGCCTCGATATGCATGCAGCCGCCGACCAAGCGCGCGCGTACCTGTGCCAGGTCAAGATCGTGCAGGTAGTCCTCGCAGGTGCGGATCAAATCGACCTTCTCGCGCGTAAGCTCCTCGCCCGTGGGGACGCGGGTGGCAAGACATGCTCCCGCCGGCAGGTTCCAAACGGGATAGCCCCATGCGCGCAGCAGCTCGCGCTCTTCGTCCTTGGTAAAGCCGACCTCCATGAGAGGGGAGCGTACGCCGAGCTCTTCTGCCGCACGCATGCCGGGGCGGTAGTCACCGCGATCGCTTGCATTGCTGCCATCGATGACGGTGGGAAAGCCGAGCGACTTGGCGTGGTTGACGATGGCGGTAAAGCCGGCGTGCTTGCAGTGGTAGCAGCGATTAGCATCGTTGCAGGCTACTTGGGGGAGCTGCAGCTGATCCACCGAAAGATTGAGCACGGGGAGCTTAAAATGCGGCCCCTCATTGGCCTGTCCATCAACGGACTGCTCAAACGAAGTCTGTTCGGGCGTGCCGATGAGCGGCGTGGTGAGATGGATGAGGAGGGTATTGGTAGGCATGATGCGGGCGCACACGGCGGCCAAAAAGCTGCTGTCAACGCCGCCGGAAAACCCGATGGCCACGCGCCCGTATGCCAAAAGCAGCTGTTCGAGCGCCGATAGCTTGTCTTGAAGCTCCTCTGCGGGTGCCGTGGTGTCTAAAATCATGAAACGTTCCTTATCGTTGAGTACTCGATCGAAAACTATAATCCTAATGCGTTACTTGCCATAAGACTTCTATCTGTGTAACGAAAGTGCAATATGGTATATACGTTATATACAAGTTGCCAAATGCGGTAGAGTTGCGGCAATGCGACAGCGAGAGTCGATGGGGGACCGATATGATCAAGGCTGTTATTTTTGACATGGATGGAACGCTGGTCGATACCGAGCGTTTGGGGATTAAGGCCTGGAAGGCAGGCGCCGCTGAGCTGGGGCTCGCGATTGATGAAGCGCTGATCCATCAGTTTATCGGCCGCACGCTGCCCGATGTTATGGACATCCTTGATGAGCATTACGGCAGCCATGAAACCACCGAGGCGATCTATCGTCGCCACAAGGAGATTCGCGACGAGATGGTCAAGACCGAACTGGAACTTAAGGCCGGTGCCGCCGAGTGCCTAGACGAGCTGCTGGCTGCGGGCTATCACGTGGGTCTAGCGACGTCGTCGCGCCTCGTTACGGCCGAGCGCAACCTTAAGATGGTCGGTCTTTTTGGCAAGTTTGAAACGGTAACGTGTGGCGAGGACGTCGTGCACGGCAAGCCCGACCCCGAGATGTATCTGCTCGCCTGCGAGCGCGCGGGCTTTGCTCCCGAGGAATGTGCCGTGGTCGAGGATTCGCGCAACGGCTGCGTCTCGGGCATCACGGCCGGATGCCATGTCTTCGCCGTCCCCGATATCGTGCCGCTGCCGCAGGACGTGGTGGATGGCTGCGAGGCCGTGCTCGATACGCTGTTCGACCTGGCGGCGGCAATCAAGACTGTGCGCTAGAAAATTGCGGCGTTGAAACGAGCGATTGCCCACGTTTGTGCTTAAGCAAAAGGGGTCCGGCAATGGTCGGGCCCCTTTTGCTTAAGCGGCGACTTAGCATACTCGCGGGCGTGCTATAGATACGCACCGAGGTTGATGGCCGTGGCGTCGGTCTGGCTGCTTGCCTGGGTGCTGGCGCGTTCCAGTAGGAACGGACGTACCAGTTCTTGGCGGTTGATATCCTCGGCGGCGACTGCGGTGACGGTACGCGCTGCGGAGCCGACACGGATATGCTTGATCTTTGCCGGGGCCTTGTTCTCGATTTGCTCCATCAGCAGTTGGACACCCTTGCGGCCAATCTCGTAGCCCGGGGGCGCTACCGTAGTGAGCGGGACCGATCCGCTCCAAGCGAGCGGGTTGCCATCGCAGCCTGCTACGCGTACTTGCCCGGGGACAGAGATGCCCTTGTCGACCAGTGCCGAAACGACGCCCGAGGCCAACACATCGGTCAGGCCGACGACAAAATCGGGACGTTCGTCCGCGGGGCGCTCGGCGATTTGGGCACCGATGCCGTAGCCGTCGGCAGCGGTATTCCATTCGCCGGCGTCGATGACTTCGATCTTGATATCGGGGTGCAGGGCGAGCGCCTTATGAATGCCAAGGACGCGCAGGGTGAGTTGCATAAATGCTGCTCGGCCGACGACGACAATATGGTGCGCGCCGCGGGCGATGGCAAGTTCGGCAATGATGCGACCCTGGGCCTCGTTGTCGGCCGCTACGTAGTAGCCGGGCTCGGAGCAATGGATGTCCAGGTAGACAATCGGCACGGGCATCTTGGCCATGGCGGGGTGCCAGTCGGGGGATGCCATGGGCTGAACCATGACGCCGGACATCTGGGTGCCCATAAAGTAGCGCAGGTAATGATCCTCGAGAATATCGTCGTTATCGGCGTTGGCGATGAGCAAGTCGTAGCCGTGCTTGCGGGCCTCGTTGTGGGCGCCGCTGGCGATTTGGAGCGAAAAGCCGTGATCGAGACGGGGGAGCACCAGGCCAAAGGACTTGGTGGCGCCGCCCGCGAGCTGACGGGCGCTTTGGTTGGGCAGGTAGCCAAGGCGATTGATGGTCTCGTTGATGAGCTTGAGGGTCTCGGGGCGCAGCTTTTCGGGGTGGTTGAGCGCGTTGGAAACCGTGCCCAACGAAACCCCGGCCTCGCGCGCGACGTCGCTGATTTTTACCTTTGCCATAGCGGCCCCTTTGATGCGTTTCAAGTACAAGCCAGATTGTAGCATCCCAAACCTACCAAAAAGGGACAGGTTTATTTTGGCAGGTTTATCTGGGGAAACGCCGTTGCCAGCGCGACCACCACGAAGGGGGCAGGTACCTTTGTGGTGGTTTGGACCGGCTGGACGTGTGTGCATCGAGTGGTATCTAAGTTGAGATACCACCTCTGGTATATCAGCTTGCGTTTGCGTGAGTACAATACTCGAACGTTATGCGTCTCAGCGCCCCCTGTGCGTGGACGTTTTGCAGTCAAGCGGACGAAGGGATTTATCCTATGTGCGGAATTGTCGGCTACACCGGCTCTGATATTGCAAAGAACATCCTAGTCACGGGCCTCAAGCGTATGGAGTATCGCGGCTATGATTCCTCGGGCGTCGCGCTCGAGGTGGGCGAGGGCGCCGCGGCGCACCTCGACGTCATCCGCCGCGTGGGCAAGGTCGCGGGCCTGGAGAGCGAGCTTTCCAACATCGACAGCGACGCTACCTGCGGTATCGGCCATACCCGTTGGGCCACCCACGGCAAGCCCTCCGTCGTTAACGCTCACCCCCACACCAGCTGCGACGGTCGTATCGCCATCGTCCACAACGGCATCATCGAGAACTTCGCCGAGCTGCGCGAAGAGCTGGAGGGTCGCGGCCACCACTTTAAGAGCGAGACCGATACCGAGGTCTTCGCGCATCTGATCGAAGAGGCTTATGCCGAGACGCACGACCTGATGGCCTCCGTGCGCGAGGCTTGCACCCACGTGGTCGGTGCCTATGGTCTGGCCGCCGTGTGCGCTGACGAGCCCGGCGTGATCGCCGTGGCCCGCAAGGATTCCCCGATCGTAGTCGGTGTGGGCGAAACCGGCTCCTATGTTGCTTCCGATGTCATCGCGCTCATCGACGCCACCCGCGATGTCGTGGTGCTCGAGGACGGTCAGTTTGCCAAGCTCACGCCCGCAGGCGTCGAGTACACCGACGAGGCCGGCAACGTTATCGAGCCCAAGGTCACCCACATCGACTGGGACCTGGACATGGCAGAAAAGGGCGGTTATCCCGACTTTATGCTCAAGGAGATTCACGAGCAGCCGCGCGTTGTGCGCGACACGCTGGTTGGTCGTATGACGCCGGCCGGCGAGCTCGACATCGACGAGCTGGGCCTTTCGCTCGAGGAACTCAACGACATCGACCGCGTCTACGTGATCGCTTGCGGCACCAGCTATCACGCTGGCCTCATTGCCAAGAATCTCATTGAGGGCTGGGCTCGCATCCCCACCGAGGTGGAGGCGGCCAGCGAGTTCCGCTATCGCAACCCCATCATCACGCCGACGACGCTCGTCGTGGCCGTGTCCCAGTCGGGCGAGACGGCCGATACCCTTGCCGCCATTCGCGACGCGCGCATCAAGGGTGCCAAGGTCTTCGGCATCACCAACGTGGTGGGCAGCCCCGTGGCGCGTGAGAGCGACGGCGTCATCTACACCAAGGCCAACAAGGAGATCGCGGTCGCCTCGACCAAGAGCTTCATCGGCCAGGTCGTGAGCCTTACGCTTTTGGCCCTGCTGCTGGCGCAGGTCAAGTACCGCTTGACCACCAAGCAGGCGCGCATGCTGTTCCGCGAGCTTTCCGATACGGCCGAGCAGATCCAGTGGATTTTGGATACCCAAACCGAGGCCGTTCATGAGGCCGCCCTGCTGTGCAAGGACGCGCAGTCGGCGCTGTTCGTGGGCCGTGGCATGGGTGCCGCTATTTCCTACGAGGGCGCGCTTAAGCTCAAAGAGGTCAGCTACCTGCACGCCGAGGCCTACGCCGCCGGCGAGATGAAGCACGGCCCCATTGCCTTGATCGACCCGGGCTTCCCTGTCATCGCCGTGGCCACCAAGAGTGCCACCTACGACAAGACCGTGTCGAACCTCATGGAGTGCAAGGCGCGCGGCGCCAAGGTCATCGTCGTTGCTACCGAGGGCGACGAGGAAATCAACAAGATTGCCGACTGCATCATTCGCGTGCCGGCCGTCCGCGACGTGTTCAGCCCCATCACGGCGAGCGTCCCGCTGCAGCTGCTCGCCCGCGAGGTTGCCATCCTGCGCGGCTGCGACGTCGACCAGCCCCGCAACCTGGCAAAGAGCGTTACCGTGGAGTAGTTGGTTCCGCCATTCTGGCGACCAAGGCCCGGCTCCGTTGCAGCGGAGCCGGGCCTTGTTTCATTTGCCCAGATAAAACCTGCCAAAATGAACCTGTCCCTATTTGGCAGGTTAGCGGAGCTTGCTGGTCTCGAAGTACTCGGGGAACTGGTCCAGAACCTCGGTCTGGTTGCGGAACATCATATGCAGGTGCTTGCTGACCAAAAAGCTCGCTTCGATGGGGTCGCGACCGGCGATAGCGCGGCGAATCTGCTTGTGCTCGTTCACGATGTCCTGATTGTCGAGAACCTGCGTGGCGGCGCGCAGCCAGCGGAAGCGCTCCAGGTCGGCATTGGTCTCTTCGAGCCACGACCACACGGTGCTGCGACATGCGATGCTAAAAATCATGTGATGCATGAGGTTGTCGCTCAAAAAGAAGCCGATGCGATCCTCTTCGGCCATGGCCTTTTCCTGCAGCACGATGGCGCGGTCGAGCTGCTCGATGCCGGCCGACGTGGCGCGCGCACAGCACTCCACAATCACCTGCTTTTCCAGATGCTCGCGGATGTAACAGGCACTCTCGGCAAGGGTGAGGTTGATGGGCGAGACGTAGGTACCGCTCTGGGGCACGGTGCGCACCAGGCCTTCCTGCGCCAAACGAACCAAAGCCTCGCGCACAGGGGTGCGCCCCATATCTAGGTCGTCGCAAAGTTGCTTGACGCCCAGCTTTTCGCCCGGCTTGTAGTCCAGGTAGACGATTTTGCGTCGAATGGTGTGGTAGGACTGGTCCTGTAGGCTCGTTTCCTGCTCGCCGACGTGCATCGATTCTTCCATAGCGCCTCGCAACTGTTCTATCAAACTCATATGTCAGTTGTTAATTATGCCGCGAATCAGCTCTCCGCGGTGGGCAATTCGGCTGTTGCCTGAGAACTATTGCGGCATCTTAGTCTGTGTTTGCGCAAGGCTGTGCTCAATGTTGCCGTATCATAAGCCGTCGCAAACGTGAAATAGAAAGAAGGAATCCCATATGCAACTGGCAAATATCGTTCGCGAGCGCTGGAAAGGCGTCTTGTTCTGCCTGATCATTGCCATTCCCGCGACGTTGCTCGGCAAACAAATTGAGGTGGTCGGCGGTCCGGTATTTGCCATCCTCTTTGGCATGGTCCTGGCGCTCGTCTTTCCCAAGAATCGTCGCGAACAGCTCGCCGCCGGTGTCACCTATACGTCCAAAAAAGTCTTGCAGTACGCGGTTATCCTGCTTGGCTTTGGCATGAACCTCTCCCAGATTCTGTCCAAGGGCGCCCAGTCGCTGCCGATTATCGTGGCGACGATTTCGACTTCGCTTGTCATCGCCTTTGTGCTCTGCCGCGTTATGAACGTGCCGGGCAAGATCGCGACGCTTGTAGGTGTTGGTTCGTCGATTTGCGGCGGTTCGGCCATCGCTGCGACCGCGCCCGTCATCGATGCCGACGACCGCGAGATTGCCCAGGCCATTTCGGTCATCTTCCTGTTTAACGTTATCGCGGCGCTCGTGTTTCCGACGCTCGGCGGCATGCTCGGGCTGACCAACGAGGGCTTTGGCCTGTTTGCCGGCACCGCCATTAACGACACCTCGTCCGTAACGGCTGCGGCGAGCGCCTGGGACAGCATGCATCCCGGCGCCAATGTGCTCGAGAGCGCCACGGTGGTCAAGCTCACCAGAACGCTGGCCATTATTCCCATCACGTTGGTCCTCGCATGCTGGCAGATGCATCTGGCACGCAAGGCCGGCGGCGACGCTAAGAGCACGTTCTCGCTTAAACGCGCGTTTCCCATGTTTGTGCTGTTCTTTGTGCTGGCGAGCGTGATCACCACGGTGTTTCAGCTTCCTGTGTCCATCACGGCGCCCATCAAGGAGCTGTCAAAGTTCTTTATCGTGATGGCCATGGCGGCTATTGGTTTTAATACCGATATCGTCGAGCTGGTCAAAAAGGGCGGCAAGCCCATCGCATTGGGCTTTTGCTGCTGGATTGGCATTGCGTGCATGAGTTTGGGAATGCAACACGTGCTGGGAATCTGGTAGAGAAGTAGCTTATTTGCGTGCTGGCGAGCACATTCTCACGGTGGAGCGATAGGAGCTCTTGCGGGTATGGCTTGTCCGCAGGTTTATAAGTCCCGAAGAGCTCTTATCGCCCCGCCAGGATGGCGATGCGGGGCAACACCTATACTCGCAGGACGGCGCTTTCTGCCCTATAGTGTTTGGTGAGCAATATCGTTCAATTTTGAAACACTCGGTAGTGCGACCGTCGGCGGTTGCACGTCGCTGCGGACAGGGGCAAATCATGGATAGCGATGCCAAGCTGAACATCTTGACCGAGGCCCTAGCTGCTGCCGGGGCCTCGGCATTGACAATCGATGCGCGTGGGGACGTCGCGATCTCGACCATGAATGACGCGGCGCTTGAGCGGGATGTGGCGGCTTTTGTTGCCGAACGCCTCGACCGTATAGGAGGCGGCGCGCGTCTTGTTATGGGGCGTGCGGGTACGCGCCTGAGCCTGACCGTTCGCCCCACCGACAAAGAGGGCGGGGGCCTTTGGGTCGTCGTGGTCCGCGAGGTGCGCGGTGCCGCGGCGCATGCGGGCATCGAGTGGCTCAACGCCGACGAAGTTGAGGCCCGCTACGAATCGAGCGCGTACGGCATCGTTGAGGGTGCCGCTGCGGTAGCTGCACCGGTTGCCGAGAGCTATGCGCGCGGCGTGCCCCTTATGCTCGAGGGCGAGCTGGGAGCGGGTCAGGTCGAGATCGCCAAGCGTCTCTATCTGGACGGTCCTTTTGCCGGTCAGCCCTTTGTTTCCGTTGCGCTCGATGAGCTCACCGAGCGCGGTTGGCGCCATGTGCTCAAAAGCGCCGAATCGCCGTTGTTCCAAACGGGGCTGACCCTTTGCATTGAGGGCTGGAACGCGGTTGGCCCCCAGCGCCTCCGCGAGCTGGTCTCCACGATGACCGACACCGCGTTGGCGACGCGCTGCCATGTGGTGCTGACGGCGAATGACATGCCGGGCGGCGGCGAAAGTGATCAAGCCGCCTTTGTGACCGAGCGCTTCGCCTGTGCGGTGAGCGTGGCGCCGGCAATCGCCGAGCAGGGAGCCGCGTCGACGAAGGTTGCGCGCTATTTGGAATATCTCGCTGATGCATTTGGGACGGCAACGCCCGCGCTGTCTGCCGCGGCGACGAAGAAGCTCGATGCTTACCGCTGGCCGCGCAACTATCTGCAGCTCCGCGAGGTCTCGGAACGACTGTATATATTGGTGGGGGCGGGCACGGTGGACCGCGCTGTGGCGGAGGAAGTGCTCGCCCAAGAGGACGTGATTAAGACCGCAACCTTTGGCGCCCCGACGCTCGAAAGTGACCTGTATATCCTGCGACCGCTGGCCGATACCGAGCGAGATATCGCGCATCTGGTTGTAGATCATCTCCACGGCAACCGAACCCGTGCGGCGGAGGTGCTGGGCATAAGCCGTACAACGCTGTGGCGCTTGCTGAAGGACGATGACCGTTGAGCGAGGCGCCCGTGACCGCGCGCGACGCGTGTGCTACAGTCCAAAGCGTTATTGTTTCGATTCGGTTACGGCGTGCGAGGGCATATGGCTGAGACTTCAAAACCGAGCCGCAGAAGGCGGAGTGCCGCGCCGGTCAACCGACGCACAACATCGGTGACGTGGGGTAAACACGCCTCGGGGTTTGACGGCTCGTTCAAGCGCACTAAATACGGCTATCCTTCGGCAAGCGCCCGCTTGGCCATGCAGGCAGAGTCCTCGCTATGGGGCCGGAAACGCGTGGTGGGCTCAAAGCTCAAGCACGATGGAACGCTCGGTTACATCAGCCGCGGGGCGGCTCGCCGCAGCGGACTCAATCCCGCCGGCTGGCATCGCTACGTGCCGATCGTGGCCGCCGTTGCAGTGATCGTCATCGCGCTCGCTGCGCTCGGATATGCCGGCGGTGGCGCCAACTTGGACGCAATGTTTAAATCGCCCGAGCTCGCGCATGCAGGCACAGAAGTTGTCGAGGGCGCACAGACCCAGACAGGCGTCGCGCCCCAGCGCGGTATCGTTGCGGCGGCCTCCACCATCGCAGATGCTCAAAAGGACGAAGGCGAGCAAGGTAACGACGCCGAAACGACCCAGACGAACGAAACGACGACAACGGCGACGTCAATATAAGTTACGAGTGGGGTAGCTAATTTGGGACGGGGCTTTTTTAGCTGCCCAAGACAGTGGCTCATTCGATGTCAGTCGCCAAAAGCGAGCGAGCCGCATTTGCGCCAAGGTGACGTGAAATGAGAGGCGCTGACCTTCTGGTCGCGCCCCCGAAATTGAACGTCAGATTGGCGTGAATGCGGCCCGCGCAGCGTCAACGAGCCCGCCGTTCGGTAGAACGGCGGAACTAATTACCTTACGTAGATGATGTTGTCGCGGCGCGGCTTTGCTTCGGGTAGCGTGTCCTCGGCGTAGCCAAGAATGCAGTTACCGACACCGCGCAGGCTGCCGTCGGCGGGCAGGCCCCAGCTGACCAGCAGCTCCAGGCCCTCGGGCGAGTCAAAGACCTCATGCGCGCGATGAATCCAGCACGAATCGACGCCCAGTGCATAAGCCGCGTTGAGCAGGTTGCCCATGGCGAGCGAGCCGTCTTCCAGATGTGTGGGCACGCTGCGGTCAACCAGCACCACCACAACGGTCTTGGCGCCATAGAAGGGGTCGCTGTTGCTGCCCATGACCTGGGCGTTGAGCTTCGAGAGACGCTCGATGGTCGCGGGGTCGGTGACGGCGACAAACGTCACCGGCTGGCGGCCCATGCCGCTCGGTGCATATTGGCCGGCTTCGATAATACGTGCAAGCTTTTCGGCCTCGACGGGACGATCGCTGTATTTGCGGCAGCTGCGGCGGTGAATGAGTGCTTCGATAGTCTCCATGGTGTCTCCTCGCGGTGGCGTTGCAGATGCCCCGTTCATACCCGTCGGGCTTAAACGATAGACGGTCAATTGCCCGGACAAAAGGATAGATTCCAATTGGGAAAGTAGGTTTGCATAAAAGTACCTTCAGAATGTGACAAACAAATGGGATGGTTAAACGTTTTATCCCGTCTACCCTGCGGTTTTTTACCACTTGCCTAAATGACGAACGCATAACCTCTGATAAAGGTTTTACTAAAGGAGCACCAACGTTTATCAATGCGCCGTGGTGGCGCCGGGCCAGGAGGTAACATCATGTTCCAGGCTGGAGATGTCGTCGAGACCGATTTCGAAGGATTTCTGAAGCTGCTGCGTTCCAAGACGCGCGCTTTCGTGTCGATCAACGATCACGAGTACTACATCACGCACACCGATGGCTATTGGCGTGTTCAGGATTGCGAGGCCCTCAACGATAAGGGCCACTTTACTGACTGCTCCGAGCTGGTCAACACGGTCTGCGAGGTCGTCGAGCTGCCGTGGATTGCCGGCAAGAGCCTGCATGACAGCTTCTCGGGCGCTACGGTCTATGAGGCTGTTGCCGCTTAACAGGCAATAAAACCCGATTTTCACGTGACCGCTGGCGCCGCCCCCGCGCCGGCGGTCTTTTTCTGCCGATAGACCATAAAAGTGCAAGCATTTGCGGAGAGCCTGTTGACGATAGTCAAAACTCGGACTAATCTAGAGACACAAAATTGGTCAAAAATCGGACAATCGAATGGTGGGATAGATGAACAGTGCGGTTACGCTGGTCGATTTCGACCGGATGCTCAACGGGCTTGACCGTATCTATTCGGAGTTCGCGCGCGCCTGCGGTCTTTCGGACTGCGCCTACTGGATGCTCGTCGACACGAGTGCGGCGGGCGGAAGCGTTGCCGTGAGTCGGCTGACGAGTGAATGGTTCTACAGCAAACAGACCATCAATTCGGCGATCAAGACGCTTAGGGCGCGAGGGCTTGCGACGTTTGAGTTTGCCGAGGGCAGTCGTAAGAACAAGGTTGTGCGACTGACCGAAGAAGGCGTGCAGTTTGCCAAGCGCTACGCGTTGCCGGCGCAAAAAGCCGAGCAACAGGCATTCGAGGCGCTCGAGCCGTGGGAACAGCGCGAGATCATGCGCTTGGTCGGTAAGTTCTCCCATGTTCTTAACGAAGAGTGCGAGGCATTTAAACGGCAAGTGGCCGCCGAGAACGAGGCTGACGATAAGGGCGAGGGGGACACATGCGACTCTTAATGAGGTTTATGAGGCCGTACCGCGGTCTGATTGCGGTGACGCTGTTTGCGGTGCTGATAGATAACGTCGGTACGCTGTTGGTTCCCACGATGCTGGCGAACATGGTCAACACCGGTATTACCACGGGCGACATCGACTATATTTTACGCAACGGCCTGTACATGCTTATCGCGACCGGCATGGCCAGCGGCGGCACGGTGTTGGGCTGCTATCTTTCGGCGCGCCTGGCCGCCAACGTGGCCTGCGATATCCGCAATGCCGTGTACGACAAGTCGCTCGAGCTGTCCGCCAGCGACTTTGAGCGCTTTGGCACGGGTTCGATGATCACGCGCTCACTCAACGACATCAACGTGATTCAGCAAGCTGTCCTTCAGACGATTCAGTTGGTGCTGCCGGTGCCGTTCTTGGCCGTGGCAGGCATCATTTTTGCTTGGTTCATCGATCCCGCCATGGGCACGCTGCTTGGTGTGGTCGTTGCGATCGTGCTGGTGGCGGCGGTCTTTACGGTGGCTAACGCCGCGCCGATCTTTATGCGCCTGCAGAGCTTTATCGACCGCATGAACGTGGTGCTGCGCGAGAACATCGTGGGCGTGCGCGTCATCCGCGCATTTAACAAGGAGCGCCACGAGGAGCAGCGCCTGGACGAGGTGTTTAGCGATTACGCGGCCAACGCCATCAAGGTCAACCACCTGTTTGTGGGTCTCGACAGTTCCAGCTTCTTTTTGATGAATATCGCCGAGGTGGCGGTGCTGTGGGTGGGCGGCAACCGCGCGGGCGTCCACGCCATGCAAATCGGCAGCATCTCGGCCGTGTTGGAATACGCGATCTTGATCCTGTTCTTTGTGATGATGGCGCAGATGGTGATTCTGACGCTTCCGCGCGCTGCGGCGTGCCTCAACCGCGCGCAACAGGTGCTCGAAATCGAGCCGAGCATCGTGGACGGCAAGGCAACGCTGGGCGACGGGGCGCCTGAGTCCGCAGATGGTGCCGATGCGGTGGCCGTGTTCGACCACATGTCGTTTCGCTTTGACGATGCCGACGAGGACACCCTGTGCGACCTGAGCTTTGCCTGCCGTCGCGGTCAGACGACTGCGATCGTTGGCTCGACAGGCTCGGGCAAATCGACGGTGGCAAAGCTTCTGCTGCGCTTCCACGATGCCACCAAGGGCTCCATTCGCCTGAATGGTGTGGACCTGCGCGAGCTTACGCAAGACGAAATCCGCGGGCGCATTGCCTATGTGCCGCAGAAGGCGTGGCTGTTCTCGGGCACGGTGGCGAGCAACCTTCGCTTTGGTAACGAAGGCGCGACCGAGGGCGACATGCTTCACGCGCTTGAGGTTGCCCAGAGCACCTTTGTACTCGACCAACCGCAGGGGCTCGATACCCCGGTGGCGCAGGGCGGTACGAACTTTTCGGGCGGCCAGCGCCAGCGTTTGGCAATCGCCCGTGCGCTCATGAAGCATGCCGATCTATATATCTTCGATGACAGTTTTTCGGCCCTGGACTTTAAGACCGATGCCGCCCTGCGTCATGCGTTGCAAGACGAGACGCGTGACGCTGCGGTGCTCATCATCGCGCAGCGCATCTCGACGATCTTGCACGCCGACCAGATCGTCGTGCTCAAGGATGGCGAGGTTGTGGGCTTGGGCACGCATAGCGAGCTTATGGAAACCTGCGAGGTGTACCGCGCCATCGCGGAATCGCAGATGAAGGGAGGTGAGTAGCATGACCGAGGAGCTCAAGAAACAGGGCGGCGTTGATGACGCCGCTGCCGCGGGACTGGTCGAGGAAACGGCTGCCGTGGCACCCGAGCTGGATGACGCCGCCAAGGCTGCAGCCGAGCGCGAGGCTCGCCGCCAAGCGCTCTACGAGGAAAACGAACGTGCCGAGGACGAGCGCGCCCGCGCCGAGGCAGAGCGTATGCGCGACGTGGACGATGAAGACGAGGACGAGACGCCTCGAGATACCTGGGCGACGGTGCGCCGCCTGTGGAGCGAGGCTGCCGGCGACCATTGGCGCTTCTATATCGTGTTCGCGAGCATTGTGTTCTATGCCATCTTTAACACTGCTGCGCCGGCATATAGCGCCCGCGTGATCGATGAGCTGTGGAGCCACATTCAGGTGGCGTTTGCCAACGACACCACCTTCAACATCACCTGGGAGAACTGCGGCAGGACCATCTTCATCTACTTTATGATCTGGACGGCCGCTGCCTCGTTCTACGCGCTCCAGAGCTTTTTGATGTCGAGCGTTGCCGAACGCCTCAGCCTGTGCCTACGCAACCGCATCGCACAAAAGCTCAACCGTCTGCCGCTTGCCTTTTTTGACGCGCATCGTCCCGGTGAGGTCGTCAGCCGTGCGACCAACGACTTGGACAAGATGTCCGAGAGCATGCAGCGCGGCTTGCTGCAGCTTCTGGTGTCGATCGGTACCGTGGTGGGCGCCGTGAGCGTGATGTTCGTGTTTAGCGTGCCACTTACGCTGGTCTTTTTGTTCTTTACGGCGTTGTCGCTGCTGGTGACCAAGGTGGTCTCGCGCCGCACGCATGACGTAACCGGTGAGCGCCAAGAGTGGGTGTCCAAGATTACGAGTGCGGTCGAGGAAGGCTACTCGGGCCGTCTGGTGATTCGCGCGTTTAACCGCGAGCGCCAAAGTTCTGCCGAGGTGCACCAGGCCTCGGGCGAGCTGGCACGCGTGAGTGCCAAGGCCGACTTTATGATTAACGCCGTCGGCCCTGCGGTGCGCTTTATCGGCCGTTTGGCGCAGATCGTGATCGCGCTGGTGGGCTGCAGCATGCTGGTTGCCGGTCACATGACCGTCGGCGTGTTCCAGGCGTTCTTCCAGTTTATCTACGAGGCGTCCGAACCCATGACGCAGCTGTCGTTTACCTTCAACTCGCTGCAGAGCGCGTTGGCGAGTGCGGAGCGCGTGTTCGACCTGCTCGATGAGCCCGAGATGGAGGCCGATCCGCTGCCGGACGAGGCCGCCAAGCTGCCGGGTCGCGTTGAGGGTCGCGTCTCCTTTGAGCACGTGCGCTTTGGTTATTCGCCCGACAAGCCGCTTATGCACGACGTGTCGTTTACCGCCGAGCCGGGCCAGAAGATTGCCGTGGTGGGAACCACGGGCGCGGGCAAGACGACGCTCATCAACCTGCTCATGCGCTTCTACGAGATTGACGGCGGGCGTATTACGCTCGACGGCGTGGATACGAGCTGCATGGACCGCGGCGAGCTACGGCAGCAGTTTGGCATGGTGCTGCAGGACGCCTGGCTGTTCGATGGCACGATTGCCGAAAACATCGCCTACGGCTGCCCCGAGGCAACGCGCGACGAAATTGTGGCCGCGGCTCGTGCCGCGCAGGTCGACTTCTTTGTGCGCACCATGCCGCAGGGCTACGACACGCGCGTGGCCAACGATGCCGAAAGCATCAGCCAGGGCCAGCGTCAGCTGCTGACCATCGCACGCGTGCTGCTCAACAACCCGGCGATTCTCATCCTGGACGAGGCGACCTCAAGCGTGGACACGCGTACCGAGCTTGCCATCGGCCGTGCCATGGATGCGCTTATGCGCGGGCGCACGAGCTTTGTGATCGCACACCGCCTGTCGACGATTGTGGATGCCGACCTGATCTTGGTCATGGATCACGGCAACATTATCGAGCAGGGCACGCATAAGGAGCTGCTCGCAGCCGAGGGCGCTTATGCCGACCTCTATCTGAGTCAGTTCGCATAATGTGACAAAGGGACAGTCCCTTTGTCACATCAAAAGGAATGGCGCGCCGGGGATTGATTCCCTGGCGCGCCTTTTGCGTCGGTGCCGATGTCGTTTTGTGCCGCTTGCGTTCCTAACGTTCGTCCATGAGCTTGGCGACGAGGGTTTTGAGCTCGGCCACCTCTCGCTCGAGTTCTTTGACGCGGCGGGCATTCTCGGTGATGCCCTGGCGGTTGAGGGCACTCTGCTCGGCGGCGTCATCGGGCATGTACTCGCGATGCTGCTTGGCATCGAAGCTCTCCTCGAACACGCGGCAGCCGTTGCGTTTGATGATGCGTCCCGGCACGCCCACGACGGTGCAGTTGTCGGGCACGTCCTTGACGACAACCGAGTTGCCGCCGATTTTGACGTTGTTGCCGATGCGGATGTTGCCGAGCACCTTGGCACCCGTGCCCACGGTGACGTTGTTGCCCAGGGTGGGGTGGCGTTTGCCGGTCTCGTTGCCGGTACCGCCGAGCGTGACGCCCTGATAGAGCACGCAGTTGTCGCCCACAATGGTGGTCTCGCCGATGACGACGCCCATGGCGTGGTCGATAAAGAAGTGCTTGCCGATCTGTGCGGCGGGATGAATCTCGACGCCGGTGATATGACGGGTGATTTGCGAGAGCACGCGGGCGAGCGAGCGATGTCCATGCTCCCACAGCCAGTGCTCGGGCACGTGGTTCCACTTGGCGTGCAGGCCAGGATAGGAAAGGAAGATGACCAGACCGTTTTGCGCGGCGGGGTCCTGCGCCTGGACGGTCTTGATGTCCTCGCGAATGGTATTGATAAAGCTCACCGGCCGCCCTCCCTTAGCGCCATGGCAATGCGATTCAATAAAGTATAGCGATTTGCTAGGGATTAAAAAGGACAATCTTGGCGGCTTTGCGCTACAAGTGTCAGTTATGCAAACTTGCTGGTAATGGAGTCATGCTTTTGTGGGGTTGCGCACGAGGGGGCACCGCAACCGTATACTGGTCAACTTGGACGTATCCGCGCCCACAACTGAGAGGTTTTACTTCATGGGTTTCATCAATTTTATTGCCGAGCTGCTTAAGGACCCGCGCACCGCGATCGCCAGCTGGATCGCCGCCGGCCCGCTTATGGCCTACGGCTGCGTATTCCTGATCATCTTTATCGAGACGGGCGTGGTGTTCTTCCCGTTCCTTCCCGGTGATTCGCTGCTGTTCGCCTCGGGTTTCTTTGCCCACAACGGCGGCTTTAACATCGTGGCGCTTCTGGCCACCGCATGGGCCGCTGCCATTTTGGGCGATCAGTGCAACTTTATGATCGGTCACTTCTTTGGCCGCAAGATCATCGCTTCGGGCAAGGTCAAGGCCATGACGCCCGAGCGCATCAAAAAGTCCGAGGACTTCTTGGACAAGTGGGGTCACCTGGCCATCTTCCTGGGTCGCTTCTTCCCGTTTATCCGCACCTTTGTGCCCTTTATCGCTGGCATGGGCGGCATGCACTGGCGCAACTTTGTCGTCTTTAACGTGCTGGGCGGCATTACCTGGTCGACGGTCTTTACGCTGCTGGGCTACTTCTTTGGCGGCATTCCCTTTGTGCAGGAGCACTTTGAGCTGCTGATTATCGGCATCGTTTCCGTGTCGATCATCCCGACCGTGGTCGGTCTGGTTAGGGCCAAGCTGGGTAAATAGAACGCCTAGCTCGAGCCAGCGCGCAGACCGTACAGTTGAGGCCCGTCACCGCTTACGGTGGCGGGCCTTTTTGCTTCGGTCAAATGAAAATACTTTACTTAGTTAAAGAAAAGCGTTTTATCAGACGCGTGCGGGGAGTACAATCTCGTGCATGCGAATCGACGTGCCATCGGCTTTGATGCTGCTCGCGTGTCCCGTCCGGCTCTACGCTCCGGGCGTGCGACGTTGCGACGCGGTCGGCCTCGGTCCTTGCGTGCGGGTTCGCGAGTATGCAACTGTGTATGTAAGGAGCGACATATGACTGTCGAGAAGAAGGATATCGATTGGGGTAGCCTCGGCTTTGGCTACATGAAGACCGATTACAGCTACGAGGCTCATTGGAAGGATGGCGAGTGGGACGAGGGCGGCCTGACCACCGACCACACCCTGCATGTCTCCGAGTGCGGCGGCATCTTCCATTACTGCCAGGAGGTCTTTGAGGGCCTGAAGGCCTACACCGCCGAGGACGGCAGCATCGTCTGCTTCCGTCCCGACATGAACGCCGAGCGCATGTACAACTCTGCGCAGCGCCTCGAGATGCCCCCGTTCCCCAAGGACAAGTTCGTTGAGGCCGTCAAGCAGGTCGTTTCTGCCAACGCCGCCTGGGTTCCGCCCTTCGGTTCCGGCGCGACCCTGTACGTGCGTCCGTTTATGATCGGCTCCGGTGACGTGATCGGCGTGGCTCCCGCTCCTGAGTACACGTTCCGCATTCTCGTGACCCCGGTCGGTCCGTACTTTAAGGGCGGCCTCAAGCCCGTCAAGCTGCGCGTTTCCGAGTATGACCGTGCCGCACCGCACGGCACCGGCAACATCAAGGCCGGCCTGAACTACGCCATGTCCCTCAAGCCCACGATGGAGGCTCACCGCGAGGGCTATGCCGAGAACCTGTATCTCGACTCCGAGTCCCGCACCTATGTCGAGGAGACCGGTGGCGCCAACGTGCTGTTCGTGAAGGAGGACGGCACCCTCGTCGTTCCGCAGTCGCACACCGACTCCATCCTGCCTTCCATCACCCGCCGTTCGCTCGTTCAGGTCGCTCAGGACCTGGGTATGACCGTCGATCAGCGTCCCGTCGAGTGGGCCGAGGTCAAGGCCGGCACCTTTGTGGAGTGCGGCCTGTGCGGTACCGCTGCCGTCATCTCCCCGGTGGGCGAGATCGACAACAAGGTTTACGGTGCCGACGAGACTGTGACCTTCCCGGCTGGCTACACCGAGATTGGCCCTGTGATGAAGAAGCTCCGCGAGACCCTGACTGGTATCCAGTCTGGTGCTGTCGAGGACAAGCACAACTGGGTTTACACCGTCGCGTAAGCTGTCTTAGCTGTCCGGCCCGAGGGCGACCTTCCTTTCCGGCGCGTCCTCGGACATGAAAGAACCTCCGCTGCGCACTTTGTGCGGCGGAGGTTCTTTCGTCCTGCGGAGTGCGCCGGAAAGGAAGGTCGCCCTTTTGTTTTGCTTCGCGCCATGTGGGGGCGGTGGCGACGTGCATTTTTGCGAGTATTCTGCAATCGAAGGCCCCTGCATACCGGCTTCGGGCAAAAAAATCGGGAGTTCTCGATGTTTTCTACGAATGATGGGTGGGGTTACGGGCTGACAGCGTTTGATTTGCAGGGATATTCGCGGTCTTTGGCATTTGTCGTGGCGCCCGAAGCCCTTGGTTATGTTGAATACTCCTAAAAATGCACGACGCTTAGAGGGGGACCTTCGCGAAAAAGGAAACCGCCCCGTCGAAGTATGCATTCGACGGGGCGGTTTATGCATTTGGCCGATTAAGGATGCGCTGTCAAACTACTAGAACTTGACGGTCGGGGCCTGGCGGGCTGCTTCAGCGGCCTCGAAGCCCTGGCGCTCCTTAAACTGGAAGATGCCAGCAAAGATGACAGCCGGGAACGTCTGAATGGCGTTGTTGTAGCTGAGCACGCAGTCGTTGTAGCTCTGGCGTGCATAGCTAATCTTGTTCTCGGTGTCCTCGAGCGATGCCTGCAGCTGCGTAAAGTTGGTGTTTGCCTTAAGATCGGGATAGGCCTCGGCCACAGCGAAGAGCTGGCGCAGTGCGCCGGTCAGCACGTTGTCGGCTTCCATCTTGGCCTCGGGCGTGGTGGCCTTGACGGCGGTGTTACGCGCGCTGATCACGGCGGAGAGCGTCTCCTGCTCGTGCTTGGCGTAGCCCTTGACGGTCTCGACCAGGTTGGGGATCAGGTCGTTACGGCGCTGCAGCTGCGTATCGATGTTCTGCCAGGCGTTATCGATGCGGTTACGCTTGGTGACCATGTTGTTGTAGATGCCGGCGATGGCGCAGACAATCACAATGACAACAACGATGCCGATGATGACGGTAATCATGATGTCTCCGTTTCGAATGGCCGCGGCGGCATGCGCCAGCTGCCGTTGGTATAACGCTACTAGTATACCCGCAACGTTTTGCCGTGCCGAACTTTCCGGTAAGCGTTGTGTTTTCGGCGGGGCCGGCACCGGGGCAAAGCGCGCGAGGTACAGGTGTAAGATATGCGACAGATTGACGAGTGTTGTCTTTGCCCTGAGGATGGCGATACCAGTGGACCTTCGCATTAAGAAAACCTACCGCTCCCTGTTCGATGCCTTCACCGAGCTTCTCGAGGAGCATCGGTTTGAGGACCTGACGGTCGCCATGCTGTGCGACCGGGCCATGATTCGCCGCACGACGTTCTACAAGCACTTTCGCGACAAGAACGATTACTTTGCCTTTTATATCGATGAGCTCATGTCGGGCTTGCCGCAAAAACAGCCCGATGAGGCCGGCGCGGTGTCTGCCGAGGACGTGCGCGCGCTTCGGCACGCGATTTTGGACGATGCCATGGATTTGATTCTGACGCACGAGCGGCTCATGGACAACATTTTGGCAAGCAGCATGTCGGGCATGTTGACCAACGTTATTTGCGACCGCATTGCCCGCTCCATCCGCGAGCGTGTGATGAACGTGCTTGCCGAGGATGCCCTGGCCCCCGTGTCACTCGAGACGACGTCTGAGTTTGTCGCCGGCGGTATTATTCGACTTTTCACGATATGGTGGGAATCGGGCCACGATCTTGAGCGTCGACCTGAGATAGCCGACGTGGTCGATGCGCTGTTTGAGCGGACCATGACACCGGTGAATCACTAAAGTGGCGGAGAGAGGGGGATTCGAACCCCCGGAACGCTCTCGCGCTCAACGGTTTTCAAGACCGCCGCATTCAACCGCTCTGCCATCTCTCCGTGAGTCGTAATGATAGCATCGTTTTGAATTTGCAACAGGGAAGGCGAACGATGACGATCACCGAAATCGACGAGAAGTTCATGCGCGAGGCGTTGGCGGAGGCGCGCGCCGCCGCGACGGTGGGCGAGGTGCCCATCGGAGCCGTAGTGGTGCGCGACGGCGAGATCGTCGCGAGGGCGCACAATCGGCGCGAGCTCGACCAGGATCCTTCGGCTCATGCAGAGTTCGCGGCCCTGTGCGCTGCCGCTCGGTCGCTCGGTCGCTGGCGCCTTCCCGATTGCACGGTCTACGTGACGCTCGAGCCATGCTGCATGTGTGCGGGGCTTATGGTTAACGCGCGCGCGGGGCGCTGCGTGTATGGCGCGGCTGATGCCAAGGCGGGCGCGCTGGGTTCGCTGTATGACCTGAATGCCGATTCGCGCCTGAATCATCGGTTTAACGTGACGGCTGGGGTCCTGGCGGATGAATGCCGCGAGCTGCTAAGTAGCTATTTTGGCGGTCTGCGCGGAGCGGGCGGCGCTGATTGCGGTTGTGGGGCCGATCTTGAAGCACACGCCGCTCACGCCGCAGCGCTTGCAGGTGCCGGTGAGGATGCTGGCACGGCGGTTGACTTTGGTCCTGCATGCCGTCGGCCCCGCCGTGTGCTGCTGGCGATCGACTCCTTTAAGGGCAGCGTTTCGAGCGCGCAGGCGGAGGAGGCCGTTGCCGAAGGTGTGCGCCGCGTGTGGCCCGATGCCCAGGTAAGCGCGCTGCCGCTGGCGGATGGCGGCGAGGGAACGCTCGATGCCGTTGCCGCGTGCGGCGGTGAGGTCGTGGCATGTGAAGTCGCAGGCCCTCTGGGCGACTGTGTGTCTGCCCGGATGCTGGTGGACGGCGAGTACGAGTCGGCTGTAATCGAGATGGCCGAGGCGGCGGGTATTGGGTATTCGCCTTGCACAGAGCCGGCGGCGTTGGCCGCTACGACCTATGGCGTGGGCGAGCTCATGCTTCGAGCGGTTCGTGCTGGGGCAAAGACTATCTATATTGGTCTGGGCGGCAGTGCCACCAACGACGGTGGCGCCGGCATGCTGCAGGCGCTGGGCGCGCGTGTGGTCGATGATCAGGGCTGCGATGTCGCCCCTGGTCTCGCGGGGCTTGAGCAGGTGGCGAGTATCGATTTGGCACCGGCGCTTCGGGCGCTGAATAGCGCGCGTATCGTCGTGCTCTCTGATGTCGAGAACCCGCTCGTGGGGCGTCGTGGGGCACTTGCAGTGTTTGGCGGGCAAAAGGGCCTGCCGACAGACGATGTCGAAGCGCTGGGCAGGTACGACAGTTGGATGGTCGGCTACGGCCGCCTGCTCGATGCGGCGATTACCGGGGTGCGGGCTCAGGGGTTGTTGCGCGTGCCCGAGGGCGTGCGGACATTTGGCTCGGTGCTCGGCGTGCCTGGCGCGGGCGCGGCAGGTGGCTTGGGCGCCGCGCTGCTGGCGCTCGGTGCTGAGTTGCGTTCGGGCGTGGAGACGGTGCTCGATCTGATTGGGTTTGACGAGCGCGTGCGCGATGTCGACCTGGTCATTACAGGCGAGGGCAATATGGATGAGCAATCCGCCGCCGGTAAGGCACCGGTGGGTGTGGCTCGCCGTGCCAAGCGGTGTGGCAAGCCGGTGATCGCTGTCGTGGGCGGTCGCGCCGTCAACCTGGATGCGGTGTATGAGCAGGGTATTGACTTGGTTTTGCCGATTTGCCGCAAACCCATGGGCCTGGAACAGGCGATCGATCCGCAAGAAGCCACAACCAACCTCATCTGCGCCGGTGAAGCAGCCGCCCAAGCCTACGACCTCGCCCGCCTCTAAAACCCAACTCCCTATAAGTTGCGGTGGAATAGTTCCTGTTTGGCGGCTCAGGCGGCAAAAACAGGAACTATTCCACCGCAACTTCGAGAATGGCTATCCGAGGCTGGTCGCCTTGGGCCTTGGGTCGGACCGTCCGCCATGAAATGCGGCCATCTACTACGTTTAGCCGAGCGCCCTTGACCATCCCGGATTTTGTGAAATTAAAACCGCAGGTAGAAAGCTTGCCGATTTTCGAAAAAGCCGGCTATGGTTGACCCCTGCGGCCTAAACGTAGTAGATAGGCCCCTTTTGTGGCACGGCAGCAGACCAGTCTTTTTGGGACGGGGCTTATTTGACTACCTGTCGATCTGATTGCCCAAGTAGTCAAAAAGCCCCGTCCCAAATTAGCTACCTTGCTCTGGCGGGCGGGAGCAGGTAAGATATACCGAGCGCCTAGCGCGTTCGATGGGTTCGGATGACGACATGTTCCGAATCTGGTCAGGTCCGGAAGGAAGCAGCCATAAGGAGCCTCTGTCGGGCATCCGAATCCATCGAGCGCACGGGCGCTTTTTGGTGCCGCGACATGGCCCGGCCGGCGACGAGGTATTTGGTGTCTCGCTGGTCCTCGGCTTCGCCTGCGGGATCGCTCGACTACCAAACACCTCGCCGCCGGCCGGGCCCCGTCGTCCAAAAATCACCCGTAAAGGCGCGTTTATCTAATTTAATCTATCCCTTGCGGAATGCGGCTTGCTGGTGTTGTCTGGGCATTGATGGCTGCGTGGTTCAAGAGACGGCGGCATTACCATTTGTTTTTTCAAGTAAAGAGGTCCGTTTCCCTGGGTTGGGGAAACGGGCCTCTTTTTGTCTCTGGGCTTGTGGGTTGGCGAAGACAATAACCGCTGGCGGCTATTTTGAGTTCTTGATGCGGCGGGTGGCTGTGGCGGTTATTCCGAGGCCTGTGGCGGCGATTCCTGCTAGCGCGATTGCGCTTGGCGTTGTGTCGCCTGTGTTTGCGAGCTTGTCGGCGGTCGTAGTTGCTTGCTTGCCGTTGCTTGTGTTCGCCTGCTTGGCGGAGCTCGGTGCGGCGTCTTTGCCGGCCGCGGGCGAGCCGGCGGGCTGTGCCGTCTCGGCCGGTTGCGCCGAGCCGGAGGGAGGCGTTGTCTCGGTGGGTTTCGTTATCTCGGGCGAGGCGGCCGTATCTGCTGCGGCTTTTGCCTCTTCGTATGCCTTGCAGGCGTCGTCATAGGCCGCTTGCGCCTTTTTCAAATTATCGAGGAGCGCATCTCGCTTGGCTGTTTCTCCGTCGAGGTGGGTTTTATTAAACTCTACTTCGCTTTCTAAGAAATAAATCAGGCTTTTCTGACTTTCGAGGCGCATTCGGCAGTGCTCAAGCTTATCTTCACAACGAGATTCTTGCTCTTGTGCATCCATGATCGCCAGTTCCAACTGCCATCTAGTTTCGTAATCCGTGTGGGGGATTTTATTTAATTCTGCCTCAAGGTCTCTTGTTCGGTTGTGGGCCTTATCGCATTCGGATTGGGCTGCATCGATGTCCGCTTGCATGGTAGGAAGGGATTCCTTATATATGGCAGCTCGCGCCAAATTAGTGTCGTAGTTCTTTTGAAAAATGGCAATTTTAGTATCGATTTCCGCAATTTTCTCGGGACTTGCGGCGTTTTTTGCGGCCTCGAGTTTTTTGAGCGCTTCCTGCATGGCTGCATACGCTTTTTCTTTTGCGGCGGCCGCATCTTCTGTCTGCGGGGTGCCCGAATTGCCGCTGGTGGCGCTCGTCTGCGAAACGGCCGCACCGGTGGGGGAACTGGTTTCTGCCGCGATCGCCGCTACGGGGGCGATTCCCGCGACAAGTGCCGCGGAAAGGGCGATGCCCACAGTTGCTCGTCTTGCTCTTCTTGCGAGAATGTCGTTCATCTCGGCACCTCATTTCAAGGGTCGGCGACTAACTTGGTAGCACTAATGTAAGTATACCAAGCGGTCGACCCGACACTGGCTGGGTGCGCGCGTATACCTCTCTGAAAACTGAATCCCGTTAGAAATGACGAGTTGTTTACGCTTCTTTTGGGGTGGCGGTACTATCATGATTCGAATTGAATGTGGATGATGATAGGGAGCGCCTTTTTATGATTGAGCTGCTTAGGCGTTTTGGTGGTAAGTTTCGCCGGTATATGGTGATCGGCCCTGCGTGTAAGCTGATCGAAGTGATCTTTGACCTGCTGACGCCGCTGGTGATTGCCCAGATGATCGACAAGGGCATTGGCTCGCACGACGTGAGCGCCGTTATCCACTACGGCATGCTACTTGCCGCCATGGCCGTGATCGGCATCTCGTTTACGCTCGTCTGCCAAAAGATGGCGGCGCTCACCTCGCAGGGCATGGGCACCGACATTCGCGGCGCGCTCTACGAGCACATCAACAAGCTGAGCTATGCTGAGCTCGACCGCTTTGGCACGCCGTCGCTCATCACCCGCATCACCAACGACGTTAACCAGGTCCAGCTCGCTGTGGCGCTGGGCGTGCGCATGCTCATCCGCTGGCCCTTTCTAGCGGTGGGCTCCATGTGCGCGGCCCTTGCCATCGACCTTAAGCTCGGCATCATCTTTTTGATCTGCACGCCCGCCATTGGCCTGGTGTTCTGGGTTGTCATGGCGCGCTGCATTCCGTACTACAAGCAGCTGCAGGCAAAGCTCGACCGCATCGCGCTTATCTGCCGCGAAGGCCTTTCGGGCGCCCGCGTGGTTCGCGCCTTCGTGCGCGAAGATCACGAGCGCGAGCGCTTTGCGCAGGCCGCCGACGACCAGGCCAATACTGCCATCGCGGTGGGCAAGCTCTCGTCGATTCTCAACCCCGTCACGTTTTTGGTGATGAACCTGGGCGTGTGCGCCATCCTGTGGGTGGGCGGCATCCAGGTCAGCGTGGGCGAGCTTACGCAGGGCCAGGTCATGGCGTTTGTGAACTACATGACGCAGACCCTGACCTCCATCGTGTACGTCGCCAACCTGGTCGTGGTCTTTACCAAGGCGAGCGCCAGCGCGTCGCGTATCAACGAGGTGCTCAATTGCGTGCCGGGCATCACCGACGAGGGCAACCAGCCGGTCGCGCTGCCCAAGCCGGGCAATGTCGCTCCAGTCCCCGCGCTGAGCTTGAGCCATGCGAGCTTCTCGTTTGGCGCTGGCGCGGCCAATGCTGTCAACGATGTGACGCTGGAACTCCCGCTGGGCAAGACACTCGGCATTATCGGCGGTACGGGTAGCGGCAAGTCCACGCTCGTCTCGCTCATCCCGCGCCTGTACGATGCGAGCACCGGCAGCGTGAGCGTGATGGGCGCCGACGTGCGCACCTGGCCGCTCGACCAGCTGCGCCGTGTGGTCGCGACCGTTCCGCAGCGCGCATCGCTGGTGAGCGGCTCCATCCGCAGCAACCTGACCTGGCGCGACGAGGCAGCAACCGACGAGGAGCTCTGGGCGGCGCTCGATATGGCACAGGCAAGCGAGTTCGTACACAACAAGCCACAGGGCTTAGATGCCCCGGTCGAGGCGGGCGGCAAGAACTTTAGCGGTGGCCAGCGCCAGCGCCTGACTATCGCGCGCGCCCTGGTGGGCTCTCCGCAGGTCCTAATCATGGACGACTCCGCCTCGGCGCTCGACTTTAAGACCGATGCAGCGCTTCGCCATGCCATTCGCGAACGAAGCATGCGCGGTGCCGCCGAGGGCGGGCTGTCGCTGACCACGGTGATTGTGAGCCAGCGCGTCTCGACCGTGCGCGACGCCGATATGATCTGCGTTCTCGACCACGGCTCGGTCGCGGGCCTGGGCACGCATGACGAGCTGTACGCGACCTGCCAGCTCTATCGCGAGATTTGCCAGTCGCAGCTGCGCCGTGAGGAGCTCGAGGGCCAGCAGGGGAGTGCGGCGCCCGCGCCCACCCCGATCGCCCCCGCATCCGTCTGCGCAAAGGAGGGCTGCTAAATGAATCCGTACACTTCTTCCGGTTCGGTCGCCACGATGACGGCCAACGTGTCCGGTAACGATAACCTCAACGACCTGGGCGACGGTCCGCGCCAGCCCGGCGACCCCGAGCGCTATCCCGTGGGTGCGGTGACCCGCCGCCTGCTGGGCTACGTTCGCCCGCACCGCGTCTCGTTTGCGGCATCGTTTTTGAGTGCCGCCGTCTCGGTGATTCTGCAGCTCTACACGCCCATCCTCATCGGCGAGGGCATCGACCTGATCGTCGCCGCCGGGCAGGTGGACTTCGATGCGCTGCTGCCGCTCGTTACCAAACTCGCGCTCGTCGTGGTGGGCGCGGCGGCCTTCCAGTGGCTGCAAGGCTACTGCGTCAACCGCCTGTCCTACGAGACAGTGCGCGACATGCGCGTGGAGGCGAGCGACAAGCTCAGCCGCATGCCGCTCAGCTTTATCGACGGCCATGCCCACGGCGACCTTATGAGCCGTGTGGTCAACGACGTCGACCAGGTGGGCGACGGTCTGCTCCAGGGCTTTACCCAGCTATTCACCGGCGTTATCACCATCGTTGGCACGCTCGCGTTTATGCTCTCCATTAACCTGACCATGACGCTTGTGGTGGTGCTCGTCACGCCTCTTTCCATTTTTGCAGCCGGCGCCATCGCCAAGCTTTCCAATAAAAGCTTTACGGCCCAGCAGCGTATTCAGGGTCAGCTCGGTGGTCATATTGAGGAGTATGTGGGCGAGCAAAAGCTGGTGGACGCCTTCGCCTACGGCCCGCACGCTCAGCAGCGCTTCGATGTCCTCAACGCCGAGCTCTATACGGCGGGCGAGCGCGCGCAGTTTATGGGTTCGCTTTCTAACCCCGGCACGCGCTTTATCAATAACATCATCTACGCCGTGGTCGCCGTGATCGGCTGCGTGGGCGTGATCACGGGCGTGCCGGCGGCGCTCACGGTGGGCGGCGTGCAGATTTTCCTGTCCTACGCCAACCAGTACACCAAGCCGTTCAACGAGGTCACCAACGTCATCACGCAGATCCAGACGGCGTATGCCTCGGCACGTCGTATGTTTGCGCTGCTCGATGCGCGCGAGCAGGAGCCCGATGCGGCGGATGCCGTGGAACTTGCCGCCCCGCAGGGCGAGGTCGCCTTTGAGCATGTGGACTTTAGCTACGTGTCCGACCGCAAGCTGCTGCAGGACATCTGCATCGAGGCCAAGCCCGGCATGCGCTTTGCCCTGGTCGGTCCCACGGGCTGTGGCAAGACGACGCTCATCAACCTGCTTCTGCGGTTCTACGATATCGATGCCGGTCGCATTGCGGTCGATGGCCGTTCCTCGCGTGATTACACGCGCGCAAGCTTGCGCCGCGCCTTTGGCATGGTGTTGCAGGACACTTGGCTGTTCGAGGGCACGGTGGCGGAAAACATCGCCTACGGCTGTCCCGACGCCACGCGCGAGCAGGTTATCGAAGCTGCCAAGCGCGCGCACGCGCACAAGTTTATCGTGCAGCTGCCAGGCGGCTACGATACGGTAATCGGCGAGGACGGCGGCACGTTTAGCCAGGGTCAAAAACAGCTGCTGTGCATCGCGCGCGTCATGCTCACCGACCCGGCGATTCTGCTGCTGGACGAGGCGACCTCGAGTATCGATACGCGTACCGAGCTGCAGGTGCAGGCGGCGTTCGACGAGCTTATGGCCGGCCGCACAAGCTTTGTGGTGGCGCACCGCCTGTCGACGATCCGCAACGCCGACTGCATTCTGGTGATGCGCGACGGCCAGATTATCGAGCGCGGCACGCACGACGAGCTGCTAGCGGCAGGCGGCTTCTACGCCGAACTCTATCGCAGCCAGTTTGCCCAGTGAGCAAGCCCGTGGGGCAAATTAATCAATCGACAGACGGTGGTTTACATCTGTCACGTTAGTACTAAGATATTCATCTAATAAATTGCATTAGTGGCTTTAGTTTTGGGGGATACGAGGCAACGTGACTATGACGTGCTCTTTGGTGGTTAACAGCAAGAGCGGTAATACCAGGATGGTTTCGGGCGCGATCAAGCGCGCTCTGCAGGCTGCGGGTGTTGAGTTTGTCCATGCCGCGGCGTTGAGCGACGATGCGGATGCAGATCAGGTTGCGCTCGAGGCGCAGGGCGCCTGCGCGGCCGACACGGTGCTCGTCGGTTTTTGGTGCGACAAGGGCGCGTGCACGCCTTCGGTCGCGGCGTTGCTCTCCGCCTTGCACGGCAAGCGCGTGTTCCTGTTTGGCACCTGCGGTTTTGGCGCCGACCAGAGCTATTACCAGCAGATTATTGATCGCGTGACTTCCAATTTGGCTGGGGATGCCGAGCTTGCGGGCTGGGCGATGTGCCAGGGCAAGATGGGTCCCGCGGTCAAGCAGCGCTACGAGGCCATGCTCGAGCAAGATCCCGACAACGCCCGATTTAAGATGCTGCTCGACAACTGGGTTGCCGCGAAGGACCATCCCACCAAGGAAGATCTGGATAACATGGCTGCAGCCGCCAAAAAGGCCGTGCTGGGAGAGTAGCTCCCATCGCTGACGGCGGTCGGTCCATCTTTCTAAATGAAGCGTCCTCCCGGGCGTCGGGGCACGAAGTTCCCTGCTCTACAGTCCCGCGCAAGACGAAGGCCACATTAAGTGGCCTTCTTTGCGTGCGGAACTCGCGATGAACTTCGTGCCCCGCCGTCCGGGAGGACGCCTCTTTATTGATGGGAGGCCTGATAGGTCGATGGTTCCGTGCCCGGATGCGTCCAAAGTGGGACGGGCTTTCCGGATGGGCAGGCTTTCGAAAAATGCGTTCCGGAATTTGCCTTTGGAATGGGACGTAGTTTCCCGTTGAGGTGCTTTGCGGAAAGTGCATCCCACTCTGGGCGGTCGAAGTGGGACACACTTTCCCAAAGGCGCTCCAACGGGAAATTGCGTCCCATTATTCGGTCAAGAAACGGGATGCATTTTCCCAATGAGAGCAAAACCGGAAAATGCATCCCACAATCAGCCCTCAAAGTGGGACGCCGTTTCCCAATGAGGCTCAAGCGGAAAATGCATCCCGGAATTTGCGCTCAAAGTGGGATGCGGTTTCCGGTTGAGGGTCTAAGGGGAAAGTGCGTCCCAGAATCGACGCTTGAAATGGGATGCAGTTTCCCGATGAGGCACTCGACGGAAAATACATCCCAGAAATGGCCTTTGAGCTGGGATAAGATTTCCGCGGCATCTCGGATTCTCAAAAATGAGACACGCCGTTGGCGAAAATGAGACACGTGATATCGGGCATCGGACGTATCATTTGTAAAAATGAGTCCACTCCACTCGAATAAAGCGAGGTCCCTCATGTACGTTCCACACCCCCGTATCCGTAGGCTGTCGAAAATCCCGCTTGTTGGGACGGCGGCGCTTGCTGCGTTGATCGCCACGAGCGTCGCCTGCTTCACGGCCGCGCCCCAGGTTGCCCAGGCGGCAGATGCGCCTGCAATCACCGATATGACCGAGCAGGATTATCAAGCCCTGGGTCTGGGCACGAGCGAGGACATTCCGGCCGATACCGTTGGCCCCTATTCCACTGATACCCCCACGACGTTTGCCACGCGCGGCGAGGTCTATATGGCAGCTAACGGTAGCCATGGCAATCGCTACACTCTGCGCGACAAGCTCGAGAACGTCGAGCGCGGTGACATTGGCGGCAGCAGCAAACTCACCGATGGCTATGGAAGTGTGTGGGGCGCCGCAAAGTTCTGGCAAAACGTCAACAACTTCGATACGAACAGCGATCTCTACAAGCATAGCGACTACGGTGGCGGCACCTGGTCGTACCTAAGCAACAATGAGTCCTCAACAGTACTCGCCAACGACAACAACGGTTTCTCGGGCATTCACGCCACGAGTGTTGAGTTCTGCAGCGACGCCAGCACGGGCAAAAAGAGCCGCGTTGCCGAGCTCCGTGCCTACGGCGACAGTTCCTCCACGACGATTGACGGCAAGTCATACGCCGGAAAGGTTGAGCTGGTCCTCTACTCGTTTAGCAACGGGCGTACGCGCACTCTCGACACACACCTGCCGGTGACGGTCAACACTAGTATGATGTACGAAGGCCGTTTTAAGTACCTGGATGCCGGTTACCTGCAAGAGCACGACGCCGTCTTTGATGTCGAGGCGGGCGATGTCGATGGCGACGGCGTCGACGAGCTTTTTGTCTACGCGGGCTGCTATGTCGACGAGAACGGCGTGCGCAAGGCTGTAGTCGACATGTATGACTTGGAGGGCGGCAACTGGAAGCAAAGCGTCGTCAAGATCGATGCCGGTAACGCCGCGGACTACACCACGCACAACAAGGGCGGGAACGACTCCTGGACGCAGCTTCAGTCAGCTCCTGTCGTTTCGCTAGCGGCCGGCGACCTCGATCGCGATTTTTGCGATGACCTCGCCATCGTGGTCTCGGCACCCTACGGCAAGAAGAATATTGATAAGTCGACGCATTGCGAGCTGTTTTCGTGGGATGCATCCAAGGGTGCGCTCGTCCATGTCGATGCTCTGGGCGACGCGGGCGCAATCTCCCTCTCCGCGAACGGCAAGACCATGGTCGCTGCGAATGCGACGTTCGGCACGTTTGCCGCCTACGATGAAGAAGGAAAGAAGACGGGTGAAACCGTCACGGGCCTTATTCTTGCGGGCTATGACTGGCAACGCAGCGCTTTTGATTACGGCGCTTCTGACGGCAGCAAGGGGCTGTACGGCGCGCTGTACCGCTACGCGTATTTTGACTCGGAGTCTGGCGAGTTCAAGCTTTCCGATTGCAAGGAATACAGAGACGGGCTCCTCGCCTCCTATGGGCTGATGCATGTGCCCAACAGCGCATGGAAGGATAGCGCTCAGGATAAGCGCTATCCGTGCACCTTGGCGCCTATTGCCCTTGCCACTGCCAACCTTGACGGCCTGTCCGAGCAGCTGGCGGTCGACGAGGTGCTCGTGGGCGGCGATGTGTTCCGCGACTTTGCCTGCAACACGGCACAGAGCGGGGCTCAGGGCTTGGGGTCCATGGTCGGAACCATGAGCATGAGCGGTCAGCAATACAACAGCAGCAACAAGCATGACCACAAGGGTATAGAGCAGGTGTGGATCAGCGACGTCAAGGCGGGCAGCGTCTCGGGTTCGGACCGCTATAACGAGAGCTTTATCGCCGTGGTGGGCAAGCACCGCGACGAGGACCTGCGCAAGAACGATGACTACTATTGGATGACCGCCTCGCATTTTTCGCTCGACGAGAACGGAAAGGTGCGCCGCGGCGAGGAGCAGGTGATTAGCGAGAGCAACCGTCGCGGCACTACCTACGGCACATTTATCTCGCTCGCGCTGCCCGATGTCGACAACGACAGCGTCAAGATCACGTACAAGGACCGCTACAAGGTCTATACCAACCCGCGCGTGCTTGCCGTGCTGCAGGATGCGCCCTATGTTGAGGATCTGGAGCAGGCATACGGCTATCTGGTGTTGGGCGGCACGTCATACGGAGAGGAAAAGGGCACGGGGACATCCCAGGGCTATACCATTGGCGCCGAGTTGGGCGTTGCCGTCGAGGTGCAGACCGGTCCGCCCCTGGTCGCGATGAATGCTTCAGTCGATTTTGCCGCCGAGGGATGCTATGACTACCGGAGCGAGCGCACGGTCAGCGCAAGCGTAAGCTATGAGTCGCATGCCGGCGAGGGTGACAAGGCCGTGCTCTACACGATTCCGATGGTCTATTACGAGTATGAGATCGAAAATGAGGAAACTGGTGGCAAGGGCGTGATGGCGACGCCCGTGTCGCTCGGCGCGCAGACCTCGGTCGTTAATGTCGAGGCCTATGACCGCATTGCCAAACAGCACAATATGACGCCGCTCAGCTACTTTTTGACCAACCGGTCGGGAGAACCCGGAACCTATCAAACGACGCTCAACGGCGAGACTCCCGTTGGGGATTCCTTTGGCCTGGGCAAGCCTGGCGTAACGCGCGCCTACACGCACGATGGGTTTAACGGCGCCGCCGCGCAGTCGGGGGCGAGCGTTGAGCAGACCATCGAAGTCGAGGAGGGCAAGGAGCAGGAGCTCGAGCTCGGCTTGACGCTGAACGGCAGCGTTGTCATGGGCGCGAAGCTCGCAAAGCACGAGTTGTTTGGCGGCCTGTGCTTTGGTGCCAACGCCGGCTTTACTACGGGTAACTCCTCGAGTGAATCGACCGAATACGGCGGCACCGTCGACAACCTGCCCGAGGCCGCGCAGGGCAAGTACGGTTTTGTGTGGCGTCTGGGCGTCAACGCGGTGGATGTCGACAAGTTCGAGGCAGACTCGGGCGACAAGCTCGGCACCAAGGACACCGACCAGTTCTGGATCGTGGGCTATGACGTTAAGGACGTCGAGATGCCCGACGCGCCGGCCGTGACGGGCTTTACGGCAAACGCCGTCGATTCGACCAGCGTTACGTTTAGCTGGGACGATGTACTCGCAAACAAGAGTGGCTTTAGCTACGGCGTGGGCATGCTGCAGAGCAATGCGGCGGATGCGGTCGTCAATAGCTGGAAGATTGCCGACAACACGCAGACCTCGCTCAAGTGGGATGGGCTGCAGCCCAATACGGAGTATCGATTCGCCATCGCCGCCGTTAAGAATGGATCCACGACCGAAACAGGTATTCGCTCGGCAATCATCACGGTCAAGACCATGCCCGATGGCATGACGATGACCGTGAGCGGACCTGCGGCGGATGCTGCGGAGGGGTCGGATCTTGGATACGACTCTTCGGTTGAGCGCGCGGCGGGAAGCCACCTGACGCTCTCGGCGATTGGCCATGTGAAGCAACTCGGTGCCGACGATAGCGAAACAGGGCTGGCACCGACCTATATGTGGTACCGCAAGGGCCGCGGCGAGACAGAGTTTAAGCTCGTGGGTGCCGATGGCAACCTCGCGGCTGGAACGGCCTCAAAGCTCGAGATTGACCTGACCGCAGACGATGACGGTGCGCAGTATTACTGCCACGTGGGATACAACGACGTGGGCCTCGACACCGGCACGACGCTCGTGAATATCGAGGCCGAGGAGACGGCGCCCACAACGGTGAACGCCACCCCGATCCGCACGCGCCGCCTGTTCTCACAGGCAAGTGCGGGCGCCAAGAAGTTCCTGGACCATACGCTGGTAAACACCGCCGGCCCAACCGATTCCGAAGGCTCAAAGGACCCCGAGACTCCTGAGACCCCGACGAACCCGGACAAGCCCAAGTCCGACAACGGAGCTAAGACCGACACCAAGGTCAAGACTACGACCACAGCGAAGAACCTCGCAAACACCGGCGAACAAACATTCGCCCTAGTCGCCACCGCAGCAGCAGCGGGAGCAACGCTCGTAGTGATAGCCCTCATCATGCTGATCAAGCGCCGCAAGACCCACTAGTAGCCAGTCGAACATATCGACAACCCAAAAACCCGGGTAGCCAAAAAACAGGCCACCCGGGTTTTCTGTTGAGTGGAGACTCCGCAAGCGGAAACTGCATCCCACAATTAGCGCCCGGAACGGGACACATTTTCCGTCAAGCCCTCATCCGGAAAATCCATCCCAGTTTGAGCGCCCAGACCGGGACGCACTTTCCCAAAGGGTCCTCAACGGGAAACTGCGTCCCATAATTAGGCCGAGAAATGGGATGAACTTTCCCAATGAGAGCCAACCGGAAACCACGTCCCAGAATCAGCCCCCAAAGTGGGACGCACTTTCCCAACGAGCCTCAACCGGAAAATACATCCCGGAATCCAGCTGAATAGTGGGACACACTTTCCCAATCGGGTCCCAAGCGGAAACTGCATCCCATTCCAGACAAGAATTCCGGGACACACTTTCCGCAAACAAAGAAGGCCACATAACGTGGCCTTCGTCTTGCGCAGGACTGTCCGAGCAGGGAACCTTATATGCCTCCGCCCGGACAGACGTTTCAGTTATGAGTGACCCGCTACTTGATCTTGGTCGTGCCCGGCGCCAGGTTGGGGTCGGTCTCGTTGGCCTCGGTCTGGAAGTGCTCGGTGTACACGTTCTTGCCGTCGCGGAACATCTCGTAGTACTGCATCTTGGCGTAATCCTCGCGCGCCTTGGTGGCGGCTGCTGCGGCGGCGTCGTCGCCGGTGACGTTGGAGGAGAGCGCCCAGCGCAGGCTGGCGTCCTCGTAGCCCACCGAGTTGATGGCGGGCAGCGACTCACGCAGCGTCATGTGCGCCTTCTGGTAGTCGGAGAGGGGTGCGCCGATCAGCTGCATAAGCTGCGTGGACAGGTAGTTGGTGGACAGGTCGTCGACCTCGCTCGTCTGGTCGCAACCGGCAACGTCGTAGTTAGCCCAAATGATGTAGTCGGTCTGCCACAGGCGCTCCTGATGCGTGGCATCGTCTTCGCCGGTAAACCACTTATCGTTGAACTTGGACGGGAAGAACGGCTGGTGATCGCCCCAGAACACCACGACCACCTTGCGATCGAGCTTGCTCAGGGCGTTGAGGAAGTAGCGCAGTGCCTGGTCGGACTGCTCGATGCACGAGACATACTCGTCGACATCGGACAGCGTGCCGTCCTCGACGGTCTTGGCGTCCAGATCGGTCGTGTCGATATTCAGGTGCATCTGCTTGTCGACCGGAAGCAGGCCCGTGTCGTAGCCCGAGTGGTTCTGCATGGTCACATCGAAGATAAACTGAGGATCGGCGTTCTGGTCGAGCAGCTCAAGAATTTTGTCGTAGGTAGCCTGGTCGGTCACCATGCCGCGCAGGGTATCGGCTCCCTGGAAATCGTTGATGGACAGGAACTGGTCAAAACCAAAGTCCTTGTAGACGTTCTCGCGGTTCCAGTTGGTCGCGTGGTTGGGGTGCATAGCCGTGGTGGAATAGCCGAGCGATTTGAACTGCTCTGCCAGGTTCCCGGTCGTCTCCATGTTGTAGATGGTGTAGGGGTACACGCCCGAGCCCAAGTTGGCCATGGAGTTGCCGGTCATAAACTCAAACTCGGTATTGGCGGTACCGCCGCCGTAGGCGCTCACGTAGAGCTTGCCGCGGCTGAGGCAGTTGGACAGGCTCTTAAAGTACTGCGGACCCTCGTAGCCGGCGCGCATGTTCTGGTAGATCGACAGATCCGAGAACGTCTCGTTCATGATGGCGATGACCGTGGGCTTCTCGCTGTCGAACTGCTCCTTTGCGGCGGTGCGCTCGTCACTCTTGGCGGCGTCGGACTTGTCGTAGGCCTTGGCGTACTTTTTGAGCGTGGCCTTGGCATCGTCGACGGAGTAGTCGGCGGGTTTGGGCGGCTTGATGGACTGCGCCGCGCTAATGAAAGCGGGCAGGTAGCCCTCGCGCCAGTAGCTCTCGAGCGGGCGCCAGGTGTAGACGGTGATGCCGAGGGTGTTGTAGTAGTCGATAAGCGTGACGTGCGCGGTCACACCGCCCAGGCACAGCACGGCCACGAGCAGGTTGGTGAGCAGCATGCGCTTGGCGTTGGCGGCATCCTTCTGGCGGTGCGGTGCAACCAGGCCGGCGTACTCGCACAGCAGCATGGCGATGGCGGTAAAGCCCATGGACAGCACACAGAACAGCGAGATGGAGAAGGTGTAGCCGGTGCCGGCGACCGCGGCGGCGGTGGAGATGGCCGAAAGGTCGCCCGGCTGGATGGGCATGGATTTAAACGTGATGACGAAGAACTCGGCAATGCCCAGGACAAAGAGGGCAAAGGCCAGGACCGCGGGAGCTGCGCCGTGGCGCTGGAACAGGAAGAACAAGCCAATCATGAGCACGGTGATGATGGCCCACTCGAGCAGGATGCACAGGGGGTAGACCCAGGTAAAGTCGTGGTTGGACGAGACCTCCATGCCCAGCAGCGCAAAGACGCCGGCGAGCAGCAGGCACAGGACGGCGGCGACGAGTGGTTTGCCCACAAAGGCGCCGCGCAGGCGGGCGAGCTTGCCGGTGGGGGCGGGGGCGTCGGGCTTGGCGAACGCAAAGACGCGCGGGGCGATGCGATCGCGGGCGATGCTGGCCCAGGCGCATCCGGTGAGGATGGCGTTGGTCAGGATGAGCATCACAAAGGCGAGCGGCTCGTTTTGGGCGACGAGGCCAATGGCGCCCCAAATAGTCAAAAAGACCTGGAACAGGCCGAAGACGACGCTCCACCCAAGAGCGCTTTTGGCAACGGTGCCCGACTGAGCGCGAATGGCCTTGGCCTCGCGCAAGACAAGGTAGACGGTCGCCGCAAGACCGACGAGCGAGATGGCGGCAGCGAACATGCTGAGACTCCTCACAAACTAAAACGTACGAAAGCGGGGGTTTACCCGATTGTTACCAAGATATGCGCTGCAATTGGTGGCTGCGCACAACAACCAGCCATATTAACGCGCACGTGCGGCGGTGTGGCGCAATGTAGTGGCGGCCTGCGCGATAATGGACGGGAATTACACGGAAACGTAAAGGCTTCTTAAAGAATTAGCGAGGATAGAGCTATGGGCGAGCAGGTTTGTATGACGGGCACCGAGTACTGCGGCGGAGCTGTGGGCGTGGACGCGGGCGGCTATCCGGTCGAGACTACGGGCAACGCGGCGCTGGACATCTTGGAACACCGCTCGTCCACGCGTGCCTTCGCGCGTGATGACGACGACCGTCCCGTGGCGGTGACCGACGAGCAGCGGGCGGCGATCTTGCATGCGGCGAGCCGCGCGCCGTCGGCGGGCGCCATGATGATGTATTCCATCGTGAGCATCCGCGAGCAGGCAACGCTCGACCGCCTGGCCGACCTGTGCGACCACCAGCCCATGATCGCCAAGGCGCCCTGGGCACTTATATTTGTGGTCGACTATGCCAAGTGGATCGATCTGTTTGAGCACGTGGGCTGCTTTGAGCCCGAGTTTGTAGAGCGCACGGGTAAGGCGCCCCGCCGCGCGCCGGGTCTGGGCGACTTTGCCATCGCGGCTCAGGATGCCGTGATCGCCGCGCAAAACGCCGTGGTTGCCGCCGAGGCCCTGGGGCTGGGGAGCTGCTATATCGGCGACATCGTCGAGAACGCCGAGGAAGTTGCCGCGCTGCTCGATCTGCCGCCCTATACCATGCCGCTGTCGATGCTCATCATCGGCACGCCCCGTAAGGAGCGCCCGGCAATCGCGCACCCCGTGGTGAACCTGGTGCACGAGGAGCGCTACTGCCGTGCGGATGCCGCGACTATGGATGCGCAGGTGGCCGAGATGGATGCGATGTTTCGCCCGCACGCCCGCGAGGTGGGGGAGCGCGTCGTGGATATCTACACCCGCAAGCACACGAGCCCCTTTATGGCCGAGATGAGCCGCTCCATGGAGTGGTGGTTCAAAAACTGGCTCGGAAAATGACGAACGTGACAAGGGGATAGTCCCTTTGTCACACTTCATATCGCCGCGGTGGCCTAAAGACTGTATAAATCTTTATCTAGCTGGGAAAACAGTGCATTAAAACATGGGCCGATTACCTATAATCCCTTCGAACATTAAAGTTGGGAGGAAACCGGCTTATGGAACAAAAGGCCAAGGAGGCAGCTTCGCACGCTGCGATTCCTGTGAGCATCTCGGCGATGCTCGTCACGCTGGGCGTGGTGTACGGCGATATCGGCACCAGCCCTATGTATGTAACCAAGGCGCTCGTTGCCGGCAACGGCGGCATCGGAAGCGTCACGGAGGAGTTCGTGCTCGGCGCGCTCTCCCTTGTCGTGTGGACGGTCACGCTGCTGACCACCATCAAGTATGTGCTCATCTCGCTGCGCGCCGATAACCATGGTGAGGGCGGCATCTTTGCCCTGTACAGCCTGGTCAAGCGCTGCGGCAAGTGGCTCATCATCCCCGCCATGCTGGGTGGCGCCGCGCTGCTCGCCGACGGCATCCTGACACCTGCCGTTACCGTTACCACGGCCATCGAGGGCCTGCGCACCATCCCGGCGGTCCATGCCGTGCTGGGCGATGACCAGGGTCGCGTCGTCGCCATTACGCTCGCCATCATCATCGTGCTCTTCTTGGTACAGCGCATCGGTACGGCCAAGATCGGTCACGCCTTTGGCCCCATCATGACGCTGTGGTTCCTGTTCCTGGGCGGCACGGGTCTGTTCTTTGTTTTCCAGCACCCCGCCGTGCTGCTGTGCCTCAACCCGGTGCGCGGCATCGCCTTTTTGCTGAGCCCCAACAACCACGCGGGCATCATGATTCTGGGCAGTTGCTTCCTCGCCACCACCGGTGCCGAGGCGCTCTACTCCGACATGGGCCACGTCGGCCGCGGCAACATCTACGCTACCTGGCCGTTCGTTAAGTGCTGCCTGCTGCTTTCCTATATGGGCCAGGGCGCTTGGCTTATGAACAACGCTGCCAACCCCGAGCTCATGGGCATTGCCGACCTCAACCCGTTCTACCAGATGCTCGCCCCGGGCCTGCGTCCCTTTGCCGTAGGCCTTTCCACCGTTGCGGCCATCATTGCCTCGCAGGCGCTCATCACCGGCGCATTCTCGCTGGTGTCCGAGGCCAGCCGTCTGGACCTCATGCCGCACATGCAGGTCTTCTACCCTGCCGAGACCAAGGGCCAGCTCTACATCCCCATGGTCAACAACGTCATGCTTGTCGGCTGCGTCATCGTGGTGCTGCTGTTCCAGAACTCGGCGCATATGGAAGCCGCCTACGGCCTTGCCATTACGCTGACTATGATGTGCACCACGTTGCTGCTCTTCTTCTACCTGCACGAGGAGCGCAAGCTCAAGGTCGCGCCGTGGATCTTCGCGGCCTTCTTCCTTTTGCTCGAAGGCTTCTTCTTCGTGAGCTCGCTCACCAAGTTCTTCCACGGCGGCTACTTCACCATCCTCATGGCCGCGCTCATCATGGGCATCATGGTGTGCTGGTACAACGGCACGGCGGTCGAGCAGCGCCAGTTTACGCTGCTGCCGCTGCGCAGCTACCTACCGCAGCTCAAGCGCCTGCGCGACGACGACCGTTACGAGCGCATGAGCGACAACGTCGTGTACCTGACCAAGGACACCCATACCGACTACATCGACCGCGACATCGTCTACTCGATTTTGGACAAGCATCCCAAGCGCGCCCGCGCCTGGTGGTTTGTGAATGTCGAGACTATGGACGAACCGCACACCTTTGCCTATTCGGTCGAGACGTTCGGCACCGACTACGTGTTCCGCGTGCATCTGTACCTGGGCTACAAGATCAACCAGCGCGTCAATGCCTACCTGCGTCAGGTTGTTCAGGACCTGGCTGCCACCGGCGAGCTGCCGCCGCAGACGCATGACTACTCGGTCTACAAGGATCCGGGTAACATCGGCACGTTCAAGTTCGTCCTGATCCGTAAGCTTCTGGCGCCCGAAAGCGATGTGGAGCCCAGCGAGCGTACGGCCATCACGCTCAAGTACATCATTCGCCGCGCCGCCGGCACGCCCGCGCGTTGGTACGGCCTGGAGAACTCCAACGTGAGCTTTGAGTACGTGCCGCTGTTCACCAAGTTCAAGGCCGTGAACAAGATGCAGCGCCTGGCTCCCAACGAGCGGCCGTAGTCGAAGCTCGAGGTTTGTCTGCGAACGGGCGGGCTTGTATTGACGGGGATTGAGTCCTGGGAGGAAACCATGGATGCAAAGGTGCTTGACGGTTGCGATCTTGCGACCGAGCTGGTGCATGAGATACGCGCCGATGCTGCCGAAGATCGGTTCTTTACGAATCGGGCCAACATGGACATGGCCGACCGCGTGATTTCGATCGTGGTGACGGTGCTTGTCGCGGCGTGCGTGTGCGCACTGCTCGCGCACGTGCTGTTTGTCTAACGTCCGCAGGTTGCAAAGGCTTTACACTTGGAACCACCACAAGGGGAAACCACCACAAAGGTGCCTGTCCCCTTTGTGGTGGTTTTTGTTTTTGAGAGAGGGGCGGGACGCTGATGGACGTCCGTACGGACGGCGATATTGCCGATAGCTTTTGGTGGCGGCGCACTACGATGACGCGTCGCGGCCCCCTGTACGATATCTGCGTGTCGGTGGGGCTGCTGGTCGCGGCGACGATTGTGGGCGCGCTGCTCGACCATCCGGGTCTCGCGCCGAGCATCATGATCGTCTATGTGTTCGCCGTTCAGCTGTGCGCATTCTTTACCTGGAGTCGCCTGTATTGCTTGCTGAGCTCGGCTGCCGCCGTGGCGCTCTACAACTTCTTGTTTGTCGACCCGCGCTACTCGCTGTCGCTTATCGACCGCGGCTATCCCGGCATGTTCTTCATCATGTTTGTGGTCTCGCTTGTGTCGAGCTCGATTGCGTTGGCCCTGCGCCGCGCCTTGGCACAGGCTGCCGCCAGCGACCGCCGCACGCATATGGTGCTCGAGACCAACCGCATGCTGCAGCGGTGCGCCGATCAGCATCAGATCGTTCACGCCATGGCCACGCAGCTGGCGCGTCTTTCGGGCTGTCCGGTCGTGTGGTACAGCGCCGACGCCGAGGGCGATGACCTGCTGCCGCGTGCGACGTACACGGCCGTGGGCGATGCCGCCCCGGTGCACGAGCTGGCGCCGCAGATGCCGCCGAGGCTCTCGGCGTCCGCCTACGTGGGAACGCCGCTCGACGCCACGTTTGGCGGTTCGGCGTTCTATGGCATCTACCTGACGGTTCGCACGGGCGACGGCTTCGTGCGCTCGGGCGACCCCGCCTCGGTGGTGGGCGTGCTGGCTATCGTTGCCGAGCCCGATGTGCTAACACACGAGGAACGGACACTTGCCGATGCCATCGTGAGCGAAGGCGAGCTGGCACTCGATCGCGCCCGCGCCATGGAGGCCCGCGAGGAGGCGGCGGTGCTCGCCAAAAACGAGCAGCTGCGCGCCAACCTGCTGCGTTCCATCTCGCACGACCTGCGCACACCGCTCACCAGTATTTCGGGTAATGCCGACGTGCTGCTCGACCAGGGCTCGACCGGCACCGCCGTGCTCGACGCCCAGACGCGCCGCGGCCTGCTCCTGTCCATTCGCTCGGATGCGCAATGGCTCAACGCCACTGTCGAGAATCTGCTCGCTATCACCAAGCTCGAGGGTGGCGGCATGCGCCTGTCGACCACGCTCGAGCTCATGGACGATATCGTCGAGGAGGCACTGCGCCACGTGAACCCTGCCGTGCGCGAGCACGACCTTAAGGTGGTGCCGTGCGATGAGCCGGCGCTCGTCAATGTCGATGCGCGCCTGATGGTGCAGCTGGTGGTCAATCTGGTGAACAACGCCGTCACCTATACGCCCGCAGGCTCGCATATCGTGATTTCGATTGGCGTCGACGGTGGGCACGTGACGTGCTCAGTGGCCGATGATGGCCCGGGCATTGCGCCCGAGGACCGCGAGCGGATCTTTGAGTCGTTCTACACCGCCAACCACGGTCTTGCCGACAGCCACCGTAGCGTGGGCCTGGGACTTTCGCTCTGCCGCTCCATTGCATTGGCGCATGGCGGTAGCATAGAGGTTGCCGCGGCGGACCCGCACGGCTCGGTCTTTACGATTGAGCTTCCCGTCGCCGACGTTTCGTTTGATAAGGAGTAGCGCTGTGCCGAACTCTGCCGTAAAACCGCTCATCTTGGTTGTCGAGGACGACCCCGCCGTTCGCAACTTAATCGTTGCCGCGCTCGAGGCGCACGGCTTGCGTCATATGGCCGTGGAGACCGCCCATGCCGCCATCGCCGCTGCCTCATCGCAGGCACCGAGCATTGTGCTGCTCGATCTGGGCCTGCCCGATATGGACGGCGTTAAGGTGGTGGAGTCGGTGCGCGCATGGTCGGGCATGCCGATCATCGTGGTCTCGGCGCGCAGCGAGGATGCGGACAAGATTCGCGCGCTCGATGCCGGCGCCGACGACTACCTGACCAAGCCGTTTTCGGTCGAGGAGCTGCTCGCGCGCATTCGCACGACGCTCAGGCGCCTTTCGTATGCGCAAACGGGCGGCGTTGCTTCCGAGGGCTCGTTCGATACCGGTGAGCTGCATATCGATTTTGATGCCGGCATCGCCACGATGGATGGCGAGGAGCTGCATCTGACGCCGATCGAGCACAAGCTCCTGTGCCTGCTGGCGCATAACGCCGACAAGGTGCTGACGCACCAGTTTATCCTGCACGAGATTTGGGGCACGGCGACCAAGAGCGACCTGGCAAGCCTGCGTGTCTTTATGGGTACGCTGCGCAAGAAGATCGAATCCGACCCCGCGCATCCGCGCTATATCCAGACGCATGTGGGTATCGGTTACCGATTGGTCACCCAAGGCTAGATTGCCAACCACCATCCCACTATGAGTTGCGGTGAAATACGGTCTAAATTTGCCTAATTCCAGGCAAAGCAGTCCATATTCCACCGCAACTTTGTCTATTTGCCCTTGGGCTTGCTGGCGTAGAACTTCTTCTTTTTGAGCTTGCCGGCGGGGGAGGGTTTGCCGTTGCCGTGCGACCCTCGGTCGCCGGCCTGCGCGTGCGCGGGCGCCGTTGCACGAGACTTGCGGGCCTCGGGGTTGCGCAGCTCCTCGGTTCGCTCTGCAATCTCCTCGGCACTAAAGCCGACCTCGGCCATGGCATCCTCGATGGGCAGGCGGCGCACGATATAGCAGTGGTGCACCTTCTGGTTGCGTGCGAAGTCCTCGGGGATGGTCTGCGCCGTAATGTCTTCCAACACGACGCCCGCTCGTGCGAGCTTGCGCGTCTCGGGGCGGAAGCCGCGCAGGTTGCAGCTAAAGATGGCATGCCCGCCCTGTGCGAGCAGGCGCGATACGCCGGCCAAAAGCTCAACATGGTCGCGCTGGACATCCCAGGTGCGACGGCCCATCTTGGACGAGTTCGAAAACGTGGGCGGATCGACAAAGATCAGGTCCCAGCGGTTGCGCGTCTGGCGCTGATCGCGAATCCAGGCGAGCACGTCGTCGCGCACAAAATGATGCTGCGGTCCCACAAAGCCGTTTTGGCGCATGTTGCGCTCGGCCCAGTCCAGGTAGGTGTTGGAGAGGTCGACCGTCACGGTCTCCTCGACGCCGCCGTCTGCCGCATAGCAGGTGGCGGTGCCGGTGTAGGCGAACAGATTGAGGAAGCGGCGCGCCTGTTTGGCGTGCTCGCGCACCAGGTTGCGGGTGACACGGTGGTCCAGGAAGATGCCCACATCCAGGTAGTCGTCAAAGTTGACGGCAAAGGTGAGTCCGCCCTCTTCGATGAGCGGCAGGCGACGGCGTGCGATGTTGGCGCGCTCGCCTGATGCGCCCTTGCCGGCGCCCTGCTTGCCGTACTGCGAGCCGCCGCGCGAACGCATGCGGGCCTTGGCGTGCACGTGCTCGGCCGGAACATCCAGGATACGCGGCGCGATGGCCAAGATGTCGAGCATGCGGGCCTGGGCTAGCGCGGGATTGATGGTCTTAGGCGCGGCGTATTCGGCGATGACGAGCCAGCGGCCCGGCGTCTGCGGGCAGCCCTCGTACAGATCGATGGCGGCAGAGTAATCGGGCAGGTCGGCATCGTAGACGCGGTAGCAGCTCACGCCCTCGCGCTTGGCCCACTTGCGGCGCAAACGGGCATTCTTGCGCAGGCGGTTGGCGAACTGCTCGGACTCCGGAATGAGCACGGGCAGCGGCTTACCGTCGCCCAGGTCGAGCATGGCAGCCGGTTCGGGCATGGCGGGGGCGGCGCCTTCGTCGTTGGCTTCGTCGGTATCCGCAACCTCGGCCTCGGCATCCGCGCTGGTCGCAGCCTCAAACGCTGCGGCGGCGTGGTCGAGCGAAGGCCAGACTTCGACGGTCGCCTCCTCGTTGTTGGGCATGACGGCGATCGAGCGCTCGGGCTCGGCGTGGAGCGCGCGGGCCAGCAATCCGTCACGGGTGAGCGCGGCGACCGGCGCCGCGGCAAGCTCGGGCGCGCGGCGCAGCTCGCCGATCAGCGTCATGGCGTCATGCATGAGCGAAAGCGGGGTCTCGGTGGTGTCTGCGACCACGGCGGCACCGGCGACGGCGCCCGCGTGGTCCAGTACGATTGCGGACTTGGCGGCGCAAAAATCGACAAAGCGCTTGTAGCCGGCACACTTAACCATGCGCTCAGCGGTCTTGCGGGCGGCGGGGTCAACATCCACGGCCACGATGCGTGCCTGGCGCTCGCGCGCTGCCGCCTCGCGCTCGCGTGCCTCGGCAAGCAGCTGCTCCCACAGAGCGGCGTCGTGCAGCTGCCAGCCCTCAAAGCCCCAGCGCTCGCGTGCGGCGCCCGGGGCGCGGTCAGTCAGAATGTTCACGGCCTCCAGCAGCAGGCCGCCGCCGGCGCACGAGGCATCGACCAGCGTGGGCAGGGCCTCGTTCTCGTAGTCGTCGGCCGTCAGCTCGCGCTCGCACAGTGCGGTCCAGCCGACCTGCGCCAGCACCAGGGCGGCGTAGTCGGGGCGCAGCACGTGCGCGCCCTCGCCGGCGCGGGTCGCTGCGGGCGGCAGGCGTTTGAACAGCGGGTCGCCTGAAAGGTCCAGGCTGATGCTCGCGCGGCGCTGGCGCAGCGAAAGCAGCAGGTGAACATCGGGATCGGCGGCGTCGACATCGGCGCGGCGACCCGTGGTCTCGGCCAGGCGGTCACATAGCGCGTCCTTGGCTCGCAGGGCCGAGAAGCGCGTGTTACGCAGCTGCTCGGTCACGCCGCGGGCGGTGATGGCGATGGTGGCGCCCGGGCGAACAATGCTCTCCCAGGCGATGTCGTAAACGCTATCGTACAGCTCGTCGGCATCCTGCGCCTCAAAGCGCCCGAGTACCACGAACACGCGGCTCGCCAGGCGCGACCACAGACAGGCGCGGTAGCCTTCTTCGAGCTCGCCCTCAAACGTGGCGCGGCCCTTTAGGCGGCGAACATGCGAAAGCCCGAGGCGTTTAAGCTCATCGGCGAGTGCGGACTCAAAGCCCTCGGGGCAGCTTGCGTAAAATTCCATGGGTGACCTCTCTGGTTGCGTCGCTCCATTATATGATGGATGCTTCGTTTGCCATCGCCCCCGAAAGGAACCTATATGATTGATGCGTGCTCCTTGATTCCCATTTTCATTGCAACAGCCTCAGGACTCGGGGCCTCGCACAGGCTCCCGCCGCCTTACAGAACTGAAAGCTGGGCGTAGGGCAAATCCATGGCACGTGACCTGCGATTGCTCGGCCATAGATGGCGTAATCGAGGCCAAGGGAGGGCATCATGCGCGAGGGAAACGAGAGCTGGTTCTGGCACGCGAACGACATGGTGGTGGCGGGCGACATGAACCTCGTGGTCCGCGTCCTGTGGGTCGCGCTCATCGTAGGCATCGGCGTCGCGACGATGGCCACGCTCTGGATCGTCACGAGGTAGCGCGCCACGAACGGATGACGAGGCACGCGGCGCATGCCACGCTGGCGGAACCCTAGCCTCGCTGCTGGACAATCTGTTCGATGAGCTTCGCGACGGAGTCCTCGGCTGCGTCCCCGATCAGGTGATGGGCCGCGGCCTTCGCCTCTGGCATCGCGCCCGCGACTGCGTAGGAGTTCGGCACCTTTTCGAGGAGCGTCACGTCGTTTTCCGAGTCTCCGATAAAAGCGACCTCGTCCAGCGTGACCCCAAGGCTGCCGAGAAGCGCGTCGAGTCCGTTTACCTTGCTCCAGCCAGCCGGAACAACATCGAGGAAGAATGGGACGGGCGAGGGGAAATCAAGCTCTGGGCAGGCTTCCTTGCATCGACTCCGAACGACTTCCGTCGGGGCGGAGCTGACGTTGACGAAGATGCCGGCGGTGATGACGTCACGGTTCGTGGGCACGTCTCCGAGCGCCATGTCTCTTCCGGAGTCCTTAACGATTTCCAGGGCGAATTCGTCGCCAGGCTCGACGGCGCAGAGGAACTGCTCGCAGCGTTTGCCTGTCTCATCGACATCGGCGACTAGCCAGAGTGACGTCCCCGCGTAGGGGCGTACGGCGCTATCGAGCTTGACGAGGGCCTCCGTCGAGAGCGTCTTTTTGAACACGAGTTCGCCGCTGGAGAAGACCTTCTTTCCGTTGGCCATGATGCCGGTCGAGAAACAGCGCGCGTCGCCGTCAAAGGCATCGGCCAGGTCGGCGTAGTCGCGGCCGCTTGCGGGGCCGAACGCGATGCCCGCATCAAGCGCCGAAAGAATCGCGCTGTGCGTGCGCTCCGATACGACCCTTGAGCCAAACGGCAGCAGGGTCCCGTCCATGTCTGCGAGGATGAGCTTTATCAAGGGGTCCTCCCGTTTCGGTCTGGGCGTCGGTGCGCCGGTGTGCGTCGTCCTAGCTGTATTGCCTGTCTCCCAAGAGATTCTTCGAGATGATCCTGTTAAACTCTACCGGGTCATCCCAGCAAGAGGTCAGGAAGAGGAACAGCAGCTCGATGACGAAGTTGATCGAGCTGTGCGAGAAGGCGACCTCGGTTCCGGTGATGGCCTGATCTCGCGAGATGGCTCGGATGATATACGTGGCACGCTTCGCGAGCGGCGTATCTGGGTTGTCTGTGATCATGATGATGGGGGTGTTCGAATCCTCGGCAGAGTCGAATATGTTGACGAGGCGCTTCGAGTATCCGGACGTCGAAATGACGAGCAGGATGTCATTCTCCTTGAGGCTGGTTGCGGCGGAGACCATGGCATCGGTGGTACTGGGGCAAAACGCCCTGACTCCAACCTGTGAGAGCTTGAACGCCGCGTTTACGCCCATGCTAATCGAGTTGCCGACGCCCGCAATCAGGACGAGGTTGGCGTTGTGGAGCAGATTGACGACTGCCGAAAAGTCATCGGAGTCAATGAGCGAGGCGGTTTGGGAGAGCTCCTTGACCTTGTGAGACAGGACGTACTTAATGGAGCCCTCGACGTCGTCCAGAGTAACCTTGCCGCCCGTGGCCTTTTCCTCGCCGGAGGCCCTGCTGATGGATATGCCGAGCGCCAGACGCATGTCCGAATAGGTTCGGTAGTCAAGCGTCCTTGCGAACCTCGAAACAGACGCCGGTGACGTACCGGTTCCTGCGGCGAGTTCGCGGACGGTCATCGTTGCGACGTCCGACGGGTGGTCGAGCACATACGTTGCGATTGCCTTCTCCGAGGGGGATAGGCTGTTCATGACCGCGCAGATGTGGCTGAGCACATCCCCTGTCTTATCCATGGTTACTCCTTGGCCCTAGTTTGCTTCGTATCTTAGGTCAAGAGAGGTGAAAATAAAGCAAAATGTTTCATAAGAGGTGAAATAGCGTTTCACCGCTGATTTCCTACCGTTCACGGTAAATCGGTGCTTCCCCGGCGCAATCTCATCTTGAGCTGCTATCTTATGAGCCGTGAAACAACGGCACGAAAACGATGAAACAACAGAACATTGTTCCAACGCCTCACAACTTTGTTTCACGCTAGATGGCGAATCACTTCGAAGCCCAGACAGGCACCCGGCGAGCAAGAAGGGAGAAGCACGATGCACAACGCCAGGACAAACGCAAGCATGACTTCGCTGTTCTTCGCGAACGTCCTCTACTGGGTCTGCGCGGGCGTGTACTCGCCGTTCCTCTCCGCTCACTACACGAGCCTCGGCCTCAGCGCAGCCCAGACCGGCATCCTCCTCGCGGCGACCCCGGTGTGTGCGCTCGCCATCCAGCCGCTCTGGTCGACGATCGCCGACAAGCTCGGGCGCCGCCGCGCGGTCATCGTGATCCTCTGCCTTGCGGCGGCGGTACTCGCTCCGCTGTATTACCTGGCGTCGACGTTCGTCCCGGTCCTTCTCGTAACCTTTGCGTTCTCGGCGTTTTTCTCGGGGCTCCTGCCCCTGAGCGACTCCCTCGTCATCGAGCTCGCAGATCGCTCTGGCCTGGACTTTTCTCGCATTCGCATGGGTGGCACTATCGGCTATGCCATCGTCGTCCTGATCGTCGGTCGGCTGCTCGACATGGCTCCTCAAATCCAGTTCGCGGTGGTCTCTGCCGCGCTGGTGGTCTTCGCGGCTCACATGTGGCGCCTCCCCGAGGCGGGAATTCGCGCCAATGCCGCGGACGATCCCAAGGTCTCCCACGGAAAGGGCCTCCTCTCGCTGTTTACCAGCAATGAGATCGCCTTCGTCTTGGTCTTCGCCTTCATCAGCTCAGCCGCGATTGGCTTCATCGGGGCGTTTTTGGGCCGCTACGCGGTCGAGCTTGGCGAGGGCCAGAACCTCGTGGGCGTCCTGAGCGCGGTTTCCGCTGCGAGTGAGATCCCCATCCTGCTTATCTCCTCCAAGCTGGTCAGGCGCTTCGGCGAGATGAACCTCCTGATCTTTTCCTGCTTCATGGCGGCGCTCAGGCTCGTGCTCGTGGGCACCGGCATCGTCCCGGTCATGATCTGCGGCCAGCTGCTGCAGAGCGTGAGTTACATGACCGTCTACTACTCCTGCGTTACCTACATTGCCAACCACACTTACGAGGATTGTCGCGCTCGAGGTCAGAGCGCCTTCGCGATGGTTCAGAGCGGTCTGTCCGTCGTGGTTGCGAACCTGTTTGGTGGTTGGGCGTGCGACGCGCTCGGCACGCACGCGGGTTTTCTTGCCTTCGCCCTCGCTTCAACGATTGCTGCGGTCGTTGCTTTTGTGGCGTACGTACTGTGGCGTCGAAGCGCAGCGCCACAGCCTGAGGGCCAGTCGGCCGCATAGGCTCCACCGCGTTTTGCAAGCGCCTGCCTGCTTCGCGCTTCTCTTCGTGTTCAACCAGCTGACGAGCTGAGAACTGTCCAATCCAATGGTTATCCAAGTGAAAGGAAGACAAAGATGTCTCTCATCAAGGTCAACGAGCTTCTTCAACATGCGACCGAGCACCACTATGGCGTGCCCGCGATCAACGTCATCAACACGGAGACCATCCGTTATGCGATCCAGGCCGCCGAGGATGAGCACATGCCTATCATCATCCAGTACTGGCCCGGCCTCGAGGACCACTGTGCCCTCGACATCATCGCCTTCGCCGCCCGCTATTACGCCGAGCGCGCGAGCGTGCCCGTCGCCGTCCACCAGGATCACTCCGCTGGTTACGAGATCGCCGTCAAGGGCGTCAAGGCCGGTTTCCCCTCCGTCATGGTCGACGGCTCCTCGCTTCCCTATGAGGAGAACTTCCAGCTCACGAAGGACGTCGTCCAGGTCGCCAAGATCTTCGACGTTGACATCGAGGCCGAGCTCGGCCACGTCGGCAACGGCTCCGACGCCAACGACTTCGTGAACAGCGACCACTATACCGACCCGAACCTCGCCGAGGAGTTCGTCGAGGGCACCGGCTGTGGTTCGCTCGCCATCGCCGTCGGCAACGCCCACGGCCCCTACGTCAAGGTCCCGAACCTCGACATGGAGCGCATCAAGGCCTGCAGGGAGGCCGTCAGCGTCCCCCTCGTCATGCACGGATGCTCCGACATCCCCGACGAGCAGCTCCAGGAGGCCGTGAACCTCGGCATGAGCAAGTTCAACATCGCCACGGAGTACTTCCGCTCCATGTACCGCGCCTTCGAGAAGGACATCAGCTCCGGCAAGAACGACGGCAACGGCGTTGGCCTCCTGATGGACGCCGCCCCCGACATGCGCGCGTTCGTCGCAAGCAAGATCCAGCTTCTGAACCCCAACCACTATTCGCTCTAGGAGAGACTCGATGAAGAAAGTTCTTGTCGCGTCGCACGGTCACCTCGCAAGCGGAATCAGGAGCTCGATCGAGATCCTGACCGGTATGGCGGACATGGTGGAAGCAGTTGACTGCTACGTGGACGACTCCGATTTCACCCCTCGCATCCAGGCGTTTATTGACTCGGTGGGCCCTGAGGACGAGGCCATCATCTTCACCGACATCTACGGTGGCTCCGTCTTCCAGAAGGTCGTCCTCATGGAGCCGGAGAAGCGCGGGATCGTCCATGTTACCGGTATGAACCTCGGCCTCGTGATCGAGGCGCTCCTCGGCGCTGAGCCGGTCACGGCAGATTCGATCAAGCAGAGCGTCGAGCTGGCGAGGGCGACGATGCAGGTCGTCGAGCCTCCGAGCAAGGCCGCGGACAACGAGGGGTCCGACGGAGACTTCTTCGATTAGAGAGCACTAATAAGTAAGGAGAGGAAACAATGATTGTTCAGGTTCGAGTCGATGACCGTCTGATTCACGGGCAGGTCGCCCTGGTGTGGACCAAGGAGCTCAACACCACCAGGATCATCGTCGCCAACAAGCACGCCGTGGAGAGCGATGCCCTTCGCATGACGCTTTCCATGGGTACGCCGGCGGGCCAGAAGCTCCTCGTCAAGGATGTTCCGGATGCTTGCCGCATCGCGAACGATCCGCGTGCGGACTCCATGCGCATCTTCGCGCTCACCAACTGCGTGCGTGACGTGCTTGAGCTCGTTAAAGGCGCACCGGGCAAGATCGAGGGCGTGAACGTTGCCAATGTCGGCCGCTTCGACAAGTCCGATCCGGATAGCAAGGTCGCCCTCAACTCCACGATCATGCTCAACCCGGATGAGCTCGAGGCCGCGAAGGAGCTTTGCGAGCAGGGTATTCCGGTTTTCCATCAGCTTATCCCGTCCAATTCCAAGACTTCTCTCAAGAGTCTGATCGAGGCGGCGGGGAAATAAGGGGATTTGGCCAGGCGGCCAAATGAAATGAAAGAAAGGAAGTCAAATGATTGGGTTAGCAGTAATGGCCTGGTTGACCGTGCTGATTTGCTACGGTGGTAACTGGCTTCTCGGTCAGTGCATGATCGAGCGTCCTCTTGTTGTTGGCCTTGTTGCAGGCCTCCTGATGGGCGACGTCAAGACCGGTGTTATCATCGGTGCCTCTCTTGAGGCGATCTTCATGGGCGCGGTGAACATCGGTGGCGCTATCTCCGCCGAGCCCGTTACCGCGACCGCCCTCGCCGTCGCCTTCACCGTTGGCGCCGGCATCGATCAGGGCGCCGCCATCACGCTGGCTGTTCCCGTGGGCGTCGTCACCGCGTTCCTCTCGATCTTCATGAACAACGTGTTCCTTGCGTTCTTCGCTGGCACCCTCGACAAGATGGCCGCCGAGGGTAACGAGAAGGGCCTTGCTTTCCAGCACTACGTTCTGTGGTTTGTTAAGTACGCCGCCTTTGCACTCATCGCCTTCCTCGGCGTTTACCTTGGCGCCGAGCCCGTTGCCGCCATTGTCAACCAGATTCCGGCCAATGTCATGAACGGCCTCAACGCCGTGGGTGCCCTCCTGCCCGCCGTTGGTATGGCGCTCCTGCTCCAGATGCTCTGGAGCACCGAGCTCAGCATCTACTTCTTCTTGGGCTTTACGCTCTACCAGTACCTCGGCCTCCCGATGATCGCCATCGCGGTTTCTGGCGTCATCATCGCGATCGCCTCCGGCCTCCGCGACAAGGAGATCTTCGACCTCACCAAGAAGGGCGTGGCCACCCAGGCCGTTTCCGGCGACTCTGCAACCAGCGACGAGGAGGATTTCTTCGCATGAGCAACCTGATCAAGAATGTGAGCCCTGAAGACAAGAAGATGCTCAACCGCATTTTCCTGCGCTCCTTCACCGTGTTCGCTTCCGGCGCCGGCGGTTCCGTCAAGGCTGGTGCCGATGGTTGGCTGTACTCCATCCAGCCCGCTCTTAACCGCTACTACGCCGATGACCCCGAGGCTCGCGCCGACGCCATGAAGCGTCACACGACCTGGTACAACATCACCCAGAACGTCGGCACGTTCGCCATGGGCCTCGTCGCCTCCATGGAGAGGGAGAACTCCGAGCACGATGACTTCGATACCGAGTCCATCGACGGTATCAAGGTCTCCCTCATGGGCCCGATGTCCGGTATCGGCGACGCAATCTTCTGGGGCGTCCTGCGTGTCATCGCCGCCGGCATTGGCATCAACCTCGCCATGAGCGGCTCGCCCCTCGGCGCCATCATGTTCCTGCTGATCTACAACATCCCGTCGATCCTCTGCCGTTACTTCTTGACCTACCTCGGCTTCAACATGGGCACCAACTTCATCTCCGAGATGTACGAGGGCGGCCTCATGAAGCTCATCACCAAGGCCACCTCCACGATCGGCCTCGTGATGATCGGCGCCATGACCGCGGCGAACGTCAAGTTCAACACGATCCTGTCCATCCCGGTTCAGGATTCTGACCCGGTCATGATCCAGACCTACCTCGATTCCATCTTCAAGGGCCTCGTGCCCCTGGTCCTCACGCTCGTCGTCCTGTGGCTCCTGCGCAAGAAGAACGTCAACGTCAACATCATCCTGGTTGGCGTCATGGTTCTCGCGCTCGTCCTCGGCCTCGTGGGCATCGTGTAGGGCGGCTTCCGGATCATTCGAAGCTTGTTTAAGGCAATTCCCGGCGGCACGCGATCGAGGACATTCGACGCGTGCCGCCCCATTAGAAGGAGAGAACATGCGCTACACGCACCTCAAGAATTCCGATGTCGACGTCTCCCAGCTCGCTGTGGGCACCTGGGCGATCGGCGGCGACTCCTTTGGTGAGAACGATGACGCCGCCAGCATGTCCGCCATCCGCACCATGCTCGATCACGGCGTCAACCTCATCGACACCGCGCCGTGCTATGGCAACGGCACGTCCGAGAAGGTCGTCGGCAACGCGCTCAGGGGCGTCGACAGAGAGAGCTACCTGCTCTCGACCAAGGTTGGCCTGATCACCAGCGCCGCCGGCTATGACCGCGACTCCTCGTTCAAGAACATCATGAGGGAGGTCGAGAGCTCGCTGCGCAACCTCCGCACCGACTACATCGACTTCTACTTCGTGCACTGGCCCGACGCTAAGACTCCGTTCTCCGAGACGATGTGCGCCCTCCAGCTCCTCAAGGAGCAGGGCAAGATTCGCCACATCGGCGTCTCCAACTTCACGACCGAGATGATCGAGGAGTGCGAGAAGGTCGCTCAGATTGACGTCCAGCAGCCGCCCTACTCTATGGTTGACCGCTCCTCCGAGGACCTCATCAAGTGGGGCTACGAGCGTGGCATCGACTCCTTCACCTATGGCTCCCTTGGCGCGGGCATCCTGTCGGGCAAGTTCCGCGAGCTGCCGAAGTTCGAGGAGGGCGACGTCCGCGCCGGCTTCTACGACTACTTCCAAGAGCCCAAGTTCTCTCGCGTCCAGGAGCTGCTCAAGGTCATGGACGAGATCGCCGAGGCTCACGACAAGCCCGTGGCACAGGTCGCCGTGAACTGGAGCACCCAGAAGGAGTACGTGGGCACCGCGCTCGTTGGCGTGCGCACGGACGCCCACGCGATTCAGAACTGCGAGACGTTCGAGTGGGAGCTTTCCGCCGATGAGATGGCCAAGCTTGACGCCAAGCTTGACGAGCTGAAGATCGGCTAGCCATGGGCGCTGAGGAGAGGAAGTACCCCGCTTCCGAGCTTGAAGTGCTTGAGCGTGGAGCTAGGGAGGTCGTCGAGCCTAACGGGCTGAAGCTCCTACTGAAGCCCGTGCCGGGAGATGGGCGCGAGCACGTGCTCGATCCGCGCGTCTATGCGCGCGCCCATGCGAAGCTCGCTGCCGGTCCGGCGCCGGCGGGGCCGGTGGACGTGATCGCGTGGCGCTCTGCGCCCAACAAGGAGACCCACGTCGTGAGGGGCGTGGGCGTTGCCAAGAAGACCGTCGTCATGAACTTTGGCGACAGGGGCATTCCCCTGCACGTCTTCACGCCCGAGAGCCACGAGAGCGGTTCTGCCGCGCTCGTGTTCATCCATGGCGGCGGCTTTATGGTGGGCAACATCGGCCAGTACGAGAACTGCCTGCGCGACATCACGGAGCGAACGGGCTGTGTCGCGATCTACCCGGAGTACCGTCTGTCTCCCGAGACGATGTTCCCTGGTGGCGTCGAGGACTGCGTGAAGACGCTCGGCTGGCTTGTCGAGCATGCGGATGAGCTGGGTGTCGACGCGACGCGAGTCGCCGTGGCTGGCGACTCCGCGGGCGGAAGCCTGACCAACGCCGTCGTCCTTGACGGGTCCCATGCGGACAGGATCAAGCTCGTGGTCGAGCTGTATCCGCTCGTCGATGGCAGCCCCGTTCCGGAGGAATGGTCCTATGACCTCTATGAGATCGTGAAGGACCAGAGGGCCGAGGCTCTGAGCAGGGTTGATCGCATCCGCAATGCCAACGACGACCTGCCGCTGATGTATGCCAACGGCAATGCGGAGGAGATGCTCGACCCGAGGGTGTCTGCCCTGTTCGCGGAGGACGTGAGCGCGTTCCCCCGCACGGTCATCATCTCTTCCGAGTATGACTACCTGCGCTATCAGGACGAGTTGTTCGCGATGAGGCTGCAGGATGCGGGCGTTGACGTCACCGCGATTCGCTATCGCGGCTGCGACCACGGCTTCTTCGAGATGTACGGCGTGATGCCTCAGGCCGAGGACGTCTGCCGCGTCATCTCCGAGGAGCTTGCGAAGATCTAGGGGCTCGTCGCGGCGGCCTTCTGGACGAGTGACGGTCCGGCGGGATGCTAGGTGCGTCCCGCCGGACCTTTGCGTTGGCGGGCGCGTGTGGGGGGTTTGCCTCGGCGGTGCCAGATTGACTAGGAGACGCGTTTACCGCCGATCTTCCAAGCGAGCCCAGCAAGCAAACCGTGAACTGAGTCCCAGGGGCATTGACAAGGGCGTGGGTGTGGCGCGAGCGCTGGCGTATCTGGGCCGCGAGGGAAATGCGCGCACCTTTGGCTTTGGCGATTCGGGCAACGACCTGGGTATGCTCGCTGCCGTCGAGACGGCCGTGGCCATGGGCAACGCCATGCCCGAGGTCAAGGCGGTCGCCGACTACGTGACCGACGATGTCGCACACGACGGCACCGTCACAGCGATGCAGCATTTCGGCCTCATCTAATGAATCCCGCATTCTGACGTTTGCCCAAACTGCGACTCTTTGCTTTTGCATGCTCAATCGATTTATCAATCCAAACACTGAGGTGTTTATACCGTTCGCCGAGAAGATAAAAACCCGCAGCTCACGACTTGATAAACGTAGGTAAAGTGTTTAGCAGTTTACCGGCCTTATGCAAACGAAAGGAATCAGGCAGATGGCAATCAAGGTGTTCGCTGACGGTGCAAACCTCGAGGGCATGCTCGACATGTACGAGAACGGCAACGTTCAGGGTTTCACGACCAACCCGTCCCTTATGAAGAAGGGCGGCGTGACGGATTACCGCGCGTTTGCCAAAGAGGTTCTTGCCCACATCACCGATGTATCCGTGTCGTTTGAGGTCTTTGCCGACGACGTCGAGACCATGGAGGTCGAGGCGCGCGAGATCGCTACCTGGGCCGAGAACGTCTACGTCAAGATTCCGTGCGTGACCACCAAGGGCGAGTCCACCGTCGAGCTGGTCCGCAAGCTTTCGGCCGACGGCATCAAGGTCAACGTCACCACCATCTTTACGCCTGCGCAGGTCGATGAGATGGTCGAGGCCGTTGACGCCGAGACGCCGTCCATCATCTCGCTCTTTGCCGGCCGCATTGCCGATACCGGCGTCGATCCCATTCCGTTTATGACGGAGTCGGTCAAGAAGGCCGCCGTCAAGCCCAACTGCGAGGTCCTGTGGGCATCTACGCGTGAGCTCATCAACACCTACCAGGCCGAAGCCTGCGGTTGCCAGATCATCACGGTGCCCAACAGCATCCTGGCCAAGCGTAAGAACATCGGCCGCGACCCGTACGAGGTCTCGCTCGACACCGTCCGCGGCTTTGCCAAGGATATCGCCGCTTTGGGCTTCCATATCCTGCCGTAAGCAAGGGTACCCCCTGCGGCGACGTGCAAAATCGCGAATATTCAGCACGGTAAAGGCTTTTACCAGCTGGTTGAAGCACGGAACGGCCCCCGTTTTGGCTCTAATTGACGCTAAAACGGGGGCCGTTTTTGCTTTTATGGCTCTCTGAGGCACAGCGGGGCTATCGAGAGATGCTGAATATTCGCGATTTTGCACGTCGCCAAGAGGGGGAAGTCGGGCCCTACTCTGACCACTCGGACGTACTCTTACCCGAACCCGCTGCTTCATGGGACGGCATGTCATGCGTCTGAGCTGCGGTTTTCATGCAGCGGGTAGTCGGATTGCTGCTGAGTTGCTTGAACCTACTCGAACCCACTCTGTCCGAGCGGGGCCCAAGTGGCAAGGGGCTATTAGGGGACTGAAGAGCTATAGGGAGCTCGAGGAGATGGCATCGGCTCCCGAGCGCATGACTTCCCCCAGCATCCTGATTCCTCGGTCAAGCTCGATCTGCTTTTCGAAGTAGTCGGCGTGCTCAAGGAAGCGCTCGCGCAGGGTGCGCAGGCCTGCTGCCTTTTCCGACCTCGCGTCCGCATCGCTGACGATTCTATCGAAGCAGAGTACGAGTGCGGTGAAGTCGTGGATGACGGGGAAGCGCTTTGTAAGGGCGACGAGCTCCTGGTCGATTCTGAGCTCCTCCCGCGCGGCCGTCGCGATGGAGCCGACGGGCTTCTGTAGGCGCTGCCCGATCGTGTTCAGAACGTTGCCGTTATGAGCGGCCGCGTTGCGCAGGGCCTTCACGGGGAACAGGAGCTGCTTGACGGATTCGGCCTCCTGGCTGCGTTCCCTCCTGAGGTCGTAGAAGTAGAACTTGTAAAGCGCGATGATTCCCCCGAAGGAGACGAGTTCCAGGTAGTTCCAGACGTACATGTCCTCGCGTCTGCCATACTTATTCGCGAGGTTCCGGGTGTAGTTCGAGTCTCCGAGGTACGAGACGCTGCGCTCAAGGTGCTCCGGGTCTATCCCCAAAGTCTGGTCCTCGGCGATGTGGAGCATCTCGAGGAAGAGCGTCGCTCGCTCGCTGCCGCCCACTCCATCTAGCCGGTCGGCGATGGCTTTCATCTTCTCGACGGCTGTTTCTGACCCGCTTGGATCGAACCGCTCCTCCAGCATCCTCTCCTTACGCACCCTCTCGTGGGCGAAGAGGAGGTCGAGGATCTCCTTCCCGTCGGCGCCGTCGTCCATCATCGTCCGGTTTAGATGGACCTTCATGTAGTGCTCGATGTCAAGCGTCATCGAGAGGATGTGCTCGCGGAGGTGGTGGTCGAGTCTGGTGAGCTCGGCGAGGTAGGCGAAGTCTAGGTTGACGTAGCGTCCGTAGCCCTCTGACGCGGAGCTACGATACGTTGAGAAGCACTTCGCAAACGCCTTGACCTTGAAAAAGAAGTTTTTGTCGCGGAGGAACGCAACCGCATCCTCGGGGCTCATTATGCCGAAGCGGACGCCCCGCTCTGCGAGGTGGGCGACCTGTTGTTCTGCCGGGATGAGCGGGCGCTCCTTCATAGTCGAGCCTCCAAAACGAAAAATGCGGCTGTAGGTACAGGTACCCGCAGCCGCTAAAAGCACGAAGGCTTTTCACACTGCGGACAGTATACCCCACTTTGTCGAAGGGGCAAAGAGTGCGGGGAATTCCCGCACTCTTTGCGACACTCGCCGCGAAGAGGGGGACGTTCGCTTTGGCGGTTTACTTGCCCTGTACCATGGTGAGGGAGATCTTTTTGCGGTCGCGATCGACCTTCTCGACCCACACCTTGACCGTGTCACCGACGCGCACCACGTCGCTCGGGTGCTTGACAAAGCGGTTGGCCAGCTTGGAGATATGCACGAGGCCGTCCTGGTGCACGCCCACGTCGACGAACGCGCCAAAGTCGACGACGTTGCGCACCGTGCCCTTGAGTTCCATGCCGGGTTCCAGGTCGTCGATGGAAAGCGCTGAGCGGCTAAAGACCACCTCGGGCGCGTCGTCGCGCGGGTCGCGGCCGGGCTTCTTGAGCTCGTTAACGATGTCGATGAGCGTGAGGGTACCGCAGTCTAGGTCGCTGGCCAGTGCCGAGATGCTGCCCAGACGGCGCTCGATGTCGGGCACGCCGCCGCGGCTGAGCTCGCTGGCCCCAACGCCGGCGCGCTTCAGGACGGATGTGGCCACCTCGTAGCTCTCGGGGTGGACGCTTGTCGCGTCGAGCGGGTTCTTGCCGCCGCTGATGCGCAGGAAGCCCGCGGCATTGAGGTATGCCTTGGGTCCCAGCTTGGGGACCTTCTTGAGCTGGCGGCGATCGGTAAAGGCGCCGTTTTCCTCGCGGTATGCCACGATGTTTTTGGCCACGCTCGGCGTGATGCCCGATACGTATCCCAGCAGGCTTGCGCTCGCGGTATTCACGTCGACGCCCACGCGGTTGACGACGTCCTCCACCACGTGGCCCAGAGTGCGCGAGAGCTCGGCCTGGTCAAGGTCGTGCTGGTACTGGCCCACGCCGATAGACTGGGGCGGGATCTTGACGAGCTCTGCCAGCGGGTCCTGCAGGCGGCGGCCCAGGCTCATGGCGCCACGCACGGTGACGTCCAGATCGGGATACTCCTGGCTGGCGAGCTCGGAGGCGGAGTACACCGACGCGCCGGCCTCGTTGACGATGGTGTATCGCAGCTCAGGCGCCTGCTCGGCGATGAACTCCGAGACGACTTCCTCGGTCTCGCGGCTGGCGGTGCCATTGCCGATGACGATGGTGTTGACGCCGTCCTTCTTGACGAGGCGGGCGAGCTCGCGCTTGGTGCCGGCGACGTCGTGGCGCGGCTTGGTGGGGTAGACCACGCCGTGGTCGAGCAGCTTGCCGGTCTCGTCCATGACGGCGACCTTGCAGCCGGTGCGGTAGCCCGGATCGAGCGCGAGCACGCGGGCGCCGCGCACGGGGCGTGCCGAGAGCAGGCCCTCGAGATTCTTGGCAAAGACATTGACGGCCTCGGTCTGAGCGCGAACGGTGAGTTTGGCGCGGGCTTCGCGCTCCAGCGAGGGGGCCATGAGGCGCTTGTAACCGTCGGCGATGGCGGCATCGAAGATGGGCGCGAAGACGCCCTGACGGCGGGGCCAACGGCTGCCGAGGCGTGCCGTGGCGGCAGCACCGTCGACGTTCACGCGCACGCGGAGCTTGCCCTCGCGCTCACCGCGGTCGATAGCCAGCACGCGGTGGTTGGGTATACGGCGCAGCGGCTCATCATAGCTGTAGTACGGCTCGTAGGGGGTCTTCTCGGTGGGGTCGGTGGCCTCGACGACGATATCGGCGGTGTTTTGCGTAAAAGCGCGCAGGTCGGCGACGTTCTCGGGGTCCTCGGCCACCGTCTCGGCCACGATGTCCGCCGCGCCGGCGAGCGCCTTCTCGGGCGTGTCGAAGCCGGCTTCCTCGTTGACGTAGGCCGCGGCGGCGTCGAGTGCGCTGCCCTTGGCCGAGGCCTGCATGATGATCATGTTGGCAAGCGGCTCCAGGCCTGCCTCGCGGGCCTTCTGCGCGCGGGTCATGCGCTTTTTGCGGTAGGGCTTGTAGAGGTCCTCGACACGCTGGAGCTGCGTGGCCTCGCGAATCTGCTGCTCGAGCTCGGGCGTGAGCTTGCCCTGGGCGTCGATGAGCAGAATGACGTCCTCTTTGCGCTGTTCAAGATTGCGCAGGTAGGACAGGCGCTCGTCGAGTGCGCGCAGGGCGACGTCGTCCATGCCGCCCGTTGCTTCCTTGCGGTAGCGCGAGATAAAGGGGATGGTGTTGCCCTCGTCGATGAGCTTGACGGCTGCCTCGATGTTGGCGGCCTTAAGGTTGAGCTCGTGGGCGAGCTGGGCGATAAGATCCATGGGACTCCTTGCGTTTAAGGTGCGTTTGCAGCACAGGGCTACCAAGGATACCACCCGTTTCAAAAGACTGTTTTGGGCCCTCGCCACGAAAACGACCTATCTACTACGTTTGAACCGTATGGGTCGACCATCCCCCGGTTTTCAGAAAATACGCAAGCCGCCTACCTGCGCTTTTGATTTTAGGAAATATGGCATGGTTGAGGGTGATTGGCTAAACGTAGTAGATAGGCCCATTTCGTGGCGAACGAATCAGGCTGAGGTGCAAAATGGCCCCCGTCTCAGAAAAATCGTCGGCAAGGTAGCAAAATGCCCCGCGGGCAGGAGGCTGCTCGCGGGGCAAAGAAGAGGGGCTTGTTGGTGACGGACCGAAGGGTTCGGCATGGGGTTTCTGCCGCGGTCGCTCTTAAGGCATTACAGCTCGACGAGCTGGCCGGTCTCGGCGGCCTCCTTGATAGCGTTGAGAAGCGTGAGCGTCTTAACGTTGTCGGCGGGGGTCACGACGGGCTCGACCTCGCGGCGGACAACCTTCACAAAGTGCTTGAGCTGCATCTTGTGCGGCAGTGCCGGGTCGACGGCCGGAATCTCCATCTGCAGCGGCTTGTGCCAGTTGGAGGCGCCGTCGTAGGAGAACTGGTGCAGGCGGGGCAGCGACAGGGCGCCCTTAGTGCCGCCGATAAAGTAGGCGTCGGCGTCGAAGGGGCGGTACTGCGGGTCCTCGCGAGCGGTTGCCTCCCAGTTCCAGGGGCTGGCGGTAGCGTCGGAGATGGTCATGCTTGCGAGCGCGCCATCGGCAAAACGGACGTTGACCACGGCGGAGTCCTCGGTCTCAAAACCGCGGGCGGCGCTGGACTGCATACCCTGGACGGCAACGGGCTCGCCCAGCAGGTAGCGGAGCAGGTCGACGTCGTGCACCAGGTTGACCAGGATCGGGCCGGCACCCTTCTTGCGGCGCCATTCGACATCGAAGTACTCGTCATTCTTATAGATCATGTAGTGGAAGCTCGACACGGTGAGCTTGCCCAGCTCGCCGGACTCGATGATCTCCTTGGCCTTGTTGACGAAGGGGTTGTGGCGACGGTGCTGACCCACGAGCACGGGCACGCCGGCGGTCTCGGCCTCGGCAGCGAAAGCCTGGGCATCCTCCAGGTCGTTGGAGATCGGCTTTTCGACCAGCGGCACGATGTTGCGCTTCACAGCCTCGCGGGCAACGCCCAGGTGCAGGTCGTTGGGCGTGGCGATAATGACGGCCTCGGGCTTGATCTCGTCCATCATCTGGGCGGGATCGGTGTAAAACGGCACGCCGGCGGCCTCGGCCGTGGCGCGGGCGCCCTCAAAGGCGTCGGCGATGGCGACGAGCTCGGCCTCGGGCTCCTCGGTGACAAAGCGGATGTGGTTGCGGCCCATGGCGCCGGCGCCGATAACGGCAATGCGGACGGGGTTGAGCTCAAACATTTCGACTCCTTAATACTGGTGACCGGTGGAATGCGACAAAGGGACTGTCCCTTTGTCGCATCGGTAAAACTAGGCGGACTTCTTCTTGCTGTCGGAGACCATCATGTAGACGGTGAGCACGACGGCGATGGCGGCGATCACAATGGCGCCGTAGAAGGACTGCTGGTAGGCGGCGCTGCCGGCCTCGGCGTGATACAGCACGGCGGTGATGGGCTGGCTGATCCAGGTGGAAGCGGCATAACCCAAAAACATGATGCCGTAGTTGACGCCGATGTTGCTGGTACCAAAGGCGCCACCGGTGAGCGGCGGGTAGATGACGAGCAGGGCGCCAAAGCTAAAGCCGAGCAGAGCGAGCGCCACAAAGAACATGGCCTGCGTAAAGCTCATCGACATGATGACGAGTGCGACGATGGTGACGACAAGGCTGATGAGCAGCGACTTGTAGGCGCCGAGCTTGTCGATGATCTGGCCAAAGGACAGACGGCCAACCAGGTTGGCGCAGGTGTTGACGGAGACCACCACACCGCCGAGGGCGACAGCCGCGGCGCTCGTGGGGTCGGTGAAGAGCTGGACGGCGGCGATGGAGGCAACCTTGCCCACGAGCAGGGTGCCGGCGGTGGCGGCAAAGGCGAAGGTGACGATGAGGACCCAGAAGCGCGGGGTCTTGACCATCTCGCCCGGGGTGAGGTCGCCGAAGGTGCCGGCGTGCGCGCCGCCCTTGGGGGCCTCGAAGCCCTCGGGCAGCCAACCGGCCTCGGGGGCCTTCAGGAACAGGGCGGAGGCGGCGATCATCACAAAGAAGATGACGCCGAGCGCCTTAAGGGCGCCAAAGATGCCCAGGCTCGGGATGAGCAGCGAGGCGAGCACCGGGGACAGCACGGCGGGACCGGCGGTCGAAGCGGCCAGGGTGATGCCGGAGGCGAGACCCTTCTTGTCGATGAACCACTTTTGGCCGGTGGTGAGCGCCGGGTTATAGCCCAGACCGTTGCCGACGGCGGCGACGAGTGAGAACCACAGGTAGAACTGCCACGGCTCGGTGACAGTGCCGGACATGAACCAGCCCACGCCGTAGCACACGGCGGCGGCGATCACGACGTTGCGCGGGCCGATCTTGTCGGAGATACGGCCGGCGAAGATGCCCGTCACGGCCATGATGGTCTGAAAGACCGGGAAAGCCCAAGTAAGGGCGCTGGACCACTCGGGGTAGACGGCGAGCAGGTTCTTGCTCACGACGGAATACAGCGCGATGGAGCTGATGAAGAACATGGTGACGCACGCGGCGGAAAGCACGACGGCGCGACCCTTGTTGGAGTTGGTGGAAGCCATTGGACTCTTTCTAATCGATACGGGGGAGGAGCGGGCGTGTCCGCGGGGCCTCCCTGTCAGGTTAGTTTACTGGTCAGTCGGCTTGGCGACGCCGGACTCATCGGACCAAAGCTCGACACCCTTGTTCTTGAGGTAGTTGTCGGCATAGGCGCGACGGCCGCCGGGCTTGGCAGTGAGGTCGCCCATCATGTTGGAGAAGCCGCCGTCGACCTTGATGGCGTCGCCGGTGGTAAAGTCCGAGCGCTTGGACGCCAGGAACATGACGGCGTTGGCGATATCGCTGACCTCGCCGATGCGACGCGTGGCGATCAGACGGCTGCGGCTCTTTTCGACCTCGGGGTCGGCGTAGAAATTGGCCGACATCGGGGTCTTGACGAAGCAGGGCTCGACGCAGTTGGAACGCACGCCGTAGGGGCCCCACTCGGCAGCCAGCATCTTGGACATCATGTTGGCGCCCGCCTTGGTGGAGCTGTACACGCCCGAGAACGTCTCGGGGGAGTGGCTGGCAACGGTCGAGATGTGCACCAGGCGACCCTGGCCGGCCTTGATCATCTCGCGACCAAAGCGCTGCGAGGTGATGAAGTAACCGGTGAGGTTGACGTTGAGCACCTGCTCCCAGTCGCTCAGCGGCAGGTCCTCCATGGCGGCGAAGCGCAGGATGCCGGCGGTGTTGACGAGAACGTCGACGCGGCCGAAGTCGGCGATGGTGGCATCGACGGCGGCCTGAACCTCGGCCTCGTCGGTGGCGTTCATCTTGTAGCCCTCGGCGTGGATGCCAAACTCGGCGGCGAGGTCGGCGGCTGCGGCCTTGACCTTCTCCTCGTCCAGGTCGAGCAGGACGACGTTGGCGCCGTTGCGGGCGAACTCGCGGCAAATCTCGACGCCCATACCGCCGAGCGCGCCAGTCACGGCGCAGACATCGCCCTCGAGCTTAAGCCAATTGCTCATAGGAACTTCCCTTCTTGTGCCTCCCGGTGGGTCGCTCCCATTAACCGACCCACGTGGTTTTCGCTGGTTATCGTATGCTTTGCATTTGCGCAGGTGAATTGCATATTTGTTAGAATGGCGTTAACCGTAGGTTCATAGCTTGCAAGACGATGCGCCTTTAATTGAGTGTGTGACCTGCCAAAACAACCCCCTTCGGCAGTTCATTGCCATGCGTCTGGAAACAGGAGATTGACGTGTACGATCGACGACTCGAGGCCATATCGGCCGCCGCGGAGCTGGGAAGCTTCTCGCGCGCGGCGGCAAAATTGCGCGTGTCGACTCCGGCGCTCGTCAAGCAGGTGTCGGGCTTCGAGGCCGAGTTCGGCATCACGTTGTTCGAGCGCTCGCATTCGGGTGTTAAGGTGACGCCGGCAGGTGCTCTGCTGGTGGACGATGCACGTTCGATCATGCGCCAGTCCGAGGATGCGTTGCGCCGCGCCCGACGCGCGGCGGGCGATGGCGGGGCCGTGCGTCTGGGCGTGTCGATGATGTGCCCGGGGCGCCAGACGCTATCGATGTGGTCGGGCATCCATGATCTGGAACCGTCGCTACGATTTGAGATTGTGCCGGTAAGCGACCTCTATGACGAGCGCGAGACCGTCATGCGCAGCTTGGGCCGCGAGGTCGATGTGGTGCAGTCGAGTTTTTCTACCCCACGCTGGGGCGACGCCTGCCAAAAGCTTCGCATCGTTAACGTGCCGTTTTATATCGACCTGCCACGCACGAGCCCGCTTGCCCGCAAGAATCGCATTACGGTCGCCGACTTGGAGGGCATGCGCCTGCGCGTGCTCCGTCACGGCAACGACGCTATGGACAGCCTGCGCATCGACCTGTTAGCCGACGGCGGTGTGGATGTGATCGATGTGGATAGCTTTGACTTCGCGCTCTTTAACGAAGCCGAGGAAAAGGGCGATGCGGTGCTCACCTGCGGAGCGTGGTCGGGGGTGCACCCGGCCTTCGTGGGCGTGCCGTTCCTATGCGGGCGAGAGGTGCCGGTCTTTTTGCACTATCCGCTCGAGCCCACCCTCCAAGTACAAAAATTCGTCAACGCCATGGCCCAACTCCTCAAGTAGCCAAAAGAGTCCCGTCCCAAATTAGCTACCCTTTGCTACGGGTTTAGCGGTCCTCGCGTTGCGGATCGGCTGTCTCGGCTGCCTTTACGCGGTTCTTATCGACGTACATGTTTTTGTCGGCCTGAGAAAAGAGCTCACGCATCGTAGGCGGTTCATCAAAATCACTGGAAAGCGCATAGCCCACCGCATAGCTGATAGGCATGTCGGGATGAGTCTCGGAATACTCGTTCACGTTCGCGCGAACCCGAGCGAGACAGGACTCCACGGCAGCTCGATCGGTATCTCGCAGCACCGCGATAAACTCATCGCCGCCGTCGCGGCCCACAAAGCAGGTCTCCGACGCCACGCGCCCCAGTTGCTGTGCAAAAGAGCGGATGTATTCGTCGCCCTTCTCGTGGCCGAAGTTGTTATTGACCGTATGCAGATTGTTAAGGTCGAAGACGCACACCGCAACGGGCGCCTCCGCGGAGACAGGCTGCTCCTGCCCCAAGATCTCCTCGCACTTGTTCTTATTGGGCAGTCCCGTGGCTTCGTCGAGATAGACTTTGCTCTGCAGCTCGCGATTAAGCGCGGCAGTGCGCACCGCGCGAACAAGTTCAACCGCAAAGGTCGCCACCAAGCCCACGATGTCGATGATCACCAAGCCCTCGAGATAGTTGAGCGCCGACGCCTTCTCCTGAGAGTAGTCCTCTGCGAGTCGCGTAGCATCGTCGCAAATGCCAAAGAACTCCTCGCTCATCGAGATGATGTCGGTGTTCTCGTAGCCGACTTCGCGCACGCGGGCAATCTCGGCGCGAAGCTCGTCAAAATAGTTCGCGAGTTCGGTCATCTTTGCCTGGTACTCATCGTCATCGAGACGGACGAGATTGAGGTCGTCGCTTCCGTAGCGCAAGCCGTTAATGTATGAATCAACGGCCTTGAGCAGGTCGTCTTGTGGCTGGCCTGCGTCCTCGAGCTTCACGATGCGCTGCGTGGTGCCGCGTACCAGGCCGGCGTAGTTGACCACGCGCGCCGTGCCCTGGATATCGGAGACGAGCAGTATGACATTGATGAAGAAGAAGATGAGAACTGCCGTGAGCACCATCATGAGCAGGCGCACCGCCTGGCTGGCCTTCTTGGCGACAGAAGTATTCACAAGTTCACTCTCTCAAATGGCAAAAGCGCAGGTGGCACCCAGCGTGCTGAAATTTACGTGAGGTCAACTCTACCATATGGGCCAACAGCCTCAAACTGTAGCAGACGCTCGTCCAAATTGGCGTGACGCTTGTCTTGTTGTTCTTGACCTGGCCGCGCTATCGAACATGTTTCTGGTCTTGGATCACCATGGGAAAGCTCATCCCGTTTTGTGCGTCTAGAGTGGGATGCGGTTTCCCAAAGGTGCCGTTAGGGGAAACCACATCCCGGTTTATGCCCTTGAAATGGGATACCGTTTCCCGGAGGGGGCCCAGCGGGAAACGGCATCCCATTCTGGGCCCGAAAAGTGGGATACGGTTTCCGGCCGGCATGAAAAAAGCCTCCGCAGCTCGTGTGGCTGCGGAGGCTTTATTCGTTGCGGTGCATTGTGTTTGGGTCGTTGAGATGAGTCGATTTGCCCCGAAAGAGGAGGGCATTGACCTTAGGGTCATGCCCGACGAATGAGCGGCAAATCGGCCATCTCGGCGAGCCGAACTACTCCAGCTCAAACGCTCCGGTATAGAGCTGATAGTAGTATCCGCGCTTGGCGATCAGCTCGTCGTGGTTGCCGCGCTCGATGATGCGGCCGTGGTCCAGACAGATGATTGCGTCGGAGTTGCGCACGGTGGACAGGCGGTGCGCGATGACAAACGTCGTGCGGCCCTCCATGAGCTTGTCCATGCCGGCTTGCACGATGGCCTCGGTGCGGGTATCGATGCTCGACGTGGCCTCGTCCAGGATCATCGCCGGCGGATCGGCGACGGCGGCGCGTGCGATCGAGATCAGCTGGCGCTGGCCCTGCGACAGCTGGGCGCCGTTGCCGGTGAGCATCGTGTCGTAGCCGTCGGGCAGGCGGGTGATAAAGTCGTCCGCGCCGGCGAGCTTTGCTGCCGCGATGCACTCCTCGTCGGTGGCATCCAGATTGCCGTAGCGGATGTTATCCATCACGGTGCCGGTGAACAGGTTTACGTCCTGCAGCACCACGCCCAGCGAGCGGCGCAGATCGGCCTTGCGGATCTTGTTGACGTTGATGCCGTCGTAGCGGATCTTGCCGTCGGCGATGTCATAGAAGCGGTTGATGAGGTTGGTGATGGTCGTCTTGCCCGCACCGGTGGCACCGACAAACGCGACCTTCTGGCCCGGCTTGGCAAACACGGACACGCCGTGCAACACCTCGTGGTCGGGCGTGTAGCCAAAGTCGACGTTGTCCATGACCAGGTCGCCGCGCAGCGGTACGTACTCGATCTCGCCGGTTGCACGGTGCGGGTGTTTCCACGCCCACATGCCGGTGTGGTGGTCGGCCTCCTCGAGCTGCCAGGTATCGGGGTTCACCTGCGCGTTGACGAGCGTCACGTAGCCTTCGTCGGTCTCGGGCTTCTCGTCGATGAGCTCAAAGATGCGGTCGGCGCCGGCGAGGCCCATGACCACGGCGTTGATCTGCTGCGAGATCTGGCCGATCTGTCCGCAGAACTGCTTGGTCATGTTGAGGAACGGCACCACGACGGCGATGGACAGCGCCATGCCCGAGATGCTCAGGTTGGGCACGCCCAGCGCCAGGAAAATGCCGCCTGCCAGTGCGACCAGCACGTAGAGCAGGTTGCCCAGGTTCATAAGGATGGGCATGAGGATGTTGGCGTACATGTTGGCCTTCTGCGAGACCTCGAAGAGCTTTTCGTTGCGCTCGTCAAAATCGGCCTCGGCGGCAGACTCGTGGCAGAATGCCTTGACGACCTTCTGGCCGTTCATGACTTCCTCGATGTGGCCCTCGACCACGCCGAGCTCGGTTTGCTGCGCAATAAAGAAGCGCGCGGAGTTGGAGCCGAGCAGCTTGGTCATAAAGGTCATAAAGGCGACGCCTGCCACAATGACCAGGCACATCCAAACGCTGTAGTACAGCATGATAAAGAACACCGTGACGATGACGATGGTCGTCATGAGCAGGTTGGGCAGCGACTGGCTGATCATCTGGCGCAGTGTGTCGATGTCGTTGGTGTAGTGGCTCATGATGTCGCCGCGCTGGTGCGTGTCGAAGTAGCGAATCGGCAGGTCCTGCATGCGGTTGAACATCTTCTCGCGAAGCTTCTCGAGCGAGCCCTGCGTGACGATGGCCATGGCGCGGTTCCAGAACAGCGAGGACAGGATGCCGACGCCGTAGATGCAGGCGAGGGTGGTCACGAGCTGTGCGATCTTGGGCTGTGCAGCTTCCCAATCGCCCGACTGCCACGATTCGCTAATAATCTGCAGGGCGCTCTGAAGGAAGGTCGCGCCGATGGAGTTGATGATGGCGCAGAGCACCACGCCGACGACGACGAGGGGCAAAAGCACGGGGTAGAAGCCAAAGAGCGTCTTGATGAGGCGCGACATGGTGCCACCCTTGCGGTTGAGCGCGCGCTCGGCGGTCGTTGCCTTACTCATGTGCCTCGCCTCCTTCCTGGGTCTGGGCTTGCGTTGCGGATGCCTCGGTGTCGGCCTCTTCGCCTTCGGCAGACATCTTGTTTTGCGAGGTGAAGGTCTCGCGGTAGATCTCGCTCGTCTTGAGCAGCTCGTCGTGGTTGCCGATCTGCGCGATGCGGCCGCCCTCCATGACGATGATGCGGTCTGCATCCTGCACGGAGCTAATGCGCTGGGCGATGATGAGCTTGGTCGTGTTGGGCAGATAGCTTGCCAGCCCTGCGCGGATCTTGGCGTCGGTCTTGGTGTCGACGGCGCTGGTGGAGTCGTCCAGGATCAAAATCTTGGGGCGACGCAGCAGGGCACGCGCAATGCACAGGCGCTGCTTCTGACCGCCGGAAACATTGGAGCCGCCCTGTTCGATCCAGGTGTCATAGCCCTTGGGGAAGCCATCGACAAACTCGTCGGCGCAGGCCAGATGTGCCGCCTCGCGGACCTCTTCGTCGGTGGCGTTCGGGTCGCCCCAACGCAGGTTCTCGGCAATCGTGCCGCTAAACAGCACGTTTTTCTGCAATACCATGGCCACTTGGTGGCGCAGAGCGTCCAAGTCGTAGTCGCGCACATCCACGCCGCCCACGCGCACGGTGCCTTCGGTGGCGTCGTACAGGCGGGCGATGAGGTTTACGAGCGTGGACTTGGCCGAGCCGGTGCCGCCGATGATGCCGATGGTCTCGCCGCTCTTAATGTGCAGGTCGATATCGTCGAGCGCCTGGCGCTTCGCATGCGCGGAATACTTAAAGCTCACGTGGTCAAAGTCGATGGAGCCATCGGCGACCTCGAGCACGGGCTCGGCGGGATCGGCGATCGTGGGCTCGGCGGCCAGCACCTCGGTGATGCGGTGCGCCGATTCGTCGGCCATGGTCACCATGACAAAGATCATCGACAACTGCATCAGACTCATGAGGATTTGGAAGCCATAGGTAAAGATCGAGGAGAGCTGGCCCACGTCGAACAGCGTGCCCTGGCTCGTGATGATGAGCTTGGAGCCCAGGTAGATGATGACGACAAACGCGCCGTTGACGCAGATGTTCATCATGGGGTTGTTAAAGGCAAGCAGCTTCTCGGCGCGGGTGAAGTCCATCTGGACGTCGCGCGCAGCGGTCGCGAACTTCTCCTTCTCAAAGTCTTCGCGCACATAGCTCTTAACTACGCGCATGCCGGTGACGTTTTCCTCGACGGACTCGTTAAGGGCGTCGTACTTGTGGAACACGCGCGAGAAGATGGGGCGCACCTTAAAGATGATAAAGAACAGCCCAAAGCCCAGCAGCGGAATGATGACCAGGTAGACCATGGCGACGCTGCCGCCCATGATAAATGCCATGGTAAAGGCGAAGATCAATACCAGCGGCGCGCGCACGGCGATGCGGATGATCATCATAAAGGCCTGCTGAACGTTGTTGATGTCGGTGGTCAGGCGCGTGACGAGCGAGGAGCTCGAGAACTCATCGATGTTGGCAAAGCTGAACGTCTGGATCTTGTAGAACAGGTCGTGACGCAGGTTCTTAGCGAAGCCGCAACTCGCATGGCTGCAGGTGACGCCGGCAGCGGCGCCAAAAGCAAGCGACGTCAGCGCGATGAGCACCAAAAAGCCCGCGGTGGGAAGCATCTCGGCTACGGTGGCGCCGTCTTTGATGGCGTCGATCAGGTTGGCGGTGATAAATGGAATCAGCATCTCGCAGAGTACCTCGCCAAGCACGAGCAATGGCGTGGCAACGGTGACTTTCATATAGTCGCGGATGCTGCCCATGAGGGTTTTAATCATCCAGTTCCTCCCAGGTTACACGGATTTTCTCGAGCATTTCGGCGAGCTGCTCGCGCTCGTCGTGGTTGAGGGCACCAAAGGCCTGCTCTCTAAAGCGAATGCGGGCTGCCTGGTCGATGCGGGCGTTTTCCCGGCCGGTTTCGGTCAGGCGAATGGTGAGCTGCCGTCGATCCTTGGGGTTACGGCTGCGCTCGATGAGGCCGTTGAGCTCGAGCTTGGACAGGATCTCGGAAAGCGACCCCGGCTTGAGGTCAAAGTGCATGCCGAGTTCCTGCTGCGACATCTCGCCGCCGGGTTGCTTGGCCAGCAGGCAGATGATGGGCGCCTTGCCGGACACGCCTCCGCCATGAAAATGCATGTAATGGCCGCAAAAGCCCAGGCCATTGAGGATGCGCTTGGCAAGCTTGTCTTCTGAGCTAACCGCTTCGGGTGCATCCGCCGGCTGTGACGGGTCGCCGTCGGGCTCGTGCGAACAAAGGTTAAGAGGTTCATCGCACATGAATTAGTGTTGCTCCTTTCTTTAGTTAGGTAGTGGAATTGTTTTGTGCCTAACCAATCTAGGAGCATGAGAAATGAATGTCAAGGTACCAAACTTATTAAGTTACGGCGCTTTACCAAACGCCGTAACCGCTCGACGCTGCAAGCGTTCCTAAGCGGCAATCTGACGTTCAATCGTCGGGCATGGCCGCAAGGCCTATGCCCCCCATTTCCGAAACCTTTCCGCAACAATGCGCTCTTCGCGACCCTGGCGACCGCTCACAACGCCTCCTGCGCTACACTTAGTCGCACTGTGGCGCTGCTGCGCCGTGCCCGAACCAAGGGAGACCCTCATGAAGAACACTCAGCTGCTGCTGATCAACGATATGTGCGGCTACGGCAAGGTCGCGCTTTCCGCCATGCTGCCGGTGCTGTCGCACATGGGCTACCGTATCCATAACCTGCCGACGGCGCTCGTTTCCGACACGCTCAACTACCCCAAGTTCTACATCCACGACACCACCGAGTACGTGCGCCAAAGCCTCGCTATCTGGGAGGAGCTCGGCTTTGAGTTCGATGCCATCTCGACCGGCTTTATCGTGACCGAGGAAGAGGCGCGCATCATCTCGGACTTTTGCCACCGCCGTGCGCAAAAGGGCACCAAGGTGTTCGTCGACCCCATCATGGGCGACAACGGCAAGCTCTATGCGGGCGTGCCCGAGTCCACGATTGGCCTTATGCGGCATCTGCTGGAGTGCGCCGACTACGCGGTTCCCAACTACACCGAGGCGTGCCTGCTTGCCGATAGGCCTATCGCCGAGCAAATTACGCCCGATGAGGCCCGCACCCTTGTGGACGCTGTGCGCGAGCTGGGTGCCAAGTCTGTGGTCATTACGAGCGCCGTAGTCAATGGCACGAACGCGGTTATCGGTTACGACCATGTGGCGGGGGAGTACTTTACAATTCCCTTTGAGCTCATTCCGGTCTATTTCCCGGGCACGGGCGACACGTTCTCGGCGGTGCTCGTCGGCCGCGTTATGGCAGGTTGGAGTCTGCAGCGCGCGACGTCCGATGCCATGCGCGTGGTGGCTGGGCTTATCGAGCGCAATGCCGATCAAGAGGACAAGTCGGCCGGCCTGCCCATCGAGGCCTGCTTGGACGTGATCGACCATGAGTAACGCCGACGAGGGCGGCATCAAGCCTGCGGGCGAGAACAAGCCGCTCGGCGCGTCGCGTGGCAAGCGTCCGCGTATCCGCGTGAGCTGCGTGGACCAGCTGGGTGCGTGCCGCTGCCACCATGGTCACAAGCCCGGCGACGTCTTTGACTTCGACCGAGACCGCGGCAAGATGTGCGCCATGGCCTGCCATGTGGGCTTTCCCTATATCGATATTCTGCGCTATGGCGGAACCGTGCCTGGCAACGAGCCCGGCATGGCAAAGTTCTGCTGCCCCGAAGTCGATACGCTGAACGTCTGGCTTGCCGAGATCGTCGACGAGTAGTCGAGCGCAATGTAGCAAAGGGACAGCCCCTTTGCCACATTCGCCGGTGGTGCCCCTTCTTTTGCTTATAATCTCAAATCTCTGCATTTCATTTAATTTTAAGTTCTAAAAATTCTGCGTTTCATCGATAATCAAGCGTATAAAACTTTGCATTTCATTTGATGAGACTGAGGGGAGAGCCTATGCTGCGCAGGAAAATAGCGGCAGAGCTGGAGCGTTGGCTGAAGTCTGCCGAGCAAAAGGCCTTATTCATCACGGGTTCTCGCCAGATCGGCAAAAGCTATTCGATTCGCGCATTTGGCAAAGCCAGCCATGCAACCTACATCGAGCTTAACCTCATGGAAAACCGCCAGGCAAAAGATGCTCTTCTCGAGGCGCGGAATGCCGATGATTTCATCAGCAGGGTGACGCTTCTTTCGGGAAAGTCGATTGCGCCAGGCAAAACGCTCGTGTTTATCGATGAGGTCCAAGAGGCCCCCGACATCATGACGATGGCAAAGTTCCTTGTTGAGGACGGGAGGTGCCGTTGGGCGTTTTCGGGGTCAATGCTCGGGACTCAGTTCAAGGGCGTCAGGTCCTATCCCGTGGGGTATGTCCACGAGCTTAGGATGTTCCCGCTCGATTTCGAGGAGTTTTGCTGGGCAACCGGAGTGAGCGAGGGGGCTCGCCAAACGATACGTGACGCGTGTATCAGCGAGAGGCCCATTCCTGATTACATTCATGACGCGATGATGGCAAACTTCAGGACCTATACCGTTGTCGGCGGAATGCCGGAGGTCGTGCAGCGTTTCCTTGACACGCAGGGCGACCTTGCCTCTGTTCGTCAGCTACAGTCCGAGCTCAACGAACAGTACCGACGGGATATTTCCAAGTATGCAAGCGGGTGTGCCCTTCAGGTGCAGAGCATCTACGATCAGCTCCCCATTATGCTTGAGGGCGAACACAAGCGTTTCGTGCTCAATTCCATTGACCCCAAGGCGCATTATGAGAAGTACCAGCGAGATTTTGTCTGGCTTGTCGATGCCGGCGTTGCTCTCAAAGCCGATATCGTAACCGAGCCAAAGTCGCCCCTGCTCAAGACGGCACGGCCATCGCAGTTCAAGCTATACCAATCGGATACGGGCATGTTGATGGCGCGCTACCCCGTTGGAGTCGCCCAAGCGGCGTATCTTGATAGCAAGGAGCCCAATCTGGGCGGCATTTACGAAAATGTGGTGGCCCAGCAGCTGGCTGCCCAAAATCGCCAGCTTTACTACTATCAGACAAAAAAGCGCGGTGAAGTGGACTTTGTGGTCGACGGACCGGATGGGACGGCTGTTCCGATCGAGGTTAAATCGGGCTCCTATTACCACGCGCACGCTGCGCTCGGTCATGTGCTTGATACGGCTGAATATGGCGTAAAGCTCGGGATTGTTTTCTCGAGAGGCAACGTTGAGCGCAACGGAGCGGTTCTCTATTTGCCGCTATATGCGACCTGGGCCCTTTCGGATGTTTTGGGCGACTCCTGTGCCAAGGGGATTAAGCTGGAGGTCAAGCCGGTCTAGGGCCGGTCCCGGATGTGGCAAAGGGGCAGTCCCTTTGTCACATTCATGAGCGTGGATTTTCTCCCGTTTAGGGCGCACTTGAACGCTCAAAGTGGGAGAAAATCCACGCTCGTTTTATGCCGATGGCGTGGCCCGTGTGCCCGCGACGCCCGAGCGCCTACAGTTGCTCGAGCATAGCGGTGCAACCGGCGAGTACATCGCGGTAGGTGGCGTCGAAATTGCCGGTGTACCAGGGGTCGGCCACGTCGCCGGGGCACTCGGTCCAATCGAGCAAGCGCGTAATCTTGCCGTCGGGGTCGTCGCCAAAGATGCGACGCAGGCCGCAGGCGTTCTCGTCGTCCATATAGACAATGTGGTCCCAGTCGCCATACTCCGCGCGACGCACCTGACGCGCGCGATGTGCGACGACGGGAATCCCGACCTCGCGTAGCTTGGCAATGGTGCCGTGGTGTGGCGGGTTGCCGATCTCCTCGGTCGAGGTCGCAGCGGAATCAATGACAAACTCGCCCGCGCGCCCGGCGCGCCGCACTAGCTCGGTAAACACGGACTCAGCCATTGTCGAGCGACAGATGTTCCCATGGCAGATAAACAGTACGTGTTGCATATGCGGTTTCCTTTCGATCGCCATCATCGAGCTCGAGTATCGCATCTACGCCTGTGCCCTCGCCCGCTTGCGCTCCCAGCGAGCCAACTTAATCGTCACCAGCGTGAGCGCCCAGGCCACAAGCGAGAACACGGCACCGACCGCGCCTACATATGCAATGCCAACTCCGCTTACCACGGCGCCGCCCACTGCGGTGCCAAACGAGATGCCGACGTTAAACGCCATGGGCTCAACCGAACTTGCGAGTACCATCGACTTGGGGTGGCGGCTGCGTGCCACATCCATAAAGTGTGTGATGCACGACACCGAGAACAGGTACATGAGCAGCGCCAAGCTAAAGACAAAGACCAGCGCGAGCGGCATGGTGCCGCCCAAAGCAAACAGCCCGAGTAACGCCGCAGCCTGCAGCACAAACGTCACAAGCAGCGCCTTCATGCCAAAGCGCGCATCGATCCACCCGCCCAGGATGTTCGAGATCAGGCAGAACACGCCGTAGGCCATGAGCGTGGTGCTGGCTTCGACCGTGCCCATGTCCAGCACCTGCTCAAGATAAGGCGTCACGTAGCCGTAGAACACATAGACCGAGCCCACGCCAAACAAGAAGATGAGCATGCCGGTAATGATACTCGGCTCGCGTAGTAGCCCCGCCTGCTCGCGGAAGGTGGCGGGCTCATCGGTCTGCCCGGCGCGAGGCATAAACGCCACGAGCGCGCTGCAGATCAAAACGGCAAAGGTCAGCGTGCCGTACATGGCCACGTGCCAGTCGAGCGTGTCGGCCACAAACTTGCCAATCGAGGTTACAAAGACCATTGCCACGGAAAACGCACCATATACCACCGAGATGGCAAGCGAAGTTTGCTGCGGGGACAGCAGCTCGGGGATGTACGTCACGCCCACGGCGAGCAGTGCGCCCGAGACGGAGCCCAGGATGATGCGCGAGATGAACAGCACCTGGAAGTTGGGCGCCAACGCCATGACCAGGTTGCCGAGCACAAAGACGATGCTGTAGCACACGAGCAGCTGGTAGCGGCGAAAACGCCCCGTGCTGAGCGCGAGCACCGGCGTCGCGATAGCGTAGACCAGTGCGAACACGCTAATAAGTTGGCCTGCGGTGGCAAGCGATACGCCGAGTTCCGTTGCCAAGTCACTTTCGATGCCGATGACCACGAACTCGGAGCAGCCGAGCGAGAATCCCAACAGCACGAGCAGCGCCAGGCAAAGATTGGTGCGCGCAGGTGAAAGCGCGGCAGCGGTTGATGCTGTTGTGGACGAAGTTGCGGTGGTCAAGGCAGTTGCTCCCATGTTGCGCTATATGAGCTGGATTCAATCCCTACAACTCTAACAGAATGTGACAAAGGGACAGTCCCTTTGTCACATTCGCGGCGTGGCTGCCGCCTAAACCGTCACAACATTCGATGAAAATCTCGAAAACGAGGAAAAACGTCGAATGTTGTGACGGTTTTCGTGTCCGGCGCGGGTGAGCTTCGGTGCCGTCTGGGGGTATAAGACTAGCGAGTGTTTATTTGCGAGGCCTAAGGGGCGCCCCGTATGGATATCGATAACTTTGAATGGTGGTATAGCGAGGGTGAGGCTCCGGACGAGGAGTGGGACGAGCCCACGCCGCGTGACGTGTCGAGCGACGAGGACGGGATCGGCAACGACGTCGCCGCCGACTCGGACGCTGCCCTCGACCCCGTCGAGCCCCTGACCTTCGAACAAGCTTGGGCCCAAGCCGAGGCAGACGAGGCCAAGGCCGACGCTACGGCCACGCTCGGCGAGCCAGCCGACATGTCGATCTCGCCGGCAAAGACCCCGCAGCCGCGTCACACCATCGATCCCGACAGCACGGCATCCTTCAGTATTCTCGACGTGCCCTCGCAGGGTGCCCAGGCGCCCGCGCCCACACGTCGCCCCAATCTGTCTCGCGAGGAAGATGCAGGATGTCGCTCTCTGCTTGGCCCCATCCTTATCGCCTTCATGGCCGGCGTTATCGCATGCTCGGTGATTGGAAACGTCTGGAGCCATGTTGAACAACAGCGAAAAGACGCCGCCAAGGTCGAGATGTCTATCGAGCAATCGCTCGGCCGCACGCGCTCGGTACATGTGTCGGTCGAGGTCAAGGACGGCGCGACGTGGGACACCGCGCGCGGCGACAGCCAAATGCTCATCCACATCGTGGGGCGCACGCTCAAAGGGCAGACGATTGACGAGTATCAATACGTCAATTCCGCTGGTGACGGCATCGAACTTAAGCCCGGCGACTACGAGCTCACCGTCGATGAACCGCCCGTCGCCACCGACGGCACGCGCTTCCGTGCCTCAAAGCGCATGGTCCCCGTGAGCTTTAACTCACAGGCGCCCGACACGGTCGACACCACACCGCAGGGCGGGTTCGACCTTTACGTGGATACCCAGTAGGAGCTCGCTGCTCATTCCGCTATGGCTACTCAATAATCGCCTGCCGTCCCGTCCCGCCGCCAAGAGTGGGACAATAGCCCTCGACACTATTGTTTACTTTTGGAGGAAGTAGCATGTCTACCGTCACTACCATCAAGCGCGGCGGCCTCACCGCGGCCATCGATTCCATGGGCGCCCAGCTCACGAGCCTTGCCCTCAACGGCAACGAGTATCTGTGGCAGGGCGACCCCGCCTTTTGGGGCAAGCATGCGCCCATCCTGTTCCCCATTGTGGGCTCGCTGCGCAACAACACGGCAACGTCTGCGGCCGGCACCTGCGAGATGCCGCGCCACGGCCTCGCGCGCATCGTCGAGCACAAGCTGGTCGAGGTTTCGGAGGACGGCTCCTCGGTAACGTACGAGATCACCGATACGCCCGAGTCGCTCAAGGCCTTTCCGTTCCACTTTAAGCTCAACATGACCTATGCCTTGACCGGCGACGCCACCCTCACGCAGACCTTTGCCGTCACCAATACCGGCGACGTGGACCTGCCGTTCTCGGTGGGCGGCCACCCCGCATTTAACGTGCCCGCCCCCGGTGCCGAGGACGAGGCGTTCGAGGATTACGAGCTGGCATTTACCGGGGCTTGGACCAACGAGGCCCCCATCATCACGCCCGACGGTCTTATGACGTTCGAGGGTAGCTACAAGGCTCCCGATAACTCGGACGTGCTGCCCATCACGCACCGTAGCTTCGATAACGACGCCATCATGTTCACCGATACCCCGGGCTCCACGCTCACGCTGCGCGGTCGCAAGTCGGGCCACGGCGTCAAGATCGACTTTGAGGGCTTTAAGTACATCGGCGTGTGGTCTGCCGCCAACGACGCTCCGTTTGTGGCGCTCGAGCCCTGGACCGGTCACACCACCATGGACACCGAGGACGACGTTTTTGAGCACAAGGCCAACACCATTACGCTGGCGCCGGGCGAGACGGACGTCCGCAGCTTTAGCGTCACTTTGCTCTAGAGGTTCCGCCGTTCTGACGAACGGCGGGCCGGTCGACGCTGCGCGCCACCCAGAGCGACAATTTGTCATTCAAAAGGCAAGGTATGACCAGAAGGTCTATGCCTTGCCTTTTTCATGCCTAGTCGTTGGGGACGCTCTTGTTTGACTAGTCGTTTAAGAGCGTCCCCAACGACTACCAATCGTTTTCAGTTCGTAAACTTGCATATATGCATTTATATATGCATTTGCTGGAGGTAGCGCTGAGCGGTATCCTGTTAAGTCGTCAGCATACGATTCAACAGGGAAGGCAGATTATGCATTCTCCCCAACAGTGCGATGCGCAGACCCAGCCGGTATGCAGCCGTCGCATCTTTTTGGGTAGCGCTCTCGCTGCGAGCGCTTCCGTCGTCGCCGGCGCGCTCGCCGGCTGTCAGCGCCCGTCCACGCTCAAGGTGGTTCAGCCCACGACGGGCGGCGGTCGCGACGACCTGTCCGATTCCGTGATCGGCAAGGATAAGATCCGCATCGGCATGGAGGCGGCCTACGCCCCGTACAACTGGCAGGTTTCCGAAGCCAGTGAATACACCATCCCCATCGACAACGTGCAGGGTGCCTATGCCGATGGCTACGACGTGCAGATCGCCAAGATCGTCTGCAAAGCCCTCGGTGGCGAGCCCGTTGCCGTCAAGCAGAGCTTCTCGGGTCTTATCGATTCGCTCAACAACGGCCAGATCGACCTCATCATCGCCGGCATGAGCGCCACGCCCGAGCGCGAGGAGTCTGTCGGCTTCTCCGATCCGTACTTTATCGGTTACTTTGGCCTGTTCGTAAAAGAGGGCTCGCCCTACCAAAACGCGACCAAGCTCAGCGACTTTAGCGGCGCTACGGTGCTCGGCCAAAAGGACACCATGCTCGATACCGTCATCGACGAGATTCCGGGCGTTGTCCACAAGAACCCGGTCGACTCCGTCCCCACGGTGTTCTCGAACCTGCTGCAGGGCACGTGCGACGCCGTGACCTATAACACCGAGAACGAGAAGGGCTATATGGCCCAAAACCCGGGCATCGTCCCCATTCATTTTGCCGAGGGCGAGGGCTTTAAGCAGGAGGTCGCGGCAAATGTCGGTTGCCGCAAGGGCTCGGACAAGCTGCTTAAGCTCATCGATAAGACACTCAAGGGCATTAGCCAAGAGGAACGCGACCAAATGTGGGACGCGTGCCTCGATCGTCAGCCGGCATAGGGAGGCAGCATGAAAACCATCAATCGTCTGGCCTCCTTTATCAAGGCCGACCATCGCTATGTATATCTGGGCACGAGCGTTATCGTGGCGCTCGGCCTGGCGTTTAGCCAGCGCAACCCCACGCCGCTGAGCTTCTTGGCCCCCACGGGCGTGTTCCAAGATTGCCTTTGGGCAATCCTTTGGGCCTGGCTCGTCGTGTCGGCGGCGGCGCTCGTCACCAAACTCATGCACTGGAATGACTATCGCGAAACGTCGCCGTTCGCATCCGAGCGCTTCCGTCGTGGCGCACGCTTGGGCAGCTATGTCGTGGTTGCCATCGCGGCGATCTTTTTCGTGGACCGCTGCGTCATGTCGTTTATCGACCTGGTACGGGTGAGCATCGTCTCGGACTCCAACCCCAGCGACTTTTTGTCGAGCCTGGTCTACATGACCTACAAGAGCGGGGACTTCTTTATCCGCGGCATCGAGATCACCATCGCGCTTGCCACCTTCGGCACCGTCATCGCATTCTTCCTGGCGTTGCTCTTTGTGTTCCTGCGTATTCAGACCTTCGATCGCGTGGACAACGACCTGGTGCGCTTCTTTAAGAGCATTGGCCGCGGCTTTGCGACCATCTACTCCACCATCGTGCGCGGCACGCCCATGATGGTCCAGGGCCTGCTCATCTATTACGCGGGCTTCACCGTTTTGCGCGGCATGGGCTTCGAGACCGCCCAGGCCAACCAGATCTGGAGCACCTTCACCGCTGGCCTCGTCACCATCTCGCTCAACTCCACCGCCTACATGATGGAGGTCCTGCGCGGCGGCATCGAGTCCATCGACCCCGGCCAGGCCGAGGCAGCGCGCTCGCTGGGTCTTTCGCAGTGGCAAGCCATGCGCAAGGTCGTGTTCCCCCAGGGCATTAAAAACGCGATTCCGGCGCTCACCAACGAGCTCATCATCAACATCAAGGACTCGTCGGTGCTCTCGGTCATCGGCGTGTTCGACCTCATGTACGCCACCACCACCGTCGCCGGCGTGTACTACCGCCAGATGGAGGTCTACTGCGTGGCGCTCGTGGTCTACCTGATCCTGACGCTCGTGGCGAGCCGCCTGCTCGAGGCCTTTGGCAAAAAGCTCGGCGCCGAGGCCTCGGCAACGCTGCCCAGCTCCAACTAGGCTCAAGACGAGGAGAATCATCATGGCAGATACCGCCACTACCGGCACCGCGGCCGCCGCACAGACCAATGAGCCGCTCATCCGCGTCGAGGGCTTGCGCAAGAGCTTCGGCTCGCTCGAGGTGCTCAAGGGCATCGACCTGTCCGTTAACCCCGGCGAGGTCGTTACCATTATCGGCGCCTCGGGCTCGGGCAAGTCGACCTTCCTGCGCTGCCTCAACCTGCTCGAGACCCCGGACGCGGGCCACATCTGGTTCCACGGCCAGGACCTCACGGCCGAGCGCTGCAACATCAACAAGCTGCGCGAGGACATCGGCATGGTGTTCCAGGGCTTTAACCTGTTCAACAACATGGACGTGCTCGACAACTGCACGCTCGCGCCCGTCACGCTCAAAAAGATGAGCAAGGCCGAGGCTGAAAAAATTGCGATGGAGCATCTGGCGAGCGTGGGACTCGAAAAGTTCGCGCACGCCGCCGTGGGTCGCCTGTCCGGCGGCCAAAAGCAGCGTGTGGCCATCGCTCGTGCCTTATGCATGAATCCGCAGATCATGCTGTTCGACGAGCCGACTTCGGCACTCGACCCCGAGATCGTGGGCGAGGTGCTCGAGGTCATGCGCAAGCTCGCGGCCGACGGCATGACCATGGTCGTCGTCACGCACGAGATGGCCTTTGCCCGAACCGTATCCGACCGCGTGGTCTTTATGGACAAGGGCGTGGTGCTCGAGGACGCCGCGCCGGCCGAGCTCTTTGGCAACCCCAAGCACCAGCGTACCCGCGAGTTCCTCTCGCGCTATCTCGAGGACAAATAACCGACCGCAAACGCTTATGTGGCAGGGCCGCTCCGGTGGGGCGGCCCTCGTCATCACAATCGAAAGGATGTCATGGCCGAGGTTTGGCGCTTCTTTGCGCATGAGGATGATTTTGCCGATTTGGACGAAGCTGGTGCGTGCGAGCGCCTGGGCCGCGTGCTGTCGTTTCCGACTATTTCGAGTATGGATGCCGAGGCGGTGGACTGGCAGCCGTTCGACGACCTGCGCTCGTATATGCAGCAGGCTTGGCCGCACGTATTTACGGCGGGTAAGGTCGAGCTTATCGACCATTCGCTATTGGTGACGCTTGGCGGTTCCGACTCTGCCCTCAAGCCCATTATGCTCATGGGCCACATGGACGTGGTTCCCGTGGTACCCGGCACCGAGGCTGACTGGACGCATGCCCCCTTTAGCGGACATGTGGACGACACCTACATTTGGGGTCGCGGCGCCATCGATATGAAAGACCAGGTCGCAGGCATTCTCGAGGCGGTTGAGTATGCGCTCGCACACGGCTGGGAGCACAAGCGTACCCTGCTGCTCGCCTTTGGCCAGGACGAGGAGACTACGCAGTACGGCGCAGGCGCCATCGGCCGCGCGCTCGAGGAGCGCGGCATTGAGCTTGAGTACCTGATCGACGAGGGCGACTACCGCATCGTTTCGGCTGCCGAGTACAGCGCGGGCGAGGACTGGCTCATGCACGCCGACCTTGCCGAGAAGGGCTATGCCGATATCGTGCTCAAGACGAAGAGTGAGGGCGGGCATTCGTCCAACCCCTACGGTGGCACATCGCTCGAGGTGCTCAGCCGTGCCATCACCGCAATCTGTGATATCGAGTGGCCGACGCGCGTGACCGACTTGCTTGCCGCCCAGCTCGTCGAGTTGGGGCTCTACACGGCCGACGAGATTGCCTCCAACAAGGACACCATCGTGCGCGAGTGCCTCGCCAGCAAGAAGCTCTACCCGCTCGTGACGACCACCTGCGCGCCCACGCAGATCGAGGGCGGCAGCACCGGCGCCAACGTAATGCCGCAGGATATGTGGGCCAATATCAACTTCCGCATGCTCGAGGGCACGAGCGTGGCCGACGTTGTGGCGCGCTGCTGCGAGTCGGTTGCCGCGGCGGGCCTTGTCGGACGTGTGGAGGTCGAACTCGGCCTCGGCAGCTCTGAGCCCTCGCCGTCCCCGCGCATCGGTGGACCGGGACTCGAGGCCGTTCGCGCCATTGCCGCCCGCTACTTCCGTGATCCAAAGGGGACGGAGGAAAACGGATCATTCGAGCCAGTGGCAATTGTGCCCTCGACCGTGATCGGTGCGACCGACGCTGCCAACTACCAGCACATTTGCCCTGAGTGCATTCGCTTCTCGGCCTTTGTGGTTGATGACGACGAGTGCGATCGCGGTGTCCACGGCACCAACGAGCGCATCACCCGCCGTGCCTACCTCCAGGGTGTCCGCTTCCACATCGCCCTGCTCCATACGCTCTAGAATGCGACAAGGCGATAGTCCCTTTGTTAGCCGTTGGGGACGTCCACTCATTCCGTGCGGGTTATATGCAGGTTTGCCTGCGCACGCTATCATGTATGGGTTAGACCGCAATTATGTACCCCATACGCGAAGGGATGCGCATGTATCTGAAGATCGACATGTTCTAGCCGGGCTTACCCCCGCAGCGGCGCCCCGCGCCCCATCAACTCTGCCGATTTTCACCTTCACGCATATAAAGGAGTCCCGCCATGCGCGACAAGCTCGAAAAGATCATCAAGGCCTACGAGGAACTCGAGAAGAAGCTTTCCGACCCGGCCGTCGCCTCCGATATCAAGGAGTTCACGCGTCTCAACAAGGAGTACGCGCACCAGTCCGACCTCATCGCCGCCTCGCGCGAGTACATCGGCGCGCTCGATGACATCGAGGCTGCCAAGGAAATGCTGCACGATACCACCGATGCCGATGAGAAGGAGATGCTCCAGATGGACATCTCCGAAAACGAGGCCAAGCTCCCCCAGCTCGAGGAAGACATCAAGTACATGCTCATCCCGAGCGACCCCAACGACGACAAGAACACCATCGTCGAGATCCGCTCCGCCGCCGGTGGCGACGAGGCGGCCATCTTCGCCGGCGACCTGTACAAGATGTATCAGCGCTTTTGCGAGTCGCGCGGCTGGAAGACCACCGTGCTCGACTCCAGCCCCAGCGAGGCCGGTGGCTTTAAGTCCATTGAGTTCAAGGTCGAGGGCGACCGCGTCTACTCCGTTATGAAGTTCGAGTCCGGCGTGCACCGCGTCCAGCGCGTTCCCAAGACTGAGTCCCAGGGCCGCATTCAGACCTCCACGGCTACCGTCGCCGTACTTCCCGAGGCCGAGGAGATCGACGTCCAGATCAACCAGTCCGACCTGCGCATCGACACCTACTGCGCCTCCGGCCCTGGCGGTCAGTGCGTTAACACCACCTACTCCGCCGTGCGCATCACCCACCTGCCCACCAACACCGTGGTGCAGTCGCAGGAGCAGCGTTCCCAGATCCAGAACCGCGAGGTCTGCATGCAGATGCTGCGCGCCCGTCTGTACGAGATGGAACTCGAGAAGCAGCAGGCAGAGCTCGGTGCCGAGCGCCAAAGCCAGATCGGCCACGGCAACCGTTCCGAGAAGATCCGTACCTACAACCAGCCCCAGGACCGCGTGACCGATCACCGCATCGGTTTCAACTCCACCTATAACGGCGTCCTTCTGGGCGATCAACTCGGCACCGTCATCGAGGCGCTCGCCGCCGCCGAGCGAGCCGAGAAGCTGGCACAGGCCGTTTAAGTTACGGCGTTTTACCAAACGCCGTAACTGCTCGACGCTGCAAACGCCCCTAAGCGGCAATCTGACGTTCAATCGTCGGTCGCGTACCAAAGTACGCTTCCCTCCTCTTTCACGTCACCTTGCTCGCTTAGGGGCGTTTTCGCTGTCCGCCCTCTACCTGCGGCGTTGCCTTGCTCCGGATGCGGGGTAGTCATTGGGGACGTTCTTAAATGACTAGGTTGGGTAAATTACTTTTCAAGTTTATTTAATCTGCTTTGTTAGAAATTAAGCTGTCTAACTGCTTAAAGCAATCAGCAGCCTTCATCTGCAATTGAAAATATTGCTCGAAAAATCGTTCAAGAAGTCGCGGGGTGATTTTTACCGCGTCGCGCGTCAAGTGATTTGGCAAGTTCTTGGTTAGATATTGGTCAGTTTTGGGTCAACCTTGCCAAAAGCTTGACGAATGCAGATTTTGACGTCGACGAATGAGCACTTCAGGCAGGTTCCAAGCAAAAATCTGGGCTGATTCTCGATAATCGCCTTCAATCGTCCCTTGCCAAGCGCTGGCCTCGCGTACAATCTGCTCCGACATTCGCGCGCCGTCCGGCGCTTAAGAGGGGAGGGCCCCATGGCAAACGAGATTTGGACCATCAAGCGTTGTCTCGAGTGGACCAAGGAGTACCTGGCCGAGCGCGGCGAGGAGCACCCCCGTCTTTCTGCCGAGTGGCTGCTCTGCGCTGCCACGGGTTTGGCACGCATCGACTTATATATGCGCATGGACGAGACGCTTAACGCGGCTCAGCTCGAGACCATGCACGCGGCCGTTGTTCGTCGCGCTAAAGGTGAACCGCTGCAGTACATCACCGGCAGCACGCAGTTTCGCATGATCGACGTCGCGTGCGCCCCCGGCGTGCTCATTCCGCGCCCCGAGACCGAGATGCTCGTCGAGGAAGTCCTCAATTATCTGGATGCCGAGGTGCTGAGCCCCGAGGCTGCTGCCCGTCAGCGCGTGGAGCTGCCTTGGAACGATGAGGTCGAGGAGGCACGCAAGGCCGAGGCCGCGCTGGCAGACGAACGCGCGGCCGCCGAGCGCCGTGCCGCTAACCTGACGGCTGCCGATGAGGCGGCGCTAGGCGGCGACGTATTGGGCAGCCGCGCCTATGCCGAGGAGCTGGCCGACCGCGAGGCCGAGGAAGCCGCCGCGCAGGCAGCAGAAGCCGAAGCCGCGGAAGCCGCCGAGCCCGAGCTCGACGAATACGGCATCGCCATCGAGGGTGCCGGCCAGGAGACGGCTTCGGCTCAGGATGCCGCTGCGCCTGCCCCAGCCGAGCCCCGTATCGCCCGCGTTCTCGAGGTCGGCTGCGGCACGGGTTGCATCTCGCTCTCCCTTGCCTGGGAGCGCCGCGGCCACGTTACCTGCACCGCCACCGATATCGAGCCGCGCGCCATCGATCTGGCCACCAAAAACCGCGACGCGCTCGGCCTCACGGCAGATGAGGTTGCCTTTAGTCTCACCAACCTGGTGAGCTCCATTCCCCGTGAAGAGTGGGGCACCTTCGACGTGCTCGTTTCCAACCCGCCCTACATCCCGACCGGCGTCATGCGCTCGCTGCCGCACGAGGTCAAGGACTTTGAGCCCGACTTGGCGCTCGAGGGCGGTGCCGACGGCCTGGACATCTTCCGCCGCCTGCTCAATGCGGCGCCTTACATGCTGCGCGCCGGCGGCCTGTTTGCCTGCGAGCTCTACGAGGGCGCCCTCGATGCCGCGGCCGAGCTCTGTCGCCAGGCAGGCCTTTCGGACGTGCGTATCGTCCACGACCTCACCGATCGTCCCCGCATCGTTCGAGCCATCGTCACCGAGCCCAAACAGCGTATTTAAGCTGAATAAATAGACATTTGCGCAAGTTTGTCCTTGCAATATACCGTAAAACTTCTAGTATAGAAGGAGAAAGGTATGTCAAATCAGCTGCATCGGTACCGTATCGTGCTTGATTACATTGAACCTTGGCTTGATGAGCAGGATGAAGCTACGCTGAAGCAGATTTATGCAGACCTTTTGGTGCTCGAGAAGGAAGGTCCCAGCCTTGGTCGTCCGCTGGTTGACCGCGTAAAGGGCTCGAAGCTTCATCATTTAAAGGAGCTGAGAGTGACGTCGTGTGGTGGGCAGGTGATTCGCATCCTCTTCGCCTTTGACCCCAAGCGCCAGGCGGTATTGCTATTGGCGGGTGATAAGTCGCGAGCGGGATCGTCAAGGGCAAAATGGAACGGTTGGTATGCGATCAACATTCCAAGGGCCGAGCAAATATACCGTCGCCACGTAAGGAGGCTCGATCGAGATGGAACTGCATGAGTATATGGAATCTCGCGGGATAACACGCGACTCCATTACCGCCGAGCAGGAGAGGACTCGCGATCGTATCGAAGCCTATAAGCTTGCTCAGATTCGCAGGTTAAAAGATCTAACACAGGCGTCGGTCGCCCAGTCGATGGGCGTTTCTCAAAAACGTGTATCCGAGCTCGAGCGTGGGGAGTTGGGTTCGATGAGGCTCGACACGCTGAGCAGGTACGCAGAGAGCCTCGGCGGAAAACTGGTTGCAAGCATCGAGTTTCCCGATCGTACCGTTACGCTTGCGCGCTAAAAATCTTCAATTAACCCCCTCACTTTCACCGACTACTAGAGCCGCTCACCAAACCAACATGCGCTCTGGGCAAATAGGTTGAATGTTTCGTGCGAGAATGCCCCACAGTAAACAAACTTGCACCGGAGCGTAAGGGGCTGGCATACACATGCAGACGGTCTATCGGGTATACGAGGGAACGCGCGAGCCGCATCGGCTTGCCGTCGAGCGCACGGCCGAGGTGCTCGGCCGCGGCGGCCTGGCCTTGATTCCGACCGAGACCGTCTACGGTGTCGCCGTGGCAGTCAACGCCTTCTCGGGCGCCGTGCCCCAAGATACAAGCGAATTCCCATCGTGGCCGCGCGATCCGCAGGCTGCCGTCAATGGCGCCGCAGTTCCTGCGCTCGGCACCGGCTATCGCCGTATCTTCACTCTCAAGCAACGTGAGCTCACGCAAACCGTCGCTTGGCTGGTCGATGGCGTCGAAGCACTCGACCGCTATGGCGTGGATATCCCGGAAGATGCCCGCGTACTCGCGCGACGATGCTGGCCGGGAGCCCTGACTATCGTGGTCAAGGCAGCCCCCTGCGTGCCGACCTTTATGCGCGCTGCCGACGACACCGTGGCCCTGCGCGCTTCGGCCTCTCCCGTGGTCCAAGCGCTCATCCGCGCCTGCGGCAGTCCCCTTGCCTGCACGAGCGCCAACACGCACGGCGCGCCTTCGCCGGCAAGCTTTGCCGCCGTCGAGGGTCGCATCCTGGAGGGGGTCGATGTTGCCGTCGACGCCGGTGAGACCCCGTGCCGCGACGCCTCGACCATCGTGTCGTTCCAGCACGGCGGGCTCCAGATCCTGCGCCAAGGCGCACTTCCCGCATCAGAGATCGAGCGGGTCCTGTCCGACCCGATGCAATAGAAGGGTGTAAGCGATGTCGTTGAATCTGGGCAGCCTGGGCATGGAAGATGCCTCGTTTAACTTTGGCGGTTCCTACATCATGGCGCTCGACTGCGGCACTACCTCGGTACTCGCGGCCATTGTCGACGAATACGGCTGCATCGTTGCCCAGGCGCGTCGTAGCGTCAAAACCAGCTTCCCGCGCCCCGGCTGGGTGGAGCAGGATCCCACGGAGGTGCTTGCCAGCCAGATCGGCGTGATGATGGAGGTTCAGTTTAAGAGCGGCATCCATTCCGATCGCATCGCCGCCATCGGCATCTCCAACCAGCGCGAGACCACGGTGGTCTGGGACCGCGTGAGCGGCCAGCCCATCTATAACGCCATCGTATGGCAGTGCCGTCGTACCGCGCCGGCGATCGACGCGTTGGTTGAACAGGGTTGCGAGGAGCTGGTGCGCTCCCGCACGGGACTTACGCTTGACCCGTATTTCTCGGCCTCCAAGGTGCAGTGGATTCTCGACAACGTCGACGGCGCACGCGAGAGCGCGGCGGCGGGCGACCTCATGTTTGGCACCATCGACACCTGGCTCATCTACAACCTCACCGGCGGCCAGGTCTTTGCCACCGACTACACCAATGCCAGCCGCACGGCACTCTTTAATATCCATACGCTCGATTGGGACGACGACCTGCTGGCGCTCTTTGACGTTCCACGTTCCATGATGCCCGAGGTTCGCTGGAGCTCGGGCGACTACGGCCGCGTCGCGAGCGACATCATGACCAACATGCCGCCCATCATGGGCGTGGCGGGCGACCAGCAGGCATCGCTGTTCGGCCACTGCTGCTTCTATCCCGGCCAGACCAAAAACACCTATGGCACGGGCTGCTTTATGCTCATGAACACCGGTGACGAGATCGTCGAATCCAAGAATGGCCTGGTCTCCACCATCGGTATCGCTGCGGACGGCAAAGTCAGCTATGCGCTCGAGGGCTCTATTTTTGCCGCCGGTTCAACGATGAACTGGCTTCGCAACAACATGGGCATCATCTCGAGCGTGAGCGAGTCGGCACAACTCGCCGCTTCGATTAGCGACAACGAGGGCTGCTACTTCGTTCCCGCCTTTGCAGGTTTGGGTGCTCCCTGGTGGGACCCGCATGCCCGCGGTATCGTGTGCGGTCTGACCGGCGCCTCGAGCCGTGCGACCATCGTACGTGCCGCCTGCGAATCCATGGCATATCAGAGCTACGACGTGCTGCGCGCCATGGAGCAGGACGTGGGGCTTTCGATTGAGCGCCTGTCTGTCGATGGCGGTGCCTCGCGCAACGAGTTCATCATGCAATTCCAGGCCGACCTGCTGGATATCCCCGTGCTGCAATGCGAGACGGTGGAGACCACGGCAATCGGTGCCGCGTACTTGGCGGGTCTTGCCGTCGGCTATTGGGAAGACCTTGAAGAGCTGGAGCAAAATGCCCAGATCGTTAGGACCTTCCTTCCCCATATGTCCGCCGAGCGTCGCGAGCAAAACCTTGCGGGCTGGCGTGATGCAGTCAAGCGCTCGCTCAGTACCGCACAGTAGGGCTGCGATGGGCTGCTCGATACAACAAACCGCTAAACTTATGCATGGCGTGCGGCGGCAACATTGCTGCGCGCCTTGTCAGCAAGGCCGTTTTGCGGCTGCAACGAAAGGGGCAATCAACCCATGACCGTCACCTACGATGCGTCCCGTGTGACGCTTGTCGATCATCCGCTCGTCCAGCACAAGCTGTCGATCCTGCGCGACAAAAACACCGGCACCAACCAGTTCCGTCAGCTCGTGCGCGAACTCGCGCTTTTTGACGGCTACGAGGCCATGCGCGACCTGCCTATGGAAGACGTCGAGGTCGAGACCCCCATCACTACCGCCACGTTCAAACAGCTTGCCGGCAAGAAACTCGCCATCGTGCCCATCCTGCGTGCGGGCCTTGGCATGGTCGACGGTATCCTCGACCTGGTGCCCTCCGCTCGCGTGGGCCACATCGGCATGGAGCGCGACGAGGTCACCCACGAGCCGCACGAGTATTACTGCAAGATGCCCAAGGATATCGACCAGCGCATCTGCCTGGTCGTCGACCCCATGCTCGCCACGGGCGGTTCGGCCGAGATGGCCATCAGCTACCTGCGCGGGCGCGGTGTCAAGGACATCCGCATGCTGTGCATCGTCGCGGCCCCCGAGGGCCTCAAGTCGCTGACTGAGAAGGATCCCGATGTGCATATCTATACCTGCGCCATCGACGACCATCTCAACGAGGCTGCCTACATCGTTCCCGGTCTCGGCGACGCCGGCGACCGCATCTACGGCACGCTCTAGTCGCTGGGCTAAGACGGCCGCGGCTGCAAATACGAAGAAACGGTGCGCGCGGTCGAACAAAAGGCGACCGCGCGCACTCCTGTTAACGGACGTTTTGCCCTGCAGGGTTCGAGAAAAACGTATTACCGTACCTGCGGCATAAAGAAGGTCTTAAGAAAACGAACAGGTGCGTATTAACCGATGCTTTTTCGGTTGTACTTTAGCGATTGGCTCGTACAATAGTCACCAATGTTTGGCGGGAACTGTCCTGTGAGGCGATAAAAAAGGAAAGTGAGGACGCCAGTGTTTCAGATAGCCGATCTGCTCGCTATCGTTGCAGGTGCCATCGCGGGCGCGATTGCCTTCCTTCCCTTTGTCTTTACGCTCAAGCCGGTTCTTGACGATAAGCAGAATGCGGACATGCTCAAGGGTATGGTGAGTCTCGCGGTCTCGGCAATCGCGTTGCTTGTCTTTACCTTGGTTGTGTTTGTGTTGTTCGGAGAGGCATTTCGCATGTTCCTCCTGGGCGAGGCGATCGGCTTCGTGGCCTTTATGGCCGCCTGCGCGGTTCGCGTCGCCAAGGCGCTGCGAGATCCTCATGAGGTCGAAAGGTAAGTCGTGGAAATTTTTGAAAAGCTGCCTGATGAGATTAATCATCTGGTCAGCGAGTTCAGCTCCACCCCTGTCGTGGGCGATCTGAGCTGCGGCATCACGCAGTACTCGTTTTGGCTGATCGTCTCCACGATCGTGCTCCTGATCGTCCTGGCCGTGTTCAAGAAGAAGCAGACTTTGGTTCCCAAGGGCTTCTTCGTCAACGGTTTCGAGTACATCATCGAGTACGTCGAGAACGATATCGGCAAGGGTGTCGTGGGTGAGAACTGGAAGAAGCACTTCCCGTTCCTGTGCTCGCTTTTCCTGTTCATCCTGATCAACAACATGATCGGCCTGATTCCGGGAATGAAGCCCGGCACCGGCGCAATCGGCTCCACCGCCGCGCTCGCCATCTTCGCCTTCGTGTACTTCATCTACTACGGATGCAAGGCTCACGGCGTGATCGGCTACATCAAGAGCCTCGCTCCGCAGGGCGTGAGCTTCCCGATGAACGTGCTCGTGTGGGTCGTCGAGCTTTTCTCGACCTTCCTGCGCCTCATCACGCTCGCCGTCCGTCTGTTCTGCAACATGTTCGCAGGACACGTGGTCATGGGCTCGTTCGCCATCATGGCGAGCATGTTCATGCAGCCGCTGCTTCAGCAGGTTTCCGCGGCCCACGCCGTCGGCGCCCTGCCTTCGCTGGCCTGGCTTGCCATTCTCATCCTGATCTATGCGATCGAGCTTGTGGTCGGCGCCATCCAGGCTTACGTCTTCACGGTCCTTACCGCCGTGTATGTCTCCGAGGCAGAGGAGGTCGCGGAGGAGGAGTAGTCTTCCGTTCGCGCCTTAAAGGTAAGGCAATTCGTTAAACCGCCGGTGCCCGTACCCATGGAGCCCGGCAGTTATAAAAAGGTTATCCTGCGTGAAATAAGACACGCACGACAAAGGAGGAATCGTGGGAGTTATCGGTTACGGTCTCGGTGTTATCGGCGCTGGTCTTGCTATCGGCCTGTCTGCTCTGGGTGCTACGGGTGCTATGGCCCGTCAGCCTGAGGTCCAGGGCCGCGTGTTCACCGTCTTCATCATGGGCTCCGCTTTCGGCGAGGCTCTGGCTCTGATCGGCTTCGTTGTCGCGCTGATCGTTAAATAGCACGGAGCGTCAAGTATGAATCTTTCATCCCAGAAGAGCGCGATCGCACTCTCCGCGTCCGCGGCCGCGCTGCTCATGCCGGTTTCCGCGTTCGCCGAGGACGGCGCCGCCGGTGCGGACATCCTCATCCCTAAGATGGCGGAGTTCATCCCGGCGCTTATCGCCTTCCTGATTATCTGGATCGTGCTGGCCAAGGTCGCCCTGCCGGGCATCATGAAAACCATGGAGGAGCGCGGCAAGAAGATCGAGGAGAGCCTCGACGAGGCCGAGAAGACCAAGCAGGAGGCTATCGCCAAGCGCGCTGAGTCCGACTCGATCGTCACCGACGCCCGTCGTCAGGCTGCCGACATCGTTCTCGAGGCCCGTAAGGACGCCGAGTCCGAGCGTGCCCGTATCATCGAGGCTGCTCACAAGGAGGCCGAGGAGATCATCGCCAAGGCCCATACGACCGTCGAGGACGAGCGCAAGTCCATCTACGCCGGTGCCGCGAGCTCCATCGCCGACCTGTCCGTTGCCGTCGCCACCAAGATCGTGGGCGAGGCACTCGAGGACGATGCTGAGCAGAAGAAGCTCATCGAGCGCTACATCCAGGAAGCAGGTAGCCTGAATGCCGACTAGCCGCTATCAGGACAAGGTGCTCGAGACCTACGCGCGTTCCCTTTTGGAAGCCGCCAAGGCCGAGAACCATGTGTTCGAGGACCTCGAGATGATCGAGCGCTTGGCTTCTGCCAGCCCCGAGATCATCGCCGTGCTCGACACCATGTCCAAGCGCGACCAGCTCGACCTTCTTCCCAAGGTGGCAGCTGCCTTTAAGTATGTTGCCGAGGAAGACGAGGATGTAGTGGGCGTGACCGTCACCACGGCGATCCCGCTCGACGACGAGCTGCGTCAAACCATCACTAAGAAATGCGAGCAGGACTTCGGCCGCAAGGTATTCCTTATCGAGCAGGTCGACCCGTCTATCGTGGGCGGCCTGGTGCTCGAGGCCCGCGGCGAGCGTCGTGACATTTCCGTCAAGACGCAGCTGCGCATCGCGCAGGAGACCCTCGCAAACTCTGCTAATTCGTACGGAGGTGAAGCCTAATGTCCGAAACCCTCAATGCCCAGGATATCGCCAAGAAACTGCAGGAGCAGCTCACGAGCCTCTCCGCGACGGTCGATACGCATGAGGTTTCAACGGTCGACGAGGTAGGCGACGGCATCGCGCGCGTCTCCGGCCTCAAGAGCGCCATGGCAGGCGAGCTTCTGGAGTTCAAGAGCTCCGATACCGGTGAGACCGTCTTCGGCCTTGCCCAGAACCTTGACCGTGACGAGGTCGGCGCCGTTCTGTTCGGTGCCGTCGACTCCATCAAGGAAGGCGACGAGTGCCGCACCACTGGCCGCGTTATGGATATCCCCGTGAGCCGTGCCATGCTCGGCCGCGTCGTCAATCCGCTCGGCCAGCCCATCGACGGCCTGGGCGACATCGTCGCTACGCACCGTCGCCCCATCGAGTTCAAGGCTCCCGGCGTCATCGATCGTACCCCGGTGTGCGAGCCGGTTCAGACCGGTCTGCTCGCTATCGACTCCATGGTGCCTATTGGCCGCGGTCAGCGTGAGCTCATCATCGGTGACCGTAAGACCGGTAAGACCGCCATCGCCATCGACGCTATCCTCAACCAGCGCGGCAAGGGCATGGTCTGCATCTATGTCGCCATCGGCCAGAAGGCCTCCACGGTTGCCAACATCCGCGAGACCCTCGCTCAGCACGGTGCGCTCGACTACACCATCATCGTTTCGGCCACCGCTGCCGATTCCGCCCCTATGCAGTACATCGCGCCTATGGCCGGTGCCGCTATTGGCGAGTTCTTTATGTACAACGGCGAGGACGGCAAGCCCGCCAGCGAGACCAACCCCGGCGGCCACGTGCTCGTCATCTACGATGACCTGTCCAAGCAGGCTGTGGCCTACCGTCAGATGTCGCTGACGCTGCATCGTCCGCCCGGACGCGAGGCCTATCCTGGCGACATCTTCTACCTGCACTCTCGTCTGCTCGAGCGTGCCGTCAAGATGTCCAAGAAGAACGGTTACGGCTCCATGACGGCACTGCCGATCATCGAGACCCAGGACGGCGACGTCTCGGCCTACATTCCGACCAACGTCATTTCCATTACCGATGGTCAGATCTACCTGCAGTCCGAGCTCTTCTTCCAGGGTCAGCGCCCGGCAGTCGACGTGGGTATCTCCGTGTCCCGCGTCGGTGGCGATGCGCAGACCAAGGCCATGAAGCAGGTCGCCGGCAACCTCCGTCTGGACCTCGCTTCCTATCAGGAGCTCGCTGGCTTTACGCAGTTTGGCTCCGACCTTGACGAGGCTACTCAGAAGCAGCTGACCCATGGTGCCCGCATGACCGAGCTCCTGAAGCAGCCGCGCTACAAGCCGTTTGAGGTTGGCGAGCAGATCGTTACGCTGTTCGCTGGCAACGAGGGCTTCCTGGATGACCTGGAGATTGCCGACGTGCTGCCTTTCCGTGCCGAGCTCATCGAGTACATGGACAATGGCTTTGGCTCGCTGCTCGACAAGGTTCGCGCCAAGAAGATCGATGATGACACCAAGGCTGAGCTCTTGCGCGTCATCGGCGACTTCAAGCAGCAGTTCATGGCCAAGCACCATTCGGATGTTTCTGGATCAGAGGAGAACTAAGCCCCATGGCCAACCTTCGCGACATTAAGAAGCGAATCTCCTCGGTTACCACGACCAAGCAGATCACGCGCACGATGGAGATGGTCTCTACGGCCAAGATCCGTCGTGCTCTCGATCGCTCCAAGCAGGCCGAGCCCTATAAGGAGGCGCTGACCGACGTCATGTTGACGGTCGCCGGCGACGCCTCCTGTTCGGGCACCGATCCCATGCTGCAGAAGCATGAGAGCGTCAAGCATGGCCTGATTGTCGTTATTGCCTCGGACCGCGGCCTTGCCGGCGGTTTCAATACGACGGTGGAGCGCACGGCCGAAAAGCTCGCCGCTTCTTGGGCGAACGACGGCATCGAGTGCGAGATCATCGCGTGTGGGCGCAAACCGGCCACGTATTTCCGTGACCGCGAAAACGTCGTCATGCACTTTGAGGGCAACTCCTCTGAGCCCGATTTCAATCAGGCCCGCATGATCTCCTCTCATATCTGCGATGCGTATCGTGCCGGTGAGCTTGACCGTGTCGAGCTTGTCTACCACCACGCCAAGAACCGCGTGGATCAGGAGCTTCGCGTCGAGCATCTGTTGCCGCTCGACCCCGAGATGATCGCTATGGCCCACGGTCCGCGTAAGAACGAGACCGACGCCCCTAAGCGCATCTCGTCCACGTTCGAGTTCGTGCCCTCTCCCGAGCATGTTCTCGGCAAGCTTGTGCCGTCTTATATCCTGACGGTCATCTACCAGGCCCTGATCGATTCGGCGGCTGCCGAGCAGGGTGCACGCCGCACGGCCATGCACTCCGCGACGGAAAACGCCACCGCGATCATCTCGACCCTTACCCGCACGTATAGTCGCGTGCGCCAGGCTTCGATCACGACCGAGATTAACGAGATCGTCGGCGGAGCCTCAGCATTGGAGGAACAGTAATGGCTAATAACACCGTAAAGCTTGCGGTCGAGGAAGCCACCAAGAAGACGACTGCCGGTGATGGTCGCATCGTGCGAATCATCGGCCCTGTCGTCGACGTCAAGTTTGACGGCGCGGTGCCCCCGATCTACAACGCGCTCACGGTCGAGGCCGAGACCCCGATCGGTCATCTGAGCACGATCCTCGAGGTCGAGAGCCAGCTTCCGGGCGGCGTCGTCCGCACGGTCGCCATGTCCTCGACCGACGGCCTGCAGCGCGGCCTCATCGCCACCGATACCGGTGAGCCCATGAAGATGCCCGTTGGTCCCAAGACGCTCGGCCGCATTTGGAACGTCATGGGCAAGCCCGTCGACGGCAAGCCCATGCCCGAGGTGGAGGAGTTCTACCCCATCCACCATGCAGCGCCCCGTTTCGACGAGCTCACCACCAAGACCGAGATCTTCGAGACCGGCATCAAGGCTGTCGACCTGCTCGAGCCCTACATCCGTGGCGGCAAGACGGGCCTGTTCGGCGGCGCCGGCGTCGGCAAGACCGTTCTGATTCAGGAGCTCATCAACAACCTCGCCCAGGAGCACGGCGGCACCTCGGTGTTCACCGGCGTCGGCGAGCGTACCCGCGAGGGCACCGACCTGTTCCTCGAGATGAGCGAGTCTGGCGTTATCGACAAGACCTGCTTGGTCTATGGTCAGATGAACGAGCCGCCCGGAGCGCGTCTGCGCATCGGTCTGGCCGGCCTTACTACCGCTGAGTATTTCCGTGATCGTGGCCAGGACGTTCTGCTGTTCATCGACAACATCTTCCGCTTCTCCCAGGCAGGTTCCGAGGTTTCCGCACTGCTGGGCCGTATGCCGTCCGCCGTTGGTTACCAGCCCACGCTGGCAACCGAGATGGGCGACCTCCAGGAGCGCATTACCTCGACCAAGACGGGCTCCATTACCTCCGTCCAGGCTGTCTACGTCCCCGCAGACGACCTGACCGACCCGGCGCCTGCCACAACGTTTACGCACCTCGACGCCACCACGGTTCTTTCGCGTAGCATTTCGTCGCTCGGCCTGTTCCCGGCTATCGACCCGCTCGCATCTTCCTCCGACGCTCTCGATCCCTCGATCGTCGGCGAGGAGCACTACCGTGTCGCCGTCAAGGTCCAGGAGCTCCTGCAGGAGTACTCCGACCTTCAGGACATCATCGCCATTCTGGGTATGGACGAGCTGTCCGAGGAGCAGCGCCTTACGGTCAACCGTGCCCGTAAGATTCAGCAGTTCCTCTCGCAGTCCTTCCACGTCGCCGAGAAGTTCACCGGCAACCCCGGTGTCTACGTCCGCGTCGAGGATACCGTCCGCTCCTTCGCCGAGATTGTCGACGGCAAGGCCGATGACCTGCCCGAGCAGGCTTTCCGCTATGCTTCCACGATTGAGGACGTGCGCGAGCGCGCCCGCAAGATGGGGGAGAAGTAGGTTATGCGTATCCGCATCGTGTGCCCCGTGAGCTGCGCCTATGAGGGCGACGCTGCGTTTGTGTCGATTCCGTCCACGGATGGCGAGTTTGGCGTTCTGCCTGCTCACTCCAGCGAGATTTGCACGATCGACCGCGGTTACGTTCGCGTTTCCGATAAGGCCATGGGCACTGTCGACCACACGTTTGCCGTGGCCGGCGGCTATGCCCAGGTTGCGGACGATGTCGTGACCGTTCTCGCCGAGCGCGCTTGCGATTTGGCGACCGTCGATGCCGACAAGCTTAAAGCTGATATTCAAGGTTTTGAAGAGAAGCTGGGTAATTTGTCGGAGGATGATGCACGCCGCGCCTACCTCTATAATGAAATCGCATGGTGTAAGCTCAAGCTTGCCCAATAGTCAAACGATTTAGCGTTCGACCATTTGCGAACACATCATGCCCGGGATGGCCCAGCCACCCCGGGCATGCTTTTTGAAAGGGTAGACCTTGGATATTATCCGCGTTGAGGGTGGCCACGCCATCGGAGGCTCCGTGCCCGTTTCGGGCGCCAAGAACTCCGCGCTCAAACTCATGGCGGCAACGCTTCTGGCGCCGGGCAAGACGACGCTGCAGAACGTGCCCGATATTTCCGATGTCCACGTGATGGGCAAGGTGCTCAAAGGCATGGGCGCTACGATCGATGTTCTCGACGAGCACACGCTCGAGATTGATACCTCTCAGGTCGATTCATGGGAGGCCCCCTACGAGCTCGTTGCCAAGATGCGCGCTTCCACCGCCGTCATGGGACCCCTGCTGGGCCGCTTCCATCGCGCCAAAATTGCCATGCCGGGCGGCTGCAACCTGGGTGCTCGCAAGATCGATATGCACATTCTTGGTCTTGAGGCCCTGGGCGTTGAGTTCGATACCGCCCACGGTTACATCAACGCTAATGCGCCCCAAGGTCTGCGCGGTACCACCGTCACGCTCGAGTTCGCCAGCGTCGGTGCGACCGAGAACCTCATCATGGCCTCTGTGCGCGCACAGGGCACCACGGTTATCGATAATGCCGCCCGCGAGCCCGAGATCGTCGATCTCGCTAACATGCTCAACGAGATGGGCGCCAAGATTGTCGGCGCCGGTACGCCCGTCGTGACTATCGAAGGCGTGGAAGAGCTCCATCCCGTTACCCATCGCGTGGTGGGCGACCGCATCGAGGCCGGTACCTTTATCGTTGCCGGTGCGTTGATGGCCGACGATCGCGGTGTCGACGTCACGGGTTTTTGCCCCATTCACTTGGGCATGGTGCTCAAGAAGATGGAGCTCATGGGTATCGACTGCGAGCGCGTCGAAGATGGCGTCCATGTGAACCGTGCCGAGCGTATCAAGCCGGTCGACATCCAGACGCTTCCGTTCCCCGGTTTCCCGACCGACATGCAGGCGCAGATTATGGTGCTCTCCGCCCTTGCCGACGGCAGTTCCGTTATTACCGAAAACATCTTCGAGAATCGCTTTATGTTTGCCTCTGAGCTGATGCGCATGGGTGCCGACATTCGTATCGAGAGCCATCATGCCATGATTCATGGCGTCAAGGGCTTCTCGGGTGCACAGGTTACCTCGCCCGATCTGCGTGGCGGAGCGGCCCTCGTCGTAGCGGGCTTGATCGCCGACGGGACGACCGAGGTTTCGGCCATCCATCACATCAAGCGCGGCTACGAGCAGTTTGTCGAAAAGCTGCAGGCGCTCGGCGCGCATGTCGAGCATGCTACCGTCCCCGATCCCGCCATCTACTAATACAGGTTGCCTATGTTTAATAAAAAGCCCCTCGCGGATACCACCGCCCGAAGACCCTCAACTGGTGCGCAGGCCAAGATCTACAGTCGCGATAACGTGGCTCGCTATTCCGAGCGCGCTCGTCAACGTCGTCGTAGCCACACGATTCGTCACGTCGCGCTCATTGTCGTGCTTGGCGTGCTGCTGAGTGCCACTACCGCTGCCGGCCTGTGGTTTGCCACCATTATGGGCAAGCTCGGCGATTCTAATGTCATTACCGACAATCTGCGTCGGGTTCTGGTTGACACCGATGAGGCAAAGGATCCGTTCTACGTGCTGCTTCTTGGCACCGACGGCCGTCCGGGCGAGGATACGTATCGTGCCGACTCGATTATCCTGGCACGCATCGACCCCACGCAAAAGCAGGCGACGCTCATTTCCGTTCCGCGCGACACCAAGGTCGAGTACAAGGGCGAGACCATGAAGATCAACGCCTGCCATACCGTTGGCGGCGCCGAGGCCATGGTCGAGGCGGTCAACGAGCTGTGCGGTGTTCAGATTTCCCACTATGCCGAGGTCAGCTTCGACGGTATGCAGGCGCTGATTGATTCGGTTGGCGGTATCGACATTAACGCAACCGATGATGTTGACGACCCCGAGCACCTGGATATTAAGATTACCGCTGGTCAGCAGCATATGGACGGCGCCACCGCCCTTACCTATGCCCGCTGCCGCTACACCTATGCCGACGGCGATTACACGCGCATGCGCCACCAGCGTCAGGTACTTGGCGCCCTTGCCAACCAGATTCTCAATAACTTCGATGCCACGAAGATCTTTGGCCTGGTTAATTCGCTGTCCGATATGCTCGTAACCGATATGAGCGTTCAGGATATCGTGGCTACGGTCAACGCCATGCGCGGTATGGATGTCGACGGTATCTACTCGGCCAACCTGCCCTCGTACGCCGACGACAGCACCATGATCGACGGTGTGAGCTACGTCTTTGTCTACGAGGACGAGCTCAAGGAAATGATGGAGCGCGTCGACGCCGGCAAGGACCCCAAGGGTCCCAACACCATGGGCCTTTCCGACGGTTCCAGCTCTACGATCGGCGACCTGAACAACAACACGTCTGACGACTACGCAAACGGTACCGCAACCTCATCGGTCAGCTCTGACGATTCCGATGACTCAAGCGATTCGAGCGATTCGGACTACTACGAAGAGCCCACCGGCGACGGCAACGGCTACGAAGCCAACTACTAGAGTTACGGCGTTTTACCAAACGCCGTAACGACTCGACGCTGCGCGGGCCGCATTTGGACAATCTGACGTTCAACTTCAAGGGCGCGACCAGAAGGTCAGCGCCCTTTCGCTTCACGTCACCTTGTCTCAAATGCGACCCGCTCGCTGTCGTTGCCAAAACATCGGCGTTGCCGGAACACTTGGCACTTGGGGACGTTCCTTTTAATATGAGCAGGACATTGTCAAGAGGCAAAATCGGGCCCGGCCCCAACGATATGGGGTCAGGCCCTCTCCCTATATCAACCCGTCCGCGGCGACCTCGGCGTGTCTTCCCGACGCT
>NZ_JBDPAC010000058.1:0-865 GCF_039836695.1 Collinsella aerofaciens | reverse complement strand
GACAGTGTCTGGTGGGTAGTTTGACTGGGGCGGTCTCCTCCTAAAGAGTAACGGAGGAGCACGAAGGTTGGCTAATCCTGGTCGGACATCAGGAGGTTAGTGCAATGGCATAAGCCAGCTTGACTGCGAGCGTGACGGCGCGAGCAGGTGCGAAAGCAGGTCATAGTGATCCGGTGGTTCTGAATGGAAGGGCCATCGCTCAACGGATAAAAGGTACTCCGGGGATAACAGGCTGATACCGCCCAAGAGTTCATATCGACGGCGGTGTTTGGCACCTCGATGTCGGCTCATCACATCCTGGGGCTGAAGTAGGTCCCAAGGGTATGGCTGTTCGCCATTTAAAGTGGTACGCGAGCTGGGTTTAGAACGTCGTGAGACAGTTCGGTCCCTATCTGCCGTGGGCGCTGGAGAACTGAGGGGGGCTGCTCCTAGTACGAGAGGACCGGAGTGGACGCATCACTGGTGTTCGGGTTGTCATGCCAATGGCACTGCCCGGTAGCTAAATGCGGAAGAGATAAGTGCTGAAAGCATCTAAGCACGAAACTTGCCCCGAGATGAGTTCTCCCTGACTCCTTGAGAGTCCTGAAGGAACGTTGAAGACGACGACGTTGATAGGCCGGGTGTGTAAGCGCAGCGATGCGTTGAGCTAACCGGTACTAATGAACCGTGAGGCTTAACCTTACAACGCCGAAGATGTTTTGGCGGATTGAGAGAAGATTTTCAGCCTGATACAGATTAAATCGACAGGTCAGAACAGGACGTGTTGATAAAACAGAATTTGCCTGGCGGCCGTAGCGCGGTGGTCCCACCTGACCCCATGCCGAACTCAGAAGTGAAACGCCGTAGCGCCGATGGTAGTGTGGGG
>NZ_JBDPAC010000005.1:0-122470 GCF_039836695.1 Collinsella aerofaciens | reverse complement strand
GTATTGGTCAGAATGGCTAATCGTCCTTGTTGTCCTTCATGACAACGGTGGTCTCGGTGTGGCTGAAGGTGTCGTGCTTCTCGGTCAGGTCGAGCTCGCCACAGTAGCAATCGGCGTGGGTGGCCTCGTTGGCTGTCTTGAGCTGGCCCACCAGCAGCACGTCTGCGATGACCACGATAATCAACGGCGCGACGATGTTGATGAGGATGCCCTCGACATCAAAGGCGAGGTAGTCCGGATCGAAGGCATTCCCACCCATAAAGAGAATCTGGGAGAGGACAAACCCAATCACAAAGAACAGCACCGAGGCGATGACGAGCTTGGGCTTGGAGCAGGGGAGCTCGCCGACCATGCGGCCGGTCTGGCCGTTCATGGCAAACAGATAACTCTTGCCGTTCCACGAGGTGGAAAGCATCCACACGGGGAACAGGGCGTAGTCGCTGTCTTCCCAGGTGTAGTCGAGCTGCTTGCTTTCGACCGTGGCGTCATCATATTCGTCGACGACGGTCTCGCGCAGGGCCGAGATCGTACTTTCTTCCATACGACGCTCGGCGCGCGCCTTGCAGGTTTCGCAATCCTCGTCGTAGCGGTTGGCGATGTAGCCGGGCATATACGCGACCGAGAACGGGCGCAGCGCGTCGTAGTCAAACGGCTCGATGGCGTCCATATGGCCGTCGGGCATCTTGGACGATCCGTCGACGGGCACGCGCTCAAACGAGATATTGCCTTTACGGTAGGCGTCGTAGTGGTCGGTGGTCGTGACGGTGCGATCGGATTCCTCGGTCACGGTCTCGTTGGTCGCATCAAAGCACACTTCGCCGTCAACGCGGGCGCCGTAGAGCCAAAACGGCACGTAAACGCCTTGGACTTCGTCGATATGGTTGCCGGTGACAAAGCTCTTGGGCAGCAGGATCTTGCCCTTGTAGTGCTCCTTGAGTGCGGCCGTGACATCGTTGCGCCCGAGCTTAAACGGGATCACCAGGTCGGGCGAGAAGTCGCCCGAGAGCTGACCAGGTGCCACGGCGGGGTTGCCGCAGTACGGACAGGTGGTAACGGCGACGGTGCCGTCCGAGACCAGCTCGGCACCGCACGACGAGCAGATGTAGCCGGCGTTTTGAGCCAGCTCCTGCACGGCATCGTCGACAGCAGACTTGGGGGCCGCGGCTGCGGCATCGGCTTTGGCATCTGCCTTGTCCTGGCGCTCGCGATAGAGGGCCTCGACTTCTTCGACTTCAAAACGCGAATCGCAGTAGTCGCAGACGAGCTTTTGCTCGGCACTGGCAAAGTGAAGGGGGCCGCCACACGCGGGGCACTGATAGTTGACACTCTCGAAGGCCATGATCGGTCCTTTCCGTGCCGGAGACTATGCGCCGATGGCGCCGCCGCAGTATTCGCAGCGCCCGCTGGCATCGGGAATGGTGGTGGCTCCGCAGAAGGGGCAGGTGACCGCGGTCTTGGGGGCCTTAGCGGCCACGACGCTGTCGCGCGTTTCCTGACGCAGCTGCACCAGCGCGTCGCGGACCTCGGTTGCCTGGCGCTTGGCCTCGCGGTATTCGATGGAGCCGCGCTGATCGATGGTGGAGTCGTTTACGCGCAGGTTGATTTCGGTAAAGTACGGCGTGTTGACGTGGATGGTCAGGTTAAAGTCGTAATCCAGGTCGTAGCGCGGCGGGTTGTAGCTCTCGCGCTCGCCGTCCTTGGTCTCGCGATAGATCTCGGTGCGATGCTCGTCGATATCCATATCGCAGCCGAGTACCTGTGAGAACTCGATGATGTCGGGATTGGCGTCGCGCCAGCGGCTCTGTGAAGTGATGATCAGCAGGCCCGCGTCCTCATCGAGCATGATGTTGGTGCGCCCGGCAGAGAGCGTGCGCGTGGGGTTGAACGACGCCAGACGCTCGGCATTGGCCTCGCGGTAGGCGAGCTGCTCGCGGATATCGTCCGCGGTGCTGGAACGATAGCCGTGAAAGAAGGGGGAGAGCTTGCCGACGCACTCTTTGCACAGGTAGCCTTCGTTGATCTTGGTCTTCCCCAAAAGTCCCAGCTCGGTACCGCAAATCGCGCACTCTTTCTTCTCGAACATCTTGTCAAAGAAGCCCATGGCTGCCTCCCATCAACAGGTAGCGTGTGTCACTTTTGATGATGGGCGAGCGCGCGATCTTTCACGATACCCAGACGGCTCAACGAGTCTCCACAACTGGGACACATGGCCCATTTTGACTAGTCGTTGGGGACGTTCTTAAACGACTAGTCGCGGGGGACACTCTTCGGCCACTCATTGGGGACGTACTTAAATGAGTGGTAGTTGGAGACACTCCTTGCCGAGCTAGAGGTCTCGCGTGCCCCTTCTGGGCCATGCGGCTCAAGATCTCGGCGCGATGTGGACGACTGGGGTCGAATTTGCAGCATTTCGAGCTTGGCTTTGATATTGAGATTGGTTCTTTATTAAAATAGTTTTCAGACCAATTAAGCGGATGGGGGTTAACCATGAGGGGCATGGGAGACACAACCGCATATCTGCGTCGGGGCATTCGGGAGATTATATGCCTGGCGCTGTTCTTCTTCACGTTTTGGGCGGCGAGTATCTCTTTGATGCGCGCATGGCCGAGTTCGTGTCTCCGAACGAGGTCGTTATTTATGAGAGCCTTGTCATCGGCGCGAGCGTGATTGGCTTCTTTGTGCGTCCCATTCTGTACTATCACCGTCCCCATGCCATCGACGCAACGAGTGACGTCACGGGCGTTTTGCTGGTGGCGGCATTGCTGCTGTTGATTATGGCGGTTCAGGTTGAGGTGGTAATTGCCGGCGGTTTGGTGGCGTGCTGCGCGCTGGGCTACTGCGGATCGACTGCCCACGCAAACTTTGCGCGACGCTTTGCGCGGACGCCCTGCTTGGCGCGCGCCGCCGCACTTTCCTATGCCATGGGCGTTCTGGTACAGGTGATCAACCACATGGTGATGCCTGTCGGTATTCCTCAGCAGGCTGTTCTGGTCGTCTGTGCGATCGCGCAGGTGGCGTTGCTCCACGGTGCCCGACGCGCCAAGCTGCGCGACGAGTCCGACCCCAACTTTGAACCCAGTGCTGCCGGGCTTTCGGTAGATGCTCTGGAATATGGCGCCAAGTGGCATGACGATCCCGAGGCAAAGGCGGCATTCCGTCGCGCCGTAGTTCGCCTGACCGTGGCGACGGCGTATCTTTCCAGCGTATTCGCCGCTCTCAACGCGGGCTTCACGACCTTGCATGCTGTCGGAGCCGTCGATTTGGACGATTGGCCGCGCCTGCTGCTTGTCGTGAGCTCGTTGGTCGCTGGCGCACTATTTGACCTGCACGGCCGCTCGTATATGAATATCGGCATGACATGTGCCGCCATACTGTCCACGCTTTCGTTCTTTGTGCTCATCGTCGACGGTAATGGTGGCAACGAGCTTGCTGCCACGATCATTTTTTATCTGGGCTCGGGCTTTTTCGTGGTGTTCTTTACCACAAAATATGCCGCCGTCTCGCTCTATGCGCGCTGGTCATATTTTTGGCCGTGCATGGGTCGCGTCGTCAACAACGTGTGCTCGATGTTCGTGACGGCGCCGGCAGTGGCGATTATCTCGAGTCAAAATGTGCTGGCTGCGGTCGGTGCGGCGCTCGTGATGTTTGTGGGCATTGCGATTACGCTGCTGGGGCAGTTGGGGCAACGGGCCGATGATGCCGCGATGCGGGACGGACTGCCGCTTGCCACCGACGATCTTGGTGGGGATCTTGCGCCCACATGCTCCGACCCCGAGCCCGTGGAGGCAGCGGAGCTCACGTCCGATGAACGCCTTGATGCCTTCGTCGCCACCTTTGGGCTTACAGAGCGCGAGCGCGATATTCTTGAGGTCTTGGTCGTTTCGGACCAGAGCGTTCAGGACATCGCCACAACGCTCTTTCTTTCGCGCTCCACGCTCTATCGCCACATTTCCTCGATCAACAAAAAGGCCGGTACCGCCTCGCGTGTGGCCCTTATCAACTTCTTCTGGTCCTGGACACCCAAGGACTAGCTAACCTCCCAATAAGTTGCGGTGGAATAGTCCCTAAATTAAAGTCACGGGGCTTTAAACAGGAACTATTTCACCGCAACTGCTGGGGGGATAGACTGCGGCGGCGGCAGAGGCAACGGCAGCGGCGTTGGCAGCTGTGGTAGTGGCAACGGCAGCTGGCAGGGTGTTTTCCGCCTACTTGCTACAGCAGCTCGCCGTGGCGGGCAATGTAGCGGCGCTTTGCCAGCTGGGTGAGCGCGATATAGGCGGTAACGATGCCAATGAGCAGCCCAAAAAAGCTCGTGGGCAGCGGCATGAGGCCGAGCGCATCGGCGATGGGGCTTGCCGGCAGCCAGGTGACGAGCGCCAGGCCCAGCACGGTAAGAACGCACAATGCGGGCGCGGCGTGGTCGCGCGGGCTCGGCAGATGCGGGGAGCGCAACATGTGGACCACGAGTGTCTGCGACCACATGGACTCGACAAACCAGCCGCTCTGGAAGAGCGCAGCAAAGGTCGCCATACCCGCGACGTCGCCCGCGGCGGCAAGCTCGGACCAGCTTGCGTCCACGGCGGCGGGGCACACGACAAAGAAGAGCGCGGCGAAGGTCACGATGTCAAACAGCGAGCTCACGGGGCCCAGCTCGAGCATAAAGCCCTTGATGGACGCGGCGTCCCAGGCACGCGGGCGGGCAGTCCAGGCGTCATCGACGGTGTCCCACGGCAGTGCGATGCACACGATCTCGTAGACCAGCGACAGCAGTACCAGCTGCAGGGCGCTCATGGGCAAAAACGGCAAGAACAGGCTCGCGACGGTCACGGACAGCACATTGCCAAAGTTGGAGCTCACCGTGGTCTTGAGGTACTTGAGCAGGTTGCCGTAAGTGCGGCGGCCTTCGATGATGCCGCGCTCGAGCACGCCCAGGTCCTTCTGAAGCAAGATGATATCGGCGGATTCCTTGGCAATATCGACGGCCGAATCGACCGAGATGCCGCAATCGCTCGCACGCATGGCGGCGGCGTCGTTGATGCCGTCGCCCATAAAGCCCACGGTGTGGCCGAGCATCTCGCGCATGACACGTACCAGGCGCGCCTTCTGCAGCGGCGAGAGCTTGGCGAAGAGGTGGGTTTTCTCGGCGCGCTTGGCAAGTTCGGCGTCATCGAGCGCATCGATCTCGGAGCCGAGCAAGACGTTGCTCGCATCGATACCAATCTGCTCGCAGACGGTGGCGGCGACGCGGTCGTTGTCGCCGGTTAGGACCTTGACCGCCACGCCCTTGGCCTCGAGGGTGGCGACGGCGCCCGCGGCACTTGCTTTGGGCGGATCGAGGAAGGCCAAAAAGCCCATCAGCACCATGTCGCACTCGTCGGCGATGCCAAACTCGCCCACGCAGCGCGGATTGGTCTTCTGCGCCACGGCAATTACGCGTAGGCCCTCGGCGTTAAGTCCGGCGATCTGCTTGCGAATCTGGGCGAGCTTCTCGTCGGTGAGCGGCTGAGCGATGCCATCGATCTCGACAAAGGAGCAGATCTCGAGCATTTCCTCGGCAGCGCCCTTGGTAACCATCTGGGTTTTGCCTTGGGCGTCGGCGACAACTACGCTCAGGCGACGGCGCGAGAAATCGAAGGGAACCTCGTCGACCTTGGTGTAGCGGTCGCGCAGGCTCTGGCCCAGCATGGAATCGGGTGCGACGGTCGAGGGCGTCACATCGGCACGGTCGATTACGGCCAGGTCGATAAGGTTTTTGAGGCCGGTCTGGAAGAAGCTGTTCAAAAACGCATGGCGCAGCACGCGCGCGTCCTCGTTGCCATCGGTGTTGAGGTAGCGCTCGAGCACGATGCGGTCTTCGGTGAGGGTGCCGGTCTTGTCGCAGCACAGGACGTCCATCGCTCCGAGGTTTTGAATCGCCGGCAGCTCCCTGACGATAACCTGGCGACGGGCGAGGTCCTTGGCGCCCTGCGACAGGCTCGTGGTCACGATGACGGGAAGCATCTGCGGCGTGATGCCCACGGCCACGCTCGTGGCGAACAGCAGCGCGTCGATGACGTTGCCCTTGGTGGCGGCGTTGATGGCAAAGACGGCCGGCGCCATAACGAGCATGAGGCGTACGAGCAACATGGAGACGCTCGAGACGCCGCGGTCAAACGCGCTCTTTTCGCCGCGCCCGTTGAGCATCTTGGCGATGCCGCCCAGGTAGGTGTCCGAGCCGGTGGCAACGACAAGCGCCATGGCGGCGCCGTTTTGCACGGAGGTGCCGGTAAAGACGATGTTCTTGCAGGCAGAGTGTGGCAGTGCGGAGCCGTCGGCGCCCTCGACGACGGTGACGGCGGTGGTCTTCTCGACGGCCTCGCTCTCGCCGGTGAGTGCGGACTCGATCACAAACAGGTCGCGCGCGGTGATGATGCGGGCATCTTCCGGCACCATATCGCCGGCAGAGAGGCGGATTACATCGCCGGGGACGAGCTCGTCGAAGGGGATCTCGATGCGCTCGCCGTCGCGCAGGGCGGTGCAAGTGTTGGAGACCAGGTCCTTGAGGGCCTCTGCCGCATTGCCGCTGCGGGCTTCCTGGATAAACTTCATGCCGCCCGATACCAGCAGCATGGTGCCGATGACGATGACCGTGGAGGGGTCGCGCTGCGGTTCGGGCACGGCGAGCACGTCGATGTAGAGCGAGACCAGTGCGAGCGCGGCGAGGATGCCGGCGAAGGGATCGATGAACGCGTCGGCGATGCGGCGGGCGAGCGTTTTGGTCGTTGCCTCGATGGTGTTGGGGCCGACGGCGTTCAGGCGCTCAGTTGCCTGCTCGACGGTGAGGCCGTTTGCCGTGGCGTCAAGCAGTACGAGGGCGTCCTCGGCACTATGGGTGGCGGCGAATATGGTGTTCTTGGACAGGCCGGTATGAGTGGCAGGCCGCGCCGTGCGGCGGCGCTTGGAGATGGCTTCGAGTACCGTGACGGTTTTGAGCATCAGCATAGGGTCCTCCTTGTTGAGGGGAGTTAGCGTACGTGTCGTATTTGCTTCAAAAAACCTAGATGTCGCTCACGTCATGCTCGCGAATCCCCGTAAAGAGGACAGGCAGCTTTGTGGTGAGTATTATGGTGCTTGTGCTCGTGAATGAGTGACAGCGATCGGCTGCTGGCGTTTATGCGAGCGGGGAATCCTCGTGGCGTGCCGAGGGCGACATGCAGGTTTTTCGACTATGACTGCCTTCCATGGCACACCTCCTTAAGGCCGGGCGCAGGGCGCGCTCCAGGCACCTTGTACCCGTTTCAATCCGCCCGTATTTTTGACGAGGGGGTTTACCGTGTCAACCCCATGCAAGCTTTCTTCATTTTGCGTCACCGTCGCCGGCGAACGGTTGATTTTGCCTGTAAACGGTAGTTAAGTTCAGATTAAATCAAATAGTATCAAGAATGGTCAAACTTGATTAACAGCAAAGCCACAAGGTAGATGGCCATTTGCAGTGAAAAACTCTGACACAATGAGAAAAAGAATGAAAAATATTGATTGAAAATGAACTTACGTGGCAGTAATCTACATGTCACAGGGTAAGCCCCGGCGCGCAGGCGGCGGCCCTTATCGAATTACGGATATAGATCAGGTGCTCGAACGAGCAGAAACGATTAAGGACGAAGGTAAAGGACGTAGAAGCATGAAGCTTGCAACTCGTATCAACTCCTATTTTCGCGATGGCGACAAGAATCTTGATCGCGTGTTCGCGGAGTTCCAGAGCGTGGGCCTCACGCACGTCGACCTCAACTACCCCGAGCACTGCACAGGTGTCACGGCGGAGGACATGGCCGCCAAGCTCGCAGCTCACGAACTGCAGCTGAACGGCTGCGCGCTGCGCTTCCGCAACGCGTTCCTCAACGGTGACCTGGGCAATGCCGATGATGCCCTTGCCGCGGAAGCCCTTGAGCTCTGCTACGAGGCGTGCGACTACTGCCGCACTGCCGGTGGCAACACGGTGACCATCTGGCTCGGCCACGACGGTTTCGACTACAGCTTCCAGATCGCCTATGCTCGCGTCTTCGACCAGCTCGTAGCCGCATTCCAGAAGGTCTGCGATTATGCGCCCGACCTCAAGATCTCGATCGAGTACAAACCCTACGAGGAGCGCGCGTACGCGTTCATCGACTCCATGGGCATGACCGGCATGATCCTCAACGCTGCAGACCGCCCGAACCTGGGCGTCACGCTGGACTACTGCCACATGCTCATGAAGCACGAGAACCCCGCCATGGCCGTCGACCTGTTCGGCCGCGAGGGCAAGCTCTACGGCATTCACCTAAACGACGGCAACGGTCGCTTCGATGATGGCCTTATGATTGGTACGTCCACGCCGGTGAAGACCCTCGAGTTCCTCTACTACGTGAAGAAGCACGGGTACGACAGCGCGATCTACTTCGACACGTTCCCGGTCATCGAACCCGCTGCCGGCGAGGCTACGCAGAACGACCAGATGATTCATCTGCTCAACGATGCAATCGAGACCGTAGGCATGGAGAAGATCCAATCCGTTATCGATGCAAACGACGCGATTAAGGCAGCCGAGCTTGTCCGCGAGCTCTTCTGCGCAATGGGGAGGTAACCAATGAAACGCGACTGGAACGCGATGGCTCAGGGGATTCTGGACGCCGTCGGTGGTCCCGAGAACATCTCGGGCATGACGCACTGCGCGACGCGCCTGCGCCTCAATCTCAAGGACGACGCGGCTTGTGACGACGCTGCGGTCAAGGAAGTCGAAGGCGTTGTGAACACGCTGAACAAGGCTGGTCAGTATCAGGTTCTCATCGGCACTGAGGTCCCGAAGCTGTACGAGAAGTTTGAGCCGCTGGTCAAGGGCTCGGGCGTGGAGATCTCCGCTGCTACCAAGGACGAGGGCGAGAGCATCGTCAGCCAGATCTTCTCTGCGATCTCCGGCATCTTTGCCCCGCTGCTGCCCGCCATGGCCGGCTCCGGTATCCTGCGCGGCTTCGTCATCCTGGCTGCCCAGCTCGGCATCATCGCCGAGGGTACGGGTACCTACACCATCCTGTACACCCTGGCCATGAGCGTGTTCTACTTCCTGCCCGTGCTGCTCGGCTTCTCGGCCGGTAAGCGCTTCGGCGCGAGCCCGTACCTGTCGGCGCTGCTCGGCGCGTGCCTGCTCTACCCGGACTTCATCGCCCTCATGGGCGACGCGGGCAACGGCGCCATGACGGATTTCTTCGGCATCCCCGTTGTTCTCATGAGCTACAACTCCACGGTTATCCCCGCCATCCTGTCCGTCTGGGTCTACTCGTTCCTGTACAAGTGGCTCGATGAGCACGTCTCCGAGATGCTCAAGCTCGTCGTGCTGCCCGCCATCTCCCTGATCGTTATGGTTCCGCTCACGATGCTCGTCATCGGTCCCCTAGGCGTCTACGCCGGCGAGGGTATCGCCTTCGTGGTCAACTGGCTGATCGAGCGCAGCTCCTTGCTTGCCGGCGTGCTGGTTGGCGGCGGCTGGTCCGTGCTCGTGTCCATGGGTATCCACTGGGCCGTGAACCCCATTATGATCAACAACATCGCCCAGAACGGCTTCGACTACATCTGCCCCTTCACCTTCGCCTGCAACTTCGCCGTTATCGGCTGCGCCTTCGGCGTGTTCCTCAAGGCCCGCGACCAGAAGCTCAAGAGCTTTGCCATGACCGGCGTCGTGTCGATCGCCCTGTCCGCCATCATCGAGCCCACGCTGTTCGGCATGCTCGTGAAGAACAAGAAGGTCTGGCTTGCGCAGATCATCGGTGGTGCCGTCGGCGGTGCGTTCCTCGGCATCATGAAGGTCGTCACGACTGCCTTCACCTTCGGTTCCGTTACCACGTTCCCGGCTTTCGTGAGCTCCGACCCCATGAACTTCGCTTGGGCCATGGCCGGCATGCTCATCTCTGCCGTCGTGGCCGGCGTCCTCGCCTTCATCTTCACCGGCAAGGAGGACCAGCTTGCCTAAGAGCTTGAGGTGCGCTTCCCTTGGGTGCTGTCTCACTTGAGGCGCGGTGCCTCGCCCGGGGCTCGTTATCCTTGCTCAAGGAGCGTCGCCCTTACGTGAGGGCGTCAACCTCGTTCAAATTGTGAACGAGCGGGTTGGTCAATCGATTAAAACGGCCGTTATCGTTGCGGATGGCGGCCGTTTTTCTGCTCGTGCGTTACACTTCTCGAAAAGAAATGAACGAGCGTGAAGCAAAGTGGTTTGGAGAGGTTCCCGATATGATCCCGTATGAGCGCCAGGAGCGAATTGTAGAGTGCCTGCAGAAGTCGGGCCTTGTGAGGATTTCTGAGCTGCAGGAGGAGCTGCCGGGCGTTTCTATTTCGACGCTGCGCCGCGACCTCAAGGAGCTGGAGGCGCTCGGCAAGGTTGAGCACCTTTCGGGCGGCGCGGTGAAGTTGGTCTCGGCCGTTCACGAGGTGAGTATCTCGACGCGCTCGGGTTTGCATGGGAACGAGAAGGATCAGATTGCCCAGGTCGCCCTGCGTCTGGTTGAGGACGGGGACACGCTCTATCTGGACTCCGGTTCAACCTGCACGGCCCTGCTGCGCCTGCTGCTCGACCGCGACGTGACGATCTACACGACGGACGCCTCGGCGTGCCTGATTAAGAGCGAGACGCGCGCCCAGCTCATCGTAGTGGGTGGCGAGTTCAACCACGTGAACTCCTCGTTTTGCGGCTCCATGACCGAGTCGATCCTGCGCGATCTGTACTTTGACAAGGCGTTCATCGGGACCAACGCGATTGACGAAGACCGGGGCATCATGACGCCCTCGTATGTGGAGGCAACGAAGAAGCGCATCGTGCGCGAGAACTCGAATAATGTGTACGTGCTGTGCGACAGCTCGAAGTTTCATAAGTTCTCAAATGTTCGGGCTTTTGGGTTTGATGGCGTGGCGATCATCGCGGAATCCTATGACGAGAAGATCGCCCAACATGCGCGCCTGATCACGCCGGAGGCGTAGGGTTCAAGGCCCACGCCCGTGCGAGCACGGCCCATGGTGGCCAGCTGAATGGCGGGGCCTCTTTCTAGGGAACACAACGGCTTTTCGCCGTACGGAATCCGTATGACGCCAGCTAGATAGACAAATATGACAACGTTGTGAATCTAGAGAAACCTGTAGGTTAACAACGTGGTTAAACGATTAATCAGCCAGACTTTAGATACAGGTTAAACGATTAATTATCAACGAGTAGATAACCAATGAGCAGATAAGGAGTTCACCATGTTGCTCTGCCCCAGCCTCATGTGCGCCGACTACGGCAACCTGCGTGCGACCGTCGAGGAGCTCGACGCCGCCGGCATTGATATCTTCCATTGCGACGTGATGGACGGCAGTTTCGTTCCCAACTTCGCCATGGGCCTCGAGGACATTAAGGCCGTGCGTGCTGCTACTAACAAGCTCGTCGACGTGCACCTTATGGTCGAGAACCCCGCCAGCAAGGTGGAGCTTTTTGCCGCCGCGGGCGCGGACATCATCTACATCCACCCGGAGTCCGAGCGCTACGTGGTCAAGACCCTCGCCGCGATCAAGTCTCTTGGCAAGAGCGCCGGTATTGCCGTGAACCCCGACACCTCGATTTCCGAGGTTGAGGAGATGCTGAACCTCTGCGACTACGTGATGGTCATGACGGTGAATCCGGGTTTTGCCGGCCAGAGCTTTATCGAGTTCACGAACGACAAGGTACGTCGCCTTGCCGCTCTTAAGGAACGTTTCGGCTTTGAGCTCATGATCGACGGCGCCTGCTCGCCCGAGCGCGTGCGCGACCTGTCCGCTATCGGCGCGGACGGCTTCATCTTGGGTACCAGTGCGCTGTTTGGCAAGGACGCCGGTTACGAGGAGTGCCTGCGCCGTCTGCGCGCCGGCGAGGTGTATTAGACGCGAAAAGGCAAATTAGGACGAAATAAGCGCGCGACACGCGCGAGCGGATTTTGAAAGGGGTCTCTTATGAAGATCGGTATTGGAAACGACCACGTTGCGGTTGAGTACAAGGAAGCCATTGCGGCTTATATCCAGGAGAAGTACGGCTATGAGGTCGTGAACTTCGGCACGGACAGCACCGAGCGCTTTGACTATCCCATCGCGGGTGAGGCCGTGGCGAACGCGGTCGTGGCCGGGGAAGTCGATCGCGGTATCGTGATCTGCGGCACGGGAGTGGGCATTTCGCTTGCCGCGAACAAGGTGCGCGGTATCCGTTGCTGCACCTGCTCTGAGCCGTATTCCGCTCGCTTGTCACGCGAGCACAACAACACCAACATGCTCGCATTTGGTGCTCGCGTGGTAGGCATCGAGCTGGCCAAGATGATCGTCGACGCCTGGCTCACCGGCGAGTTCGAGGGCGGCCGTCACCAGCGCCGCATCGATATGATTCGCCAGATCGAGGCTCGTCAGCTCGTGCGTGCGGAGGAGGCACGCGGCTGGTAGTGGAAAAGCCCGTCACCCGTGTGGTGGCGGGCTTTTTGCATATCGCGCGTGGGATAGAGCGCATGCGAGAGGAAAGCTCGGCTGCTTCGGACGGTGTTGGAGGGGGTGCCTGAGAAGACCGAGATCATGCACATCGCCTAACTGTGGTTTCTTCCATTGTCATCCATCCGCTACTCAGCAGGTCGTCCCTAAACCGTCCGAAACAGCCGAGTTTTGGAAACCGACTCCCTCGGGGGATAGGCTGAGCATCACGTTGGGACCATTTACCATCCGCGGTCTAACTGCTCGCGCGCTGCACGAGCTTGACAGGGACAAGCGTCTCCATCTCGGGTTTCTCGCCGCGCAGCAGGGCGAGCAGGGCCTGACATCCCTCGTGCGCGAGGCGCTCGGGGAAGCGGCGAATGGTGCTGATCTGCGGCGTCGGGATCTGCGCGTACACGGAATCGTCGAAACCGATGAGGCGGACGTCCTCGGGTACGCGCTTGCCGGCCGCAACGAGCGCCCGCAGCGCACCCACGGCAGCGTGGTCGCTATGGGTAAAGATGCCGTCGACGGGGCAACCCGTGGAGAGGAAGTCGGTCACGAGTTCCTCAGACTCGATGATGCTCGGCTGCTTGCCCGAGACAAACAGCTGGTAGTCGCGGCACAGCGGCATCCCATGCGCGGCAAGCGCCCGCTCGTAGCCCATCTGACGCTCGTTTCCGGGGTAGTTGGCCGTAAAACTCGAGATGCTCAGGATGTTCTTGCAGCCGCGCTCGATGAGGTGCTCGGTTGCCATGTAGCCGCCGCCGATGTTGTCGGAACCCACGTGCGGGAAACCGAGGTCGTTTTCGGGCGCGCGGTCGATGCAGACCACGGGAATGCCGTGGGGGACAAATTCGCCGTCGAGCCTGCGCAGGCCGGAGATGCAGATGATGCCATCGGCTTGTTTGCTCGCAAGCGTGCGGAAGTAATCGCGCTCGCGGGCGGGGTCGTTGGCGCTGTTGCAGACAAAGACCGAGTAGTCCTCGGTGGCGAGCTCGCGTTCCACATGCAGGGCGATCTTGGAAAAGAAGTCGTTCGAGATGTCCGGCACGATCATGCCGATGGTCCGGGACTGGGCCATGCGGAGGCTCTTCGCCGCCATATTCGTGACGTAGCCGTATTCCTCGACGGCGGCTTCAACACGCTCGCGGGTGTCTTCGGAAAAACGGCCACTGCCGTTGATGACGTGGGAGACCGTGGCGACGGATACGCCGGCCGCTGCGGCAATCTGGCGCATGGACGAGCGCTTGCCGGGTGTGGGCATGGGGCCTCCTGCTGTTTGCGAGTGGTTAACAGGTTAACTGAGATTGTAGCGCATGCGCGATGCCGCGATGGACTCCATGTGCCCAGCCTATAAACTACGCCGCTGAACAGGCAATATTATCCATATGTAGGACCTGAGTAACAAAACGCCGCCGTTTGCTCGACGGTATGGGACCGCTTGTCGCCAGCGGATATAAGGGCTCTCAGTCCAATGTGGATAAACGTTTAACCTACAAAGCGTCAAAACATCGGCGCTCAATACGTCAAACACGAACCCTCAACGGGGGAGTGGCGTCGAGAGCGCTATGGAGGTGTGCAGAGAACGGTTAATAACACTCCGGAGAGCGATCACATAGAAGCAGGGCAGGCACCTCAGCGGCATCGGTTCGCTGAGGTGCTTTCTGGTAAGCTAAGAACCGGATTCACACGCGCCCGTCCAAGCTGGACGCGCCTATTGGAAGGGAGACCCATGGAGGCTTACAAGCAAGAATTCATCAAGTTCATGGTCGAGTCCGACGTGCTTAAGTTTGGCAGCTTTACGCTCAAGAGCGGCCGTCAGTCCCCGTTCTTTATGAACGCCGGCGCCTACGTGACGGGCTATCAGCTCAAGAAGCTGGGCGAGTATTACGCCCAGGCCATCCACGATAACTTTGGCGACGACTTTGACGTGCTGTTTGGGCCGGCCTACAAGGGCATTCCCCTGGCCGTCGTGACCGCGATTGCCTACCACGAGCTGTACGGCAAGGAGATCAAGTACTGCTGCGACCGCAAGGAGGCCAAGGACCACGGTGCCGATAAGGGCAACCTGCTGGGTTATGAGCCCAAGGACGGCGACCGCGTGGTCATGGTCGAGGACGTCACCACCAGCGGCAAGTCCATCGACGAGACCTATCCCAAGGTTAAGGCTGCTGCCGACGTCGAAATCAAGGGCCTGATTGTGTCCCTCAACCGCATGGAGGTCGGCAAGGGCGGCGTGACCACCGCGCAGAAGGAGATCGAGGCAAAGTACGGTTTCCCCGTCGCGAGCATCGTTTCCATGGCCGAGGTCGTCGAGACCCTCTACAACCACGAGATCGACGGCAAGGTCGTCATCGATGACGAGCTCAAGACCGCCATCGACGCCTACTACGAGCAGTACGGAGTGCGTTAGTTACGGCGTTTTACCAAACGCCGTAACCGGCCGACGCTGCGCGCCGCCCAGAGCGACAATTTGTCATTCAAAAGGCAAGGCATGACCAGAAGGTCAATGCCTTGCCTTTTTCATGCCAACTTGTTCGCTCTGGGCGGCGCTCGCTGTCCGTCCTCTACCCGCGGCGTTGCCCCGCTCCGGATGCGGCACTTGGGGACGTTCTTAAATGGCTAGTCACCGGGGACGTTCTTGTTTGACTAGTCGTTTAAGAACGTCCCCAATGACTAATCACCACATGTGAGCCTGGCCTCCTGCGTCAGATTCTAATAACGAGTTTACGGAATAAATAGTTATTAGAGTCGATATGGCCGACCTAATGACGAGAAGTCGTTATTAGGTCGGCCGTTAGTCATTGGGGATGTTTTTAAATAGCTACTTGAGCCCGGGGAGGCGGGTGTAGGGGAATGAACGCTCTAGGAATTCGGCGCAGCGGGCGTAGTCTTTGGCGAAGTAGCTGCTGTAAAGCGAATCGAGCACGTATTGCACGGCGATGTGGCTCGCGAACTGCGTGATGCGATGCGTCATGCTCTCGTGGTCGCTCACCGTGAGATAGGCGGCAAAGCCGGGGTGAATGCGCGCGCAATAAGGCGTGCCGATGACGATGACCGGGACATGCCGACTGCTGAGGATCGGCAAGATGCCCTTGAGGTTGGGGGCAAGGCCGCTGTAGGAGATGACGATTGCCGCATGGTCGGGACCCGAGGCGAGCGCCGTTCGCACCTGGGCCTCGACACCGTCGTGGCACGTCGCGCTTTTACCGGCGGAGAGCAGGCGATCGCGGAACATTCCCGCTGGATAGAGGTTGTGCGAGCCGTGTAGATGTCGACCTGTCGGGCGTTCGCGATGAGCTTGGCGGCATGGTCAAGTTGCGTGGGGTCGAGCAGCTCCTGCGTTTCGGCCAGCGTGGTCTGGTAGAGCCCCTCCATGCGCTCCATAACCTGCGCAGGCGATACTCAGCTTATCGACCCGCGATGCAAAGGAGATACTCATCCCACGAGTACTACCGGGAAGGGCTCTCGATTCGAGCTCTGACCTTAGCAATTTGGCCATTTGGCACTATAATCACCATAGGCATGCGCATAACGTTGCGCTTAATCAAGAGGAGAAAACGTATGGGTCTGTTTGATATGTTCAAGAAGAAGGCTGAGCCCGCGGCTGCCGCTGCTCCGGCCTCCATCTCTGCTTCTGCCGGCGCCGACGTGCTGTGCTCGCCCGTCAAGGGCAAGGTCATCAAGATGGCCGACGTGCCCGATCCCGTCTTTGGTGGCGAGGTTCTGGGCAAGGGCTGTGCCGTGTGGCCCGAGGATGATCTGGTCTACGCTCCCTGCGACGGTAAGGTGACCGTCACCATGGGTCACGCCGTGGGTCTGCAGTCCGATAGCGGCATCGAGGTTCTGGTGCACGTTGGCGTCGATACCGTCAACATGAACGGCGATGGCTTCGAGGGCTTCGTCAAGGCCGACGACGTTGTGAAGGCCGGCCAGCCCATACTCAAGATCGACCGCGCCAAGATCGCCGCTGCCGGTTACAAGGACTGCGTCGTGGTGGCCGTGTCCAACACCGCCGAGTTTGCCGACGTCGAGCTCACCGTTGAGGCAGAGTCCGCCGTCGCCGCCGGTGACGCCATCGTTAAGGTCGTTCGCAAGTAAACTGCGGCGTTCAAAGGATGTGCAAGGGTGGTCGGGTTTTCCGGCCACCTTTTTTATTGCACCGTGGGGAAGCGTTTTATTGCGCGTTGGGCGGGCTTGCAAACCGTTCGGACGCTAAAACGAACCGACCGCGCCTTCGCGTTGCCGAGGGTGTTCATAAGTGGATAGTATGGGCTTACTTATTACAACGTGTGCCGCGTCCGGGAAGCGCGGTGCCGCTCATTGGGAGGAACAACATGAAAAAGAAGCTGCTGCTTGCGCCCCTCATGGCCGTCTTGGTTGCATGCGTGGTCGTGCTTTCCGGCTGTGGAGGTCCTTCGGTTGAGGAGCTCATCACCGAGGATCTTACGACGCAGTTTGACGAGGTCAAGAACGGTGGCGACGACTTCCTTTCTGGTCTGGAGGAAGCTTCGGGCGACGAGTTCGAGCAGCTGGGTATCGATCCCAAGGAGTATGCCAAGACCTATCTCGAGGGCTTTGACTACAAGATCGGCGACGTGACGGTCGACGAGGACAAGGGTGTCGCGACCGCCGAGGTCTCTATCACCTGCAAGTCTATGAACAAGATCGTCGAGGACTTCTCCACCCAGTATCAGGAGAAGGTCGCCGCGCTTGACACGGTTCCTTCCGATGACGAGCTGTACAAGATGGCCGGTCAGGTTATGGTCGATGTGACCAAGGCCACCGAGCCCAGGAAGACCACGGTTATCTTCAAGTACACCTGCAACGACGACGGCGAGTGGTCTGCCGACGACTCCGTCAACTCCGAGATGATGGATGCAATGCTGAGCTAGTTCGTTGCGGCGTTTTACCAAACGCCGCAACTGCTCGACGTTGCGCGGGCACCAGAGCGACAACTTGTCATTCAAAGAGGACGGTATGACCAGAAGGTCTATGCCGTCCTCTTTTCATGCCAATTTGTTCGCTCTGGTGTCCGCTCGCTGTCCGTCCTCTACCTGCGGCGTTGCCATTGTTGGGGTAGTCGTTGGGGCGTTCTTGTCTGACTAGTCGTTTAAGAACGTCCCCAACGACTACTTTCCGCGCAACAGCATTGTCGCAGCTGCGTTAAGCAGTGTCGCTCGTTACTCGCCCAGGATTAGCGCTGCGAGCTCGCCCTGGGTGTCCACCACGTAGTCGGCGCCGGCGGCTTCCAGCTCTGCGCGGCCGCGGAAGCCCCAGCTGACGCCCGCGCTCTTAAGGCCGGCGTTGTGACCGGTCAGGATATCGACATTGGAATCGCCTACGTAGAGCGTGGTCGACGGATCGGCGCCTAGCTCCTCCATCACATGCAGCGTGACGGGTGCTTCGGGCTTGGGCGGAAACGCATCGACACGGCCCTGTACCAGCGCAAAGCGCTCGGAACCAAAATACTTCTCGATAAGCGGAGCCGCCGAGACGTGGTCCTTGTTAGTGAGCACGGCAAGCTGCACGCCCGCGGCGCGCAGGCGGTCGAGCATCTCGATCGTACCGGCATAGGGGGCGGTGTGGTCCTCCTTGTGCTCGCCGTAGTAAGCCCTAAACTCGGCAAGCGTTTGCTCAAACATACGGCTGTCGCCCGCATACTCGGCAGGCATAAAGCGTTCGACCAGCTTGAGCATGCCGTTTCCCACCTTGTAGCGGTACTCGTCAACGGCAAACGTGGGCCAGCCGTGCGCCTCGCAGGTATGGTTGCCGGCGGCCGCCAGGTCCTCGAGCGTGTTGAGGATGGTGCCGTCCAGGTCAAAGATCACATGGGAAAAAGCTGCTGCCATGGGTGCTCCTGTCGCTTGAGTTGTAAAACGCACCCCATGATACTGGGCATGCGTGCCGGGCATGTTTGGAATCTGAATATCTTTAATAGCCCTGAGCCTTTGTCGTTAGCAAATTCTCGGCAGCTGCTCTCCTACGAGCATGTCGAGGATGCGGGTCGAACCCCAGCCGGTGCGCACGCGCACGGCGGGGCGGGCGCCCTCGGCAAGTGGCAGCACGCGGCCGATAATCGCGGCGTTCTCGCCGTAGCGGGCGGCGCGCATGGCGGCCAGCGCCGCATCGGCTTGCTCGGCCGGCACGACGGCAACCATCTTGCCCTCGTTTGCCACCTGCAGCACATCGTAGCCGAGCATCTCGCAGGCGGCCTGCACGTCGGGACGCACGGGCACGGCATCCTCGTCGACCTCCATGGCAACATTGCTGGCCTGGGCAAACTCGTTGAGTGTGGACGCCAAGCCACCGCGCGTGGGGTCGCGGAAGCAGCGTGTGTCGGGTGCTGCGGAAAGCACATCGGCAATCAGGTGGTTGAGCGGCGCGGCGTCGCTTTCGATGGTGCTCGAAAACGCCAGACCCTCGCGCTGACTCATGATGGCGATGCCGTGGTCGCCCAGTGTGCCCGACACCAGGATGACGTCGCCGGGCCGGCAGTTTGCGCCACTGAGCGCCACGCCCGCGGGTACCTCGCCCACACCGGCGGTATTGATATAGACGCCGTCTGCCCCGCCGCGCTCGACCACCTTAGTGTCGCCCGTGATTATGGACACGCCCGCTTCGTGCGCCGTTTCGGCCATCGTCTGCACAATCTGGTGGAGCTTATCCATGGGATAGCCCTCTTCGAGGATGAAGCCGCACGATAGGTAGCGCACGTTGGCACCCGAGGTCGCGACGTCGTTGACGGTTCCGCACACGGCGAGGCGGCCGATGTTGCCACCGGGGAAGAACTGCGGCGAGACTACAAAGCTGTCGGTCGACATGGCGATGCGCCCGCTCGCGGGCAGCGTGGCGACGCCGGCGTCGTTGCCTTCGAGCAGCTCGGGCGACCCAAAGGCATCCAAAAAGACCTCATCGATGATGCGTTTCATCATCTGGCCGCCGGAGCCGTGGCCCAGCAGGACGGTGCTGTCGGTAACGCTATGGGACATATCGAAAACTCCAATCGTGGGTGGTGCCGGTGTGCGGGTGTGTCCGGACTAGTCGCGGTAGCGGTAGTACGCCGCGCAGCTGCCCTCGGAGCTCACCATGCACGGGCCGACGGGGTGCTCGGGCGTGCAGGTACGGCCAAAGAGCGGACAGCTGCTCGGTGTAATGGCCCCGCGCAGCACGTCGCCGCAGCGGCACCCGCGCGGCTCGACTGTCGCCTCAACGGGCACATCAAAGCGGGTACGGGCATCAAAGCGCGAGAATTCGGGACGAATGGCGAGTCCCGAAGCCGCAATCGGCCCCAGCCCGCGCCACGTGGTGTCGCATGGTTCAAACACCTGCTCGACCAGCTGGCGCGCCACGGGATTGCCGTCTGCGTTGACGCCACGGCGGTAGGCGTTGTCAATCGCCGGCCTGTCCTCGACAACCATCTGGACCAGCATGCAGATGCCCTGCAGGATATCGACCGGTTCAAATCCCGTGACCACGCCCGGGGTATTGAATTCGTCGACCAAAAAGCTAAAGGGCGCCAAGCCCGTGATGGTGGCGACGTGGCCCGGCAGGATAAAGCCGTCGATGGTGGTCTCGGGGTCGTTGGCGATGGCGCGCAACGCCGGCGGCGTGGTCTTGTGGGCGCAATAGACCGAGAAGTTCAAAAGCCCGCGCGCCTCGGCCTCCAAGATGGCGGCGGCGATGGTGGGCGTCGTAGTCTCAAAGCCCACGCCCATAAAAATGACCGGGCGATCAGGGTTTTGCTCGGCAATGTCGAGCGCGTCGAGCGGGGAATAGACGATGCGGATATCGCGCCCCGCCGCCTTTTGCGCAGCGAGCGAGGTGGATGATCCGGGCACGCGCATCATGTCGCCAAAGGTGGTGATGATGGCGCCGTCTATGTTGGCGAGCGCGATTGCGTGGTCGATGTCGCGGTTGGCGGTGACGCAGACGGGGCAGCCCGGGCCGCTCAGCAGCTTGAGCCCGGCCGGCATAATGGAGCGAAAGCCATAGCGCCCGATGCTCACGGTATGCGTGCCGCAGACTTCCATAAGGTTGATGGTGCGGTCGCCGACAAGCTCATGAATGCGCTCGATGAGCTCGCGAGCCAGCTTGGGATCGCGGAATGCCGAGAAATCGATACCGGAGCGCGCCGGCTGCTCGGGCGCCACTAGTAAGCCTCCGCCGGGTCGGTGGTCAGCTGGTCTTCTTCGACCAGCTCGGACATGGCATTAACAAGCTCGAGCGTTTCCTGTGCTTCCTGCTCGTCGACAATCTGGATGCCAAAGCCGGCGTGTACGAGAATATAGTCGCCAACCTGCGCCGTCGGCACGAGTCGCAGCGACACGGGGCGCTCGATGCCCATCATGTCGACGGTGGCCTTGAGGTCGTCGTCGCGTTTGACTACTTTACCGGGAACGGCAAGGCACATATTGTTCCCCTTTTATACGCTTTGCGCTGGACGGGCGCTCAATAATCCATCAGTTGATGGTAGCGCTCGCGGGCGCTGCGGGCAAACGCGCTACACCTGTGAGACGGCGGCTTGCGGGCTGGCCGAACAGCCTACTGCGATGCAACCTGCGCAAGACGAGCGCTTGCGACTGCCGCCTGACCGTAGGCGATGCAGCCGTCGTTAACGGGCACGGTTTGGGGAATCAAGACAGTGAGACCCATGCTTTTGAGCTCGCGGGTGAGGAGCTGGAGCAAAAGTCGGTTCATGAACACGCCGCCCGAGAGCGCGACGGTATCGATGCCTTCGCGCGCGCAGATTTCGCGTGCGATTCGTGCCGAAGAGCGCGCGATGGCGATATGGAAGTCGAGCGCGAGCCTGTAGGCCGCAGTGCCGGCCCTGGTTCCCTCCAAAAGCGCCTCAATAAGCGATCTGGAGTTTAGAACATGGCAGGCGTCCGGACGGGATGATTCGGTTACGGAAAAGCCGGCTATATTGCCGGCGGGGCAGGCACTTTCACTGCTGAGCGCGCGCCAGGCGGCAGCCTCAAGCTCGATGGCGGGTTCGCCCTCGTAGGTTGCCTTGTCGCAGATGCCCAGAATTGCTGCCGCGGCATCAAAGAGACGCCCCATGCTGCTGGTACGCGGGCTGTTGATGCCGCGCTCGATCATGGTGGCTGTCACGCTGCGCGTTTGCTCGTCGAGGCTGTCCAAAAGCCGAGCGGCGCCTGGGTGCTCGAGCAGGCCGAGCTCACTGAGCAGGGCAAAGGCGTTGCGGCGGGCGTCGCGCACGGAGGCCGCCCCGCCGGGGAGCGCCCAGGTGCGCAAATGCGCGGCGCGCTCAAAGCCGCCAAGGCTGGCAACAAGAAACTCGCCGCCCCAAATGGTCCCATCGGTGCCGGCGCCGGTGCCGTCAAAGGCGATGCCAAGGACGTGCGCGTCGGTTGTAAGCTGGCCCGCGGCGATGGCCTCGGCCATTACGCTCGCGATATGCGCATGATGGTGCTGCACCTCGACGAGCGGCAGATTGCATTTTCGCGCCTGCTCGCGCGCCCACTGGCCCGATAGATAGCTGGGGTGTATATCGCAGGCCAAGGCGGCGGGCGCCAAATCAAAGAGATCTTCCAAGCGCGTGCGCGCGGCGTTCCAGGCATCGAAGGTCCCGCCGTTTTCAACATCGCCGATATGTTGCGACACAAAACAGGTTGCCTTGCCGTTCGTCCCTTCACGCGTGAGCGCAATCGTGGCCTTTTGTTGCGGCCCGCAGGCGAGTACGCAGGACGGAGCGCCGTCGAGCGCCGGCAACGGCAGCGGCTGGGGTGCATATCCACGAGCGCGGCGAACGGGCATAACGGCGCCGTTCGCCGCGCGTACTACGGAGTCGTCGTAGCGCGAGAGGATTGCGCGGTCGTTACCGAGCAACGCGTCGGCGATGCCGGCGGCAACGAGGTGTTCCCAGGCAAGGTCGTCGTCGGTCTCGATGGGTTCTTCGCTCAGGTTTCCGCTGGTCATGACGAGCGCGTGCATACCGCAGGCTTCTGCCGCGGCAAACAACAGATGTTGAAGCGGCGTATAGGGGAGCATGACGCCGAGCTCGGGCAAGTCGTGTGCGACAGATGGCGCGAGGGCGAGGATGTCGGGGGAGCCGCCGTTGCCCTCGCCAACAGTGCGCCGGCGCAGCAGCACGATGGGGCGGATACTGCCAGCGAGCAGATCGCGTTCAGCATCGTCGATATGACACAGGCGCCCGGCATCGGCAAGACTGCGCACCATGACGGCAAGTGGTTTGTTGCTGCGGCGTTTGCGACGGCGCAACTCGGTCACCGCTTGCTCGTTGGCAGCGTCACAGGCTAGATGGAATCCGCCCAGGCCCTTGATGGCGACGATGCCACCGCTGGCCAGCAGCTCAACGCAGCGCTCGATGATAGCGTCGCTGGCCTCGCGTGTGGTGCCGACGGCCGGTGTCGCGGACGAATTCCCGCACGCATCGCCGTTTACAGCCTCGCGCCACGTAATATGCGGCCCGCAATCAAAGCAGGCATCGGGCTGCGCGTGAAAACGCCGGTCGAGTGGGTCGACATACTCTGCGGTGCAGGCGGGGCACATGGGGAAACGGTCCATCGAGGTAGCCGCTCGGTCATAAGGCAGCGACCGGATGATGGTAAAGCGTGGGCCGCAGTTAGTGCAGTTGATAAAGGGGTAGTGATAGCGTCGGTCGGCGGGATCGAACAACTCGCGCAGGCAATCGTCACAGGTAGCGATGTCGGGCGAGACGAGCGTCGTGTGTGCGGTCTGGTCCTGCGATGCTACGATGCGAAAGCCCTGTTCATCGGCGGCATCCCAACCGTTGGCTGCCAGGTCCACAACCTCGACATACTCTATGCGGGCTGCTGCAGGTGCATGCTCAGAAAGCGCGGCAACAAAAGCATCGAGCGCATCGGCCGGAGCGTGCGCCTCGATATGCACGCCGTCGCCCGCATTGAGCACCCATCCGCAAATGCCATGCGCCATGGCCTCGCGATACACAAACGGTCGCATGCCAACACCCTGCACAATGCCCGTCACATGAATATGCACATGCCGCATGCGACACCCCTCATCAAAACCGACCAAAAAAGGACAGGTTTATTTTGGTCGGTAAAACTTCTAAACCTGCCAAAACAAACCTGTCCCTATTTGGCAGGTGCGCTGCGGGAAATCCCGCTACAGCCCCAGGCTCTGCTTGGTGGCGGCGCACGTGAGCTCGCTGTGCTTAACGCCGCGCAGGCCCAGCAGGCGGTCGGCTAGTTCGTAGACGCGCTCGCCGCGACCCTTGAGCGCCAGAATCTCCAAGCAGTTGTGGTGATCCAGATGCACGTGCATGGTCGATACGATCTCGTCGGTGTAGTCGTGCTGCACCTCGTCCAGGCGGCGCGTCAGGTCGCCGGTATGGTGGTCGTAGATCATGGTGAGCGACCCGATAACGTGCTCATCGGGCGTGCGCATCTGCTCCTTGGCGATCGAGGCGCGAATCAGGTCGCGCACGGCCTCGGATCGGTTGGCCACGTCGCCGCGGCGTGCGATCTGCTCGTCAAAACGGCGCAGCAGGTCGTCGGGTGCGGTAACCGAAAAACGGACCAGCTCGGAGCCGGAGCCACTACAGTGGCAGCCCGCGTCACCGTCCGCCCCGTGCGGATGCTCGTGCTCGTACCCGCAGCCGTGCTCGTGTTCGGCCACCTTACACCAGCTTCACGGAGCCGACGGAGTTGTGGTCGGCCTCGATGGCTTCCTCGTAGCCCTCGAGTGCGTCGTGGGCCTCGTGCAGCGCGGCCATGGCGGCCTCGAGCTTGGCGCCGATGCGCTCCATGTCAAAATTCTCGGTCGCATGCAGCAGCTGATGGCTCCACTCGTGAGCGAGCTCGATGGTGTCGTCGACCTGCTTGACGCTCATGGCAAGCTGGCTCATGTTCATTCCAACATCATGCATGGGAAATCTCCTTTTGTATGGGGCAGTTCAGTGGTTCAGATTTTACTACGCCCGCTCTGCGCGCAGCTGCATAAGAAAACGGGTACGAGTCTGTGCGACCCGCACCCGTTCACTGGGGGCTGTTTGTGACTACCATACTATCCGTGGTTGCACTCGGTGCATTCAGAAGTCCGGCGAGCGGCGTAAAAGCGCTCATGGACGGCAGGCAGACGGCAACATGTAACAAGCGTATTACAGATGCTTTTCCAGCAGCGCCTGCAGCCTCGCCTTGGGCAGAGCGCCAACCGAGCGGTCAATCTCCTCGCCGTTCTTAAACACAATCAGCGTGGGGATGCTCATGACGCCATACTTCATGGCCAGGTCCTGGTTGTCGTCGACGTTGCATTTGGCAACGGCAAGCTTGCCCGCCAGCTCATCGGCAACCTCGTCAACGATGGGCGAGAGGGATCGACAGGGCCCGCACCACGGTGCCCAAAAATCGACCAGCACGGGCAGGCTGTCGTTAACGATGGAATCGAAGTTCTCGGGAGTAATCTGATTAATGTCAGCCATGGTGACCTCCATAATGCGACGCGGCTTGGCCGCGTAAAACTCAGTACGACCGTGCTTATACCCAGCCGCCCGCAAAGCAACCACTCGCGGGCAGCTCTTTTATATAATGGTGGGCACGCAAACGATTGGAGAGCGCATGTCCACGTCACAAAGCCAGAAAAAAGAAGCCATCGCCCAGGCGGCCGAGCAGGAGCTCACATCGCTTGCGGTCCGTGGCGTGCGTATCGCGGGCAACGCGTGCTCGCCGATCGTGCTGGTCAAAGGCGATTTGGACGAGGCCGAGCGTTCGGGTGGCGAGCTTGCCGCCGGCCCGGATGGCGCGGCGTTGCGCAAGGCGCTTGGGGCCATCGGCTACGCGCCCGAGGATTTTTGCGTGCTGGCAAGCGTCGCCGGCGTGGGTGACGGAGCGGTCGCGGTGGGCGAGACTCTGCCGTGCGAGCTGTTCCGTGAGGCGCTTGAGGCTTTGGACCCCGAGGCGGTGCTACTGCTCGACAACAACGCGGCTGACGCCATGCGCGAGACCTACGCCGATATGCTCGTGGCGATCGATGACTTCGACACCGCCATGCTCAAGCCCGGCTTGGTCGCCCATGTGCAGGGTCGCCGCGTGCTCGCGCTCGACGGTTTTGAGGCGGCGCTCACTGACAAAGCCGCCAAGCAGCGCATGTGGGCATACATCAAGCAGCTGACCCCGGCAGCCGCTCCGCTGTAGCGGATTGGCGCCGGTGAGCGATTGCCTGGCGGGCAAGACACGCCGCGAGATCGGCGCCGCACTTCTACATCACAGCGCGCAGCTCAAACCGATCGCCGTTAATGCGGAACTGACAGTTGCCGTTCATGCGCTCCACGGCAAGTTTGATGCTCTTGGTGCCAAAGCCGTGGCCCGCATGCCGGGTCACGGGCATGCCGTCGACCATGCGCGGCGCGCGGTCAAACGTGTTGGAAACTAACAGCAGCAGCTGGCCGTCCTCTAATCGCAGGTCAAAGTCGACGAATCGCTTTCCTTGGGGTGCGGCGCTTGCGGCGGTGATAGCGTTTTCCAAGGCATTTGAGAGCACGCTAAACAGGTCGGCGTCACCTACGTGGATGGTTTCGGGTACGGCGGCGCGCAGGTTGGCGGTAATGCCGTTTCTATTGATATCCGAGTTAAATGACGAAAGCGCGATGTTTACGGTCTCGTTGGCGCAGAAGCGGCGTACGGCGGTGCGGTCGCCGGCTTCGCAGAGTTCGTCGATGCGATCGAGCGCCTCGTCGGTGTGGCCCTCCTCAATTAAAGCGGCCAGGCCGCGTAGGAAGTGGCGCATATCGTGGCGAAGAATCGACAGCTCGCGCCCAGATTGACGCCAAGCCTCGAGCTCTTTGATGGCGGCGCTGTCGCGGGTTTCGAGCATCCAGCGCTCTCGCTCGGCGGTTTCCTTTTCTTCGTATTCGCGCAGGTAAACGGCAAGAAACATAAGATAGAAGGCACAGAGCGCAAATGCCAAAAACTCAACCGTTACCACCGAGCCCGAGTGGAACAGCGTGGTGTAGACGTTGGTGGCATAGTCAAAGACGTAATAGACGAGCGGCAGGATTAAAAGGATGCCCAGCTCGGTGGTGCTTTTAATCGCCAAGCGCGGACCGATGTCGCCGGCCCAATGCAACAGGACGGCAAAGACGGCGAGTGTGGTCGCGATGCGCGCCAGATAGTACGCGATCTGAGAATCGGTTGCGGCAAATGCGGCGATGCCCATCCAATTGCTGAACTGGCAGCTCAGATAGGCACTCGTAATGCCGAGCACGGCAAGCAGCGGGCTCAGGCGGTAGCGCGCGCACAAATAGATGACGAGCGGCAAATGCACGACGAGCGGATATACCTGGCGGGCAAAAAGCTCGCCGCCGACGGCATTGGCGAGGCCAAATGCGCATCCGGTTACGGCACCGACCAGCACCAGTTCAAGCGCATGACGCCGGTTGATCTCGACACCGCACAGCGCCGCCGAGGCAAAGACGCCAAAGAGCAGCGTCGTGGCGTGGTGGATTGCCCAAAGGACCATTTCGACCGAGGAGACCATCAGCGTCTCCCACCCTCAAAGCGCGCCGCAAAGTAGGCGTCTTGGAATCCCCGCTTGCAGCTGCGCGAAAGCGGGATGCACGCGCCGGAGCGCATAACGATGTCCGTGCGGTCAAAGTGATCGATATTGCGCAGGTTGACCTGGTAGCTGCGGTGGCATTTAAAGAAGACCGCGTTTTGCTCCAAGCGGTCCTCGACGCTGCGGAACGACTCGAGTGCCTCGATATCGCGTCCGTCGCGCAGGTGGAAGACCACGTGCTTGTTGCGCGCCTCGGCATATTCGATGTCGGACAGGCGCAGGGCGTGGTAGCCAAAGGAAGTTTTGATCACGAGCTCGTCGGTTGCCGCCGGGCGCATGCTCGAAAGCTCGTCGAGTAACTGCGCCAGGCGTTCGTAAGTCACGGGCTTGAGCAGGTAGTCGAAGGCGCGGACCTCGTAGGATTCCAGCGCGAACTCGGGCGACGAGGTGAGGAACACCAGGCGCACGGCGGTGTCGGCCTGGCGCAGTTCGCGTGCGGTGTCCATGCCGTTGACGAGCGGCATGATCATATCGAGCAAGATGATGTCGGCGCGCGATGCGGCATGGCGGGCCAGCAGGTCCTCGCCGCGCGTGACGAGCGCAACATCGACCGCCGTGCCCGTCTCGGTCGACCAACGGTCGATCATCCGGTGCAGTCTATCTAGAAAAGCGACATCATCATCGCAGGCAATAATCTTGAGCATTCGGCCCCCTTAAGTAGTTCGATTTTGCCACATCGGGCACGCGCCGCTTGCGGGGGTGCGGACCGTTTGCGCCCCACGGCGTGCAGCTCGCGCCAAGCGGTGTTGCGGTGGCGAAAGATGCCTCCTGCGCTATCGAAAGCCCGGCTATCCTCAGCTTGCCAGTTCGAAAATGGACTTGCCGCATGATTGAATCTTTATTTCAACTTTACACCTAGGTTTACAGCTGTCTTGTCAGCTGTAAACCTAGGTGTCATACTAAAGCCCCAAGATTCGCCAAAAGAGAGGGGCCTTGATGGCACAGAGCGCGAACATGGATGCGTCGGAGCTTGCACGCGATATCGCGGCCGGCCTGGCATCGGCAACGACGGCAACGGAGCGTGCGGCACTGGTGCCCGCAGAGCTCGTCGAGGCCATTCATCAACTAAAAACCCAACGTGACGCGGTGATCCTGGCGCACTATTACGTGGCGCCCGAGGTTCAAGCCGTTGCCGATTACGTCGGCGATAGCTTCTACCTGGCAAAGCTCGCCAAAAGCCTGCCGCAGCAGACCATCGTGTTGTGCGGCGTGGAGTTTATGGGCGAGAGCGCCAAGCTGCTCAATCCCACTAAGACCGTGCTGCTGCCCGAGCCGGGCGCGGACTGTCCCATGGCGCACATGGTCAAGCGCGAGACGGTCGACGCGGCGCGCGCCGAGTACGGCGACGACCTGGCCGTGGTGTGCTACGTCAACTCCACGGTCGAGATCAAGAGCTGGAGCGACGTGTGCGTCACCAGCTCCAACGCCGTTAAGATCGTGTCCGAGCTGCCGCAGCAGCATATCCTGTTCATTCCCGACCAAAACCTGGGACGCTTCGTAGCCGAGCAGGTGCCGCAAAAGCACGTCATCCTCAACAACGGCTACTGCCCGCGCCATCACATCATCACCGTCGAGCAGATCGTCGACGCGACGGAGGCCCACCCCGACGCGCTCGTGCTGGCGCACCCCGAGTGCAAGGCCGACGTCCTGGCCGAGGCCGACTACATCGGCTCCACCGCCGGCATCATCAAGTATGCCGAGGAGTCCGACGCGAGCGAGTTCATTATCGTGACGGTCCGCGGCGTGCTCTACGAGCTCGAGCGCCGCTGCCAGGGCACCGGCAAGAAGTTCTACTTCCCCGCGGTGCAGCCCACCTGCGTCAACATGGACCTCATCACGCTCGAAAAGCTCGTGCACTGCCTGGAGACGGGCGAGGGCGAGGTGCAGATCGGCGTCTCGGACGAGGCAGCAGGCCAGGCCAAGCTCACGCTCGACCGTATGCTCGAGTACGCAGCACGCTAGAACAATGTTGCATGAGGGACGGTCCCTTATGCCACATTACAAGGGAGAGGATTCCTGTGGAAACCAAGCAATACTCCGATATGGAGTGCGACGTCGTCATTGCCGGCTGCGGCGTGGCGGGTCTGTACGCGGCCCTCAATCTGCCGACGAGCACGCGCGTGATCATGCTCTCCAAGGGCGCGGTCGATGAGTGCGATTCGATGCTCGCGCAGGGCGGCATCTGCGTGCTGCCCGAGGGCTCGGACTATGATGCCTTCTTTGAGGACACCATGCACGCCGGTCACTACGAGAACCGCCGCGAGAGCGTCGACATCATGATCCGCTCGAGCCGTTCGGTCATCAACGACCTGCTAGCGATGGGCGTGGATTTTGAGCGCAAGGCCGACGGCAGCCTCGACTTTACCCGCGAGGGCGCGCACAGCCGTCCGCGCATTGCCTTCCATGCCGACATTACGGGCAAGGAGATCACGACCAAACTGCTCCAGGCCGTTCGCAAGCTGGACAACGTGCAGATTTTGGAGCACGTGGCCATGACCGACATCTTGACGGGCGAGCGTGACGGCGCCACGGTGTGCACCGGTATCGTCGCCGTTCCCGTGGACGAGAACAACTCGGTTCGTCCCGCCGACGAGCTGGTAAATGCCGCCGAGGGCGCGCATGCCGGCGAGCCGTTTAAGATCCATGCCCGCCACACGCTGTGGGCAACGGGCGGCATCGGCGGCGTATACGACCATTCGACCAACTACCCGCAGCTCACGGGCGATGCCTGCTACATTGCTCAGGAGCATGGCATTAAGATGGAGCACCTGGACTACGTGCAGATTCACCCCACGGGGCTGTTCTCGCCGCAGCCGGGCCGCACCTTCCTGATCAGCGAGAGCTGCCGCGGCGAGGGCGCGATTTTGCTTAACGCCGCCGGCGAGCGCTTTACCGATGAGCTCCAGCCGCGCGATGTGGTCGCCGCCGCTATTCGCGAGCAGATGAAGCAGGACGGCACCGAGCACGAGTGGCTGAGCTTTGCCCCCGTCGAGCGCGACGTGGTGACCGGGCACTTTGCCAACATTCGCGCGCGCTGCCTGGAGGACGGCCGCGACATCTTGGACGAGCCCATTCCCGTTACGCCGACGCAGCACTACTTTATGGGCGGCGTGTGGGTCGACAAGGACGGCCGCACCTCGATGCCCGAGCTCTACGCCGCGGGCGAGACGGCCTGCAACGGCGTTCACGGCAAGAATCGTCTGGCTTCCAACAGCCTGCTCGAGGCGCTGGTCTGGGGTCGTCGCGCCGCGTGGTACATGCGCACCGGCGAGTCGCTCGCAGTGGAGCAGGCGGGCGATCCCGCGCTCGATGGCCGTCATCGCGCCCTGGGCGCCGACCCTCTGGCAATCGATGATTTGGCCCGTGCCGCCGGCACGCAGGCCGTGGAGGAGTAGACCATGAATCCCATTACCATGAAGCTCGTCGTCGATGATCTGATTCTGCAGGCCCTGCGCGAGGACATCACGTTTGAGGACGTGAGCACGGCGAGCGTGTGCCCCACGGCGCGTCCCGCCACGGTGGAGCTTATCGCCAAGGCCGACGGCATCATCGCCGGCTTGGATGTGTTTGCCCGCACCTTTGAGCTGCTGGATTCGCAGAGCTCGGTGCTGTTTGATGTCTCGGATGGCGACGAGGTGCATGCCGGCGATCACGTGGGCCAGGTGCGCGGCGACGCGCGCGTGTTGCTTTCGGGCGAGCGCGTGGCGCTCAACTACCTGCAGCGCATGAGCGGCATCGCTACCTATACACACAGCATGGCCGCGGCGCTCGAGGGAACCAAGACCGTGCTCGTCGACACGCGCAAGACCACGCCGGGCATGCGCGTGTTTGAGAAGGCGGCGGTTGAGATTGGCGGCGGCAGCAACCACCGCTACAACCTGTCGACGGCCGTCATGCTCAAGGACAACCACATCGATGCCGCCGGCGGCGTGACGCGTGCGATCGAGATGGCGCGCGCCCATGCGTCGTTTACCACGACGGTCGAGATTGAGTGCGAGAACCTGGACATGGTGCGCGAGGCCGTGGAGGCCGGCGCCGACATCATCATGTTCGACAACATGACCCATGACGACATGACCGCCGCGATTGAGCTTATCGCCGGTCGCGCCAAGACCGAGTGCTCGGGCAACGTGGACGCCAGCAATATCCGCGCGCTCGCCGACCTGGGCGTTGACTTTATTAGCTCGGGCGCGCTGACACACTCCGCCCCGATCCTCGACCTCTCACTTAAGCACCTGCGTCTGCTGGACGGTAAATAATGAACGCCCGCGAGCGTCGCCGTGCCATCATGGACGTGCTCGAGGTGGCCAAGGAGCCCGTTTCGGGCAGCGCACTTGCCCGCGAGGTTGGCGTGAGCCGTCAGATCGTGGTTCAGGATATTGCCCTGCTGCGTGCCGATGGGCACGATGTCGTGGCCACCAACCGTGGTTATGTGCTGCAGGAGGCCCCCAGCAGCCCCGCCGTGCCCACGCGCTTGGTCAAGGTTCGCCACAGCGTGGAGCAGGCAGGCGATGAGCTCACGAGTATCGTCGACGCCGGCGGCGCCGTGCTCAACGTGATCGTCAATCACCGCGTGTACGGCAAGATCACGGCCGACCTGGACATTCGCAATCGTCGAGATGTCGAGCGCTACCTGCACGATATCGAGAGCGGCAAGAGCTTTCCGCTACTAACGGTGACGAGCGGCTATCACTTCCATCGCATTGCGGCGGAGGACGAACAGACCCTCGACGAGATCGAGGCGATGCTCAAGGAGAAAGGCTACCTTGCCGATTTAATGCCCTACGAGGATGATCTCTCGTAGCCGACGCTGTATCTATAAGTTGCGGTGAAATAGTTCCTAAAATTGGCATCTAAGCCATAAAACAGGAACTATTCCACCGCAACTGCCAAGGGTCCCGCTCCAAATTAGCTGCCCACACATGCAAAAGGAGGCCTCCGCGGCGATGCGGAGGCCTCCTTTTTGTGCACGGTGTACTTTTGAGTGTGCAGGTGGGGGAGTTGTTACTCCTCGACGATCTCGGTGATCGCGCCAGCGGGGCAAGCGTCCTGGCAAGCGCCACAGGCGACGCAGGAGTCCTCGTCAGCGACGGTAGCGACGTCCTGGAGCTCCAGAACGCCAGCGGGGCAGGAGTCGACGCAAACGCCACAAGCGATGCACTCGTCGGCATCAATTACGGGATGAGCCATGGTAGTTTCCTCTCTGTTGACCGACGCTACAGGCGATGCGCGCCGGTTTGATTCGGGCAAAAACATACCACGGGAGCGACCGTTTGCAATACCCTCTGACCGGCATCTTCATACCGTTCGCCGAGTATGCCAAGGTTTACTAAAAAACACGCAGGTGGGGCCGTTGAGCTGCGTAAATGTTAGCTAAAGGTGACTTGAAATATAGGGCGATTGAGCGTGCTTGCGGAAACCGCATCCCATTATTTTGTCGAAAAACGGGTTGCAGTTTCCGGTTAGGCCCGCTAGCGGAAAATGCGAGCCGGTATCAGCTCTCAAAACGGGATACGGTTTCCGGTTGAGCCTTCAGACGGAAACTGCGACCCGGAATCCACGCTCAAACCGGGATGAGCTTTCCGCAAGACGGCCCCCAGGCACCCCTGGACCCAAACCTCAGCCATCTCTACATAGATCTCGATAGATTTGCCCAGAACTCAATCAGCGCATCTACCTGCGCATTTGAGAACCTAAACTCTCGGCAATAAGAAATCTTATATGAATTGACTTAGATTTTGTATATTCCGGCCCATAAGGGGATACACTACATCCTGAAAGACAAGCCGAAGCGCCGCGCGGCAGACCGTCGAGGCGGCGCGAACGCACAAGAGAGAGGGAATTTCTAATGAGTAAGATTCTTGGTATCGACCTTGGTACTACCAACTCCGCCATGGCCGTCCTTGAGGGCGGTTCTCCGACCATCATCGTAAACGCTGAAGGCGATCGCACCACCCCGTCCGTCGTGGGCTTCCGTGCCGACGGCGACCGCGTTGTGGGTAAGGCCGCTAAGAACCAGGCGGTCACCAACCCCAAGAACACCGTGTTCTCTATCAAGCGCTTCATGGGCCGCAAGTACTCCGAGTGCACCTCAGAGATCAAGACCGTGCCGTATGAGGTCAAGGAGGGCCAGGGTGGCCGTGCCGTCGTCGACATCGAGGGCAAGGACTACACCGCCGAGCAGGTGAGCGCCATGGTGCTCGCCAAGATGAAGGCCGACGCCGAGAAGTATCTGGGCGAGACCGTCACCGACGCCGTCATCACCGTCCCGGCCTACTTCAACGACGCCCAGCGTCAGGCCACCAAGGATGCCGGTAAGATCGCCGGCCTCAACGTCAAGCGTATCGTCAACGAGCCGACCGCTGCTGCCCTGGCCTATGGTCTGGACAAGCAGGGCACCGACCAGCGCATCTTAGTCTTCGACCTGGGCGGCGGCACCTTCGACGTCTCCATCCTCGACCTCGCAGACGGCGTGTTTGAGGTTCTGTCCACCTCGGGCGACAACCACCTGGGCGGCGACGACTGGGATCAGCGCGTCATCGACTGGATGGCCGACAAGTTCCAGCAGGAGAACGGCGTCGATCTGCGTCAGGACCCCATGGCCCTGCAGCGTCTGAAGGAGGCCGCCGAGAACGCCAAGAAGGAGCTCTCCGCCGCCCAGCAGACCACCATCAACCTGCCGTTCATTACCATGAACCAGTCCGGCCCGCTGCACCTCAACTACACGCTGACCCGCGCCGAGTTCGAGAAGATCACCCGTGACCTGCTCGAGCGCTGCAAGCAGCCTGTCACCAACGCACTGCGCGACGCCAAGCTTAAGCTCTCCGATCTGACCGAGGTCATCCTCGTCGGCGGCTCCACCCGTATGCCCGCCGTCCAGGAGCTCGTCAAGACCATGACCGGCAAGCAGCCCAACATGTCCGTGAACCCCGACGAGGTCGTTGCCGACGGCGCTGCCGTCCAGGGCGGCGTGCTCACCGGCGACGTCGAGGGCATCCTGCTGCTCGACGTTACCCCGCTGTCGCTGGGCGTCGAGACCATGGGCGGCATCATGACCAAGATGATCGACCGCAACACCACGATCCCGACCTCCAAGACCGAGGTCTACTCCACCGCTGCCGACAACCAGACCAGCGTCGAGATTAACGTGCTCCAGGGCGAGCGCGAGCTTGCCCGCGACAACAAGTCGCTCGGTAAGTTCCAGCTGACCGGTATCCCGGCTGCCCGCCGCGGCGTGCCGCAGATCGAGGTCACCTTCGACATCGACGCCAACGGCATCGTCAAGGTCTCCGCTAAGGACAAGGGCACCGGCAAGGAGCAGCAGATCACCATTTCCGGCTCCACCGCTCTGTCTGACGACGAAGTCGATCGTATGGTCAAGGACGCCGAGGCTCATGCCGAGGAGGACAAGAAGCAGAAGGAAGAGGTCGAGGTCCGCAACCAGACCGACAGCCTGTGCTACTCCACCGAGCAGACCCTCAACGAGCTGGGCGACAAGGTTTCCGCCGATGTGAAGTCCAAGGCCGAGGCCGCTATCGCCGACGCCAAGAAGGCGCTCGAGGGCTCTGACGTCGAGGCCATCAAGGCCGCCGGCGAGTCCCTGCAGTCCGTGGCCTACGAGCTGGCCCAGGTTGTCTACGCCGACGCTCAGCAGCAGACCGACGGTGCCGCCGGCGCCCAGTCTGCCGACGATGACGTTGTCGACGCCGACTACGAGGTTGTGGACGACGAGGACAAGTAATCATGTCCGCTCGTAAAGCTCGCACGGAGGCGGCTGCCGCTGGCGCCGCCCCCGTTGACTCTGAGGAGAAGGACGTGAAGATTCCCGTAGAGGCCGCAGACGATACCGAGGTCAACGAGGCCCCGGCCGCCGAGGCTGCCGAGAACCAGGTAGAGGATTCCAACAAGGAGGCGACGATGACCGAGGACGAGATGGTGGAAGCCGCTATCCGCGCCGGTGAAGAAGCCGCCGACAACGACTTTAAGCTCAAGTTCGAGCAGGCTCAGAAAGAGCTTGCCGACGTGCGCAATAAGCTCGATGCTGCGGCAGAGGCTCAGAAGGCCGCCGAGGACAAGGCAAAGGACGCCACCGAGCGTACCGCCCGTCTGCAGGCCGACTGGGAGAACTTCCGTCGCCGCACCGCCAACGAGCGCATTGCCGAGCGCGAGCGCGCGACCGAGAAGCTTGTCACCGCGCTGTTGCCGGTGATTGACGATATCGAGCGCGCGATCGACCATGCCCGCAGTCAAGAGATTTCCGACGACTTTAAGCAGTTCGTCGATGGCGTTGACGCGGTACATGCCAAGCTGCTCGACGTGTTTGCGCATGAGGGCGTTGAGCCCATCGACCCCAAGGGCGAGGCGTTCGATCCGCTCGAGCACCAGGCTGTGGGTCGCGTCGAGGACGCATCGCAGTATGACGAGACCGTCAACGACGTATACCAGAAGGGCTACCGCATGGCGGATCGTATTCTGCGTTCCGCGATGGTGACGGTGACCTACGGCGGCGAGAAGCGCCCCGCACCGGAGCCCGAAGCGGCACCCGAGGATGCTACGGCCGACACGGCCGAGAGCACCGAGGAGTAATTGAGAAGGGCCCCGGGGCAACACCCGGGGCCCTTTCTGGCCTAGTGCCATATGACAGCATGAGCCGTCGTCTGCATGGGCGGCGGACGTAACAGGAGAGGAGCTACGATGGCTGCAGGCAAAACCTTCTATGACATCCTGGGCGTATCCAAGAGCGCCTCCGACAAAGAGATTAAGAGCGCGTTTCGCAAGCTCGCGCAAAAATATCACCCCGATGCCGGCGGCGACGAGGCCAAGTTCAAGGAGATCAGCGAGGCCTACGAAACGCTTTCGGACGAGAAGAAGCGCAAAGAGTACGACCAGATGCTCATGTTTGGCGGCATGCCGGGCGCGGGCGGCGCGTATGGTGGCGGCTACGGTGCCGGCGCGGGCGCCAGCGGCTGGGGCGATATCTTCGACAGCATCTTTAGCGGCAACGGCGCCTGGGGCAGCGACTGGGGCTCGGGCTTTGCCGGGGCTGCAGGTAATGCCGGTGCCGGCGCGGGTCGCAGCCGCGCGCGCAAGGGCGGCGACTTGTCGCTGACCGTCGATGTGACGGCCGAGGACGCGTTTCGCGGCGTGACGCACAAGGTCACCTATCGCATTCCCTCGACGGGCGAGCAGCAGACCATTACGGTCTCGGTTCCCGCGGGCGCGGTCGACGGCGGCAAGCTACGCTACAAGCGTTGCGGCGAGTACGGCGTTGCCGGCGGCGAGCGCGGCGACCTGGTCGTGACCACGCACGTGGAGGAGCATCCGCTGTTTAAGCGCAAAGGTGCCGACGTGACCATGGAGGTACCGGTCTCGGTCTATGAGGCGGCGCTCGGCTGCACGGTGGACGTGCCCACGCCCGGCGGTGCGACTGTTCGTCTGAAGGTGCCCGCGGGTACCCAGACGGGCAAGAAATTCCGCTTTAAAGAGATGGGCGCGCCCGACGTTAAGCACCGTGGCCGTACGGGCGCGCTGCTCGTCGAGATCAAGGTGCAGGTTCCCACGAACCTGTCTGATGACGAGCGCGATGCCATGACCAGGCTGCGCGAGGCCGACACGCGCGACTATCGCGAGAAGGTCAATCGTTACAAGGCGACGTACTAGGGCGGTTGCGGCGCACGCCCACGCCCGCGGGCTTATGATGGACGATAACGAGACGGAAAGGGGTCAGGTAGCATGGCCGAGGACAATAGGAACAAACCGCTGTACATGATCAGCGTGGCGGCCGAGCTGACCGGCATGCATCCGCAGACTCTGCGCGTCTACGAGTCCAAGGGCCTGGTGAACCCCCAGCGCTCGGGCGGCAACACGCGTCTGTATTCGCGTGCCGATATCGAGCGCCTGGAGCTCATCAACCAGCTGACCGACGAGGGTATCAACCTTGCCGGCGTGGTGCGTATCCTCGATATGAAGGAGCGCGCCGAGGAGCGCGAGCGCGAGAACGAAAAGCTCCGTGCTCGCGCGCGCCAGCTCGAGGACGAGCTGCACGAGTACAAGATGCAGAAGAAGATCACCGCCCTGGCCCCGCGCGACGGCTCGGTTAACCCCGAACAGGTCATGCGCAAGCTGCTGGGCGCCGGCGGGGATTTGTAGTTACGCGGGTTTACCAACCCGCGTAACCAGTTGACGCTGCAAGCCCGTCAGAGCGGCAATCTGCCTTTCAACTTCGGCGGCATGATCAAAAGATCAATGCCGCCTTGTTTCAAGGCACCTTGCTCGCTCTGGCGGGCTTTCGCTGTCCGCGCCAAAAAATCGGCGTTGCCATGGCCCGGATGCGGCACTTGGGGACGTTCCTCACTTTGGAAATACGGCCCGCTCGCTGTCCGTCCTCTACCTGCGGCGTTGCCTTGCTCCGGATGCGGTAGTCATGGGGGACGTTCTTAAATGACTAGTCGAAGGGACACTCTTACACCAAATCTGCCGGCCCTCGCCGGGCTCGTCCTTTACTTTACCGAGATAAAGTGAACGCGCAGATTCGTAACCCACTTGCAACCGTTCTATGGCACGATATTGAACGAATGTATGCTATGCGCCCAAATCTTTTGGGCAGAGTGGGAGACAGTATGGTCAAGCTGTACGAGGACGGCATCTACCTGCGCGGCGGCAGCGAGGTTGTGCCTGCGGCCGAGGCCGCCGAGCGCGGTATTACGCAGACGCCCGAGGATGCCAAGCGTGGCACCATCGCGTATTCGATCCTCCAGGCACACAATACGTCCGGAGATCCCGAGGCGCTCAAGATTCGCTTCGATGCCATGGCGAGCCATGACATCACCTTTGTCGGCATCATCCAGACGGCGCGCGCCTCGGGCATGGAGCAGTTTCCGCTGCCTTACGTGCTCACCAACTGCCATAACTCGCTGTGCGCCGTGGGCGGCACCATCAACGAGGACGACCACGTCTTTGGTCTCTCGGCTGCTAAGAAGTACGGCGGTATCTTCGTTCCGCCGCACATCGCCGTCATCCACTCCTTTATGCGTGAGAACTTCGCCGGTTGCGGCAAGATGATCTTGGGTTCCGACTCGCACACCCGCTACGGCGCCCTGGGCACCATGGCCGTGGGCGAGGGCGGCGGCGAGTTGGCCAAACAGCTGCTGCGCGACACCTACGACGTTGCCTATCCCGGCGTCGTCGCCATCTACCTCACGGGCGCCCCACGCCCCGGCGTCGGCCCGCACGACGTGGCGCTCGCCATCATCCGCGCCGTCTTTGCCAAGGGCTACGTCAAGAACAAGGTCATGGAGTTTGTGGGCCCGGGCATCGCGAGCATGACGACCGATTACCGCAACGGCGTCGATGTCATGACCACCGAGACCACCTGCCTGTCGAGCATTTGGGCCACCGACGAGGACACACACGCGTTTTTGACCATGCACGGCCGCGGCGACGACTACCGCGAGCTCAAGCCCGCCGATGTCGCCTACTATGACGGCTGCGTCGAGGTCGACCTGTCGAGCATCAAGCCCATGATCGCGCTGCCGTTCCATCCTTCCAACGGCTTCGAGATTGACGAGCTCAACGAGAACCTCGAGGACATCCTGCATGAGGTGGAGCTCGAGGCTGCCAAGATCGGCGAGGGCAAGACGCACTTTAGCCTGCTCGACAAGATCGTCGACGGCAAGCTGCACGTGCAGCAGGGCGTTATCGCCGGCTGCTCGGGCGGCAACTACGACTCCGTGGTCCAGGCTGCCCGCGTGCTCAAGGGCGCCAACACCGGCTGCGGCGAGTTCTCGCTGTCGGTCTATCCCACGAGCCAGCCCGTGGCGCTCGAGCTCACGCGTCGCGGCTATATCTACGACCTTATGGAGGCCGGCGCAATCGTGCGCACGGCGTTCTGCGGCCCGTGCTTCGGTGCCGGCGACACGCCCGCCAACAACGGCCTGTCCATCCGCCACACCACGCGCAACTTCCCCAACCGCGAGGGTTCCAAGCCGGGTAATGGCCAGCTGAGCGCCGTGGCCCTGATGGACGCCCGCTCCATTGCGGCGACGGCTGCCAACGGCGGCATCCTGACGCCGGCGACCGACCTGCCCGAGGAGACTTGGGACGAGGCCTGCGAGTACACCTTTGACGACGCGCCGTACAAAAAGCGCGTGTACTGGGGCTTTGGCAAGGCGGAGCCGGCCGACGAGCTGGTCGAGGGCCCCAACATCAAGCCGTGGCCCGCGATGGAGCCCCTCGGCGACGATATCCTGCTCAAGGTGTGCTCCAAGATCATGGACCCGGTCACCACGACCGACGAGCTCATTCCTTCGGGCGAGACGAGTTCCTTCCGCTCCAACCCGCTGGGCTTGGCTGAGTTTACGCTCAGCCGCCGTGACCCGGCCTACGTGGGTCGTTCCAAGGAAGTCGACGCCGTGGAGAAGCGCCGCGTGGCCGGCGAGGCCGCAGGCGACCTGGCGGCGCTCGATGCCGAGCTTGCCGGCGTGTTTGAGGCACTGGCCGGCGCGGGTGTCGCGGCCGATGCCAAGGCGACCGAGTATGGCTCCATGCTCTATGCCAAGAAGCCCGGTGACGGTTCTGCCCGCGAGCAGGCCGCGAGCTGCCAGCGCGTGATTGGCGGTCTGGCCAACATCGTCCACGAGTACGCCACCAAGCGCTATCGCTCCAACGTGATGAACTGGGGCATGGTGCCCTTCCAGATGGAGGCCGAGCCCAACTTTGAGGTGGGCGACTACGTCTTTGTGCCGGGTATCCGCGCCGCGCTCGATGGCGACCTAAAGGACATCGCCGCCTACGTGGTGCGCGCCGACGGTGCGGTCGAGCAGATTAAGCTCTACATTGCCGATATGACGGCGGAGGAGCGTGCCATCGTCAAGGCCGGCTGCCTGATCAACTACAACAAGTTCAAGGCCGCTGCCGAGTAACCCTGCTGTACGCCCCGGCCACACCTTTCCCTCGTGCTCACGCGCTTCGCGAGGGTCGCCCGAGGGAAAGGTGTGGCCGGGGCTACCGCGACGTTTTCGTTGGGTCTTGAGGGACGCTAATAAATAGACCTGCTTGATGCCGCCTCTGTTAATGGGGCGGCTTCTTTTTGTCGAAAACCACCACATTGGGAACAGGCACCTTTGTGGTGGTCCGCGGTTTGTCTCGTTCTGTAACAGGTAGACCCTTATTTGCCGAGTAGTTGTTACAGATTTAGATAAACGGGAACTGCTGAACATTTCGTCTCGATCTGTAACATCTGAGGTCCAAAACGGCAGCTAGATGTTACAGATCGAGATGGTGAACGCCGGGGCCGAAGATCATCACAAAGGCTCCTGTCCCCTTTGTGGTGGTGGGGGCGAGCTCGATGTTGCCGTGCTCGTTGAACGACATTCTAATGAGCGTCTCTACAGAATTTCATCCGGGCTGGCGGGTTTGGTTGTTTTGGGGATGCCGAGTTTGGATGACGCGAAATCGTCAACATTGTCCTTAATTCCGTCTTTGGTGTAGACAGTGACCATATAGGTGCTGTGTCCGAATTCGCCTTTGTCGCGTGTTGCCCAGGCATCCCAGTAGGCGGCCCCGTTTCGCCCTTTGATTTTTCCGACACGGCGGAGTTCTGTTCGCTTTAATTTCTGGTTGCTATAGATGGTTCGACCGGTCTCCTCGGTGAGCCCGCACTGTCCAAGCATCTTGTCGAGGACTTGGTTCATGTGGCGCTCATCGGTGTTTGGTGCGTAGTCGTAGGCGAGGGTGATGGAGTCGAGTGGCTGGTCGTCGATTAGATAGTTTAGCGCCTGAGGTTCAAGGCAGAAATAGGGGGAGCATCCGTCGACCTTGCCGAGCAACGGTAACTTGGACTGCCAACTTCCGGTGGGAATTGCATATTCGTAGAACACGCCACGGCAGACAAAGGAGAGCGAGGTGGCACGCGAGCCGGCGTCGATCATCCCGCAAAGATCGAAGGGCGAGGCGATACCAAAAGAAAAGGGCGTGATGACGATAAGGAAGAGCATCACGATGGGTATGGCGAGAATGGCGATGACGTTACGACCGGTGGAATGAGACGGCTTCACATGCGCTCCTCGAGACAAAGATCTGTTGAGGATAGGCAGAAATGGATATGTTCAGAGAACAATTCAAGTTTAATCTCATGGCGCGAGATGGTCGACCGTTAGCGTCGAAAACCACCACAAAGGTGCCTGTCCCCTTTGTGGTGGTGAGGAGCGCGCGGCTTCTTTTGGTAATAGTGTTAGCTGGCGGTATCATTAGTGCAGGTGGCGAAGGTTTGCATTGTGGGGTGTTTTGCCGTGAGCCGTTCTGCCCGTATTGGATTGATTGTCTTGGCGCTTGCGATCGCTGTGGTTGGCGCGGGCGCTGTCGGTATGGCATTTCTACCTGCTGCGGTGACGGAGCCGGTGGTCAAGCCTGTGACTCAATCTGTCGAACTTCTGACCGGCGACGACAAGCCCGAGGCCATTACCGTTGATTTTGATGAGCAGCCGGCTGTGCTGGGTATTAGCAATTATCCGCGTATTCAGCTTGGGGCCATGCGCTATACCACGGATACAAGCCTGATCGATAGGGCGTCCGAGCTACTCAAGGGCAAAACATTTAAGCGTTGGTACGGATATGCGTCCTATCGGGCAAAAGCGAACGACATGGTTGGCGGATGCCACTCTTCCATCGAGCTGGACACTGCAAACGACGCCAAGTTATGTGATGTCTCGTACGATCCGGGCTACGAGGGCAATGAGGGTCCGGGCATCTACATCATGGACGGCGATGTCGCCTATGTCATGGAGGGCGACCAGACCGAACTCAACGATTTTATGGGTCAGTGTATCCAAGATGCCTATAAACAGACCTGCTTGCCTGACCCGCAGACTGCACGCGATAGTGGGTCTGCCCGTACATGGCTGTTCGAGGATGAGATGCCCTGGACCGTCGAATCGGGAAGTACGGGTTCGGCGAAGGAGTAGAGACCTCGACCACCACAAAGGTGCCTGCCCTCTTTGTGGTGGTTTTCGGTCTGTCTCGATCTGTAACATCTTGGCCGCTAAAAGTGGGGCTGGTGTTACAGATTTAGATTTTCGATTCAGGTGTCTTCTGTTCGTCTCGATTTGTAACAGATAGAGCTCTATTTGCCGAGTAGATGTTACAGATTGAGACAAACGGGTGCCGCTGAACAATTCGTCTCGATCTGTAACATCTGGAGCCAGAAACGGTCGATAGATGTTACAGATTGAGACGGTAGCGCACCTGTGCGGCGGCGGGCCGACATCTTTACCCCTATCCCTCAATCACTCAGAAAATCTTATATATAGAGACTTAGATTTATGTATAAGATCGCGCAAAGCTGGCAACAATACTTCTCGAACAACGTGAAGCCGCCCCGTAGGGCGGCCGCCCCAAGAGAGGTGATTCCATGAGAATCGATAAGCTAGCAATGACGTCGCGCGAGGCGCTGCAGACCGCCATGAGCACGGCTGCCGATGCGCAGGCCGGCGCGGTGGAGCCGATCCACCTGCTGTCTGCCCTGCTCGGTGCCGGCGAGCGCAATATCTCCGTGATTATCGAGCGCATCGGTGCCGACCCAGCTCAGCTCGCACGTTCCACACAGGATGCCATCGACCACGCGCCCAAGGTTTCGGGCGAGGGTCAGCAGATGGGTCTTTCCAATGAGCTTGTCCGCGTCATCGAGAAGGCCGAGAAGAAGGCCACCAAGATGGGCGACAGCTTTGTGGTGACCGAGCATCTGCTGATGGCACTTGCCGAGGACAAGGGCGAGGCGGGCCGCGTTCTGCGCGACGCAGGCGTCACCAAGGAGCGCATCGAGCAGGTCTACGAGGAGCTGCGTGGCGATGACCGCGTGACGTCTGCCGAGGACAAGACCCAGTTTGAGGCGTTGGAGCAGTACGGTCGCAACATCTGCGATCTGGCCCGCGCCGGCAAGCTCGACCCGGTCATCGGCCGTACCGACGAGATCCGCCGTACCATTCAGGTCCTGTCCCGCCGCACCAAGAACAACCCCGTGCTCATCGGCGAGCCGGGCGTGGGCAAGACGGCCATCGTCGAGGGCATCGCCCAACGTATCGTGGCCGGCGACGTGCCGAGCACCCTGCGCGACCGCGACCTCATCGAGCTCGACATGAGCGCGCTGGTCGCCGGCGCCAAGTACCGCGGCGAGTTCGAGGACCGCTTGAAGGCCGTGCTCAAGGAAGTGCAAAAGTCCGAGGGCAAGGTCATCCTGTTCATCGATGAGCTCCACACCATCGTGGGCGCGGGTGCCACCGAGGGCTCCATGGACGCCGGCAACATCCTCAAGCCGGCGCTCGCCCGTGGCGACCTGCACGCGATCGGCGCGACCACGCTCGATGAATATCGCAAGTACATCGAGAAGGACGCGGCGCTTGCCCGTCGTTTCCAGACCGTTATGGTGAGCGAGCCTACCGTCGAGGACACCATCTCGATTCTGCGTGGCCTCAAGGAGAAGTACGAGATCTTCCACGGCGTGCATATCACCGATAGCGCGCTCGTGGCGGCTGCCGACCTCTCCGATCGCTACATCGCCGACCGTTTCCTGCCCGACAAGGCCATCGACCTGGTCGATGAGGCCGCAAGCCGCCTGCGCATGGAGCTCGACAGCATGCCGGTCGAGATTGACGCCACCACGCGTCAGCTCACCCAGCTGCAGATCGAGGAGCAGGCGCTCATGAAGGAAACTGACGACGCCTCCAAGGAGCGTCTGGAGGCCCTGCGCCAGGAGATTGCCGAGGTTCAGGAAAAGCTCAACGTGCAAAAGGCCGGCTGGCTCAACCAGAAGAACGCCATCGACCACGTGCAGGAGCTCAAGGGCCAGCTTGACGAGGCCAAGAGCGAAGAGGAGCGCGCGACGCGCAACGGCGACCTGGGCCGTGCGTCCGAGCTGCGCTACTCCGTGATTCCGGGCCTGCAGCAGCAGATTCAGGATTCCGAGGCCGCGCTCGAGGCACAAAAGCAGCAGGACGGCGAGGGCCTCAACGAACAGGTGACCTCCGATGAGATCGCCGAGGTCGTGAGCGCCTGGACCGGCGTGCCCGTCTCCAAGATGATGCAGGGTGAGCTCGACAAGCTGAAGGGCCTGGAGGGCGAGCTGCATAAGCGCGTCATCGGCCAGGACGAGGCCGTCTCCGCTGTGGCCGCGGCCGTGCGTCGCAGCCGTGCGGGTCTCTCCGATCCGGACAAGCCCATCGGCAGCTTCTTCTTCCTGGGCCCCACCGGCGTGGGCAAGACCGAGCTCGCCAAGGCGCTTGCCGAGTGCCTGTTCGATGACGAGCGCGCACTCGTGCGTATCGACATGTCCGAGTACATGGAGAAGTTCAGCGTCCAGCGTCTGATCGGTGCGCCCCCGGGATACGTGGGCTACGACGAGGGCGGCCAGCTCACCGAGGCCGTGCGCCGTCGTCCGTACTCCGTGATCTTGCTCGACGAGATGGAGAAGGCCCATCCAGATGTCTTTAACGTGCTGCTACAGGTGCTTGACGACGGCCGTCTGACCGACGGCCAGGGTCGCCAGGTGTCCTTCAAGAACACGATCATTATCATGACGTCTAACGTGGGCTCCAAGGCTATCGCCGAGCTTTCCGGCAAGGACGAGGAGGAGATGCGCCATCAGGTCGACGCGGCCATGGCTCAGACCTTCCGCCCCGAGTTCCTCAACCGTATCGATGATATCGTGGTGTTCCATCCGCTCGGCATGGCGCAGATCGAGAAGATCGTCGACATCCAGCTCGCCGACGTCCGCGCGCGTCTGGCCAAGGAGCGCATGACGCTTGCCATCACCCCGGCGGCCAAGCAGATGCTCGCCGTGGGCGGCCTGGACCCGGTCTTTGGCGCCCGTCCGCTCAAGCGTCTGGTTCAGCGCGAGGTCGTGGATGCCATCGCCGCCGCTATCATCGACGGCACGGTGCGCGAGGGCGATCAGGTGACGGTCGATGTCGACAAGAACGGCGGCTTTACCGTCGTGTGCGACAATACGCCGGCGGCCACCTACGAGGTCCCCGACGCCGAGTAGATTTTGGGCATGCCTTAAAATCTGCCTTTTGAGCCGAACGCCAAGGGCGGCGGATCCGATTGGGTCCGCCGCCCTTTTTCGTGCGACAATCGATAGTGTTGAACGTGAGCACATGGCAAGGAGCTATGCAGATGAAAGACGAGAACAAGACGACCGCACCGGTGGCTGAGGCGGCGCCCGCCGCACCGGTCGCACCGAAGGCTTCTCCCAAACCCGCGCCCAAGCCACGCGACCCCTATATCCGCGCCGAGAACGAGGACGATGACGGTTACGATCCCTACAGCGATCGCCGCCCCGAGCGCGAGCCGCTGTTCGAAGCCGACCCCTGGCGCTAAGTACCACCCAAAAGGCCACGAATAAGTTGCGGTGAAATAGGGATTGTTTTGCGGTTTGACCAGCAAAAACAGTCCCTATTTCACCGCAACTGCGTTAGGGATGGGGTGTTGGGCGGCTGTCTTCGGGCCGGCTAGTCCTGGGATTTGATGCTCGGCAGGAGAATCTGGGCGAGGTAGTCGGTCTCGAGTTTGGTCGCGGCGTCGGCCTTGCCGTCTTTACCGACCAGGTCGTTTTTGATCTGGCTGTATGTGTAGCGGTTGCCGGTCGTGAGCTCGACAAGCTCAATCGCCGTATCCATGGGGTAGGTCGACACGGGGTTCTGCGTGTGTCCATTAACGGTTTGCGGAATCACGTACGGATAGACAGGGCCGCTGGCGTAGACGGTGTAGCCGTTGCCTAGGCTGACCGTGCCCAAAACCGTATCGCCGTCGTCGGGCGTAAAGGTCTCGCCATCGCGCACCGCGACGAGCGTCACGAGCGGTGTGTTGGTGTCGCCGTCCAGATAAATGCACAGCGTGTTGCCGTTCTGCCAGGTTGCGACCTTGCCATACCACTCAACCGGAATATCGAGCTGATACAGGTTCGTCGCCTTGTGCCGAGCGTCGGCATCGCGGGCGGACTGAGCCTCGCTTGCGCTTACGGCGTTGGCAGCGGCATCGCGGCGCTTAATTGCCACCTGCTGGAGTATCTTTGCCGCGGCGGCAGAGCTCGCGCCGCCTTCTTCGGCGTACTTGGCGGCGGCATCGATCTGGTCGTCGGTCACCGTGTCGGCTGAGGGCACCTTAAGCTTAAAGGTGGCTTGAGCGCGCAGATCCTGCCCGTCATTCTTGACCGTAACCTGGGCCTTGGTGGTCGGGACGGTGTAGATGGTGCCGTCGGCCGCGATGGGGGAGGCGGCGATGGAGAACGTGTAATCGCCGGGCAGCAGCTTAATGCCGCGACCGTGCCCGTCAACGTAGAGCGTTTCGCTCACGGAAGAACCGTCGGAATCCTGCCCGCTCACCTGCACGGGAATCTTGGAGCCAGTTGAGCAGTCGAGGCCCGCGGCATGCACGCCAATCTGCACCGACATCATGGTATGGGCGTTTGCGGCAAGCACGGCGGCCTGCTCTTGCTGGTATCCGTTCCAAGCAGCATAGCCTGCGCCGCCGGCGACGAGCGCGACGGCCACAACGCCGGCAACCATCAGGTTGCGGCGCTTGGGCGACATCTTACGATGACGAACCTCGGCTTCGCGTGCCGAAGGAACGGACGGTAGGGGAATATCGCCCATGGCGATGGTCTCGTCCACGGCAGGCGCAGAGCCTAAGCCAGGGAGCTCGCGGGTCAGCGAATCTTCGGCCGGCAAGTTGTCGAGCAAGATGGTTTCCTCGCTCGTGTCGGATCCAGGCTGGTCGTCGGCCTCGCATTCGGATTCCTCGTGCCCCGCCTCGTCTTCGGCGGGCGCGACGCCATCGTCTTTTGCATCCCGATCATCGGGCTGCGCCTCGATTTCCGACTCATCCTGCACATCAACGCTCGAATCGTCAAACGCAACATCGTCAAGCGAAATCCGGTCTAGGCTCTCCAGGGCCTCGGCACACGCTTCTGCATCTTGGACCGCGTCCTCTTGGCCCGTCGTCTCATCTTTCATATATCCCCCAAGCTCAATATCGGGACAACACTGTACCCAAAAACGGGACCCTATAGAGCCGCCGCATGATTTGAAATCCGATTTTATATATGCGCGTGTTTTTGAATAGATGAATAGAGACGCAATGACAAAAGCCCCCGAAAAGCGAGCGAAACGCTTTCCGGGGGCTCTGCGAGACATTGGATGAAAAACCTGGCGGGCGGGCCTATGCCCAGGTGCCAACAGCGACCAACATGTTACTCGGCGTGAGCGTAATCGACCTTGGCGCGACGAGCGGTGGCCTTCTCCCAATCGCTGGTGCCCTCAAAGACATCCTGCTTGTAGGGATTGCGGCCGAGCTTCTTGGCGCGGTAGGCGATGTAGATGATCGCGGCGACGTTGGCGACCAGCGCGGCAATCGAGACCGCGGTGGCGGCGCCGGGGTCGAGCGTGGAGTGGGTCACAAAGATGGACTCCTCCTGGAAGTAGGGGAACACCTGGGCAAACATGCACCAAATGGCCAGCGTAAAGGCGCGGTTCTGGATCCAGCCGCCCTTGTTCCAGATAAAGGCGGCGACGGTGGGCGCCAGCAGCAGTGCAAAGCCGCAGAACCAGGAGTGGGTGGGCAGGCAGTTGTAGGTGTAGCAGAAGTTCCAGATATCGTAGGCGATGATGTAGACCCAGGTCATGTCGGGCCACAGCATGTCGGTCTTGTCCTCGGAGGCGTAGACGCTCCACCAACCGGTCATGCAGAAGATGTTGATGAGACCGGCGATGCCGTTGAACACGTTGTTCCAGCCGGCAAGCTGTGTGGCACCCTCGGAAGTGACCCAGGTGGACTCGCCCAGGACAAAGAAGTGATAGGCGCTCTCGAAGTCGGACACGACGGCGATCAAGATGTTGATGGCGACGATCACAAACGGCCACGCGCGGAACCAATGCGCCTTGCCGATCTTGCCCCACTGGTACTTAATGGCAATGAAGCCCCAGCAACCGGCCAGCGCCGCGTATACCTTGGCGTAGTGGAACCAGCTGTTCTGGTACACATGGGTGGGGTTGGTGAGCGCCCACTCGGCACCTTGCGAAACGCCCACGGCGATGGCGACGCAGTAGATGGTCATGGCCAGCGGAGCCACGCCAAAGATGATTGCCGCGCCCAGCTTGGTGCGGCGGCCGACCTCGTTGAGCACAATCAGGCCAATAAAGACCATGGCCCAGCCAGCCCAGTGGATAAGGGTATCGCTACCCAAACGTCGAACAGCATGCTGCTCTCCTTTCACACGCCCGCGGCCCCTCTTCTGATCGCGGGCAGTTTGGCCAAATGTCGTCAGTTCTGGGGCTTGCGCTCCGGATACTTGGCGGTATAGCCCTCGATGTGGAGTGTCGAGGCGATGATTTCCTTGACCGTCTCGTCGGGCACATCGGGGTGCGTGCGGATATACATCAACAACCCCATGATGAGGGTGTAGAACGTCTCGTAGACATGGTCGATGCGTAGCTCATGATGGGTGACAAAATCCACCACGGTGGTGTCGCAGATATACTGAGCCACGCGCTGGACCACGTTGTGCAGAAAGCCGCCGTAGAGTGCGCCGCTGCTCGAGGTGAGCGTGCTTGGCAGCTCGTGGCCGCTGGCGACCAGGCGCTTGAAGAGCGGGGCGACGGTGTCGAGTGCGCCTTCGATGTCGCCAACCGTGCGGCTGGCATTCCACTGCTCGAGCTCGGAGATAAAACCGTCGATTGCCTCGTCCATGACGGCGGTGACGGCGGCGTCCATATCGGCAAAGTAGTGGTAGAACAATGAGCGCGTACAGCCGGCTCGCTTGGTCACGGCCGATACCGAAAGATGCGACACGCCCAGCTCGGAACTCACGGCGCGAACGGCGGCGAGAATCTCGCGACGACGCTCGTCGCCCGTCAGACGCTTGGCCGCGCTGTCGGGCGCGGGGACGGCGTCGGCCACAGAAGTGTTCGCTGCATTATCGCTCATGCGCTTGCCGCCTTTCATCCGTTTGAGCCCGACCGTTCGCCTAACAGTCTTGAATATTGTTGACGGTTCGTCAATACTATTTTTGACACAATGTCAACAATGGCGGGTGAACGGCATGGGGGCATGTCCGGCCTGCAAAAAAGAGGGGCGCCGCGGTCTCGCCGGGCTGTGGCAAGAGAAGGGACAACCATGATTCTCAACGGACCGGGAATTAGCTACACCGAGCCCGATATCGGTGCGGAGTTTGTGCCGCCGCTGCCGGAGCATCCGCGCGAGGCAATCGTCAAGCTGTGCGAGCACTGCACCAACCGTCTGCTGCATCGCGACGAGCTGCTGGGCTACGAGTACTGGTCGTTTGCCGAGGCCGCAACCGACGAGCAGGCCGAAGTGCTCTGCAAGATGAAGATGCGCCGTCCCTATACGCTGCCCGAGATGGTCAAACTCACCGGCATGCCCGAGGCCCAGATCGAGAAGATGCTCGACGACATGAGCTACACGGGTCTGCTCGAGTACAACTGGGAAAATCCCGAGCGCGCCAAGCAGTGGGTGCTGCCCATGCTGGTACCGGGTTCCGCCGAGTTCCTCAACATGCGCGTGAGCCAGCTCGAGGAGCATCCGGTCTATGCCAAGTTTTTTGAGCAGGCGTCCAAGGGGCCGCTGTCCAAGGCCACGCCGATGGTGCCGCCCGGAGGCGCCGGCATCGGCATGCACGTCATTCCGGTCGAGAAGGCCATTGATGCCACGAGCACCTCGGTGCCGATCGAGCATATCGAGCATTGGCTCGACAAATACGATGGCAAATATGCCGCCAGCACCTGCAGCTGTCGCGCGAGCCGTCGCGTGATGGGCGAGGGCTGCGCCGACGACCCCGCCGACTGGTGCATTGCCGTGGGCGACATGGCCGACTATGTGGTCGAGACCGACCGCGGCCATTACGTGACGCGCGAAGAGGTCTACGACATCTTGCGCCAGGCCGAGGACAACGGCTTTGTGCACCAGATCACCAATATCGACGGCGAGAACAAGATCTTCGCAATCTGCAACTGCAACGTCAACGTGTGCTACGCCCTGCGCACATCTCAGCTGTTCAACACACCCAACCTGTCGCGCTCTGCCTATGTCGCCAAGGTCGAGAAGGACAAGTGCGTGGCCTGCGGTCGCTGCGTTGAGGTGTGCCCGGCCGGTGCCGCCAAACTCGGCCAGAAGCTCTGCAGCAAAAAGGCGGGCGGACAGGTGCCCGAGTATCCGCGCCAGGAGCTGCCCGATGCCACCAAGTGGGACCACACCAAGTGGTCGCCCAACTATCGCAACGACAACCGCATCGAGACGCATGAGTCCGGCACCGCGCCCTGCAAGACGGCCTGCCCCGCGCACGTTGCCGTTCAGGGCTACTTAAAGCTCGCGGCGCAGGGCCGCTATGACGAGGCGCTGGCGCTCATCAAGCGTGAGAACCCGCTGCCCGCTATCTGCGGCCGCGTGTGCAACCGCCGCTGTGAGGATGCTTGCACCCGCGGCCGTGTGGACGCCGCCGTGGCTATCGACGAGGTCAAGAAGTTCATCGCCCAGCGCGATCTTGATGTCGCGACCCGCTATGTCCCACCCGTGGTGACCCCGACGCGTGCCGGCGGCTTCGACCAGAAGATCGCCATCATCGGTGCCGGTCCGGCAGGTCTGTCCTGTGCCTTCTATCTGGCCGAGAAGGGCTACAAGCCCGTCGTGTTCGAGAAAAACGAGCGCCCGGGCGGCATGCTCACCTACGGCATTCCCAGCTTTAAGCTGCAGAAGGACGTTATCGAGGCCGAGGTCGAGATCATTCGCCTGATGGGTGCCGAGTTCCGCTATGGCGTGGAGGTCGGTCGCGATGTGACGCTCGACGAGCTGCGCGAGCAGGGTTTTAAGGCCTTTTATGTTGCCATCGGCTGCCAGGGCGGTCGCCTCGCCGGTATTCCGGGCGAGGATGCCGAGGACGTGACCGTGGCCGTCGACTTCTTGCGCGAGGTCAACAGTGGCAAGATCGACGCGCTGCCCGGCCGCACCATCGTGGTGGGCGGCGGCAACGTGGCTATCGACGTCGCACGCAACGCCTGCCGTCTGGGCTCCGAGCACGTTGAGATGTTCTGCCTGGAGAGCGAGGCTCAGATGCCCGCCAGCGAGGAGGAGCGTCGCGAGGCCGTTGAGGACGGCGCCCACATCAGCTGCGGCTGGGGCCCCAAGGAGGTTCACCTTGACGAGGCCGGTCGTGTGTGCGGCATCACCTTCAAGCGCTGCACGCGCGTCTATGACGACGAGGGTCGTTTTGCGCCCGAGTACGACGAGAACGATCTGCGCCGTGTTGATGCCGACCGTGTCGTCATGTCGATTGGCCAGTCCATTGTGTGGGGCGACCTGCTGGCTGGCTCCAAGGTGGAGCTTGGCCGCGGCCAGGGTGCTCTTGCCGACCCCCAGACCTACCAGACCGCCGAGCCCGACATCTTTGTGGGCGGCGACGTCTATACCGGGCCGAGCTTTGCCATCGACGCCATTGCCGCCGGCCACGAGGCCGCCGTGTCCATCCATCGCTTTGTGCAGCCGGGCTCCACGCTCACCATCGGCCGCAACCAGCGCCACTACACCGCGCTCGACCGCGACGATGTCGTGATTGAGAGCTATGACAACGCGAGTCGCGAGGTGGCACATGTCGACCGCGACCGCGAGAAGGCTGCACCCTTTAGCGAGTACGTCGAGACCTTTACCGAGGAGCAGGTGCGCGCCGAGACCGCCCGCTGCCTGGGCTGCGGTGCCTCAATCGTCGATCCCAACAAGTGCATCGGCTGTGGTCTGTGCACCACCAAGTGCGCGTTCGATGCCATCCACCTTGATCGCGATCGCCCCGAGTGCTCCACGATGGTCAAATACGAGCAAAAGCTCCCGAGCCTGGGCAAGTACGCATTGAAGCGTGCAATTAAGATCAAATTTGGGAAGAAGTAAAAGAACCTGACAAGTCAGTGAGCGGCGCAGAGCGTCGCTCACTGACGTTTGGCTGACATCGCACTAACCGTTGTTGAAAGGTTTCTACCTTGCATGAATTGGGAATCGTCTATCACATCATTCGCGATGTTGAGAACGTGGCGCGCGCCAATGGGGTGAGTCGCGTTTCGAGCGTCACGCTGCTGTTGGGCGAGGTCTCGGGCGTCGTTCCCGACTTGCTGCTCGACGCCTGGCGCTGGGCGGCAGATAAAAAGCCCATCACGCAGGGCGCGGAGCTTATTGTGGAGCCCGTCGAGGCCGTGACGCATTGCGAGGCATGCGGCCGCGACTACGCGACGGTCGAGCACGGCAAGACCTGCCCCCATTGCGGCAGCGGCGAGACATACCTGCTGCAGGGCCAGGAGGTCATGATTAAGCAGATCGAGACCCCCGACGAGGACCCGGCAGGCGCTGTCCCCGATGACCCCTCCGACGCCCCCGATGCCGTCGACGCCGCCAACCCCCTCCACATCGTCTAACCCCTAGTCGTTGGGGACGTCACCAACGACTACTTGCGCTAGAACATAAGTCACGATAATAGTCAAGTCATGTCTGTTTAAACAAAATAGCAGTAGTACAAGTACATTCGCACTTGCTAAAAATCGTTATTAATGAACAGCCTGCTTGTATCTGTAAAGTACATGGCTTGATGAGTGACGCTTTGGCGGGTAATGAGTCGAAAAGCAGCAGCGTAATCAATTTGTAACAAACTTAGACGTTTAAACAAATAATGCAACCTTTTACGAATTTAGCTATAATTCCACAAACCAAACAGGTATACTTCCTTCATGTCATGTAGGAAATACGTAGACAAAAAGGAGGTTATGTGATGGTAAGTATTGTTCTTGCTAGCCACGGGGACTTGGCAGCTGGAATCAAGCAGACGGGCTCGATGGTCTTTGGCGATCAGCCGTCTGTTGCCGTGGTCTCGCTCGAGCCGAGCATGGGCCCCGACGACTTCCGTGCCAAGGTCGAGGAAGCAATCGCTTCCTTCGAAGACCAGGAGCAGGTGCTCTTCCTCGTTGATCTGTGGGGCGGCACGCCGTTCAACCAGATCAGCGGGCTCATCGAGGGCCACGATTCCTGGGCTATCGTCACCGGTGTCAACCTGCCTATGCTCATCGAGGCATATTCGCAGCGCTTTGACGCAAAGAACACTGCACATGCGATCGCAAAACATCTCGTGACTGAGGCTAAGGCTGGCGTGCGCGTCAAGCCCGAGTCTCTGGAGCCCGAGGAGAAGAAGCCGGCTGCGGCCGCCGCTGCTCCTGCAGGCGCCATCCCCCCGGGAACGGTCATCGGCGATGGGCACATCAAGATCGCCCACGTCCGTATCGACACCCGTCTGCTTCATGGTCAGGTGGCCACCACGTGGACCAAGCAGATCAACCCCAACCGCATCATCGTGGTTTCCGACGGCGTTGCTCACGACGAGCTCCGCAAGACCATGATCGAGCAGGCTGCCCCTCCGGGAGTCCATGCCAACGTCGTTCCCATCAAGAAGATGGCCGAGGTCGTCAAGGACACGCGCTTTGGTGGCACCAAGGCCATGCTGCTCTTCGAGAACCCGCAGGATCTGCTCAAGGCCATCGAGGCCGGCGTCGACATCAAGGAAGTCAACATCGGTTCCATGGCTCACTCCAAGGGCAAGGTCGTCGTCACCAACGCCGTCGCTATGGGCGATGACGACGTCAAGACTCTCGAGGCTCTCAAGGCCAAGGGCGTCAAGTTCGAGGTCCGCAAGGTTCCTTCGGATTCCTCCGAGGATCTCGACGCCATGTTGAAGAAAGCTAAGGCCGAACTGGCCGCTCAAGCATAGTAAAGGAGGGTCCGATACATGTCTGCAATCACTATTCTGCTTGTTGCGATTGTCGCGTTGCTTGCCGGTATGGAAGGCATTCTGGATGAGTTCCAGTTCCATCAGCCGCTCGTGGCATGCACGCTTATCGGTCTCGTAACCGGTCACCTTCAGGAGGGTATCCTCCTAGGCGGTTCGCTCCAGATGATGGCCCTTGGCTGGGCTAACGTCGGCGCCGCTGTCGCGCCTGACGCCGCTCTGGCCTCGGTCGCTTCTTCGATCATCATGGTGCTCGCCCTCAACGGTGGCGCCACCGATTCGGCCAAGGCCGTTACCACCGCTATCGCCGTCGCCGTCCCGCTGTCGGTCGCTGGTCTGTTCCTGACCATGATCTGCCGTACCATTGCTACCGCTATCGCTCACGCCATGGACGGTTGCGCCGAGAAGGGCGACTTCTCCGGCATCGAGCGCTGGCAGTATGCTGCCATCCTCATGCAGGGCCTTCGTATCGCCATCCCGGCAGTGCTTCTGTGCGTCATCCCGGCCGAGGCCGTTACCAACGCGCTTAACGCTATGCCCGACTGGCTGTCCGGCGGCATGGCTGTCGGCGGCGGCATGGTCGCTTCCGTCGGTTACGCCATGGTCATCAACATGATGGCCACCAAGGAGACCTGGCCGTTCTTCGTCCTCGGCTTTGTCCTTGCTGCCATCCCTCAGCTCACGCTGATCGCCCTTGGTCTCATCGGCATCTCCCTTGCCCTCATCTACCTTGGCCTTAAGGATCTGGCCAAGCAGGGTGGCGGCATGGGCGGTGGCTCCGGCGACCCGCTCGGCGACATTCTGAACGATTACGAGTAGGAGGGGAGTGATACATATGGCAGAGAACAAGATTCAGCTCACCAAGGCTGACCGCAAGAAGGTTTGCTTCCGTCATCAGTTCCTTCAGGGCTCGTGGAACTACGAGCGTATGCAGAACGGCGGCTGGTGCTTCGCAATGATCCCTGCGATCAAGAAGCTCTACACCAGCAAGGATGACCAGATTGCCGCTCTTAAGCGCCACCTGGAGTTCTATAACACTCACCCCTATGTTTCCGCCCCCGTCATTGGCGTTACCCTCGCTCTCGAGGAGGAGCGCGCCAACGGTGCCCCGATTGACGACGTCGCCATTCAGGGCGTCAAGGTCGGTATGATGGGCCCGCTCGCCGGCGTCGGCGACCCCGTCTTCTGGTTCACCCTTCGCCCGATTCTGGGCGCTCTGGGCGCTTCCCTGGCCATGTCCGGCAGCATCGTCGGTCCGCTGCTGTTCTTCTTCGCGTGGAACATCATCCGTTACGCTTTCCTGTGGTACACGCAGGAGTTTGGCTACAAGGTCGGCTCCTCCATCGCCAAGGACCTCTCCGGTGGTCTGATGGGCAAGGTCACCGAGGGCGCTTCCATCCTGGGTATGTTCATCATCGGCGCCCTGGTCGAGCGCTGGGTGTCCATTTCCTTCACCCCGATCGTCTCCACGGTCAAGCAGTCTGCTGGCGCCTTTATCGACTGGGCTAGCCTGCCCTCCGGTTCCGAGGGTATCAAGGAAGCGCTGACGATGTACAACTCCGTCGGTGCTACCGCCCTTGATCAGATGAAGGTCACCACGCTTCAGGCCAACCTCGATCAGCTCATCCCCGGCCTTGCCGCCGTGTGCCTGACCCTGCTGGTCTGCAAGCTCCTCAAGAAGAAGGTCAGCCCGATCGTCATCATCCTGGCTCTCTTCGCCGTCGGCATCATCGGTCGCTTCTGCGGCTTCATGTAAGCACGCTTCGGCTTAAGACCGAGAGTTGCTAGGTAAGGGCTTTTGAGCCATTGAAACGGACCGCACCCGGTGGGTACACTGGATGCGGTCCGATTGTTTTATTTGGAGGGCGAGGCGCGCATGGCGCAATCTCAGAACAGCACGGTCGATCTGGCAACGCCGGCAACCTGCCTGATGGGGCTTACCAGCCACGGTAACGTGATGGTGGGCAATAAGGCGTTCGAGTATTACAACGAGCGCAATCCCGAGGATTATATTCAAATCCCGTGGGACGAGGTCGACTATATTGCCGCCGAGGTTTTACGCGGCACCAAGAAGATCACGCGTTTTGCCATCTTCACCAAGGACAACGGTCACTTTACGTTTTCGACGCGCGACGACAAAGAGACGCTTCGTGCTGTCCGCAAGTACGTCGACGAGGATAAGCTTGTGCGTTCGCCCGACTTTATCGATGTGACGGCCAAGGGCGCCAAGAGCATCCCCTCCGTTATCAAAAACCTCTTCCACAAAGGTAACTAGTCGTTGGGTAGTCGTTGGGGAAATATCATCCCGGTTTGAGCGCCTATTCTGGGATGCAGTTTCCGGAACAGGCTCAATTGGGAAACCATATCCCGTTTCGAGCTCAAATTCCGGGTCGTAGTTTCCGTAGAGAGGCCCCATCCGGAAAGCCCGTCCCAGATTTCGTCTGGATAGTGGGACACGCTTTCCGGAAGGCTGTTCCACCGTAACTTCGAAGAGTGGCTATGCGCTGCATGGCAGTGGCGCAAATCTGCTACACTAGTACAACATGCCTCCGTAGCTCAGGGGATAGAGCACCGCTCTCCTAAAGCGGGTGTCGACGGTTCGAATCCGCCCGGGGGCACCAGAAGTAAATGCAGGTCAGACGGTATAAATCGTCTGACCTGCTTTCTTATATAAGGGCATCGTTAACGTCAGTTGGGTAGAATTTGGGTAGAAAGTTTTTTTGTGAAGGGCTATGCCCAAAGTCCGGTTTCCAACCCTTCCCACAGCCTACGGGCTTATAAGAAGCCCTTCGGCCATGGAAAGCGTTGAAAACCTAGGGTGACGTTGCTGTGAGATGGGCGAGTTTCCAACAGCCCCCGGCGTCTTCGGGTTTCGCCTGGGACCCTGCGACACCGTGGACCGTTGAAAACTCGCCCTTCCGCTTGGAAGAGGGCTTTTACCCCTTAAAATTGTCCGAAAGTGACAACGACGCAGGAGGTCCGGTATGCCTGCCAGCAAGAAAGAGGCAAAGGAGTTCGTCAAGCGGTGGCAGAAGCGCCTTGCCGCCATCCCCGCGGGCTCCAACAACGAGCAGCAGGACACGCAAAAGTTCTGGGTAGATCTGCTCATCAACGTCCTGGGCATCCCGTCCAACACCATAGACAGCTTCGTCGACTTCGAGCGGAAGGTGAGAGGCCGCCGCATCGACGTGTTCGTCTCCGACCACAACTTCCTGTGCGAGCAGAAGTCGTGGGGTATCGACCTCGACAAACCCGAGCCCAGAAACGGCGGCATGGAGACGCCGCTCCAGCAGGCCATGTGGTACGCGCGGCACCTGCCGTACTCCGAGCGCCCCCGCTGGGTGATGACGTGCAACTTCGGGACCTTCCGCCTCTACGACCTCGACAACGAGCGGCCCGAGGACACCGTGCAGGAGTTCTCCCTCGAAGAGCTCCAGGACAGCCTGTACCTTCTCTCCTTCCTGACCTCCAACGAGACGAGCCGCCTGCACAAGGAGCAGCAGCTCTCCATCGAGGCCGGGGCCTACGTCTCCAGGCTCTACGATGCCCTCGCCAAGCAGTACCACCACATCGAGGAGAAGGACGAGCGCGCGCAGGAGGAGCAACGCTCGCTCAACGTGCTCATCACCCGAATCATCTTCCTGCTTTACGCCGAGGACGCCGACCTCCTGCAATCGCACCAGGCGTTCGGTAGGTACTGCGAGGGTGACCCTGCCAAGCTCCGCCGCAAGCTGGTGGACCTGTTCGAGGCGATCGACACGCCCCTGGACAAGCGGGACGAGTACATGGACGAGGACCTCGCGGCCTTCCCGTACGTGAACGGCGGTCTGTTCGCCGACTCCTCCATCATCGTCCCGCAGATGACCCCGGAGATTCTCGAGGCCATCACCGACGCGTCCCAGGACTTCGATTGGCGTGAGATCTCGGGCGTCATCTTTGGCGGCGTGTTCGAGGGGACGCTGAACCCCGAGACCCGCCATGCCGGGGGCATGCACTACACGAGCGTGGAGAACATCGAGCGCTGCCTCAAGCCGCTCTTCCTCGACGAGCTGTGGGACGAGCTGCACGAGGCCGAGGGCGAGAGGACGGCGACGAAACGCAAGCAGGCCCTGGCGAGGCTGCACGACAAGGTTGCCTCCATCACCATCGGTGACCCCGCGTGCGGCTCGGGCAACTTCCTTACCGAGGCGTACCGGCAGCTGCGCACCATCGAGAACCGAATCATCGAGGACGAGCTCAGCGAGGAAACCGGCAACGCGGGGCAGACGTCCCTCGTCATTGCGCAGGACAGCCCCGTCCGCGTATCTCTCGATCAACTGTACGGCATCGAGATAAACGACTTCGCCGTCTCGGTCGCCAAGACCGCCCTTTGGATCACCGAGGAGCAGATGCTCCGAAAGACGCAGGAGATATACGTCGGTTATGACTTCGACTTCCTGCCGCTCAGGAGCCTCAGCAACCTCCATGAGGGCAACGCCCTCAAGACCGATTGGTCCGAGGTGTTCCCCGATGACCTTACTTATCTTGTGGGCAACCCGCCGTTCCTGGGTGCTCGCAACCAATCCAAGGAGCAGAAGGCAGAGCTCCTTGAGGTCTTCGATGGAGCGAAGAACGCGGGCAACATCGACTACTGCGGGGCCTGGTACATGAAGGCCGCGAGGTTCACGCAGGGAAAGCGCACGCGCTGCGCCCTGGTCTCTACCAACTCGATATGTCAGGGCGAGCAGGTCGCCAACCTCTGGAAACCCCTGCACGACCTGGGTATCCACATCGACTTCGCGCACAACACGTTCAGGTGGGACAACGAGGCTGCGGACAAGGCGCACGTGTTCTGTGTCATCGTCGGGTTCTCCCGCGAGTCGGGGACCAAGACGCTCTTCTACCACGCGACCCCGGACAGCGACGAAGAACAGATTCCCACGGCTCGAATCAATGCGTATCTGAAAGACGCCCCTGATGTATTCATCTACAGCCGCAGCAAGCCTATTTGTGATGTTCCGGAAATGGGCATCGGAAATAAACCTATTGATGGGGGATTCTACCTGTTTACCGATGAGGAGAAAGACGATTTCCTGAAGAAAGAGCCAAAGGCCGAAGGCTTCTTCCATCCATGGCTTGGATCAAAAGAGTTCATTCATGGCTATCACCGCTGGTGCCTGTGGCTTGGGGAGGCAACCTTCTCAGATCTAAAGCAGCTTCCTGAGTGCAGAAAGAGAGTAGAACAGGTTCGTGAATACAGGCTTGCAAGTAAAAGCGCTGGAACCCGGAAAATAGCAGATAAGCCAACGAGATTTCACGTTGAGAACATGCCCGAGGGAAGTTCCATCATCATCCCAGAGGTGTCTTCAAGCAGAAGGAAACGTGTTCCAATGGGCTTTGTTGGTCCAGAGATATTTTGCAGCAACAAGGTTAGATTGATACCTAATGCCTCTCTCTATCACTATGGCATTCTGCAATCTCAATTCCATAATGCATGGGTTAGGATCGTAACCGGAAGATTGAAGGACGATTACCAGTATTCGGCCAATATTGATTACAACAACTTCGTCTGGCCCGAGCCCACGGAATCCCAACGCGAAGAAGTTGAGCGTTGCGCCCAAGCCGTGCTCGACGCCCGGGATGCCCAAGAAGGTGCGACGCTCGCGGACATGTACGATCCCAAGAACGAAACGTTCTTCCCCGAGCTGATGTCTGCGCATAAGGCGCTCGATGCTGCTGTCGAAGCTGCCTATGGCGTCGACTTCGGTGGGGACGAGGAGAAGATAGTCGCCCATCTTTTCAACCTGTACGCCAAGAAGGTCGGTGAACTATAGTGCCAAATTCCATCTATAACCCCATATCGCTGGAGGTTGGTAACATCCTGAAGGACGTTCAGACGGGCAAGATCGGTCTGCCCGACCTGCAACGACCCTTCGTGTGGGGCAACGAAAAGGTCCGCGACCTGCTTGATTCCATGCTCCGCGGATACCCTATTGGCTATGTGATGCTGTGGGACTCTCCGAGCGACAACGCGGGCAAGAAGTCTGCCATAGGCTCGAACCAAAAGGTGTATGCCGTCCCCAAGTCCCTTGTCATCGACGGACAGCAGAGACTCACTGCCCTTCTGAGCTCCCTGTACGGCGTGTCCGTGCGAGACAAGAACTTCAGGGAGCGTACGGTGAAGGTCGCCTACGACCCCATCGCACGCTCATTCAAGAATGCCGACGCCTCGACCGAGAAGGATTCGCGCTATGTGCCGGACGTATCCGAGGCCTTCGCGGCGAACCACGACAACAAGCTGAGCGCCTATCGCAGGGCGTTCATCAAGCGCCTTAACGAGGCGAATGCCAAAAAGGGAGAACCCGAACTCGACGATGACGGCGAGGATGCCGTCGAGAGCGGGCTCAACGCATTACTCGGGCTTGAGCGTTATCTTCTGCCGACGCTGGAGATTTCCGAATCGGCTGACGAGGAGACCGTATCGGACATCTTTGTGCGTGTGAACTCGCAAGGGCAGGCGCTTAAGCAGGATGACTTCATCATGACCCTGCTTTCGGTCTACGAACCTGCCATGAGGGAGCGTATAGAGGAGTTCTGCGCCATGAGCCATGCGCCCGCAAAGGGCACCTCGTACAACCCGCTCATGACCGTCTCGCCGACGCATATCATTCGCGCCACGGTGGGCGTGGGGTTCAAGAGGGGTCGCCTGCGTTATGCCTACCAGATTCTTCGCGGGCGAGATCTCAAGACAAAGGAAACGACGCCCGAGACGCGAGCTGAGAACTTTGCCACGTTCGGTCGCGCCCTCGATCTCGTGCTTGACTTGAACAACTGGCATGCCTTCATCAACACGCTGGCGGAGGCGGGCTACGTCTGCTCTGACCAGGTGGGGTCGGGCAACGCGCTCATGTTCTGCTATGCGTTCTACCTTATCGGGCGCTATGAGTTCGACATGGAGCCACTGGCTGTGCGCGGGCTCGTGCGGCGCTGGTATTTCGCCGCAGCCATAACGGGGCTCTATGTGGGGTCCTTCGAATCCGAGTTCGAGCAGCAGCTTAACGACGTCTCGCGCCTTGAGACCGCCGATGAGTTCCGGGCGTACTTCGACCGTAGGCTCGCTGCCATCATGACGGACGATTATTTCTCCATCACGCTGCCCAGCTCCCTCGACGCAAACGAGGCGACGGGCCCGACCTGGTGGGGCTTCGTCGCGGCTCAGGTCGTGCTCGGTGCCAAGGCGCTGTTCAGCACGGCCCCTCTTTCTCAACTGCTGCTTACCGGCTCATCAGGTTCCAAAAAGGCTCTGGACAAGCATCATCTGTTCCCGGATAACTACCTGAAGGCCAAGGGCTACCTTTCACAGCGCAGCAACCGAGGCAACTTCACCCTTGTTGACTACCAGAACAACATCTACATCTCGGATGACGCCCCGAATGAGTACGTTCGTAGGTATCGCGCCGCGCTGGGGGAGGACGAGTATCGCCGCAACTGCGAGGAGCATGCCCTGCCTGTTGGGTTTGAGGACCTCGATTACGAGGAGTTCCTAGGCAAGCGAAGGCAGCTTATGGGTGAGCTGGTGAAGGGGGCGTACGAGCGGCTTTAGGTCTCCGTTGTGGATCGGGGAGAGGTTACTGCCGACTCCTCCCCGACGCGCAGGTCGAGAGGGCCGAGGCGCGGCAATCGGCCTTGCGGCCGATGGGTCCCGCTTATGGGCGGGACCCCCGCGACGCACGGCGTCGCTCTCGCTGCGGCTCCCTGGCAACGCTCCCCAGGGTCGCGTTTCGTCCGCCTCCGCTCACGCCGGCCCAGCCCGCCGAACGGCTGCGCTCGATGGCTTCCAGAAGTCGCCATCGCTCCGCCGTGGTCGCCGGGCTGGGCCTCTCGCGCCGGGTCGCCGAGCGCCGTCGTGCGACGCTCCCCAGGGTCGCGTCTCCTCGGCGTCGGTTCAACCGGCGCTCACCTGCCCGGGCTCGCGTTGCCTTGGGCAACCGGCTCGCTCCGTGCAGGCAAGATATGGATTCCGTTGCACGGAATCATCTTGCCCGCCTGCGGCGGGACGGCGAACCGCTCCGAGGTCGCTCTCACCGAAGGGCAAAAGAAGGGGCCGGGACGCCTGTTGCGTCCCGGCCCAAATGCTCAGTCGTCTCGGCCGTTCTGGTTCTCCAGCGCCCTGCGCTCAAGCTCCCAGAACGCCCGCATCGCCGTCGCTATCCCGCGCAGCGTGAAGCGGACGGCGATGCCAGTCGAGCGGTCGACGGCAAAGCCGAGCCTTCCGCCGTTGACCTTCCTCATGCCCCCGAGAGACTTCGAGGGGAAGCGGTACTGGAGGCTCCCGCCCTTCGACCTGGCGAGCTCGATGCCGTCCCGCTTGAGCCGCCGCTCAAGCTCGCCCATCCGGTCGGGGCAGTCGCGCATGCGCCCGACCTCCTCGATTCGGCGGGCGACCGCGACGCGGACGCGGGCGTTCTCCGAGCGCTCGGCCTGTCCCTTTCGGGCCATGTCGCGCTCTTCCGTGCCGGGTTGCCTCGCGTGGACGCGCGAGTTGGCCTTGCCGCGCTCAAGCTGCCTGAGGCCGTACCTTTCGTCCAGGGTACGGACGGTCTTCACGCGTGATGCCGCCGCCTTTCGGGCGGGGCCCTCGTCGAGCCTTCGGCCGGTTTCCAGATCACTGCGGTTGATGCCGAGGTGCACGGCGTAGCGGTCGGTGGCGTCCGCGCGGCAGCGCTCGCGGTGCAGCACCATCACGACTTCCTGGTTGGGGTAGCGCTCGGCCACGTACTCCCTCGCATAGCGCATGCACAGCTCCGGCGTCATCTTCCCGCCGTTGAGGTCGCACTCGTCTGGGAGGAACCCGAGTATCTGGTGCTGCATGTAGGTACACTTGGCACCGGCCTTGCCGGGCCTGTCGTGACCCATGGCCGCCCTCGCGTCTGCCATCTCCTGAAACCAGCGGTCATCGTCGATAATGTTCTGCGTGCCGTGGGCGAGCGCCTTGTCGCGGTCCCAGGAGAGGTAATCCCTGAGTCTCGCGAGGTGCTTCTCGCTGCAGACGCTCGTCTGCTTTATCGCCGTCATGGTCGCCTCCCTAGTCGAGCGAGAGCCCGCTGAATTTGCCGCCCGGCTTGCTCCCGTTCTTCTTCTCCGGCTCGGGCCACTTTGGGCACCAGGTCGAGGCCTCCTCGCGCATCTTCCCAGCAGCTGACTCGTCGAGGCGGCGCTGGTAGGCGCGACGGTTCTCCGCCTCGTGCTCGGGGGTCCCGAGGTCGAAGTGCTCCCTTGTGGGCGTGTTGGTGCAGTCGGTGACGGGGGAGCGGAAGACGCCGGCTCGACATGCGGGCATACCGTTGTCCGCGTGCTTCACGACGATGATCCCGTCCCGGTCCGGGGCCATGTCGCGCCACTCCCAGGGGTGTATCACGTCGTCGGCGCTCTCGCTGTAGGACGTCGAGGAGGACGTGCCTGACGCGGCCCTGCCGTTGCTCGTGCCTTGCGTGTGGCGCGTGGTCTTGCCGATGAGCTCGGTGAAGTACCGGCGGTCCTCCTCCTCGGCGAGCTTCATCGCGACCTTGATGCCGCAGTTCGCGAGGATCTTCCTGCGGCCGTCTTTCTCGCCGTACTTGTTGAGTTGGGATACGTCCTGCGTCGCGCCGACCCAGAAACAACCGTAGCTGCGTCCTAGGCTGAGGAGCGCGGGCAGGCACTCGACGCGGGGGAGGTTGCCCCACTCGTCGCCGAGTATCTGCACGGGGCGGGGGAGTTTTCCGCCGTTCACGTCCGCGACCGCCTGGACCGAAGCCCAGAGCTGCGAGAGGAATATCGCCGCTATGCAGTTGTAGGGGGAGCCCTCGTCGAGCACGTGGAGGAAGACGGCACTCTTCTCCGTGAGCACCGTTCGCGGGTCGATGTCGGAGCCAGAGGTCATCCATGCGACCGGCGCGGACGAGAACGGGCGGAGTGCCACCTTGAGCGTCGAGAGGATGCTCCTGAGCTCGTTGCCGCCCGAGGAGACGAACTGCGACGCCCTGCCCTTGGCGGGGTGACCGCTCGGCAGGGAGCGGAAGACGGCCTTCAGAGGCTCGGCCGGGTCGTCGCCCTCGGCCTCGGTGCCACGGTCCAAGACCTCGCAGACGGTCGCGAGGTGCCTCGATCCCTCGGGACACTCGTCAGACATGGAGACCAGCAGGACCAGGGCCGAGAGCAAGCCCCTGGCCGATGCCGTCCAGTGCGAACCCTTGCCCTTCTCGTCATCCTGCACCACGAGCTCCGCGATGGCGTCCGCCGCCTGCTCGGCCTCCTGGTCGCGCCCCTCGGCATGGAGGTCGAGAACCTGCTTGAGCGGGTTGAACCTCTGGCCGCGATAGGGGTGCTGCGTATCGAGCAGGAGGACGCGGTAGCCACGACGGGCAAGCTCATCGCCCGTGAGCTCTATGAGCTCGTTCTTCACGTCTGAGACGACGAGGGTCGCGGGCTCGGAGCCGTTGGAGGCGTCGCCGTGGCTGAGCAGGTCGATTGAGGGGAGGTAGAGGAAGCGTGATTTACCTGACCCAGTGGCCCCTGATACGAAAATCATCTTCTTCGGCTCGTAGAAATAGCAGGGCTTACCGCGATATTTGGTGAAACCGTAGACGAACCCGCGCGACGAGGGGTTCGTCGAGCCGCCCCATGTCATGGACCCCTTCACGACCTCGCGGCCCGTCTTGACGTGGGCGTCGCCGAGCACGCCGCCGTCCTCGGCTCGTGATTTGAGGGCGCTTGAGTAGGCGATGAGGGCGCAGGCGCAGAGTGCAAGGAGGAAGACGAACAAAGCCCCGAGGGGATGGGTGACGAACCCGTCCGAGAGCCACCAGCCGAGGACGGTCTCCGCGTCGAACGTTGTGGGAATTGCCGATGCGTCGAGTCCGTACCCGGCGACGAGCATGTCGATGGGGGCGGCGAGTACGGGGCATGCGAGGATCGCTAGGAAAAGGGATGATAGGAGCGCTGTGAGCATCTTGGTTTTCATGATAGTTCTCGATTCTTGGAGATGAGGTTTGAAAGCTGCGAGGCCGTGCTCGACACCAGTCGGACGGCCTCCGCGAGCTGTCGGGCCGTCTGCGCATCCACGCCATAGGCGTTTGCGGCATGGACGGCCTGGTTGAGGTTTCCGCCCTGTTTCTTCATCTGGTGGAGGATTTGCCGCAAGGTCGCCTCGTCGGCGACCTTGACGGGCTTCTGCCCGATGCGGAGGGCAGCTTCGCGCATGAACGTCGATGGGGCCATGTCAAAAGAAGAGGAGCGCGCCATGATGACGGCACGCTCCTCCTCGGTCATTCGGACGTTGATATGCGCAGTCTTGCTGTTGCCGCGCATGGCCTAGCCCTCCTGGTCATAGAAGGTGGCATGGGGCGCGTCGAAGGTGAGCTTGGCGCTCCCAAGCGTGCCATAGCGTGCCTTAAGGACGCGAACGAGCAGGGGACGAACATCTAGCTCTGAGTTGTACCTCCGCTCCTTCTTGTCCCTGCCGTCGACCTGCAGGAAGAGAGCGTTGTCGGAGCCGTAGTCGATACCCTGCGAGCCAGCGAAGACGTTGAGCTCGGTGTTCGCATCGTTGTACTTATCGCGCGCGACGCTGCTTATCAGGAAAACGGGGACGTCATACGTCCGGGCGATGTTGCCCAGGGCTTGGACGCAAGCGGTGATGACAACGCGTTCTTCCGCGCGAACATTGAAATTGGTTGCTGCAATGAGTTGAAGGTAATCCACAAAAACGGCAGGGCGCTGCCCACGTTCGTGAATGCAATCACCGATGCAACGCCCGAGATCTTCCATGGACGTTTGGCTGTCCATGATGCACGAGTTAGGTGCTACGGTCTCGGCGTAGATGGCGCAGGCGTGCTCAAATGCCTCCCTCTTCTCGGGGATGGTCCCGGTCGCCTCGGAAAGGCTGAAGTCTCCATTGCCGAGGCGCGTGATGCCCTTCTGGGCGATGCGATACGCGGGGAGTTCCGCGGAATAGAAGACGGTGGGCACGCCTTGGGATGCGAGGTCGTCGGAGATGGTCTTGAGGAGCGTCGTCTTGCCGGCAGCGGGTGCCGCTCCGACTATGGTCAGGATTCCGGGTACGACGCCTCCGATGAGCTTGTCGAGAGATGGGAGGCTGCGTATATGAGCCATGGGCTTACGCCCGTTCATTTCCTCGATATAGGTCTTGAGCTGATCGGCTTCGACGTTGAATGAGCTATTGGCTACAGGCTGCACGGATCCGACACCTCCAACTCGTGAAGGTACTCAAAAAAGCTGGACTCGATGACGAAGAGGCGGCTATGAAGCTTGAGGCAGCGACCGCTCTCTTTCATGAGCGATGCGGCGGCAACCTCCCCAAGCCCGGTCAACTCACGAATCTCGGTGACGCCGAGCAGATGCTCGCGTCCCAGAACGACGCGAGGAGGAGCGGGCACGATACCCGCTTTGGGAACAGCGGAATCTACCATGGTAGAATCTCCTTTGGTCTGCTCACTCCTCCCCACCTCAGTTTGGCGACTAGAGGGGAGGGGTGGGCGGCTTTTTGTTTCTATGGCCTCCTTCGGGCACCTCCATTCCGGCATTCGCTTATCTGTGCAATTCGATGATACTGCTTCTGGCAATCGAGGCGCTGAAGATTCAGAAAAGATTCTGAAAAGTTTCGGATAAGCGCTTTTACCTCGAAAAACAGGGTTATACTTGCAATGAAAATCGATTGGAGGATGAAATGGAACGTTCCAGGAAACCGAAAAAACGAAAGTTTGGGACGACCGTCCTTGAACAGACCGATGACAACATCAGCATGTTCAAGGAACAACATCCGCAAGAGTTTAAGACTCCGGGGGAAGTGGTCGACCTTCTCGCGAGTCTCTGTCTCCGCGTCAACAAGGGTGCGGCTGCAGAGCTGAGTGCTTTTTGTGCGCAGCGGGTCAAGTCTATTCAGGATGAGCTTAGTGGATATGGCGATGCTGAGTCCCTGTCGCTCGCTGCCGACGATTTAAATGACAAGCTCTCTTATTACAAGGCTCTTCGTAACCATATGCTGCGATTTGTTCCGCAAGACAGCCTTGTTGATAAGGGGCCGTCAATGAAACGCGTGGACCTGCGAGGTGGCTCGTATCTCGTTGTCCCTGACGATTGGCCTGTGGTCAATGAGCCAAACGCCTCATCATGCGACTATGCTTTCGTCCTTGAAGTGCGGAACGCAAGCGATGCAATTCCGCACTATGTTTATCTTTCCTCAAAGGAAGCCTGTCCTACGGATGAGGTGCTTGGCGCAATAGCTGATAAATGGCCGGGGATTCGTGATGTCCAGAGTTCTCAGGTCGAGCCGATCTATGACAAGGACGGCGCGATTCTGAATACCGACGAATGGACGAAGGCACCTATAATCGGCGTCTTCCCCATTCGCGACGCCTCATCGTTTTCCTGGGAGGATAAAGCTCCATATGGAGCGATGGTCTATCGCCATTAGTCCATCTATGTTCAAAGCAAGGGAAGGGCCGGGTATATCTCGGCCCTTCCTTTATGAATTGCTCTCTTGGGAAATGAGCTCGCCGAAGGCATCTGCTGCCTTACGATCGTTTGCCTCGATGGCGTGGGAGTAGATGGAGAGCGTCGTACTTGGAGATGCGTGTCCAAGTCTTGCCTGGACAGTCTTCACGTCTGCGCCTTCTCCGATTAGGAGCGTCGCTTGCGTGTGCCGCAGGGCGTGGGGGACGAGCCCACTGTATCCCGTGCCCCTCACGTGCTCTTTGCCGTTTCGTTGGAATCTTCTGGTGATATTGTTGTAGCTCCCAAAGCCGTTATCGACGCAGAAGTCGCGGAACCATCGGTCGAAGTTGTGGCCGTCTACGTTGACGACTGTGGCGTATATGTCATCCTCGATCGTGACGACCTTTATGCCGTTAACGATAGGCGTCTTGTCGTCCTGATCGAGAGTGTATCGGTTGAGCTGCGCCCGCTGTTCCAGCTTCCATTTGCTGAGATAGCAGGCCAGGGAGTCGTTGATTGCTATGGTGCGTCGGCTCATCTTCGATTTTGGCGGTCGGAGAGTCTTGTCATTGGTGAACTGCTTCGACACGCTTAACGTGCGCTGCCCAAGATCGATGTCGCCCCAAGTCAAGCCGAGCATTTCGCCGCGTCGGAGACCACATTGGAGCAAGAGCATGGTGCCCGTTGCCTTGGCCGACAGTGGTTCATCCATGAGGCAAGACAGAAATCGTGAAGCCTCGTCTGCCGTAAGCGGAGTTCTTTCCCTGTAAGTTGGTTTGGGAAGCTTGACTGGTGTGCACGGGTTGCGAAGGATGAGCTCGTTGTCCACGGCATCCTGAAGAATCTGTCGGAGTTTGACGTGCGTTCCGTGCAGCTCGGCTTCCGACATTCCCTTTTTGCGAGCGTCTGCGTAAATGTGCCGTATATCGTCTGGGTGTAGATCGGCAAGCCGGACGTGGGCGAACATCTTCTGAATGTGGCAAATGTAGTTGCCCTCACGGGCGTAGGCGAGCGGCGAAAGGCTACCTATCCTTAAACTGTGAAAGTCCTTGGCATATTCCGCGACGGTTCGATTTCCGTTATCCCGGACGAGCCCGGAGTTCAACTCTTCCTTGTATTCCTCCAAAGCCTTGCGTAGCATCGCGTTCCGTGTTCGCTTGTTCACGCCTTCGCAGTGTAGTGTCCTCTTGGGTGAATAGGCATACTTGCCGGTCTTTGGATCCTTGCCGAGGTTGAAGCGGTATTGGAATACGCCCTCTTTAACCTGGTATACGCTGCCGTTTCCGATGACTCGTGGTCTGGTGCTCATGATGGAATTCCTTGAGGGTAGGCTAGGGGCAAGCCCTTAAAGGCTTGCCCCTAGCCTACCCTCAAAATTCTACCCAATCAAGAGTGATTGGGTAGAATTAGGGTAGAAAGTTTTTGAATCTTATAAGTCGAGCTTCTTAAAAATAGCCTTTTTACATGCTGTTATACGAATCCAGAAGAAATTATAAAAAACCAGGTCAAATAGAAATACAAGACCTCCTAAAGCGGGTGTCGACGGTTCGAATCCGCCCGGGGGCACCATAAGATTATGACGGCGTCGCGAGAGCGGCGCCGTTTCTGGTTTGTGGGAGCTGTCGGCGGATTCGGACCGTCGACACCCGCGTCACTCATTTCCCCGCGGGGGAGTTTTCGAATCCGCCCGGGGGCACCAGAGGAATATCGAACCCGGTACCGCTACGGTGCCGGGTTCTTCTGGTTCAATGCCATGTCAAAAACGAAGCGCCCGCTTGCTGGGGAAGCAAGCGGGCGCCTGTGAGCGAATATGTTTGCGGCGAGAGCCGTGATGAGCGGTGGGGTGGCGACTAGTTGGTCGTACCGGAATCGTCACCCGTGCCCGAGCCAGAGCCCGAACCCGAGCCAGAAAGTGCGACTGTTAGCGTGATCGTGCTGTCGGTGGACTGCTTGCCGGTGGGGGAGACGCCCGTAACGGTGGCATCCTCGTTACCGCTTACGGGGTTGCCGTTCTGGTCACAGAAGCCGATGTTATAGAAACCGGCGTTGTTGAGCGCGGTAACGGCGGCGGAGATGCTCTTGCCGTACAGGTTGCCCGGGACGGTGGCCTTGCCGGACTTCTTGGCAATGACGACGGTAATCGTGGCGCCGGGCTTCTGCTTACCGCTGGGGTTCCAGCTGATCACGGTGCCCTCGGTAACAGAGTCGTTCTCCTGGTAGCTCACGTCGACGCCAAAGCCTGCCATATCGAGGGCGTTGCGCGCCTGCGCCTCGGTCATGTCGGTCAGGTCGGGGACGGACGTGGTATCCGGGCCGCTCGAGACCTTGTACGAGATGGTCGTGCCCTTCGCGACTTCCTTACCGGCTTCGGTGCCCTGCTCAAAGACCTGGCCCTCATCGGCCTCGTTGGCCTCCTCGGAGGCGTTGCCCTTCAGGCCAACGCTTGCCAGCGCGGCTTCTGCCTGGTCCTTGGTCAGGCCGACAAGCATGGGAACCTCAACCTTCTCGGAGGGCTTGGGGCCCTTGGAGATTACCAGGTTCACCTTAGTGCCCTTGGCCTTCTTGGTGTTGCCGTTGGGCGTCTGCTCGGCGACCTTGCCCTCGTCGACATCGTCGTTGTAGCTTTGGTCGATGGTGCCGACCTCGAGGCCGGCTTCCTTGATCAGCTCGACGGCAGTCTGCTGGTCCTTGCCCAGCACATCGGGCACGGTGACCTGCTCGCCGCCAAAGAGTCCTGTGGCAAAGGCCACCACGATGCCGATGACGGCAACGGCTGCCACCACGGCGGCGATGATCTTGTTCTTGTTGGATTTGGGCTCCTCGACCTCGTAGGAGCCGGTGGAGCCCGAAACCGAGCTGCGGGCGGTATTTTGGCCGCTCACGCCCGAGACGGGACGCACCATGGCGCGCGTCTGATCGGAAAGCTCGCGAGTCTTGGTGGCGCCCAGCTCACCGGGGGCACCGATGATGCGCGTGGGCTCCGAGACGTTGACGGCACGGCCCGACAGGTAGCTGTTGAGCACCTGACGCAGCTCGTCGGCGGTCTGGAAGCGGTTTGCGGGGTCCTTCTCCATGCACTTGAGGATGATGCGCTCAAGGTCGGCGTCGACACCGGAGTTGATCTGGCTCGGCGGAATAGGCAACTCGTTGACCTGCTTGAGTGCGACCGAGATAGCGTCGTCACCGTCAAAGGGAACGCGGCCGGTGGCGCATTCATACATCACGACGCCCAGCGAGTAGATATCCGAGGTGGGGCCGAGGTCCTGACCACGGGTCTGCTCGGGGCTGACGTAGTGGGCGGTTCCCAGCACGTTGTTGTCTTGCGTGAGGTGGCTGTTCTTGGCGCGCGCAATGCCAAAGTCCATCACCTTGATGTTGCCGTCGGGCAGCACCATGATGTTCTGCGGCTTAATGTCGCGGTGGATGATCTCGTGCTTGTGGGCGACCGAAAGCGCGGAGCTGATCTGCGAGCCGATCTGGGCGACCTTCTTGGGGTCGAGGGCGCCGTGGCTCTTGATGCCGCTCTTAAGGTCGGTGCCGCGCAGGTACTCCATGATGATGTAATAGGTGTCGCCGTCCTTGCCCCAATCGTAGACGCCCACGATATAGGGGGAGGAGAGACCGGCTGCTGCCTGGGCCTCCTGCTTAAAGCGTGCGGCGAAGGTCGCGTCGCCAGCATACTGCGGCAGCATGATCTTGACGGCTACCGTGCGGTCGAGAACCTGGTCCTGTGCACGGTAGACGGTCGCCATGCCGCCTGTTCCCACCTTATCCTTGAGGAGGTATCTTCCCCCGAGGACCCTCTGTTCCATTCCTGCTCCTAACATAACTATTCGCTCAACGATGTGTGTAGTACCTATGATGTGGCCGCTGGGGCCGTGTGGCGCGTTGCCGCTAACTCTTCGGCCGCGGCGCGCCTCGGGTGTCCGATTCGATCATGGGCATCACGCTCCCTGTGCGGCAAGCGCCGCGGTCAGGACGATGCCGGCGATCTTGGCGGCCTCGACGTCATGCTTGTCGTAATCCTCTAAGGCCACCGAGATGGCGACCGTGGGTGAATCGTAAGGTGCAAAGCCAACGAACATCGAGTTGACGTTGGTGCCGCCAGTCTCGGCCGAGCCGGTCTTGCCGGCGACCTTGACGCCGGGGATTTGGGCATCGGTGCCGGTGCCGGACTGGACGACGGCAAGCATGGCCTGCTTGACCTGGTCGGCCGTGGCGGAGCTGACGGCCTGACCAAGCGAGCGGGACTGCGTGGTCTTGACCACGGTTCCGTCCGGGGCGAGTACCTGGGCTACAAAGTACGGGTCCATGACCACGCCGCTGTTAGCGATGGCGGCGGCAATCACGGCGTTTTGCATGACGGTGGTCTGCGGGCCGGGCGTGTGGTCCATGCCGACAGGCTGGCCGGCGCCGGCCCAGGCGGTCTCCCACTCGGTCATGAGCGACGGGTCGGCCATGATGGAGGCCGCGGAGGTCAGGTCCTGGCCGAGCTTTTGGCCGTAGCCAAAGGCGTTGGCAAACTGCACGAGCGTGTTTGCGCCAACTTCGTTTGCCACCTGGCCAAAGACGACGTTGGAGGACACGGCAAAGGCCTGCTGCAGGCTGATGGTGCCGTAGCTCTCGTTGGCAGAGTTGGTGACCGGTGCGTTGCCGATGTCCATGGAGCCGGGCGCTTGGTAGGTGCTGGTAAGGCTGGCGGTACCGGTCTCGAGTGCCGCGGAAAGCGTAACGACCTTAAACGTTGAGCCCGGCGTGTACAGCGCGTCCATGGCGCGATTGTACATGGAGCCGTCCTCGCCGCCGCCCGTCTGCAGCAGGGCATCGATGTTGGTGTTGTCGTAGGTGGGCGAGCTGGCACATGCGAGCACCGCGCCGGTACGCGGGTCGATGACCACTACAGCGCCCTTAAAGCCCTTGAGCGCCTGCTCGGCAGCCGTCTGGATGCGCGAGTCGATGGTGAGCTTGGCGGTGTTGCCCGGCTGGGTCTGGCCCGCGAGCGACGCGATGGCGTTGTTCCAGCTGGAGTAATCCTTAGAGCCGGTGAGCGTGTCGTTCATGACGCTCTCGATGGCGGTGGTGCCATACTGCTGGCTCACATAGCCAACCACGTGCGCTGCCAGGTTACCGTTGGGGTAGGAGCGTACGTAGGTGCCGTCCTCCTGCTGCAGCGACTCGGCCAGCGTCACGCCGTCGGACGTGATGATGGAACCGCGCTGGATGTACTTGGAGCGGGCGATGGTGTGGTTGTTGGTCGGCATGTCCTGATAGTCCTTGGCCTTGATGACCTGGACATAGGTGAGGTTGCCGATAAGGATGGCGAACAGCGCCGTAAAGGCGAGCACCGCACGGGTTAGACGGTTGGCGAGCGCAACGCGGCCGAGCACACCGGATTCAGGCGTGTCGAGCAGGCGACGGCGCATGCGTGAGCCGACGGAATGGCTGCCGCTGCCGTAGGAAGACGAGGTGGCAAAGCGCGTGCCCGTCGGGGCGGCGGCAGATGCGACCTGATCATCGGTGATGGCGGCCATGGTGCCGGTGCCGGTAAGCTCGGCCTCGCGTCCGGTCGCCTCGTCACCGGCGCGCAGCAGGAGCGCGACGATGATAAAGCTCGCCAGCAGAGAGGAGCCGCCCTGGCTCATAAAGGGCAGGGTGACGCCGGTCAGCGGGATCAGGCGGGTTACGCCGCCAACGATCAAGAAGGCCTGGAAGCTGATGGCGGCCGTAAGGCCTGTGGCACTAAAGGCGGCGAGGTCGGATTTAGCGCGGGCAGCCGTGGTGAGGCCGCGAACGGCAAAGAGCATAAACAGGATGAGCACGGCGCCGCCGCCCAAAAGGCCCATCTCCTCGCCGATAGCCGAGAAGATAAAGTCGGACTCGACGACAGGGATGTTGTTGGCCATGCCGTTGCCGATGCCAACACCGACCAGACCGCCATCGGCAAGCGAGAAGAGCGACTGGACGATCTGGTAGCCCTGGCCCTGGGCGTCCTTAAACGGATCGAGCCAAACCTGGAAACGCACCTGAACGTGAGACAGGAACTTGTAGGCGCCCACGGCTCCAACAGCTAAGAGCGCAAGGCCGATAACGACATACGAAAAGCGCCCCGTGGCAACGTAGAGCATCAGCAAGAAGATGGTGTAGAACAGCACGGCCGAACCCAGGTCGCGTTCGAAGACGACGACGAGCAGGCACACACCCCACACGGCAAACAGCGGCAGCAGCAGTCGCAGGCGAGGGATCTTAAAGCCCAGAATCTTGCGGTTGGAGATGGAGAGCAGCTCGCGGTTCTCGGCCAGGTAGCCGGCCAGGAACAGGACGATAAAGACCTTGGCGAACTCGCCGGGCTGGATGGTAAAGCCCGCGATGCGAATCCACAGCTTGGAGCCCGAGATCGTGGTGCCGATAAAGATAGGCAGCATCAGCAGAATGATGCCGATGATGCCAAAGGTGTACTTGTAGCGCATGACCACGTCGAGGTTTTTGACTAGTGCAAGCGTTCCCACCATGAGCGCCACCGAGACAAACAGGATGATGAGCTGTGAGATGGCGAGAGCGGGGGCGAGACGCGTCACGAACGTGATGCCGATGCCCGAAAGTATAAATACGATGGGCAGGATGGCGGGGTCGGCACCGGGCGCCAAGATGCGCACGGCGATGTGGGCCGCGGCAAAGGCGGCAAAGAGGCCGATCGGTACGGCGAGCGTCTCAAAGGAGATGGCAGCGCCCGCGGTGAGGACGTACATCGCATACAGCAGGATGACGGGGAACGCCGAGGCGATGAGCAAGAGCAGCTCGGTGTTGCGGCGACTCATAAGCGGCACTCCCTTTCTAATTCTTATCGGAGGCCTCGGCCTCGGCGGACTGTTCGGCGGTTTTCTCGGAATCTGATTCGGAGGTCGATCCCTGATTGGTGTTGTCGCGAATCGTTTGCGCGTCGATCACCTGGCGGGTCTGCTCCTCGTCGATCTGGTGGCGGTACTTGGATATCGTGTCCTGCGCATCGTCGACACTTGTTTGCGGAATGCCCGCCTTGAGGCGGTTTTGCGTGTCTTCGGGCAGGTCGGACAGCTTGATGCTGGTTTCGCTTTCGAGCCAGTGGAGCTTGAGTCCGAGTGGCTTGCCGGGCAGGCCGCGCCAGACGGCGACATTGCCCTGGTAGGTACCCAGGTAGTACGAGCCGGTGACACCCGTGTAGGCCCAGATGCCAGCTGCCAGCACAAAGACGAGGGCCAGAATGGCGGCGATAGTAACGTTGCGGCGACGCACGCGCTGCGCCTCGCGCATGACGCCATCGTCAACCAGGTCAACGACTACTACGGTCACGTTGTCGTGGCCGCCGGCAGCAAGCGCCGCGTCCACTAGGTTGTCGACGCAGATTTGCGCGGTTGAGGACTGCGTGGCGATGTTCTCGATATCGCTATCGGGAATCATGCTCGAAAGGCCGTCGGAGCACAGGATCAGGCGGTCGCCTTCCTCGATATGCAGAGTGAAGTGGTCGGCATACATGGCGGGGTCCGAGCCCAGTGCGCGGGTGATGACCGAACGGTTGGGGTGGACGCGAGCCTCGTCTGCCGTGATCTCGCCAGCGTCCACGAGCTCCTCCACGTAGGAGTGGTCGCGGGTCACGCGGATGAGCGTGCCCTCGTGGAGCAGATAGGCGCGAGAGTCGCCCACGTGGGCGATGGCGAGCGTGTCGTTTTCGATGTAGGCGCAGGTGGCTGTGCAGCCCATGCCGGGCTTGCCCAGGCCGTTCAGGGCCGCCTCGATTACGGCGGCGTTGGCTGCCTCGACGGCTGCGGCCAGGCGTGCTGCGTCGGCGGACTGCGGGGCCGTCTTGGCAATAGTCTCGACGGCGATGGAAGAGGCTACCTCGCCGGCAGCGTGACCACCCATGCCGTCGCATACGCAAAAGAGCGGCGACTGCACCAGGTAGGAATCCTCATTGTGCGGGCGCACACAGCCAACGTCGGAGCGGGCGCCCCACATGAGTTGCGTGGTGGTGCCGGCATCATAGGTCGAGTCGGTCTCGATGCGCTCCTCGGTCAGGGGCTCAAAGCTCATGGTCGAGCCGGGGTCTTTGAGCTTGGCCTCAACGGCGGCAACGTCGATCTCGGCTGTGTCACCGGGAGAGACGGTGTCGGTCACGGCGTTTGATTCGGAATCGCCGGTGTCCGGGGAGTCGGGCTCCTCGGAAACGCGGGCGGTCGGCTCGTCGTCTTGCGGGCTGACGTCTATAGACTCGGGCGTCGCAAAGTGCGACGGCGCGGGCGTGTTTTGCGACTGGGCGGCGGGCTCGGCCACGGCATCGGACTCGCTTGCGGGCGCAGGCTGCGGGGTCTTGGGTGCAGGGCCGTCCTCGGGGGATGTCCCCGCCTCGGGCGCCGGCGTAGACGCGGGCGCAACCTCGGATGCCGGGGCTATGGGAAACGCCGGCGCGGCGGGCTCGGGTGCTGCAAACACCGCAGCGCTCTCGTTGATTGCCGCGGCGACGGGCTCTGCAAAGTGAGCCGGCGCCGGGGTTGCTTCGGGCGCTGTGGGCTGCTCCGCAGCATGTGCGCCGATGGGCGCCGCTACGGCATCCTCTTCGCCCTCGTTATCGGCGAGATCCGAAATATCATGCGTTACATGCGAAAGAGGCAGGGAGAACACGGTGTCCTCGGGCTCCACGGGTGTGGAGTCCGCCGGAGCGGCGTGGGCCGGTGCAGCTACGGCGGCAGCCGGTGCCTCGGTCATGGTTGCGGACTTGTTCTCCTCGTCGATCATCGACGGTTCACCTTCATGACCACGTCGCCAATCTGGACTTCGTCGCCCTCACGCAGCGTTGCGGGCTCCACGAGCTGGCGGCCGTTGACGAGCGTGCCGTTAAGCGAGTTGAGGTCCTCGATGATGAGTGCCGGGCCCTGCAGCGAAAAGCGCGCATGCGAGGCCGAGACGAACGGTTCGTTGATGCAGATGTCCGAAGATGGCGAGCGACCGACGATGACGGGGCCGAGCATGTCTACGTGGATGCCGCGGATACCGCGCGGACCCTTGTCCACATCGATCGTCCAGATAGCCGAGTCGCGGCGCTGCCCGCGCACAAGTCCCACGCCGGTCTTCATGACGGCGAACAAGAAGATATAGAGCAGGGCGACCAGGACGATGCGGCCTGCAAAAAGGACGATATCGATGTTCATAAGCGACTATCCCCTAAATTCAAAGGTACTCAGGCCAAACGTCAGCAGATCGCCGTTGCGCAGCGGGCAGCGCGTAATGCGGCGGTTGTTGACGAGCGTGCCGTTGGTGGAATTGAGGTCCTCGATCGACCAATCCGAGCCCGTAAAGGTGAGCTGGGCGTGGCGGCGCGACACATTGGGGTCGCGCAGGGCAATGTCGGAAACTGAGCGCTCGCGACCGATGGTCACCTGTGCGGAGGTGATGCTATGGCTCTCGCCGCTCACGACGTCGACGAGCTGGGCGAGCGGGCGCTGCGGGGCGCGAGTGCTCGCCATGTTGGAGGCGATGCCGGCTGCGGCGCCTAGGCCCACGGCGGCACCGGTCGCGGCGGCTCCGCCCATGCCGGCAAGCGCGTCGCGCGAGACGGTCTGCGGCACCGGGATGGGTGCGGCGGCGGGGTCGGGGACGCTAGGCGCGAAGGGGTCTGCCACGGCAAGCGGGTCGGGAGCGGCGGCGCGAGGCGCCGGCTGCTGCTGGGGCATGGCGGCGGGGCGCTGCTGCTGCGGGGCAGCAAACTGCTGCTGGCCGGCGCGCGGGGCGCTGGCGGCACGGCTTGCCGCGGAGTTGTTCTGGCCCAGGCCGTTTTGATAGGCGCGCTCTTCTTCGTACAGGCGGCCGAGCGTGGGGGCATCGACGTTCTCGGCAAAGACCGAGAACTTGCCGGCGCGCAGCTGCGGATCGATCATAAAGCGCACGAGGGGCTCGCCGACAAAGACATAGCGGCGCTTTTCGGCCTGCGCCTTCACGAACTCGCGGACCTCGCGCGAAAGCTCGGGGTAGAACGGGGCGAGCATGGGATCGTCGTCGGCGGCGATAAGGATGGTATAGAGTGCCGGCGCCGTGTTGACGCCGTTGATCACCAGAGTCTGATCCTCCATGTCGCGAGCGGCCTGCTTGGCAAGCTTCTTAAAGGAGAACGGGGCACGGGTGGCACCGAAGATGCCGGCCACGTGGTCCTCGAAGATGTTCAGGAAGTTCACGAAAGATCACTCTCCGTATAGGTTCTTTGGTATCCGAGCAAATATAGGCATATCCCAACGATTATAGAGGATAGGGTTCCCGCAACCGCCGCCTTGGCGACGACCGCGGCTGCAAGGCTGGCAATTTCCATATGGTGTGCAAGACAGGACGCCGCTGCGCAGCCGATGCCGGTGACAGCGATTGCGGCGATTGCGTCAAGGTTTGAGCCCTGATTGGCACGCTTGGCATGGGCATTGAGCAGCGCAGATGACGCCGCGGCAGTTGCCGCGACCAGCACAAAGGCAGCCCAAAGGAGCGGGTCTCCCAGCGCTGCGGCAACGTTACCGAGCCCCAGTACGCCTCCGGCTGAAAGCGCGACCGTGGCCAGACGGGCAAAAAGCGCGCCCATGCCCGTTGCCGCGGCGGCGCTTGCCGGGCCGAGCCAAAATGACGCGACGCCGGCGGCGACCCCAGCTGCCAGGAAGGTATTGCCGGTCAGACAGCCAAGCGCGAGTGCACAGGTGAGCGTGGCGCTCGCGGCAGCCTCGGTGCGACCCCAGGCGATCCACCAACCGGACATGGCGGCGGCAAAGATCACCGCGACGGGCAGCATCGACAGGATGCCCTGTGCCTGCATGGTGGCGTTGGCCATGAGCACCAAAAAGCCCACAGCCGAGATGGCCGAGCCAATCTGGGGGGCCAGGCCAGCCGCCACTCCGATCGCGATGGCCGCAATGACCAGGCCGGGAAGCGCCGCGACCCCGGCCGTTTGCATCAGCAAAAAGCTAAAGGTGCCGCACGTTAGCGCCGAGATAGTGCGCATGGTGTAGTCGCGCGCATGGCTCCAGCGCGTGCCCGCCCAGCCGAGTGCGGGGTCGACCTCGATGGCGTCGTCCTCGTAGTGCGACGGCTCGATATCGTCGAGCTCCTGCTCGTCATCCGAAAGTTCGCCAACCATTTGCTCCAGGCTGCGACGGCCTTCGCGCACGCTGCCCAGACCGGCAAGGAGCTGGTCGCAAAATGTCTCGACGCTGCTGGGGCGGTCCTGCGGCATGGGGGAGAGCGCGCTCATGAGCGCGGCCTCGGCTCCCGGGGGAAAGTGTGGTATCAGCTCGCTGGGATAGGTGGCGCCGCCGATGATGCGGTCGAGCGAGTCGGCGGGCGTGGCCGCCATAAAGGGAGCGCTGCCGCACAGGCCCTCATAGATTACACAGGCGAGGGCAAAGACATCGGCGCGCTCATCGACCGTGCCGGTCTCGATATCGAGCTGCTCGGGCGGCATGTAGCCGATGGTGCCGCCGCGCGAGCCGCCAAAGCCACCGGCGGACGACAGTCGCGCCATGCCAAAGTCGGTGAGCTTTACATTGCCCGAGTGGTCGATGAGCACGTTGGCGGGCTTAATGTCCAGGTGGAGTACGCCATTACTATGGGCGAAGGTGAGCGCCTGGCCTAGGGCATCGGCAATGGCCGCGGCCTCGTCAAAGGTAAGTGAGTGACCGTCCACGCGGTGCAAAAACTCGGCCAGCGACATGCCATCGACATATTCCATAACTAGGTAGGCATAGGCTGTGTCGTGCGTAAAGTCGATGACCTGCACGATGTTGGGATGTTGAAGCATGGCGGCAGTGTGCGCCTCGCGCAGGACATCCATGATGTCGCTGGCGGGCATGCCGACACCGTTAATAAGGGGGATGCGCTTAATGGCGACGCGGCGGCGCAGGTGCGTGTCGCGGCAGATCTCGATGGAGCCAAAACCGCCGGTCGCAAGTGTCTCGAGCGGCTGGTACCGCTTGAGCAGCTCGCGAGAGCTGGTGCCCTCCAAAGGAACGTCCGGCGAGAACCGGGCGGTATGTTGCGAGAAAAGCGGCATGGCCAACCCTCGTGCGTTTAAAGTTCGTTTGCGAGCGGCGGGCGCGGGGCCGAGCCGTTCGCGGTGGCATAGATGCTGCTAGTGTAGCACGCTCGGGTGCATGGGGAGGATAGCGGGATGCGAGGCTGCCTGCCTGGCTTGGCCTTAGCGCTTCTTCTTGTTCTTCTTCTGCTTGCGCCGCTTGCCCTTGGTCTCCTGGGGCTTGTCGCCCTGCTTGGCCTCGGCGGCGGCCTTCTCGGCCTTCATTTTCTTCTTCTTGGTCTCGATGCGGAGTTTTTTGTTGATGCGGGCCTTGAGGAAGGGACCGAACTGCTCGGCATCGCCACGGACGAAGGTGTCCTTGGGGATCGTCACGCCCTGGTCGGCGAACATGGCCACAAAGATGCGCTCGCCGTCGAGTACGTGGTCGAGCTTGTCAAACGGGAAGAACTGCGACTTGCCGCTCTTGCCCCAAACCATCAGGCCGTCCTCGTTGGCGGCGACGCGGCGATAGCGGCCACCCATGGACTCGTCGGCCTCGACGGCGTCGATAAAGTCGCGGGCGAGCGTGTGGTGCAGGTTCTTGCTCCACCAGGCCAAAAAGGCGCCGAACACGATCAACACGACGCCGAACTTGATCCAGCTGCCGCCGGCCACCAGCATGCCGATGCCGATGAGCGCGGCAACTGCCGCGGCGACATACAGCGAGCCGCGACGCCTGGGCGAGGCGACCAGGCGGGCGAAGTCGGTGACCAGGTCGTTTTCGTACTGGTACTCGTTGAGGTACAGGATGCCGTCATCGGCTGCGGCCTGCTCCTCGAGCGCGACCTCGACCTGGTCGGCTGCTTCGGAGGGAACGAGGTTGCTCTCTGCGTCTGCCATGCTCTTTGGACTCCTATCGCGGCGGGCTCGCCGTACGGGTTATTATGGAATGCAGTATGCCGTGCGACCGCATGGCCGCCGCGGCAACAAGACTCAGTATACCCGGGGGAGCACCCATGGAATCGTTGTACCGAAAGTATCGCCCGCTCACCTTTGACTCCGTGGTGGGCCAGCAGCATATCGTCTCGACGCTCGAGCACGCCATCACCGAGGGGCGCCTGTCCCACGCCTACCTGTTCTGCGGACCGCGCGGCACGGGCAAGACCACCATGGCGCGCATTCTGGCCAAGGCGCTGCTGTGCCGCAATGCCGAGGCGGCGCGCGCCGAGGGTGCAAGCGGCTGCATGCCCGACGGTACTTGCGAGGAGTGCGAGCTCATTGCCGAGGGTAACCACCCCGATGTCTACGAGCTCGATGCCGCAAGCCGTACCGGCGTGGACAACGTGCGCGAGGAGATCATCAACTCCGTCAACTTTGCCCCAGTGCGCGGCAAGTACAAGATTTATATCATCGACGAGGTCCACATGCTCACGACGGCGGCGTTCAACGCGCTGCTCAAGACGCTTGAGGAGCCGCCGGCACACGTGATCTTTGTGCTGTGCACCACCGACCCGCAAAAGATTCTGGAGACCATTCTCTCACGCTGCCAGCGCTTCGATTTCCACCGCATCGGCAACGAGGATATCGAGCATCGCCTGTCTTACGTGTGCGAGCAGGAGGGCTTCGATTACGACGACGAGGCACTCGCCATTGTGGCGCGCCATGCCAAGGGCGGTATGCGCGACGCGCTTTCCACGCTGGAGCAGCTGAGCGTCTTTGGCAACGGTTCTGTGCATGCGGACGACGCCCGCTCGCTTTTGGGCGAGGTTTCGGACCAGATTCTGGGCGAGTTTTCCCGCGCCATTGCCGATCGCGATGTTGCCGAGCTCTATGGACTGATCCGTGCGCAGGTCGAGGAGGGCAATGACCTGCTGGAGCTGACGCGCGACCTGGTGGCGCATGTGCGCGACGTGTACGTTGCCTGCGTTGCCGGTGCCCGTGCCGAGCTGTTTGAGGGCGGCTCCGAGCAGGCCGAGGCGCTTGCTGCCGAGGCCGCTGCCTTTGGCGAGCATCCTGCCGACCGCCTGGCCCGCGTGCTGACGGTGCTCGACGATGCCGCACTGGAGATGAGGGGCGCGAGCGACGTGCGCCTGGTGCTCGAGATTGCCTGCACGCGTCTGGCGCGTCCCGAGGCCGATTTAACGATTGAGGCATTGGCCGAGCGCGTGGCACGCCTGGAGGCCATGATTGCCAACGGCGCCGTGCCGGCGAGCGTGGCTGCTGCTCAGGCCGCCGCGCCTGCAGCATCCGTACCCGCTGCTGCCCAACAGCCGACGCTCATTTCGGGCGCTCGTGCTGCCGCTCCGGCGGCATCCGCTGCCCCCGCTGCTACGTCCGCGCGCCAGGGCGGTATGCCTTGGGACCGCGGCGCTGCTGTTCCGGCTGCCCAGCCTGCGACCAAGTCCGCGGCTCCTGCGCCGGCGCCCAGACCTGTAACGCCTGCACCTCAGCCCGTTGCGGCTCCGGCTTCCGCGCCTGCTGCATCGACCGTGTCGGTGTCCAAGCCCAACAACGCCGCCCAGGTTGCCGCCGCCGGTGCTGCCGAGACCCCCGCGGTTGAGGACGCCGGCGAGCTCCAGCGCAAATGGGCCGAGGTCGTCGAGCGCGTCAAGGCTCGTCAGGCCTCCTACGCAGGGCTTTTGCTCAACGCCCGCGCCACGGCCGACGACGGCTCCAAGCTCACGGTCTCGTTCCCCGCGGGTTCGACTTTTGCCATCAAGATGCTCGGTCGCGCCGATACGCAGTCGGTGGTCCTGCCGACGGTCTGCGCGGTCTTCGGTCGTCGTACCGTCGACTATGTCCTGGATGGGGGTGGCACGCCGGCTCCTCAACATGAGGAGCATTCTCCATCTGCACGGGCTGCGGTATCTGCGGACCCGCAACCCGTGTCCTCGGTGCCCCCTGCATCCTCGAGCGCCAGCGCGACGCAGCCAAAAGCGGCGCCGGTAGCGGCACCGACCCCGTCGGCGCCTGAACCCGCTGCGCCCAAACCGGCTGCTCCGATCCCCGCGCCCAAGTCCGCTGCCGCGCCTGCGCCCAAGTCATCCGACCTGGCCAAGGCCCCTTGGCTGCGCTCCGACAACCCTGCCGGTGCTCCTGCCACGGGCAAGCTCCCGACCGAGCCCGCGCCCCGAGCGCCCGAGCGCGCGTCCGTCCCCATGGCTCAGCCGCCTGCGCAGGCTGCGCCATGGGAATCCGAGCAGGTGCCCTACGACGATGCTATGGTCGGTGGTTTTGCTGCCGATGCCGGCGGGGACGATCTGCCCCCGTTCGACGTGCCGGGTGCGGCGTCCGCGACCAAGGCCGCTGCTGTGGCACCCGCAGCCTCTGCAAACGACGACGTCCCCGCCGCTCCCTGGGAATCCAATCCCGGTGCTGGCAGCCCCTTCGGCCATCAGGGCGCAGCCCCGAGCATCCCGCAGACCGAGGACGAGGCCAAGGCCCTCATCCGCAGCGTCTTTGGCCAGGCCACCATCTTCAAGCCGGTGGAGTAGCTGCGCAGGCGGGTATACTGCTCAAGAAGAGGACCCCTTGTCCGGGCGCATCTGTATTTCGGACATGTGTAGTGTGGTGCCGCGTATGTCGCATTTGAGCAGACAGGTGCGTGACGGTCGGCCTAGGATGCTGAGGTCGATACGATACGTCGCATGGCTGTCCGTGTACTCGACTTGCTCGGCGTTAATGGTTGCTCCGATTGCCAAATAAACGCCTAGCTCGGCATCGACAATCTTGAAGTCCTTTATCTTGACCTTGAACTCTTGATAGAGGGACGGGCTGTTGTAGTAGACGGTTCGGGTTCCGTCGGTGCACTCATCGGTCGTCTCCCATTTGACGACGGGCTGGTCCGAGCTGGCTATCAGCAGTTCTGCTCCAAAAGCTATGGCATGGGTGATGACAACCAGCAATGCCCAGCCGACAAAGAGATAGAGAACCACATATGCAACGGGGTGTTTTGAGCGGATGTTTTGGAGCGCGTTGGGGGCATTCATGGGGCACCTCCAAATTACTATCTATGGCAATCAAATTATACCCTGCCGCCATGTGCGCCGCCTCGAGCAGCGGTTCGGCATTTAGCTATTTAGTGGCGCACATGAAATGCCGGATTCGGCTCTACTAGATTGAGTGTGCGATATTATGCAACCTTGCATAATTCGACCTTGCATAATCTTTGAGTGCGGTTTGTATTGGAGGACATGTATATCGACTGAGGTAACACGTCCGCCCCGCTCTCTCGCCGCGCGCCGTGGTACGATTTTTGAGTTTGAAAGTCCCGCCGTGCTCCGGCTGCCCTTGCAGCTCGGCGTGCGGCCGCACGTAAAGGAGCCATCATGGCCGGTATGAACATGCAGCAGATGATGAAGCAGGCTCGCAAGATGCAGGAGCAGCTTGCCGCCGCGCAGGAGAACCTCAAGTCCCAGACCGTCGACGCCTCTGCCGGCGGCGGCATGGTCAAGGTGACCGTTAACGGCGAGATGGAGCTCGTCAACCTCACCATCGATCCCGATGCGCTCGATCCCGAGGACGTCGATATGCTGCAGGATATGATCATGGCTGCCGTCAACGAGGCCGTCCGCGGCGTCAACGAGCTCGCCAACAAGCAGATGGGCGCCATCACCGGCGGCCTCAACATCCCGGGCATGCCGTTCTAAGACACGCATATATATGAGTGCCAACCACAGTCTGCAAAAACTGCTCGATGAGCTGGGCCGTCTGCCGGGCATTGGTCCCAAGTCGGCCCAGCGCATCGCCTATTACCTGTTGGAGGCCGACGCCGAGGAGGCGCGCCGCCTGGCCGAGGCCATCCTGGAGGTCAAGCAGGAGGTCCACTTTTGCAGCCGCTGCTTTAACTACGCCACGGCCGACGAGTGCTCCATCTGCCAGGACCCGATGCGCGATACCACTCGCATTTGCGTGGTGGGCGAGCCGCGCGATGTCCAGGCGATCGAGCGCACGGGCAGCTACCACGGCCTCTACCACGTATTGGGCGGCGTGATCAGTCCCATGGACAAGATTGGCCCCGAGCAGCTGCACATTCGAGAGCTGCTGGCACGCTTGGGCCACGAGGACATCCACGAGGTCATCATCGCCACCAACCCCAATATTGAGGGCGAGACCACGGCGAGCTATCTGGCCCGTACCATCAAGCCGTTGGGCGTCGAGGTGTCGCGTCTGGCAAGCGGCCTTCCCGTGGGCGGCGACTTGGAGTATGCCGACGAGCTTACGCTTGGCCGCGCCATCGAGGCCCGCCGCGCGATTTAGGTGGCGAGCCTGCTCCTGCCGTATGTTTTCCTCGCGACGCACGGGGTAGTCATAATTTCCCCGTGCGACTGTGAGTTTGTTGTGCAACAAAGATGCTTCGTATCCGCTTATCGCATGGATGCTTCCGCTCGCATCCTTAATTTGTCCATTCGTTGCGCAACCTTTTTGGTTCGCTGATACACTCAAATATGGATTCGAATGAATGCGCCGCTCCCGAGCGGCGTGTTTTTGTTGGAGGAGAACGCATGCGGCCCGGTGGCACTCAGACAAAGCGCGGCGCCGCGGTGCGCATACGACGCCGACTGGGCTTGGCGCCGCGGGCGTACGCACTGCTATCGTGCTCGCTGGTGCTGGTCATAGCTGGCGTTTCTGCCTATGGCATGACCGTGCCGTCCATGATGCAGGCGCATGCCGCACGCGAACCGCGCGTGGGGCATGAGGTCAAAAGTGATCTGGGCACCACGACTGGATATGCTTGGGCAAGTGTGGTCGCGCATATTGTTTTTGGCACCGACGATGCGGACGGCGCCGAGGCCCCGGACAACGAAGTCACGCTTGCCAATGGCAAAACCATCGTGCTCACCAACACCAAGATCATCGATCGGTTGTCCAACAATAGCGTGGCGGCAACGGTGAATAAGGTCGAGCAGCAGAAGGAGCAGGACGCCCGGCAGTCCGGAAAGCCCGGTAGCTCGGATACTTCTGGCTCCGGCTCGAATTCGTCGAGTTCGAGCGGCGGCTCTGGGTCGGGCTCCTCTACCGGAGGGTCTGGAAATGGCGGCTCGACGGGCGGCAACACTGACAACGATGCAAACTCCGGTGGCCTTTCCGCTGCTGAGGAAGAGAGCATTCACAGTTGGCTTGTGACCAAGTACAACATGCTCGACGGCTACGTTTCTCGTGCCAATGACGTGGTCTCGACCTATAACTCTACGGGAGATCCCAGGCCGTGCGACAGCCTGGTCGGGGAGATGTTTGTCATTCGAGCCGAGTTCGGTCGTCAGACATTCTCGCCCCGGTCAAAGTGGTATCAGCAGTATGCCAATCTGTGGGGCTGTTACACCAACCTATGTCAATGGGTCGGCCATTACGGCGATGATGACGTCGCGCTCGGTAACTTCAACAATAACGTGGCGGCGCTTGCCCTATGATGACCGATCTTGCATCCACCACACCACAAACGCTCGGTCGCGATTCCATGGTCGGCCTGCGCCTGGCGCGTGTCGACGGGTTTGAGCCGGCCATTGCGCTCGGTCAGGACGAACTGCCTGCCTATCTGCGTCGTTTTACGATGCTGTTTGCCGACGATGCCACCATGCGCCGTGGCGGTATCGGCCGCGTGACGCGTGCCGTCAACGCCCAAGGCGAGGCCGTGGCACTCAAGCAGCTCATCTTGCCGACGCGCGATGAGTTTGACGATGCCGCCGCCCATGAGGCGCTGGTCGCCAAGTTCAAGGTGGCGTTTCGCGAGGAATATGAATGCCATCGCGCCCTTTCGGGCCTTAAGGGCTTTCCCCGCCTCTATGGCTGGGGCGAGGTCGACGGTGTGCCTGCAATTGTCATGGAATGGGTCGAGGGCGAGACACTTGCCCGCTTGCGTTCGCGACTCGCCGTGGACGATGCCGGACGCCTGTCGCCGCTTGTGGCGGCGCGTCTGGGTCGCGACCTGTTCGATCTGCTCTGCCGTATGAGCCTGGTGGGTGAGGGCTTTGTCCATCGCGATATCTCGCCCGCTAATATTATGGTGCGTACGGCGCGTCTACCGCTTGACCGGCAGCTTGCCGAGGGCACCTTTGACCTGTGCCTGATCGACTTTGGCTCGTCGCTGGCGCTCGAGCCTGCGTCGGCCGTGGCCGGTACCGGCGGCAAGGCGTCGTTTACGGAGCGCTATGCCACGCTGCGTCGCGCGACGGTTGCCTATGCCCCGCCCGAGATGCTCACCGACGATATTCCCGACCTGCGCGCTTTGCGTATGTCGCCGGCGATTGACGTATACGCCGCGGCAAGCACGGTTTACGAGCTCATTGCCGGCGTCGCGCCATACGAAGCCGCGCCGAGTACTTCGGGTGCCTCGGGTTCGCGCAAAAAGACGCGCGACATCGCGAGCCCCTACCGTCTCAAGATGGACACGCGGCCCGACTATCCTATTGGTGCCCATGCGCCCGGTTGTGATTTGACTCAGCTGCTTCGTCGTGAGCCCGATGTGGCGCTCGCCGCGGCCGAGCAGGCCCAGCAGCTAGGGCTTGAGCCGGATTCCGAAGAGCTACGCGATGCGCTGGCGTTTGTCGATGCCCAGCTGTTCGACGTGGTGATGGCCTGTCTGTCCAGCCATCAAAAAGATCGTCCCGAGCCGGCGGCGGTCGAGGCGGCGCTCTCGGCGTTTTGTGACCACTATGCGCAAAATGTCGGTCGTTCGCTCCGCGGCGAGCCGCTCACGCCGTGCCCCATGGATGCGTCTGGCCGCGCGGTTCGTCGCGCGCTGATGATCGGTGCGGCGGTCGTTTGCAGCGTGGTTTGGGCTGTGGTCGTGGTTTCGGCCGCGCTGCTGGCGTCGGGCGCTCGCGTGACGGCGATTTTGGGATCGCTCGTGTGGTCTGGGTCGCTACCGGGTATTATTGCCGCACTGGCTTTGGCGCTGCCAGGCATAGCCGGCGTTGCCGCGGGGGCACTTGCGCGCAATCGGCGCTCGGGGTTCCTGCAGGGTGTGCTTGCGCTTTCTGCCTGCGAGGTTCCGGTGCTGGTTGTGGCTGCATGTAGCGTATTTTCCCAACGCGCCGTGATGGGCGGCCTTGTTGCCGCTCTGGTTGCAACCTATACGCTTACGTGGTTTTTGCTTGCGATGGGCTTTGCCTTTGAACTTCCCGTTTCGGCACCGCGACGCACAAAAGCCCAGATGGCGACTCCGCTTGCCGGTGGAGCCGCAGCTGCCCGTACTTTTGGCGGACCTGTCGAAGTATCGTCCGATTCTATTTCTACGACCAAGGAGGCCTAGGTCATGGCATCTCAAGTTGAGCTCACCCCATGCGGGGCCATGTTTGACATCTTTAAGCGCGCGGCGCATCTGAGCCATATCGAGCTGTGCGGCTTGGTGCTTTCGTCCCGTCCGCTCGCCGACGGCCGCAGCCCGCAGAGCCGAGCCGCCGATCGCTCTTGGGTTTCCCGCTTTATCGTTCGCGCGCCGGTCGGCACGCTTCAGCAGCGCTACTTTGCCGAATACGGTACCTCGGCTGCGCGTATTATGTCGCAACTGGCCCTGCGCCAGCGCAATCCCATGGACTCCACGGCTGTGATCAATATGGTGTGCGGTCCTGCAGGTGAACCGATGGTACGCGCGCTCGAAGAGTGCCACCAGGGCACGAATCTCTATCGCAACGCGCTCGATCGCCTGTCCCAGGCGGCGGAACTCATGCCCGCCGAGCGCGCCGAGGCCGTGCTGGTGCTGTTTGTCGCCGTCGGTTGTTCGGCGGATGTGCGGTCCTCGGTGAACTATGCCATCGACTACGCGCACGCGACCTGTGGCGGAGGCACCTCCACGCCGCGTTCGCTTGGCATGTCGATGACCGCGGGCGAACGCGAACCCGCCCCGGCGCACCCCTTGGGCTTGCTGCGCGTACAAAACAGTTTTGTCGTGAGCGCCCCGCGCTGGATTCAGCCGAGTGAGCAGGGTGTTGAGATTGGCGCGCTGGCCACTGGTGAGGGCGATATTACCGACGTCGGCGACGATGTCTCGGCCCGCCATGCCCATATCTGGTGCGATGCTCAAAATATCTGGCACGTCGAGGACTTGTCGTCCACCAACGGAACCGTGGTGGTAAACGGGGCCACGCGCGTCTGCATTCAGGTCGAGCCCGGCCGTTCCGCCCAACTCAATCCCGGCGACGAGCTCAAGCTCGGCGAATCCACTACCTACGCCATCCTCTTCGGTGCTCTCTAGCCGGCAGATGGGGACGTTTCTTTTCTGCCGGCACTTGGGGACACTCCTCGGCGCGCCAGAGCCAGTCGCCTGGGGATGGAGAGGCCATTTTGGCCCTTGGCGGTCAGTCGGGGCGAAACTAGAAGATCTTTCCGATTCGCGGCTGTTCATGCTTGTAGAGCATCTAAAACAATAGGATGTTATTCTGGAATATGCCGGGTGCGTGAACTTGCCTGTCTTAGCCTTAATAAGGTATAGGGGAGTTTGGCTCAGGGGTTCCGTCTTGTTCTTCAGCGCAGTATTGTGGGACAGATTTGCTGAGATTGGCGCCTTACACCGCAGAGCGCACGGAAGGCTCTCGATTTGTGTTCTGGCCCCAGAATACAGGGCCTGATACTTACCAACTGTGGCATGGATGTAACATCTGTAGAAATCAACCCTTTTGTTGTCGACCTTTGTAAGAAAAACACTGCCATCAACTCTTTGGATGACGAAACTAGGGTGCTTGAGGGGAGCCTTTACTCCCCTCTGAGAGATGACTCATGTTTTTCGCTTGTCGTTGTGAATCCTCCGTTACTGCCGATTCCGGATGAGATTCCTTATCCCTTCGTTTGAGATGGAGGACAATCTGGTCTGGATAAAACACTTCGTATTCTTAAGGGTGGCGATACGCATTTAGAGAAAAACGGTAAATACTGCTAATAGGGGTGACGACGATGGTGCAGGGGCGACCCGCGATGCTCTCATCAATACGTCGGATACTTGGGAAATCAGGTCTAGATGCATGTATGATGATGCTGTGTGGCTATTCAATTAATCCGCGTTCCGAATGGGTGCAGGATATAGCTGCGACATCGTATGCTTTTGACCCGGCGCGATACTCAGATATTTCTGAGGCGGTTGACGAAGTTTATACGCACTATGCCGCGCAAGGCGTTTCGGAAGTTTGCACATCTACGTTACGGGCTTAGGTTTCTTCAAGCGAGCAGGCCGGTTGCGTTATTTCGAGCGATTTTTCTAGTCTAGACGACAAAAGGCAAAGGATTTGATGGGTATAAAACGCGGACGTTTGTGGGCGGATGCTCAAATCTATTGTGGCAATCGGGCGGTTGAAAAAGATATTTCAACCGCCCGATTGCCAGGTTCGTCGGAGGAGATGTCCGATTCCGACTCTCTTGTAGGAAGAGCTTGAGATCGTATTGGCCCAAGGCAATCTTAAAGCAGTCTCATTGGCAAATCTTCGCTCCTGTTGTGTTGAGGTGTAAGGTATCAGTGATTGATGTTTTGTGGCGGGTAGATTGGGGCCTTCCTTGATTCGATGCGTTCTCTCGAGGTTCATCAGAGCAAAAGGGGCTTTCGTCTTCATTGCTATCACGGTGATTGGAACCGCTCTCTCCTATGCCATGCCATACGTGAACGGGAAATTCTTAGATTTTCTTCTCGGTAACCGCAGCGAAAGAGACGCCGTACTCTTCGCGCTCCTGGTTGCGTCAATAGGAGTTTTCTCCACCCTCTTTACTTATTTTGCAGGAACACTTTCCATTCGCATAACCACGAGACTTTCCTTTGATCTTCTCAGGGAGGCCGTCTTGCGTTTTGAAAGAGACGATTACTTGGTGAGTCGGACCATCGATCCAGCCTATACAACGCAACGGATTATTTCCGACTCCAGCGTGGTCTCATCCTTCGTTTTGGCGAATTTTATCAGTGCGCCGCTGTCCATTGTAGCCATTCCCATCGTATTGCTTATCATATGGTCAATTGATTCAACTCTCGCGGTGTTTTCCATCATTCTCCTCATCGTGTATTTCTGTGTAATTACTGGGTTGAGGAAACTTTTGTATAGGGTCACGTATGAGAAGAAAGAGGCGGACAGCGCCTTTTACGCCGCAATTGCATCGCAGCTTAATCAGATTCTCAACATTCAACTGACATCTTCGTACGGCAAGAGCGAACAAGCGCTCGACGCTGGGTTTAAGAGCTATTTTCCCAAAGTTTTGCGCTCCGGAAAGCTATCATATTCTCTGACATCGCTCGATGGTCTTTTCGCAGCGTTGTTTCAAGCGGTGATACTTGTTGTTTCCGGAGTACGAATCATTAACGGAACTATGTCAATAGGCGAGTACACTATCATCGGTACATACTTCGCGGTTCTCTTTAAGACTTTGAAAAGTATGATGTCATTGTTCAAATCCTATCAAGATGCCAAAGCATCATGGGATAGGACGGCTATCGCGACGAGAGAAAAGGAGAGATCGGGGTGGAATCGGACCGATTTAGCTAAACTCGATGAAATAAATGACATTTCGGTATCTGATTTGGAATTCTCGGTTGCCCTTCCAGACGGATCTGTCCGAGAGGTCCTCGGCGGGTTTTCTTTCAAGTTTTCCGGTCCTGGTACATATTGCATAGTTGGGGAAAACGGAAGAGGCAAGACGTCACTTCTTTACTTGATGCTCGGGCTATACTCATCGAAAGGCAAAGTAAAATACAACGGCGTGCCAATCGAAGAATGCGACTTGGATTACATACGTGCGAGAGAGATATCGTGCTGCCCACAGTCGTGCTTCGCGCCGGACGAAACGGTGAAAGAGCTGTTAGAGTATTTCGACACGCCCTTTTCTTCCTATCACCGGGGTGTAGATGGCCTACTTTCGCTGGAAAACAGCGTGAAGGAGTTGCTCGGGAAACGTTGCTCCGCGCTTTCGGGCGGTGAGCTGCGCCGAGTGTACTTATGGTCGGCGATTTCACGCAAGTCGTCAGTTTTGGTACTCGACGAGCCCACGACTGGGTTAGACGCTGTAAGCCGCGCCGAGCTTGCGGCCTATGTTAAGCGCAACAAGCAAAGCCAGCTGATCATCGTTGTCTCTCACGATGACGAGATGGTCGGCGCGGTAGAAGGGGTAGTGGATTTAGGCAGCATGTACCAGGGTAAATGATGACAAGTGTAGTGCTACCCAACTGGCAGAGATAACAAAAAGGCGATGCAGATGCACGTAGCATTCAGGCGGTTCGGACTCGGTGCCTTCACGCCATCGCAACGCTTTCAGATATGGTTCTCGTTCTCTTACTAAAGGAGACTTTAGTCTACGTCATCTTGTCGAGACAGAGGTGAAGCGAAGTGTTGTCGCGACGTATCTTATTCCAGGTGGCTCAGTATCAGCGTGAGAATCGCACCAAAGTGTACTTACGATTCTCGTGTCCCACGGACAACATGGGCTGAGCATTGAGGTTCCACCCTTTGCTGCAACTACACGGGGTTGGACGGCAATGAATATGCCGGGCCGCATACCACGCGCAGCGGGGGTCCATGTCCCAGTATGTTGCCTACAGCAGCCTCGATGTCCACGCACACATCATCTCTGCCTTCGCGTTCAATCCATTTGCCGGAGAGTGCGAGGGTTGCCAGGCCGTAGAATTCGAGCCGAACAAATGAAATGCGGTATCAGCGCATAGGATTAAACTGACGATTGCTTTGCACTGAGAATACGCTTGGAAAGCCGCTATGGGTGGCGGCCCGGGTTAAATAGAGAAGCCCGTCCGATCACTTTCATGTGGCGAACGGTCGGGCTTCTTATTCCACTTGCCAATGCTCGGCTCATATTGGAAGAAAGCTACGCTAATGTTTGCGTGACACTCCTATTTCCTCCGAAGAAAGAGTCGGATAATGAAGAATAGAATTAAAAAAGGTGCCAGATATAACGCAAGTATAAAGGCTAATCCAACGAGACCTTGCAATAATGGCATAACTCCTCCCAGACACGAGATTTTGGTATTTGTTCCCATCTTATTCTGAATTGGACCAAATAGTTCCTAGCCACAAAACTACTCGTCAACTGGATCGCACCAATCTGCTGGCAAAACACAGCTTGATTCTTTATCGACATAGCACCAATCCGCAACAGGGCACTCGGCGATGTCGTAAAAATTGCATATATCAACTCCAAGACAACAAGGCTCAACGGGAGGATGTTCATTTGAACCAACAGGATGGATATGCTTCATAACAGCTCCTCACCTTAATCCAATTAGAGACTACGTTTGATCAATGCCACAGTGATCTACAACGCAGATGCTGCCGCCATCCATGTCATAGTCGCAGTAATCGTATGCACCACAGCCATCTGCTTTATCATAAACAGTACAGATGTCAGTAATGCCCAAGAGGCAGTCAAAAGACATCGGCTTCACGCCTGCCTCGCCGCCACTTCCTGGATTAATCGGATGAATATGCTTCACGACTACCTCCCTTTGAGTGCAGAAAAACCTCAATATTGTGTATAACAAACCAAGATGTCTAGTTCACCATATTTCTAGAATGGTTTCGGCGAATGTAGCAATAAGCTTCGCAGACGGTAATCAGAAGAACGAACACCTCAACAATGGTGACAGCAATGCGCTGAACCGCTTATTCCGATACAGTAGCTTCTCGTTGATTTTTCTCCTGCGAAGATGAGTGGCGGGAAATAAGGTCAAAAGCCATCTCGTAGCACATTTTTCTATATTCACATGATGCAGGGTGTAGACTCTTGGGCAAGTAGCCGTGCTCGTCTGCAGCCTCCCAGCTACAGCCCCCACCACAGAAAGACCGAGCCCAACAGTCCGTACAGTCAATTCTTTTTTCGACACCCTGACTCCAGTTTTCAATATACCTAGTTTCGTCAATTCCGGTGACGATGTTGCCCATTTTGAATCGCATCATCCCGACAAACCTGTGACAGGGGTATACGTCCCCTTCGGGAGTCACGGAAATAAAACGCCTGCCAGCCCCGCATCCGACAAAGGCGATCCTGTTGCTCATAATCAAATCAACTGCAGTTTTCAATGTTCTAAACAAGGGCTTTTCCCCTTGATCAATCTGTTTGAGATATTGATCCGCCAAATCTATTAGGCCCGCCCTGATTTTGTTTAATGAGTGTTCGTCGAGTTTGATATTCTCATCGAATGAGCTCACGGGCGAGAAGTAAATCCTTCTGAAGCCCATCTCTTTAAACTGAAGATAGTCTTCAACAAGGTTACAGTTATTATTTGTTAAGGTCGCTCTTGCGCCGAAGGGGAACGACTCGGAAAAACGACGAACGTTTTTGTCGATATCGGAGAAAGAGCCGCCTCCCGTCTTATACGGGCGCGATGCATCGTGCTTGCATCCTGTACCATCGAGACTAATCAGAACAGAAAACCCGTGCTCCTTGAAAGAATTCACAGCAGTGTCATTCAAAAGCGTTCCGTTGGTCGTAATAGAATAGGTAAAGTTTCTATTGGGGTATATTCTTTTTGAATAGTCGACCGTTTTCCATATCAGCGGCTCGTTAATCATGGGTTCCCCACCAAAAAAGACGATCGCAAGCGTTTCGTTTTCCGATGAACTTGCGACGAGGTAGTCGACCGCCTTGAAGGCTATCTCGTCTGTCATCAGCAGAGGAGACGTTCCATAATCTCCTTTACCGGCAAAACAGTAACTACAACCAAGGTTGCATGCATGTGAAACGTGGAGTTCGATGGATCTAAGTTTTCGAGGCGTGTCTTTTGTTAAGAAAGTCCGCTCAGACAATCGTTGATACTCATCAATGTCGTCTTCAAGTTCTGCTATGGTCGTTTGGTCGTAGCCTTTCGCAGCAAGTGACTTTGTTAGCAACTTCGAGTTGACCGTTCTTCCCGATGCTTCAAATATGCGAAGTGCATCTTCTGATGCTTGGTCAACCTGAAAGCAATTGCGAGTGACCTCATCGAAGCAGTAACGACGATCACTTACTGAGAAAAAATGCATACGTTCCTCAATTTCATGCTGGACTGGCACTAACCTTGTTTATTGTTGCGCAGCTATAAAAAACCACCAGCGGGGATTCGGTGTGCGGCCCAATCGGACTCCCAAAAGGTTCTATTTGAGACTGGCAAGCTTTGTGTTGTTGGCACTTCGACAGCGCTCTTTATTCCAACATGGAGCCTCGCAGTTTGAGTCGACTTGCCTCTGGAAGGTCCGATCTTAACTTGATTTAGGATGAAAACAGATTACAGGCGCGCTCCTCTAGAAAGAAAGGAAACCAATCGCCGCCTTTCACCAGGAAAGTTTTTATAGCCCACCTCGAGCAAAATGAAAGATGCGAGAGCGATTGGGGAACAACGCGAATCTCCCCTTTTGGGTGGGAGCGAGCCTTCAGCCACCGGCGAACGACTCGCCCTGGTCAGAATCTGGAAGTGGTGCCGGGCCGCTTGGGCCTCCCCGGTGACTTCGTGGGGCTTACCTGCCTGACGTCGAGGAGTGCATCCGCAAGATTCGTTCCCTATGCCGTTTGCTCTCACGCCCGCCTTAGTTCCAAGTCGGGCGAGCCGCCGCGCTCATGCGACCCGTGGCGGCGACACGTCGACGCCGCGCTCGCTGAGCACATCTTCGGTCGCGGGCGAGCACGAGGTCGCGCCGGCGCATCCGCTGGGACTGCTGTGCGTGCAAAACGGCTACGTGGTGAGCGTCCCGCGCTGGATTCAGCCGAGTGAGGAAGGCGTTGAGATCGGCGCGCTGGCAACGGGGGAGGGCGGCATCACCGACGACGTCTCGGCCCGCCATGCCCATATCTGGTGCGACGAGTCTGGCGCATGGTTTGTCGAGGACCTGTCGTCCACTAACGGCACCGTGGTGGTAAACGGGGCCACGAGTGTGTGTATTCAAGTAGAGCCCGGCCGCTCCGCCCAGCTCAACCCCGGCGACGAGCTCAAACTCGGCGAATCCACCACCTACGCCATCCTGCTCGGCGCCCTCTAGCTCATCCCCCCCAATGAGTTGCGGTGAAATAGGGACTGATTAAGGCCGTTAACAGCAAAAACACTCCCTATTTCACCGCAACTGCTGTGGGGTTCCAGGGGACTGTGCCCGTCGGTGCCGGGCGCACAACAGTCACCCGAGGTAAACCTTTACCGGCCACCTATATTTGCCGAAATTACACTTGACGGCGGGGTACAATAAACCCGCATGCGGATTTCCGTTGCGGGCGCTTCCCATCGCCGGGGCGTGCCCGGGAGCATCCGGCATGCGGCCTTTGCGGCGCTCGGTCATGTGCAAGACGGGCGGTCGGGTCTGTGGGGCGCATCAGCTGGCCCTCGCCTCGGCATGTCTTCTCTCCACGCCACGTACCTGCTGCTGAGCCTGCCTGCCAGATGATTGGAAGCAACAGCGTAAATCCCATCACGCCAACATCCCGGCGATCGCCGGGGCCTGTATACCTATATGAGAGGAGAGGGGTATATGGCGCGTAAGTTTAAGTCTATGGACGGCAACGAGGCGGCCGCATATGTTTCGTATGCGTACACCGAGGTAGCGGGAATTTATCCCATTACGCCGTCCAGCCCGATGGCCGACCATGTCGACCAGTGGGCGGCCCAGGGTCGCAAGAACATCTTCGGCACCCCGGTCAAGGTCGTCGAGATGGAGTCCGAGGCAGGCGCAGCCGGTACCGTTCACGGTTCGCTGGGCGCCGGTGCTCTGACCACCACCTACACGGCTTCTCAGGGTCTGCTCCTGATGATCCCGAACATGTACAAGATCGCGGGCGAGCAGCTCCCGGGCGTCTTCCACGTCTCCGCGCGTTGCGTCGCTTCGCACGCCCTGAACATCTTTGGCGATCACTCCGACGTCATGGCCTGTCGCCAGACCGGCTTCGCCATGCTTGCCGAGGGCAACGTCCAGGAGGTCATGGACCTCTCGCCGGTGGCTCACCTTGCCGCCATCGAGGGCAAGACCCCGTTCCTTAACTTCTTCGATGGCTTCCGCACCAGCCACGAGATCCAGAAGGTCGCCATGTGGGACTACAAGGATCTGGCCGAGATGTGCGACATGGACGCTGTCCAGGCTTTCCGCGATCACGCGCTCAACCCTGAGCATCCGCATACCCGCGGTAGCCACGAGAACGGCGACATCTTCTTCCAGAACCGCGAGGCCTGCAACAAGGTCTACGACGAGCTTCCCGCCGTCGTCGAGGGCTACATGAAGAAGATCAACGAGAAGCTCGGCACCGATTACGGCCTGTTCAACTACTACGGCGCTCCCGATGCTGATCGCGTCGTCGTGTGCATGGGCTCCTTCTGCGACGTGCTCGAGGAAGTCATCGACTACCTCAACGCTCACGGCGAGAAGGTCGGCCTGGTCAAGGTTCGCCTGTTCCGTCCGTTCTCCATCAAGCACTTTGTCGACGTTCTCCCCGAGACCGTCCAGAAGATTGCCGTCATGGACCGCACCAAGGAGCCGGGTTCCATCGGCGAGCCGCTCTACCAGGACGTCGTCTCCGCTCTCTACGAGGCCGGCAAGACGGGCATCAAGGTCGTCGGCGGCCGTTACGGCCTGGGCAGCAAGGACACGCCTCCCGCGTCCGCGTTCGCTGTCTTCGAAGAGCTTAAGAAGGACGAGCCCAAGCGCGAGTTCACCATCGGCATCGTCGATGACGTGACCAACCTGAGCTTGCCCGAGGCCGAGGATGCGCCCAACACCGCAGCCCCCGGCACCATCGAGTGCAAGTTCTGGGGTCTGGGTGGCGACGGTACCGTCGGCGCCAACAAGAACTCGATCAAGATCATCGGCGACCACACCGACAAGTACGTCCAGGCCTACTTCCAGTACGACTCCAAGAAGACCGGCGGAGTCACCGTCTCGCACCTGCGCTTTGGTGATTCCCCGATCCGCTCGCCGTACTACGTGACCAAGGCCGACTTTGTCGCCTGCCACAACCCCAGCTACATCGTCAAGGGCTTCAAGATGGTCCGCGACGTCAAGCCGGGCGGCACCTTCCTGGTCAACTGCCAGTGGAGCGACGAGGAGTTCGCCGAGCACATGCCCGCCGTGGCCAAGCGCTATATCGCGAACAACAACGTCAACGTCTACCTGATCGACGCTATCGACCTGGCCGCCAAGGTCGGCATGGGCAAGCGCACCAACACGGTGCTTCAGTCCGCCTTCTTCGCGCTGGCCAAGGTTCTGCCCGCCGAGGACGCCCTGCAGTACATGAAGGACGCGGCCACCAAGTCCTACATGAAGAAGGGCCAGGCCATCGTCGACGCCAACCACAAGGCCATCGATGCCGGCGCTACCGCCTTCCGTAAGTTCGAGGTTCCGGCCGACTGGGCTACCGCCGAGGACGCCGCTCCCGTCGAGCTCTCCGAGGAGACCAAGTCCGCCATCGCCCAGCAGGTCAAGAACCTGCTCGAGCCCATCGATCGCATGGATGGCGACAGCCTGCCCGTTTCCGCCTTCGTCGGTTGTGCCGACGGCCAGTTTGAGCTGGGCGCCTCCGCATACGAGAAGCGCGGCGTCGCCGTGGTCGTTCCTCACTGGGACGAGACCAAGTGCATCCAGTGCAACCAGTGCGCCTATGTGTGCCCGCATGCCACCATCCGTCCGTTCGCGATGACCGAGGACGAGGCTGCCGCCGCGCCCGAGGCTACCCGCACGCTCGACGCCATGGGCCCCAAGGCCAAGGGCATGAAGTTCACCATGGCCGTGTCCCCGCTCGACTGCATGGGCTGCACCAACTGCGTCAAGGTCTGCCCCAAGGGCGCCCTCGAGATGGTTCCCACCGAGCAGGAGATGGATCAGCAGCCCGTTTGGGACTATATGGTCGAGAACGTCTCCGAGAAGAAGGAGCTCATCGCGGCCAACGTCAAGGGCAGCCAGTTTAAGCAGCCCTACCTGGAGTTCTCCGGCTCCTGCGCCGGCTGCGCCGAGACCGCCTATGCACGTCTGGTGACCCAGGTTGCCGGCGACCGCATGTTCATCTCCAACGCCACCGGCTGCTCCTCCATTTGGGGCAACCCCGCTGCCACCGCTCCTTACTGCAAGGACAAGGACGGTCACGGCCCGGCGTGGAATAACTCCCTGTTCGAGGACAATGCCGAGCACGGTCTGGGCATGGCCGTCGGTTACGAGGCCGTCCAGAAGAAGCTGATCGCCGCTACCCAGGACATCATCGCTGCCGACGGCCCGTCCGATGAGCTCAAGGCTGCCGGCCAGGCTTGGATCGACTCCGTCAACGACGCCGAGGCTTCCAAGACCGCTGCCGCTGCCTACGTTGCCGAGCTCGAGAAGTGCGGCTGCGACGCTTCCAAGGCGATCCTCGCCGACAAGGCTTACCTCACCAAGAAGTCCTTCTGGATCTTCGGCGGCGACGGCTGGGCCTACGACATCGGCTTCGGTGGCCTGGACCACGTCCTGGCTTCCGGCCACAACGTCAACGTCTTCGTCTTCGACACCGAGGTTTACTCCAACACCGGTGGTCAGGCCTCCAAGGCCTCGAACCTGGGCCAGGTCGCTCAGTTCGCCGCTGCCGGTAAGGTGACCAAGAAGAAGTCCCTGGCCGAGATTGCCATGAGCTACGGCTACGTCTACGTGGCGCAGGTCGCCATGGGCGCCAACCCGGCTCAGACCCTCAAGGCCATTCACGAGGCCGAGGCCTACGACGGCCCGTCCCTCATCATCGGCTACAGCCCCTGCGAGATGCACTCCATCAAGAAGGGCGGCATGCAGAACTGCCAGGCCGAGATGAAGAAGGCTGTCGAGTGCGGTTACTGGAACCTCTTCCGCTTCAACCCCGAGGCTGCTGCCGGCAAGAAGTTCTCGCTCGATTCCAAGGAGCCCGCGGGCGGCTATCAGGAGTTCCTGATGAACGAGGCCCGTTACGCTTCGCTGACGCGTTCCTTCCCCGAGCGCGCCGAGGAGCTCTTCAAGGAGAACGAGCAGGCCGCTATGGACCGCTATCAGCACCTGCTGAAGCTCAAGACGGTGTACAACGAGGCCTAGGTCTCTCACCGCAGGATCTGAGGGCTGACCTTCGCGGACGTCCTCGGACATGAAAGAACCCCCGCTGCGCATTGCGTGCGGCGGGGGTTCTTTCGTCCTGCGGAGTGTCCGCGAAGGTTAGCCCTCAGATCCTGCTACGGCTACGTCCTCGGATTGTGTGGGCGGATGAAGGACGTAGTTGGCCGGGTATTCCGTCCCTTTCGCTGTTTCGCGGCTTTGCCGCGAAACCACGCGTTACTTTGGTTATGGAGGGGGCTTGGTTGTTGGTTCAGATGATCTAGAGAGATATGGGTGCAAATGAGAAATCGTTGTTGGGGTCGTCCTTTTCCATAAACTCATCGAGGCAGAATGTCATATAGATTGGAACGTACAGGATCTTGCCCTCTTCGCTAAGGTTTTCGTGGCTCAGCACAACGGCCTCGGGAATCTTGTACTCGCCCACACTCATCAGGCGATCGAGGGCCGCATGTGCTCGAACTTTCTTGCCCGATTTGACTTCGATTGGGACAACATGTCCTCGGGCGCCTTCGATTACAAAGTCGACTTCACCGACCTCACGTGTTTGGTAGTACCACGTATCTGCTCCGAGGGCAACAAGCTCCTGCGCGACCACGTTTTCATAGAGACCGCCGAGGTTGGGGGTTTTCATATCTAGATATACAGCGCGTGCCGTGCTACCGGGATATCGCGATGCGAGCATTCCTGTATCGGACTCGTATAGTTTGAAGGCGGCTGCCTTCTCTGTCCTCTTAAGAGGACTCCGGGCCTCCGTCACCTGGGGGACCATCAATCCAACGCCTGCGTTCACCAGCCATAGGAAATCCTGCTCGTATTTTTGAAGACGAGCTCCCTCGCCTAGAGACGAGACGATAAAGCGATGGGACTCCGCCTCAAGCTGAACGGGAATTTGCTCGAAAATGGAGCGAACGTTAAACGCTCGAGTCGATGCATATTTAGAGATATCGCTTTTGTACTGATCGACTAGCTGAATTTGAAGCTCACGCGTTCTCACGAGCGAATAGCCCGAATCGATATAGTTCTGAACGACCTCTGGCATGCCGCCGCAAACGATATAGGCTCTAAAGTTTTTGAGCATCGCCTCATGAATATAGTTTTCGACGGGACGTCTCTCGACAAGGCAGCTGCGAATGTCTGCAAGCACATTCTCGCTGATGCTGTTTGCCCAACAGAACTCTTCAAAATCCATCGGTCGCATAACAATGTGCTCGACATACCCCACCGGAAAAGAAGAGATCCCCTTAAACTCAGTCCCAAGCATAGACCCCGAGAAGACATAGCTAAAGCGTCCGTCCTCGACCAGCGCCTTCATAAGTGTAACGATCTGCGGATACTCCTGAATCTCATCGACGAAGATAAGCGTGTCTCCTTCAACAAGCGGTGCATCCGCAAGAAGGGCCACACGGTTGATGAAGTCAATGGAGTTCTTAGCGCCAACAAGTACGTCTCTTGCCTCGGCATCGAGTAGCAGATTGACCTCATAATACGAAGCGTAGTTGCTCTTTCCAAACGCGCGAATTGCATAGCTCTTGCCAATCTGACGCGCGCCAGTAACAAGCAACGCTTTATTGGATTTGTTCTTCCAGCTCAAAAGCCTGTCAGTGACCTTACGGCGTAGCATTAAAACTCCTCAATGACAAAAATTGGCAAATAGATTTGACCCTAATCATACAAAAATTGGCAAATAGATTTGACCCAAATCATACAAAAATTGGCAAATAGCAAAGCTCGCTTAGGCCTCAAAGCCAGCGAGCCAGCACGGTACTTTGCGAAAAGGCTGGCGGCGCCGTTGTTGAGGGTGGCCAGGTTGGCAGTGGCGCCGTTAGCGTTCTCGGCTGCTTGGGCGCGCAGGAGCGAAAGGGCGTCGGCAGCGTTCATGCAGAAGCCGACGGTAAAGTTCCATACTGCGAACTCGCAGTCGCTTGCCGCGGGGTGAAGCGCGATCGGCTATCCCTTATGTTGGATGAAAAGCCCCATGTTTTTGCAGGGATGCATACTCGTCAAATTAATGTATAGAATCGCGTATAGTGCGAGTAAGATATTGCGCTGTCCGTTTTGTGTTTAGCAAAGATATAGTTTGCATAATCTGGTCTAATCCCTGCTCTATTTAAATAAAGTTGCACGTAAATGGCGTAGATATACCTGAACTGGGCTTCTTTACGCTGAGCGGGTAAAATCGACCGTTCGCCGCTTAGGTATTTTCAAAATGAATAAAATGAGCGATAAAGAGAATATAAACCCTAATAAACTCGCGTATCGCACGGACGCGGGTTATTAATGGGTTGTAGGCCTTTTACAGAAAGGATTCCAGCAATGTCTAAGCCTCTTGGCAAGCCCGATCGTATTGTCGTCGCCCTCGGCGGCAACGCCCTCGGCAACAACCCCGTCGAGCAGATCGAGGCCGTGAGCAACACCGCCCACGCTCTCCTCGGCCTCATCGAGCAGGGCAACGAGATCATCATCACCCACGGCAACGGCCCGCAGGTCGGCATGATCCAGAACGCCTTCGCCGCCGCCCACGACGCCATCGGCACCCCCGAGATGCCGCTGCCCGAGTGCGGCGCCATGTCCCAGGGCTACATCGGCTATCACCTGCAGCAGGGCATCGGCCGCGAGATGCACAAGCGCTACAAGCGTTGGCACGCCGCCACCGTCGTCACCCAGATCGAGTGCGATCCCGACGATCCCGCGTTCAAGAACCCGACCAAGCCGATCGGCCCCTTCTACACCGAGGAGCAGGCCAAGGAGTTCATGGCCGAGGATCCCTCCAAGGTCTTCGTCGAGGATTCCGGCCGCGGCTGGCGTCGCGTCGTCGCCTCCCCCGATCCCAAGAAGATCGTCGAGGCCGACTCCATCCTCAACCTGCTCGACAACGAGTTCATCGTCATCGCCTGCGGTGGCGGCGGCATCCCCGTCGTCCGCGACTACGAGAACAAGGGCTGCTACAAGGGCGTTCCCGCCGTCATCGACAAGGACCTGGGCGGCGAGCTGCTGGCCGAGGACTGCGACGCCGACGTCCTGTTCCTGCTGACCGCCGTCGAGCACGTCGCCATCAACTTTGGCAAGCCCAACCAGGAGGAGCTCGAGGACCTCACCGCCGACGAGGCCGAGCGCCTGGCCGACGAGGGTCAGTTCGGCAAGGGTTCCATGGAGCCCAAGGTCCGCGCCGCCATCAAGTTCGCCCGCTCCCGCAAGGGCCGCACCTGCATCATCGGCGCCCTGGACAAGGCCGCCGAGACCATGGCCGGCCTCTCCGGTACCCGCATCCACGAGTAGCCCCTACTCCGTTGCCTCTCCCGTGGGCGCCAGGCAAAGCGCCCACAAACTAGCCTCTCTTCATGAGCCCCGCGGTCCGCTCCGACTGCGGGGCTTTTGCTATTCACCTAGTCATTGGGGACAAACCCGGCACTTGGGGACGGTCCTTTCCTGCCGGCAGCTTGGGACAGTCCTTAATAGTCATTGGGGACGTTCTTAAACGACTAGCCAAACAAGAACGTTCCCAACGACTACTCATTTAAGTCTGTCCCCAATGACTGCCCAATGGCTGGGAAGGCGCATCCCACACCGACGCATTGCCTTCGGGCCCTCTCCCCAGGCTCTCCATAGCTCAGCTGGACTCCCCGCAACCTGTTCCGAGTTGGCGGAACGAGCGCGACGTGGAGTGTCATTCTTTACCGCGTTAGACTAGACGCAGGGAAAGGAGGAGGACATGGATGCTCGCGTCAAGCAGCTTGTAAATATGATCGAGGACGCTCAGCCTGTCGCTGTCGCGGTACTTGCCAAGCGTCTCGAGGTAAGCGAGCGCGCCGTGAGAAACTATATCCATCGCGCAAACGACAACCTTGCAGGGGTTGCACGCATCGTTGGCAGCAAGGGGCAGTATCGTATCGATGTTGCACGTGCAGATGAGCTTGCTCGCTTGCTAGACGGTGCGGCTCTGGCCCATCCGGGCATTCCTGATACGCGCGACGGCCGTGTGTCCTTCCTTCTTAACGACCTCCTCATGCGGTTCCAGTGGGTGACGATTGAGGAGTATGCGGATTTACTCTACGTTTCGGCGCGAACTCTGTCCAATGACATGCGTCTGGTAGAGCAGAAACTCGCCCAATTTGACTTAACGCTCGAAAAGCGCCCACGCTACGGAATCCGCGTTGCGGGCGGGGAGTCGCAGCGGCGCCTGTGCCTGGCCTCGCTGGTGAGGCCCGTGTTGCCCGACACCGACGATGCAAAGCTCGCCGAGCGCCTGCGGGCCATCGCCGCATGTGTGGACGATGCTCTGACGGCCTCGCCCGTCACGGTGAGCTCGCTGGCATCCCGCAATCTCATCATGCATCTTTACATTGCTCTTGGCCGCATCGAGCAGGGCTGCTATGTCCCAGCTGCAGAATCGGACGTTCAAAAACTGGAGGGAACGCGCGAATACGCCGCGGCTTTCCAGATTGCCGCAAACATCAAGGATGCCCTGGGCGTGAGCATGCCCCGAGAAGAGGTTGCCTTTATCGCAATCCATTTGCTCGGCAGGGGCACGGGCGTGCCCGAGAAGGGCTCGGCCGTTATCTCGGACGAGATGTGGGAGATCGCTTCCGAGATGGTATGTGCGGTCAACGATGAGTTTAGGTTTGACTTTAGCAGCGATCTTGAACTTCGCATGAACCTTGCTCGGCATATTGGCCCTCTGGGTTATCGCCTTGAATATCACATGCATATGGATAACCCCATGCTGCCCGATATCAAGACGAGGTTTCCGTTGGCCTATTCGATGGCGGCCGGCACCTCGCAGGTACTCGAGCGTCATTTTGGCAGCCAGCCCTCTGATGAGGAGCTCGGCTACATCGCCATGGCATTTGCCCTGGCCCTCGAGCAGCAAGCCGACCAGCCGCGTCGCAAACGCATCCTGATCGTGTGCGCCTCGGGAGCGGGAAGCGCCCGTATGCTCGAGCACCAGTACCGCAAGCAGTTTGGTATGTATATCGAGTCGATTGAGACATGCGACGTCGCCCGCGTGGGAACGCTCGACTTTTCGCACATCGACTACGTGTTCACAACGGTGCCGCTCAACGTCAAGTTGCCTGTGCCCGTCCGCGAGGCCGATTTCTTCTTGGAGACGAGCGATGTCAACGCTATCCGCAAGGTGCTGAGTGATGACGCTGCGCAATCGGACTCCCTGAGCGCTTTCTTTAGCCGTGCCCTGTTCTTCAACCGCGTTGAGGCGTCGTCGAAGCAGGCCGTTCTCCGATATCTCTCCGAGCGCGCCGTCGAGAGCGGCCGTGTCGATGCCCAGTTTGCCCAAGAGGTTGCCGAGCGCGAGAGCGCGAGTGCCACCTCGTTTGGCAATGGGGTGGCCATGCCCCATGGGATGCATCCTTTGAGCGCCGAGGCCTTTGTTACCGTGGGCCTGCTCGAACATCCCATTCTTTGGGACGAATACGGCCATGAGGTCGATATCGTCTTTATGGTGTCGTTTGCCCGGTCGGGCGGCGATGAGACGCGGATCTTGAGCTCGCTGCTCGCTGAGATCTTTATGGACCGCCAGGGGGTCGAGCGCTTACGCGAGCGCCGGTCCTGGCATGAACTGATGGCGCTTGTGCAAGCGCATACGGCTTAAGGCTTCTTTTGTCGAAAACCCTGCCTGCCTGCAATAAACCTCGAGGATTGCGGGTGGGAGATAGGCGTTTCGAATATTCAAGTACAAACCAAACATCACGGGAGAGGAGACCGTTATGGACGATCAGGGAACCGAGATGGTTTCGTTTCAGCTGGTCGCTGCAGCGGGAGAGGCGCGCAGCCTTGCCTTCGAAGCCCTTGAAAAGGCAAAGGCGGGGGATTTTGACGCTGCCGCCAAACTCATGAAGCAGTCAAAGGATGTGGGAATCAAGGCTCACCACATCCAAACGCAGCTGCTTTCGACCGAGGCGGCGGGCGAGCATCTGTCGGTGGATGTGTTGCTGGTCCATGCTCAGGACCACCTCATGTGCTCCATGCTTGCTCAGGAGCTCGTGCAGGAGCTGATCTGCCTGTATGAGCGCACTGCAGCCAAGAACGCCTAACGGCGTGCGGCGACTATCCAACCAATCAATGCGAAGGGAATCCCTTATGAAGATCCTTCTTGTTTGCGCAGCTGGCCTGTCTACAAGCATTCTGATGAAGAAACTCGAGAAATACGCGGAGCAAAACGGCATCGTGCTCGATATCGATGCGGTGGGTATCGGCGAGTATCAGGAGACCTGCGCCGATTATGACGTGCTGCTCTTGGGGCCGCAGGTGTCCTACCAGCTCAACACCGTCAAGCAGGGGAGCGGTAAGCCGACCGCGGTCATCCCCGCACAGGACTACGGCATGGGCAACGCCGCCAACGTGCTGGCGCTCGCCCAGTCGCTGTTGGGCTAGGAGGCGACCATGGAAAAGTTCATGACCCTGCTTCAGGAAAAACTGACCCCTATTGCCAATTTCTGCGGCACCGAGCGCCACTTTGCCTCCATGCAAAAGGGCTTTATGAGCGCGATCAGCTTCATCTTGGTCTCTGCCGTCTTTATGATCATCGCCAACCCGCCGGTCACGGCCGACCTGGTGGCGCAGGGCGGGTTCTGGTCCGTCTTTGGCCCTTGGCTCGATTTTGCCACGGCCAATAAGCTCACGCTGCTCATCCCGTTCAACATGACGATGGGCATACTGTCGGTGATCGTGACGTTCGCAATCGCCTATAACCTGGCGGGCACCTACAAGATGCCCAAGCTTAACGCCGGTATGACCTCGCTGGTGATGTTCCTGATCGCCGCGGCGCCGTCGTCCTACTACCAGCTTGCTGATGAGTCCGTGCTCCAGGCGGTCCCCTGCACCTATCTGGGTGCGCAGGGCCTGTTTACCGCCATCATCGTTGCCCTGGTCTCCGTCGAGGTCACGCGCTTCTGCCAGACCAAGGGCATCACCATCAAGATGCCCGATGGCGTGCCGCCGTTTTTGTCCGAAACCTTTGGCGCCATCGTGCCTATGCTCGCCAACATCCTCATCTTCTTTGGTGGCAACCTGCTGATCCAGATGATCGATCCCACGCTGTCCATCCCCTCGGTTATCGAGAAGCTGCTCGCTGCCCCGCTTTCCGTCGCAGTTGACTCTGTGCCCGGCGCACTGCTTATCTGCTTCATGACGCTGCTGTTTTGGTGCTTTGGCGTCCACGGCAACATGATCGTGATGCCCATCACCGCCCCGGTCACGCTTGCCGCCTTTGCTGCCAACGCCTCACTCTACGCTGCTGGGCAGCCGCTTGAGTTCCACCCGGTACTCATGTCGATGGTCATCAACCTCATCGGCGGCACGGGCAATACGTTCTCTTTTGTGGCGCTCTGCGCGTTTAGGGCAAAGTCGCAGCAGCTCAAGGCATTTGGCAAGGCATCGATCGTGCCGAGCTTCTTCCGTATCTCCGAGCCCGCGATCTTTGGCGCACCCATCATCTTCAACCCGATCCTCATGATTCCGTTTGTGCTGGGCGGTATGATTTCGGCCCTGCTGTATTGGGGTGCAATCTCACTGGGTCTTGTCTCTAACTTCTACATCTTGGTGAGCGGCACGTTCCCCATCTTCGTTCAGGGCTTTGTCCAGTGCCTCGACCCGCGCATCTGGGTGTTTACGATCGTTTTGATCGTGGTCATGGCTGTGGTCTGGTACCCGTTCTTTAAGGTGTACGATAACCAGCTCCTGGCTCAGGAGCAGGAGAACGCCGCGGCAGCTTCTGCCGAGGATGCTGAGTAGCATGAGTTACTTTGACAGAACGTCTGCCGCCGGTATGCCCGAGGGCTTTTTGTGGGGTGGTGCCCTCGCCGCCAACCAGGCCGAAGGGGGCTGGAACGAGGGCGGCCGCGGCATGTCGCACTCCGACCTGATCCCACAGGGTTCCGACCGCTGGGATGTAATGTTTGGCAGGCAAAAGCCCGTGGACGATCCGGACAGGCTGTATCCATGCCGCTGGGGCAACGACTTCTTCCATCATTGGCACGAGGATGTCGAGCTCTTTGCCGAGATGGGCTTTAAGTGCCTGCGTCTTTCAATTTGCTGGAGCCGTATTTTTCCCACAGGGATGGAGGCCGAGCCCAACGGCGAGGGCTTGGAGTTTTACCGTCAGGTATTCGAGGCGCTGCGCGAGCATGGAATCGAGCCGCTTGTGACGCTGTCGCACTACGACTATCCGTTGGCTCTGGTCGAGCGCTATGGTGGCTGGCAAAGCCGAGAGATGATCGAGCGGTATGCGCACTACGTCGAGACCGTCGGACGCGCGTACCAGGGCCTCGTGCGTTATTGGCTTACGTTCAACGAGATCAACAGCGTGGCGCTGTCCTATCTCAACGCGGGTGTCACGCTCGAGGATGAGCGTGACCGTGCAGCCGTGACTGCGGCGTTCTCGCACCATATGTTTATGGCGAGCGCTCGCGCTGTCGAGATTCTGCACAAGATCGATCCCGCAAACAAGGTGGGTTGCATGGTCGCTGCCGGTGCGACCTATCCGTACCGTTGTGCGCCCGAGGACGTATGGCTTGCGTATGAGGAGGACCGCGGCCGCTACTTCTACACAGACGTGATGGCTGCGGGCGCCTATCCTGCTTGGAAGCTGCGTGCACTCGAGAAAGAGGGTGTTCACGTGCCCTTTGAGCCGGGCGATACGGAGTATCTGGCAGAGCATACGGTCGACTTCATCTCGTTCTCGTACTATTGCTCGCGCTTGGTGTGCGCCGATGATCAGGTGATCGCCGAGAAGGCGGAGGGCAACGTGTTCCCGACGTTGCGCAATCCGTACCTCAAGGATAAAGAGACTGCCTGGAAGTGGCAGATCGATGCGCTGGGTTTGCGCGTGACGCTTGCCGGCTACCACGATCGTTACCATCTTCCGCTCTTTATCGCCGAGAACGGTGTGGGCGGACTCGATGCGCTGGAAGACGGCAAAGTCCACGATGCGTATCATATTGATTACCTGCGAAGGCATATTCTTGCGCTGCGCGATGCAATTGTCGAGGACGGTGTTGACCTGATGGGATACACGCCGTGGGGCTGTATCGATTTGGTGTCGGCCTCGACGGGGCAGATGAAGAAGCGCTATGGCTTTGTTTATGTCGATGCCGATGATATGGGCAAAGGCACGTTCGATCGCTACCGAAAGGACAGCTTCTGCTGGTACCAAAAGGTCATTGCATCAAATGGCGAGGACTTGAGTTAACTCTTGCAGGTCTGTTGCCCCCGCGGTCCGCTTCGGCCGCGGGGGCTTTTGTTATTGAGGCGGCTGTTCATGAGGAGCATTGCAGGCTGCGGAAACCCGGCACTTGGGGACGTTCCTTTCCTGCCGGCAGCTTGGGACAGTCCTTAAAGGCCGCATCGATCAACTGCGGAAAGCACATCCCAGAATGAGCGTCCAACATGGGGTGCGGTTTCCCTTGAGGCCCTCAATCGGAAAATGCATCCCGGATTATTGTCGAAAAGCGGTCCCTAGTTTCCCAAACGGGTCGCTAACGGAAAGCGCACCCCGCTATTGGGCCCCAAAGCAGGATGCGCTTTCCGTGCTGGCAGTTCCAAGCAGTTCGGGATGGCCCTTTTCGTCTGCTCTCGGCCGGCGTCCGTAAGACTGTCCCCGACGACCACTCATTTAAGTCTGTCCCCAATGAGTGCCCAATGACTAGTAGTAGGCCCACATGGCTTCGACTTCGTTGAGGACCTCTACGACGCCCCAGCGGCGGGCGCTGCGGCTGGCCGAGTTGGGATCGAAGACTTCAATCTGGTCGGTGTCGTCAATACCGTAAAGCACAATGTAGTGGCCCACGTTGGTAAAGGTGCCCGGCCGAACGGCGGCGATGACGGGCGCTCCCGAACGCAGCGCCTGAGTCATAGAGTCGCGATCGTTATGGAGCTCCGTTCCGTTAAGTCCCAACTGCCATGCGCCGCTCGTCATAAACGACCATTCGGTTGCACCGGTGGGGGCGTAATTGCCCGCCTCGGAAAGCGCGCACATATCGACGGGGGTCATATCGGTGCGTCCCGTCTTAAAGATGTAGACCATGGTGAGGCACGTAGGCCCGCAGGCATTTTGGCGGATGGTGCCGCCGGCGTAAGACAGCTCCGACCACGCAGGGTCGATCTGATAGATATGGGGCATCGTGCCGGCTTGCCATTGCGAGCGTGGGGTCGAAAAGGCGAAAGAATAACCGGGTGCGACGGGGGCCTTGAGCAGCTTGTCCTCCGCGGTGGGCTCGAGACCGGCCGACCCGTGGGACATACAGGAGCTCATAAGCACAAAGACCAGACAGGTAAGGATAGAGCACAGTGCGAGGCGAAGTCGACGAGCCGGCAGGGCGGGGGCATTCGCGTGCGATGTCGAGCGGTAGGGCTTGCCGTCGCGTCCGCCTTGGGGATGCGAAAAGAAGCGGTTGATATGGATGCTGGGCTGACGTGCGCCGTTGCGGCGTAGTTGCGGAACCTCGGCCTGACGCTGTCGAGTGCGCGCGCCCAAGCGGCTATCTTGCTGCGCGCTTGTGCCCGTGCTCGGACGGCCACTCTGCCGCGTTCTGCTTGCCTGCTGCCGAGATGAAGGCCTGGGTTGCTCTTGAGGGCGTTGCGGATTGCCGCTCGTGGCACTTCTGGGCGTCGGCGTGGTACGGCCAGCAAGGCGAACGCTTTGTCGCCGTTGATCACCGTCGTTGTATCCGTATGCCATTCGTACCGCCTTGTCTCATGTATAACCTGTCCATCCTACAAAAAAGATATGCAACAAATGGGTCTGCGCGTCAAAAGCTCGGTAAACGGTACGAAAGGCGCAAAACACACGGCCTCAAAAACATCTCTATATGCGTCCGATGAGCGTACGCCCGTCGGGCGGGCGGCAACAATGAACGGCAAACCGTGCCGTTCGTCCCAAAAACGGCGCCGCTCATATGCGAGTTCGGCCTTCGGTCGAGCCATGGGCGGCCGTGCTGCGCCAAGGCCGTATTGTAAAGCCACGAAATAAAAGAGCGCGGCAAAACAGACCGCGCAAGGGGTGACGTCAAGGGGCGTCAAAAAGGAAAGGAGGGGAACAATGGCGGACAAGAACGCAGAAGTTGCAGTCGAGGATAACGGCGGTATGAAGAAAACGCTTTCGCTCTGGAACTTCTTCACCATCGGTTTCGGTGCCATTATCGGTACCGGTTGGGTTCTGCAGGTCGGCGACTGGATGGTCGTGGGCGGCGGTCCCGTTCCCGCTATGATCGCATTCCTCTTGGGTGCAATCTTCCTCGTGCCCGTCGGAGCTGTTTTCGGTGAGCTCACGGCTGCTATCCCCATTTCGGGCGGCATCGTCGAGTATGTCGATCGTAGCTTTGGCCGTACGCTGAGCTACATCACCGGATGGCTTTTGGCTCTGGGCAACGGTATCCTGTGCCCGTGGGAGGCCATCGCCATTTCGACCCTCGTGTCCGAGATGTTCGGCAGCCTGCCCGGTCTTGAGTGGCTGCGCGCCGTCAAGCTCTACACCATCCTGGGCGCCGACGTTTACCTGTTCCCGACGCTGATCGCGCTCGGCTTTGCAGCCTACGTCATCTTCCTCAACTTCCGCGGTGCCAGCTCGGCCGCCAAGCTCCAGGCCTTCCTGACCAAGGCCCTGCTCTGCGGCATGCTGCTCGCCATGGGCGTCTCGCTGTTCACCGGCTCGCCGGACAACGCCATGCCCGTGTTCTCCCAGGTCACCGGCGCTGGCGGCGGCAAGGCCGCTACCGAGGGCGCCAGCCTGTTCGCCGGCATCGTGTCGGTCCTGGTTCTGACCCCGTTCTTCTACGCCGGTTTCGACACCATTCCTCAGCAGGCTGAGGAAGCAGCCGAGGGCCTCAACTGGAACAAGTTCGGCAAGATCATCTCCCTGGCCCTGCTGGCCGCCGGCGGCTTCTACATGGTCTGCATCTACTCGTTCGGCACCATCCTCGACTGGCATGAGTTTGTTAAGAGCCCGGTTCCCGCGCTTGCCTGCCTCAAGGGCATCAACATGCTTCTGTACCTGGCCATGCTCGTCATCGCCACGCTTGGACCCATGGGCCCGATGAACTCCTTCTACGGCGCCACGAGCCGCATCATGCTCGCCATGGGCCGCAAGGGCCAACTGCCCGAGAAGTTCGCCGAGGTCGACCCCAAGTCCGGCGCTCCCAAGCTCGCCTGCGTCGTTCTGGGCGTTATCACCGTCATCGGTCCGTTCCTGGGCAAGAACATGCTCATCCCTCTGACCAACGTGTCGGCTCTCGCCTTCATCTTCTCCTGCGGTATGGTCGCCCTCGCCTGCCTGCGCATGCGCTTCACCGAGCCCGACCTGCCTCGTCCCTACGAGGTACCCGGCGGCAAGTTTGGCATCGGCCTCGCTATCGCTGCCTGCGCCATCATCATCGGCCTGCTCGTGATCCCGTTCTCTCCCGCCTCCCTCAACATGGTGGAGTGGAGCATCGTAATCGGCTGGTTGGCTATTGGCCTGGCCCTCATGGCTTTCACCAATTCCCGCAAAAAGTAACGCCTAGCCGGGGCGGATCGGGTGCGCGGGGCCCTCTCTCCCGCGCGCCGAACCCGGCACCACTTGGGTAGCTTTGTGAGGCCTTAACCCAACACGGCCTCGCCCACTATATGGATCCATAAGGAGGAACCATGTCCACTAAGTATGCAATCGTTGGCGGCAAGCTCATCGACGGTACCGGTGCCGAGCCGGTCGAGAACTCCCTCGTTCTCGTCGACGACAACGGCAAGATCGAGTACGCCGGCACTATGCAGGACCTTCCCGAGGGCGTTGAGGTTATCGATGCCGCCGGCAAGACCGTCCTTCCCGGCCTGATCGACACCCACCTGCACTTCTCGGGCAATCTGACCGACGATGACACCGATTGGGTCATGCAGCCGCTCCTCGAGAAGCAGGCCGTCGCCGTCAAGCAGGCCTACGACTGCCTCACCCACGGCCTCACCACCGTCTGCGAAATCGGCCGCTTTGGTATCCAGATCCGTGACTGCATCGACAAGGGCGTCTTTAAGGGCCCGCGCGTTCTGGCCACCGGCCTCGGCTTCTGCCGCGTTGCCGGCCACGGTGACTCCCACCACTGCACCCAGGAGCTCAACAAGGAATCCCATCCCTGGGGCGACCAGGTCGACGGTCCTTGGGATCTGCGCAAGGCCGTCCGTCGTCGCCTGCGCGAGAACCCCGATGCCATCAAGATCTGGGCTACCGGTGGCGGCATCTGGCGCTGGGACTCCGGTCGCGACCAGCACTATTGCTCCGAGGAGATCCAGGCCGTAGTCGAAGAGGCAAAGATGGTCGGCATCCCCGTGTGGAGCCACTGCTACAACAACCACGCCGCTGCCTACGATTCCGTTCGCTTTGGCTGCGAGCAGCTGATTCACGGTTTCGATATCGATGAGCGCACCATGGACCTCATGGCCGAGCAGGGCACCTTCTTCACCCCGACGATCGCCTTCCTGCCCACCTGGTACGCCACCTATCCGCCCGTCTACGTCCCCGAGCTGCACGACAAGTACGAGGGCACCCTGGTCGAGAAGGAGCTGCAGCGCAACTACGACTGCCTGCGCGAGGCCAAGAAGCGCGGCGTCGTCATGACGATCGGCTCTGACTCCTTCTCCTTCGTCACCCCGTACGGCACCTGCTCCATCGAGGAGATGTACGAGTTCGTCGACAAGATCGGCTTCACCCCGGTCGAGACCATCACCTGCGCCACCCTCAACGGTGCCAAGATGTGCCACATCGAGGACGAGACCGGTTCCATCGAGGCCGGCAAGTGCGCCGACCTGCTGGTCGTCAACGGTGACGTCGCCGCCGACATCCACGTGCTCAACACCGACAACATGGACGTCATCATGAAGGACGGCTGGATCGTCGAGGCTGGCACCTTTGGCGAGGCCAACAAATACAGCGCCTAAACTACCGTTCATCGACGACTGGATGTAAAACACAGCATTTGATTGCATAATGCAATGGAGAGGGTCGCTTGCGGCCCTCTTTATTGCTATGGGTGCGATAGATAAAAGGGGATGACGGTGGATTTAAACAGGCTGATTCTGGGCAAGAGCTACAACTCTACCAAGGTCTTTCGTACGGCCCAGCATGTGGTCCAGGCCATCCTGCTCGGCGTTGTCGTTCCGGCGCTTATCCTGCTGCTTATCTGGGATTTAACCGATAACCCCAATCCCGTTCCGGGCGTTGTCGTTATTGCCGGCATGGTCATGCTGTGCTTCTTTTTCTCGTATGTCTTTGTGGTCCCCGACGACCTCACATCGAGCGCAACCGACCGTACGCTCGCCATCGCATCAAAAATATTCGCCTACACGTCGCGCGGCCTTACGCCCGAAGCGGCCCTGGGCGCCTCTAAAATTATCCTGTCCGAGACCATCGCCTCTGCCATCTGCTTTACCGATGGCAAACAGGTGTTGGCAAGCTGGGGCGAGGACTCGGCAAAGTGCCCCGCCGGCACCCCGGTCGTGCTCAAGACCACGCTCAGTGTGATTGAGACGGGCGAGCAGAGCGTGTTTTCGCGCGACACCTCCAATGAGACGGGCGGTTATTTTCCCCGCCTGCGCGCCGGCATTGTCGCGCCGCTTACCGTGCGCGGGCATTGCGTGGGCACACTCGAGCTGTACTATCCCCGCCTGAGCAGCATTGATATGCGCCAGACGGCCCTTGCCTCGGGTTTTGCCGATCTAATTTCCACGCAGCTCGCCAGCTTTGAGCTCGAGCGCCAGGACGAGCTCACGGCCCGCGTTGAGCTCCGCGCCCTGCAGTCGCAGGTCGACCCGCATTTTCTATTCAATACCATTAGCACGATCGTGTCGCTCGTTCGAACCGAGCCCGACAAGGCGCGATCGCTGCTGATCGACTTTTCCAACTACTATCGTCAAACGCTTTCTGACTCCGATACGCTCACCACGCTCGAGCACGAGGTGGAACAGGGCGCTCGTTATATCAATCTTATGCAGGCCCGGTATGGCGACGGCCGTCTGCGCGTTTCGGTCGACATCGACTTTGAGGTGCGCGACAGCCTGGTACCGCCGTTTATCTTGCAGCCGCTGCTCGAAAACTGCATCAAGCATGCGCAGCGCGAGATCGAGCCGCTTTCTATTCGTGTTAGGGCTTTTGAGACCGATGACGGCTTGGAGATCATCGTCGAAGATGACGGCATCGGAATGAGCGAAGAAGTCTGCGCGCATCTGTTTGAGCAGCATCGCCGAGAGGGGCCCGAGAGCATTACCGCCGACGGCTCCGTCAAGCGAGGTTGCGGCCTGGCGCTCTTCAACGTGCTTCAACGCATCCATTTCTTTTACGGAGAAGATTCTGGCATGCGCGTGAAGTCCCAGGAGGGCGTGGGAACGCAGGTCATCGTTGAGTTGAACGGCGAGCCGCATGAGCCGGCGCCGCTAACGGTGTAGCACGCGGTTGGATTGAGAGAAAAAGAGGGGAAGCGCATATGTCCGAAGGCTGGAACATCTTGGTGGTTGATGACGAGCCTCCAATTAGGGCTGAGCTACGCTATCTGTTGGAAAAGGATACGCGTGTGGGTCAGATTGCCGAGGCGGGCAATGTCACCGAAGCCGTGGAGTCGATTCTGTCGAACAAGCCCGACGTGCTGTTTTTAGACATTACCATGCCCGGTCGCTCGGGAATTGAGCTTGCCGAGACGCTGCAGAACCTAAAGACGCCGCCGGTTGTGGTGTTTGTGACGGCATTTGCCGAGTATGCGGCCGATGCCTATAACCTCGATGCTGTCGATTACATCGTCAAACCGGTCGAGGATGCCCGCCTGTCAAAGGCACTCGACAAGATCGAGACTGCCCTGGGCGCTCGCCGTGTCGTCCATGCTCCGCGCCAGCCTTTGCGCCTGACGGTGGATCGCGGGGGCAAAAAGGTGTTCATTCCCGTGGCGGATGTCTGCTACTTTGAGGCGCGCGCCGATTTTTGCAACGCCGTCTGCGCCGAGGGGACGTACCTGATCAATGAGTCGATTTCCTCGCTCGAGCGCCGCTTGGCCTCCGAGGGCTTTATCCGCGTCCACCGCAGCTATCTGGTCAATTTGGAAGACGTGCACAATGTCGAGATCGGCTCCACGGGCCTTATGGAGCTCAGGCTCGATCGCGTAACCTCGATGGTGCCCGTGTCCCGCCGTCGCGCTGCCGAGGTCAAATCGCACTTGGGGCTTGCGTAAGGGTCGGTGTGCCATCGTTTGCCGTTACAGGTTTGGCATGACTGTGCGGTGGGCATAATGGATTGCATCGAATGAAATCGAAAGGATTATTATGCCCGCGCTCATTACGCATCATCTGTTTGGCGAGGAAAGCATCGACCGTCTTCCGCAGGGCGTTATTACGTCCGACGAGGAGCGCATCGCCTTTATCCTGGGAAACCAAGGTCCCGACCCGTTTTTCTTCCACATGCTCACGCCGCGCATCTCCGACTGTATGTCGCTTGCTCAGGTCATGCACCGCTCGCGCATGTCGCGCCAGTTTTCGTGCCTGCGCGACGGCGTGTCGCGCCTGCAGCCGCGCGATGCCAATCTGGGTCGCGCCTTTGCGCTGGGCCTGCTGTCTCACTATGTGCTCGACCGCAATGCCCACCCCTTTGTCTACGAGCAGCAGTTTGGCATTGTTGATTCCGACCCCGAGCTCGAGGCTTCGGGCAGTCAAGTTCACGCCGTGCTCGAAAGCGACCTGGACGTGCTGATGCTGCAGCTCAAACGTGACGGTGCCACGGTCGAGGATTATCCTCCGGCGGGCGAGATCGTCACTACCGACCGCATCAATCGCGTTGCCGGCGTGCTGATGAGCTACGTCGCCGGGCGCGTGTACGGCATCGATGTCCCGGCGGGGGAGTACGGCGGCGCCGTAGCCGACATGCAGCTGCTCTACCGCACTATCGAGCCGGCCGGTTCGGCCAAGACGCGCGCGATTGCCCTGCTCGAGGGCTTGGTGCACGATTATTCGCTGCTCGACGGCCTTGCGCACCGCGTGACGACCGAGCTGCCCGAGCGTACCGGCAACCTGGGCCACTTGGCATGGAAGAACCCCTTTACCGATGAAGTCTCGACCGAGAGCTTCCCCGAGGTCTTTGACCGCGCGCTGCTCGATTACGAGTGCACGGTTGCCCGCTTTATCGAGACCGGCGATATGGAAGCCGTGACCAACCACGTCAATTACAGCGGTCGCGTGCTCGGCGCCGACGAAGAGTTCGACCGCGAGGAGTAGCAAGCTGCCTCGCCCATACTCTCCAATAAGTTGCGGTGGAATAGTTCCTGAATGAAGCCCCCGGAGGGCTAAGCGGGAACTATTTCACCGCAACTGCGTTGATGGGATGGCGTTTCGCCCTGCGTGTCCGTATGACCGCTCCTGTCCCTTTGCCGAATCCTTACCGGCGCTTCTGGACAATTGGGGTACGATGAACTAACTGCATATCGGGCGAATACGAAGGGGCCCTGTCCATGAAATACACCAAGCTCGAGCGTAACTGGGTTATGTACGATGTGGGCAACTCGGCCCTCGTGCTGCTCAATACCTCGGTGGTGCCCATCTACTTTAACGCCATCAATACCGGTGCTTCCTCGGCAGACCTGGTGGTCGCCTGGGGCAACGCGCAGACGATCGCCTCGCTGGTCATTGCCATGCTCATGCCCATTCTGGGCGCGCTTGCCGATTACGCCGGCAACAAGATCAAGTTCTTCTTGGGCTTCTTCCTCACGGGCCTGGTTCTTTGCCTGGCGCAGGCTATCCCCATGTCCGCCATGGCATTTTTGACCGTGTACGTGCTGTGTACCATCGGCCTTAACTCTTCCATGACGTTCTACGACGCCATGCTGCCCGACATTACCACCGACGAGCGCATGGACGCCGTGTCCAGCTCGGGCTATGCCTGGGGCTACATCGGTTCCACCGTGCCGTTCATCATCTGCCTGGCGCTTATCATGGGTGGCCCCGCTCTTGGCGTCCCCACCATGCTGGCAACGCGTCTGTCGTTTGTCATCACCGGTGCCTGGTGGCTCATCTTTACCCTGCCGCTCATTCGCACCTATAAGCAAAAGTACGGTCGCGAGCGCGGTCCCCAGGACACCATCGGCCACATCGTGGGCGGCGTGTTCTCCGAGGTCGGACACACCATGCGCGAGATCGCCCACAACAAGCCCGTGCTGGTCTACATGATCGCGTTCTTCTTCTACATCGATGGTGTCCATACGGTCATCTCCATGGCAACCAGCTACGGATCGGCTCTGGGCATCGACTCGACCCAGCTGGTACTGGCACTGCTCGTTACGCAGTTCGTCGCTTTCCCGTCCGCCATCATCTACGGCAAGCTCGCCGGTCGCGTGGGCACGCTCAACATGATCATGGTGGCCGTCGCCGCCTACATGGGCATCGTGCTCTTTGCCGCGTTTTTCTTAAAGACCGCCTTTGAGTTTTGGGTGCTCGCCATTTTGGTCGGCTTGTTCCAAGGTGGCGTGCAGGCGCTCAGCCGCAGCTATTTTGGCCGCATCATCCCCAAGGAAAAGTCCAACGAGTACTACGGCTTCTTTGATATCTTTGGCCGCTACGCAAGCGTGATGGGCACCTTCCTGGTGTCGGTCGTCACCTCGCTGACCGGCAACCCGTCGCTGGGCGTCCTTTCCATCGGCGTGCTGCTGGTGCTTGGCTTTGTGCTGCTGGTCCGTCTGTCCCGCATGGCTCAGACGGCGGCGTAAGACAACTGGGCTCAGTACGGCAATTGTGCCTATCCGCAGCACTCTTTTGGAAGTAGCCGCATAAATCATTCTGACTTCCGAACAATGTTTAGCCCAAGTGGGTATGATGGAACCAGCTAGGTCGCGGGGCGTCGCCTGTGTTTGGCGGCGCCCCGTTTTTGTGTTGCAAGGAGGGTAAAGGTATGAACGCCACGGTTGTGATCCCAACATATTGGGCAGGCGATGATACCCAAGCAAACGCTCCCGGCACCTACGATCACTCGACGTCGCTCAATGCCGCCAACCCGGAACTCGATCGCTGCCTGACTTCGCTCGAACAGGTACGCGACATTCCGCGCATCATTCTCTTGGTGGTCTGTCCGGTTTCTGCCACGGCCGACGTATCCCATCGCGTGCACGAAATCGTTAATGCGCATCCCACACTTAAGGTCACCATCGTTACCAATACTCAGGCTTCGCGTGTTGCCGACCGCGTGGCGCAGATTGCGCCCAAAGGCTCGGGCGAGTGCGTGAGCCTGCGCGGCTACGGCGCCATCCGCAACATGGGTCTTGCCTGCGCGGCCGTGTTGGGGCACGACGCGGTTGTGTTTTTGGATGACGACGAGACCGTCATCGATGCCGACTTTATGAAGCGTGCGACCTATGCACTGGGCCAACAGACGCGTCAGGGCCTGCCGATTTTAGTCAAGAGCGGATACTTTTACGATCGCGACGGGTCGCCGCTGGCTCCCACGGACAAAGCGGGCATTTGCCATCGCTGGTGGACCAAGCGTATCGAGTTCAATCGCTGGATGAAAAAGGCGCTCTCGGGCACCCGCATCTCGCGCTCCAATTACGTGTGCGGCGGCCTGATGGCCCTGCATGCCCGTGCGTTTACCCGCGTGGCATTCGACCCGTTTATCACCCGCGGCGAGGATCTGGACTATCTCTTTAACATGCGCATGTTTGGCTACGACGTGTGGTTCGACAACGAGTGGACCGTGCGCCACCTTCCGCCCGAGTCCGAGAAGCGCTCGCCGCGTTTTATGCAGGACGTGTACCGTTGGTACTACGAGCGGGCCAAGCTGACGTTCGCTGCGCACCAAAAGGAGCTCATTCCGGTTACGGCCGCATCACTCATGCCCTATCCGGGCCCGTGGATCTCGCGCGAGCTCGACGACCGCGTGCGCAAGACTGCCATGGTCCGCAGCATGTTTACCCGCGAGCACGAGGGGTATCTGCGCATCTGGCGTCATGGTATTGACGAGGCCAAGACCTATGCCCGCCAAAACGCCGCAAGCTACCTGCGTTTTCAGAGTTTCTGGCCCAAGATCATGGACGAACTTTGGCGCGACGCACAACTGATTAGCATCCTGGAGGGGGCTGAATGATCGACCGCCGCGCCCAGCGCGATAATTCAATTTCAATCTTTCGCATCATTGCCGTTGCCTGCGCCATTTGCGTGCTGGTGTACTTTATTTTTGCCTTGGTGACCGGTATCGAGCCGATCGCCACGGTGATTGCCTGCGCGCTGCTGTGCATCTTTCTGTGCATCTTTATCTTTTTGACGCTCAATCCCGATTCGGTGCGCTCCCAGTACACCGAGGAGACGCTCTCGGTGGCCTCGGCCATGCTCGAGGACATTAAGGGCGGTCTGACGCAGGAGTCGGCGCGTTTGGTGTGCCGGCGCATTTTGCCCGAGACGCGCGCCATGACGGTGGCCATCACCGACGAGGGCAACGTGTTGGCCTGCGCGGGCGAGTTTGAGGAAAAACTACTGCCAGATTCTCCCATCCACACGCTTGCCACACGCTACGTTATCGAACATGGCATCGTGCAGTCGTTCAACCGTATGGTGGATGTCGTGGGCTCGGATGGCTCGCACAACCAAGTCCCCGCCGGCATTATCGCCCCCATCAAGGTGGGCGATCGTACCGTCGGCACGCTCAAGTTCTACTACAAGACCCCGCGCGCCGTCGACCGTACCCAGTACGCGCTTGCCTCGGGCTTTGCCGAGATTTTGTCCACGCAGCTCGCCATCCACGAGCTCGAGGTACAAAAGGAGCTCACGGCGCGCGCCGAGGTGCGTGCGCTGCAGGCGCAGATTAACCCGCACTTCCTGTTCAACACGCTGAACACCATTGCATCGTTTACGCGCACCGACCCGCTGCGGGCCCGCGAACTGCTTCGTGAGTTCTCATCGTTCTATCGTGCCACGCTCGACAACTCGGGATCGCTTATTCCGGCCTCGCGCGAGGTTGCACAGACCAAGCGCTACCTTACCTTTGAGAAGGCCCGCTTTGGCGAGGACCGCGTGCTCGCGACGTTCGATGTGTCCGAGGACGTGGAAGATACGCTGGTGCCGGCGTTCGTGATCCAGCCGATTGTCGAGAACGCCGTACGTCATGGTATGGGCGATGACGACGCCCTGAGGATCGACGTGACCGTTCACCAAGACGGCGAGGATGCAATCTTGATTGCCGTGGCCGATAATGGCGTGGGCATGGATGAGGGTACCGCCGCCAGACTGTTTGACGAGCGCTCTGCCCGTCCCGACGCCAGCTCTCCCCAGGGTGGCGGCGCCGGTGTGGCCATGCACAATATTTCGGAGCGCATCCATCGCTTTTATGGGCCGCACTCCTATACGCGTGTCGAATCGGCGCCGGGCAAGGGCACCAAAGTGCTCCTTCATCTTGATTTGTCAGAGAGCATCTTTGACATTCAAGAGTAAAATAAAAGGCTACGGGCTCAACGTCATGCGACGGATGCCCGGCGTAGTTAGTTGACGAAAGGTTTTATCCCTATGCTGCGTGCGATGATTGTGGATGATGAGGCGCCGGCTCGCTCGGAGCTTCGCTTCCTGCTCGAGCAAACGGGCAAGATCGGCACGATCACGGAGGCGTCGAGCGTCCGCTCCGCCATCGAGATGCTTATGGAAAGTCGCGTGGATGTCGTGTTTCTCGATATCTCGATGCCCGGTGCCTCGGGCCTGCAACTTGCCGAGGCGCTGCATAAGCTCAAAAATCCGCCGGCGATCGTGTTTGTGACTGCGTATAGTGACCATGCGGTCGAGGCATTCGACGTGGATGCCGTCGATTATCTGATGAAGCCGGTCGAGGAAGCTCGCTTGGATCGCGCGATCGAGAAGGTCATGCAACGCACCAAGCCGGTTACGGACAGCAAGGTGACCATCGAGCGTATCCCGGTGGAAAAGGGCGGCCGCAAGGTGCTCATTCCCGTGGACGACATTCGCTTTATCATGGCCAAGGACGATTACTCCTGCATCTATACCGTCGATGATCGCTTTTTGTCGACGACCTCGCTGGCGCAGTTTGAGGCCAAGCTCTGCGACTTTGGCTTCTTCCGTGTTCACCGCCGCTATATCGTCAACTTGGCGTGCGTTACGGACGTCGAGACGGTGCCCTCGGGCGCCATCCAGCTGGGCATTACGGGCGTCGACGAACGCGTGCCGGTTTCGCGCCGCCGCGTCGTGCCGCTTAAGAAGGCCCTGAGTCTCTAGCACACTGGCCCCGCAGCCCTGTAGACCCATCGTCTGCGGAGCCGTGGGGCCTTTTTGTATGTATCTGCCGAATCGTTTTTTGCGGAAGGGATCCCATGAACAGTGCAAGCGCCAAGCGCATCGACATCATCTCGGACACCCACGGCTATTTATCGCCTGCGCTCTTGGATGAGCTTGAGGGCGCAGACCTGATTATCCACGCCGGCGACCTCACGTCAGAGATGGACTACGAGCACCTATGCACCATCGCCCCCGTGCGGGCCGTACTGGGTAACAACGATTACTACCGCGACTACGGCCCCGATGTAGACCGTCTTGCACTCTTTACCTACGAAGGCCTTAAATTCGCCGTAGCCCACTACCGCGAAGACCTTCCGGTGGGATCCGTAGACGTAGCCATCAACGGCCACACCCACGTAACCAAAGAAGCCCAAGTGGGCCGTTGCTTAGTCCTCAACCCGGGCAGCGCCAGCTACCCCAGAGGCACCCGAGGCCCCACCATGGCCAGAATGCTAGTAAAAGACGGCAAGATCATAAGTACCAAGTTTATTGACCTAGACTAACCGCAACAAAAACGGGGGATGCACAATGCGTCCCCCGTTTTTCTTTAAGCCAAAGGCCGAAGTTCAACAAGATCCATCAGACCAACCCCGCCGAAGAGCACGCGGGCTAGCCGCGCAGCGGCGCACGCCCGCAAAACTGGTTGAATAATGTGACGGCAGGGAGGGTCTCCGGGGCTGAGGGCGGGGGTTAAGTTTGCTGCTCTCCAGTCCTGCGCAAGACGGAAAGCACATTAAGTGCTTTCCTTTGCGTGCGGAACTCGCGACAAACTTAACCCCCGCCCTCAGCCCCGGAGACCCTCCCGGAGGGACCCAAAGGTTGATTTCCGATCTCAGCCGAACACATTGAGCAAATAGGCCATTCCCACAGCTAGCCGAACGCCCCCGAGGCCCC
>NZ_JBDPAC010000057.1:0-1027 GCF_039836695.1 Collinsella aerofaciens | reverse complement strand
GCCTGACCCCATATCGTTGGGGCCAGGCCCGATTTTGCCTCTTGACAATGTCCTGCTCATATTAAAAGGAACGTCCCTAACTGCCGCATCCGGAGTAAGACAACGCCGCAGGTAGAGGACGGACAGACACTATGACCCAATCCGAGGGCACGGAAACGACAGGAGCCCCCGCTCGTGACCGCGGGTCGGGGCTGCGACAATGTTGTTGAAGTGCCAGAGGCGCAGCCGCGCCGCAACGAGGTTGGGAGGCTCCCGTGCCTAGATATTCTACCGCCTTCGGAATGGACGTACACCTCAGGTCCACCACCGTCTGCGCGCTCGACGCGGAGACGGGCGAGGCCGTGGCGAGGAGGTTCCGCGGCAACCCGTGGGGCGAGGTCGCGGAGTGGATGTCGGGCTTCCCGGGCCCGTCGCTCGCCGCCTACGAGAGCGGCTACCTCGGCTTCGCGCCGCAGAGGGAGCTGTCGGCCCTCGGCGTCGACTGCGTCGTCGCGGCCGTCTCCAAGGTCCCGAGGTCGGCGGCAGACCTCTCGTCCAAGAACGACCGCAACGACGCGGCCAGGATGGCCAAGGCGATACTGTCGCACGACGTCACCCCGGTATGGGTGCCGTCCCCCGAGATCGAGGGGCTCAGGGACCTCGCCGCCGCCCACGACGCCGCGACCGCCAGGCTCGCGGCGGCGAAGCAGCGGCTCCTGGCGTTCCTGGCCCGCCGCGGCTACGTCTACGGAGGCACGACGCCGGCCGGCAACCCCCGGAAGTACTGGACGTACGGCTTCCTCAGGTGGCTCGACGGCATACGCCCCGCCGACGACGGCGGCATCCGGGCGCTCGCGGCGCTGAGGAACGAGGTCGAGGCGGCCGACGAGACGAGGGAGGCCGTCCTCGCCGAATACAGGGCCGCCGTCGCGGCGGGCCCCCTCTCGGCCGAGGTCGAGGCGCTCCAGTCCATCAAGGGGTGCGGGTTCGCGCTCGCCGCCGCCTTCGCGTCCGAGGTCGGCGACTTCTCGAGGTTCCGCTCCGGCAG
>NZ_JBDPAC010000056.1:0-1116 GCF_039836695.1 Collinsella aerofaciens | reverse complement strand
CATGCACGCGCCGCCGCGTGCCGCCAAGCCGCAGGCGCGGAGCGACCCTAAGTCGCGGAGAACCGACAGTGGTACACTGTCGGCGCGCCCTCTTTTCCGTAGGTAAAAGGGGAGTGCGTTACCCTTTTGTTCCAAAAAGCCGGGAGGTGCCGCCGCCGATGGGGAAGCAGTACGCAATCCTTCGAGTCCAGAAGTGCAAGGGTGCCGCGATAGGTGCCATGCAGTACCACAACGACCGCGAGCCGGGAAAGCACACGAACCCTGACATAGACCAAACCCGAACCCGGCTGAACCGCGAGATGCGTTCTCACGTCGATTACGAGCGCGAGGTGCAGGCGAGGATTGACGACGGGTATTCGGGCGAGCGCAAGGTGCGCAAGGACGCGGTGAAGCTCGTCGAGGGAATCGTGACGGCGAGTCCCGAGTTCTTCGAGCTGGCGGACGATGACAAGGTGCGCGAGTTCTTCGATGACGCGTACCGGTTCTGCTGCGATGAGTTCGGTGAATCGAACATGGTTCACTTCACGGTGCACATGGACGAGGAGACCCCGCACGCGCATTTCGGTTTCGTGCCGTTGAGGGACGGCAAGCTCTCGTGGAAGGAATTCTTCCCGAACAAGATGGCGCTCGGGAAGATGCAGGACAGGTTCTATGGACGCGTAGGAGCGCTGTATGGCCTTTCTAGGGGCGAGAAACGCGGGGACGGGGAACCAGTGAAGCGGCACAAGTCCGTGGCCGAATACAAGGCCGAGAACCTCCGTATACAGGCTGAGCTCGACGAGAAGACCAAACAGCTGGAATCGGTGACGGCGGAACTTGCCGTTGTGAAGGATGTCCTCAAAACTGCGCAGGATGCCGCAAAGAAAGCGAAAGACCAAGTTACCGAGTGCGAGACCAAGCTGGATGGTTACGCAACTCGATTCAAGAAGATAAAAACCGAGCTGGCGCAGATTGCCGAAGCCCTGTCGTGGAGGAAGTTGCTAAAGAGGTTCAGGGACAAGCTCATTGAGTTCTCGGAAAACCCGATTTGCTGGGACGCGCTCAAAGCTGGTCGAGATTTCGAGAGCGAAAAAGACGGCAAGCGAGCCGAGCGCGTTCTTGAGAAGGGCGCTCGCG
>NZ_JBDPAC010000055.1:0-1231 GCF_039836695.1 Collinsella aerofaciens | reverse complement strand
CTCTCGGACAGCAGGCGCTTGCAGAACTCCTCATCGTCCTCGGGAATATCAAGCTGGATAAACGAGGTAGACACGCCCCGCGGGGCCGTCCAGGAGACACGATGCTGCGTATCGATCCAAGCCTGTGCGATATCGCGGTTGCCAAACACGATCTTGCGGTTGCGCTTGAGGATCTTGTCCTTGTGCTCAAGCACATAGGTCGCCAAGGCGTCGTTGAACACGCCACCGCAGATCATGGTGTAGTCGCGGTAGGTGCGGATGCGGTTGGACACCTCTTCGTCCGCAACGACCCAGCCCACGCGGGCTGCAGGCGTCGAATAGGTCTTAGACACCGAGTTGGTGACAATGGCCCTCTCATACACGTCGGCCATCGACATAAAGGACTCGGTGTTCTCGAGCGGTAGATACACCTCGTCGCACAGCACGTAGGCGCCCACCGAACGGGCAATCTCGGCAATCTGCCCGAGCGTATCGGCATCAAGCACCGTACCGATGGGGTTCGATGCGTTATTGATGCAGATGAGCTTCGTGTTGGGGCGAACGAGACGCTTGAGCTGATCGATATCGGGTTTCCATCCGAGCTCCTCGCGAAGCTCCCAATACTCGACCTCGGCACCGAGCGTACGCGGAATCTCGTAGAGCGGCGCGTATGTGGGCCACTCGGCGATGACATGGTCGCCGGGCTCTACCACGGCCATGATGGCGTTGAGGTTGGCACCCGTGCAGCCATTGGTCTGCAGAATGTGATCGGGATTGACCTCGCGACGATACAGCTTGGCGACCTCGGCCTTAAACTCCGGCGAACCCTCGATCCAGCCGTAGTTCATCTTCTCGCGATCCAGGCGCTCGTAGAACGTGGCGCCGTCCTGCTCGTCAAGCGCGCGAAGCTCGCCCATGGTCAGCGACGAGATCGTCGACTGGGCAATGTCCCACGTGGCACTCTTCTCCCAAACGTTAAGCCACTCCTCAACGCCAATCGTCTTGATGTTCATGGCCAAGCTCCTTACAAAAGCAGTCATCCAATCGTGTTGACGTTCCTCATACAAGATTGGGGCGGTGCGAAAACCCGCACCGCCCCATTGGGAGACATCTAATGGCAGCTAGATGTTTGTATTAAGAACCGCACGGTTCTTTGAAAACCTTAGAGGTCCTCGCGCCAGAAGGGCATGCTCATGCAGCGCGGGCCGCCGCGGCCGCGGGAGAGCTCGGCAGAGGGCACGACGAGAAGGTC
>NZ_JBDPAC010000054.1:0-1253 GCF_039836695.1 Collinsella aerofaciens | reverse complement strand
GGCCCGAAAGAAAGGTAGGAGGCCATGACGAAAGGTCTGCACGTGCCTTCCGAGATCGGCAAGCTCAGGAAGGTCTGCCTGCACCGTCCCGGCGACGAGCTCCTCAACCTGCCGCCCGACGAGCTCGAGCGACTCCTGTTCGACGACGTCCCGTTCCTGGAGGTCGCGCAGCAGGAGCACGACACCTTCGCCCAGATCCTGAGGGACCAGGGCGTCGAGGTGCTCTACCTCGAGAACCTCGTCGCCGAGGTGTTCGACCAGGTCCCCGGCGCCCGCGCCGAGTTCACCGACCAGTACATCGCCGAGGCCGGCATCCGCGGCCAGCACATGCCGCAGATCGTCCGCGAGAAGCTGGACTCCATCGAGGACAACCTCGAGTTCGTCAAGAAGACCATGGCCGGCATGACCAAGGCCGAGATCGACATGCCCCTCACGGCGTCCACGACCCTCGACTCCCTGGTCAACTCCGAGTCCGAGTCCGACCTGATCATCGACCCGATGCCCAACCTCTACTTCACCCGCGACCCGTTCGCGGTCGTCGGCGAGGGCGTCAACCTCAACCGCATGTACTCGGTCACCCGCAACCGCGAGACCCTGTACGGCAAGTACGTCTTCAAGTACCACCCCGACTACAAGGACGTCTCCCTGTACTTCCGCCGCGACTGCCAGTTCCACACCGAGGGCGGCGACGTGCTGAACATCAACGAGAAGACCCTCGCCGTCGGCATCTCCCAGCGCACCCAGGCCGCCGCTATCGACGTCATGGCCCAGAACATCTTCTGGAACTCCGACTCCAAGGTCGAGCGCATCCTGGCCTTCGACATCCCGGTCTCGCGCGCCTTCATGCACCTCGACACGGTCTTCACCCAGATCGACGTCGATAAGTTCACGATCCACCCCGCCATCATGGGCACCCTGCGCGTCTACGAGCTGACCGCCGGCAAGAACCCGGGCGACGTGAACATCCGCCTGATCGAGGACACCCTCGAGCACGTCCTGGAGGACGCCACCGGCGTCGACCAGGTCAAGCTGATCCCCTGCGGCGGCGGCGACCCGATCGCGGCCTCCCGCGAGCAGTGGAACGACGGCTCCAACACCCTGTGCGTCGAGCCCGGCAAGATCTGCGTCTACGCCCGCAACACCGTCACCAACGACGTGCTGTACAAGGAGGGCCTGGACCTTCTCGTCGTGCCCTCTGCCGAGCTCTCCCGCGGCCGCGGCGGCCCGCGCTGCATGAGCATGCCCTTCTGGCG
>NZ_JBDPAC010000053.1:0-1261 GCF_039836695.1 Collinsella aerofaciens | reverse complement strand
TGAACTGCCTCCCATTTCTTGGACATGAGAAATGGGAGGCTTTCTTTATGCGCGTTGATTTGAGAGTGAAGCATGATGTCGAGGCCAGGAAGGCGGCCATAGGGCTCTTCGAGCTCGGGCACGGGTATAAATCTGCCGCGATTGTCCTTTCGCTTCCCGCGGAAGCCGTGAGAAGATGGCAGGAGATATACCGCGCATTCGGGAGCGAGGTGCTGCTGCGCATGGACGGAAAGCAGGGCAGGTACACATACGAGCAGAAGGTCGCCGCCGCCTCCGCCGTCGTCGACGGCGGCATGACGAAGACCGAGGCGATGGCGGCGTTCGGCATAATGTCGATGTCGCCGCTCAAGAAGTGGTGCGCGCTATACCGCGAGGGCGGCGCGGAGGCCCTGCGCCCGAGGCCCAAGGGCCGGCCGAGCGGTTCCAGGGCGAGGCCGCGGACCCGCGAGGAGGAGCTCGAGGAGCGGTGCCGTAGGCTCGAGGCCGAGGTGGCCTACCTAAAAAAATTACGCGCCCTGGTCGAGAGGGACGGGCTCTGACCAGGGCGAAGGCCGAAGCGGTCGCGGCCCTGCGCGCCGAGGGGCACGCGCTCGGGCACCTGCTCGCATGCGCCGAGCTCAAGAGGTCGACCTACTACTACGCCCTCGCGCACCCGCCGAGGCCCACGCGCCCCGAGCTCCGGGAGGCGGCCGCCGAGATCTTCTCGCGCACCGCCAACGGCTGCGGGCACCGGCAAATAGCGATGTGCCTCAGGGCCGAAGAGGGGGCCGTGATAGCCGACAAGACCGTGCTCAAGATGATGCGCGAGATGGGGATTCGCTGCGGTATCAGACGCGAGACGGCCTACCACAGGTACAACTCGTACAGGGGCGTCGTCGGCAGGACGTTCGAGAACGTGATCGCGAGGAATTTCGACGCCGGGGCCCCGTGGCGGAAGCTGGGGACGGACGTCACCGAGTTCAAGGTGGCTGGCGGTAAGGCCTACTGGGCCCCGACGCTGGACTTCTGCACCAAGGAGATCGTGGCGAGCGACATATCGACCACGCCCGACATGGCCCAGCAGGCGAGGATGCTCGACGAGCTGCTGCCCAAGATCCCCGAGGGCGCCGCCCCGACCATGCACTCGGACCGGGGCTGGCAGTACCAGCACGCCTCATACACATCCAGGCTCGAAGCCGCCGGCATCGTCCAGAGCATGTCCAGGAAGGCGAACTGCATCGACAATGCCGCCACCGAGCAGCTCTTCGGCCACGTCAAGGAC
>NZ_JBDPAC010000052.1:0-1351 GCF_039836695.1 Collinsella aerofaciens | reverse complement strand
GCTCAAAGCTGGTCGAGATTTCGAGAGCGAAAAAGACGGCAAGCGAGCCGAGCGCGTTCTTGAGAAGGGCGCTCGCGAAAAGCTCAAGGAAATGAACCAGCTTGAAAAGGAGATGGACGAGTGGTCTCCGTTCGATGACGTTGAGGAAGGTCGTGCGGCTAGCAAACGGCTTGAGCTTGAGCGGTCGGGTTTCGCGCCTGACCGCAACTATGATGGGCAGGCGCTTTGATTCAGTATACTAATCGGGTATACTTGCTAGGGAAGAAAGGAGAACGGCAGTGGTCAGAGTACACGGGAACGCCCTCAAGCACGGGCTTACCAGCGAGGAAGTCGCATATGCGTGGGAGAACCCGATTAGGTGCCGACAGCGAAATGGCACGGACGACCCGCCGCTCTGGATTTCGGTCGGTTCTCTTCCTGACGGGAGGTTCGCCGAGCTGATTGGATTTATGGATATCGACGGCGTTTGGTGCGTGTTCCACGCGATGGTGCCGCCGACGAAGAAGTTCAAGCGTGAGCTGGGATGGAGGTAGACATGGACGGAATCGTTGCCGAGAACGGCAAGGTCGTTACCGACGAGATGATTGCCGACTGGGAGAGCGCTCTTGAGCGTGACGAGTGGCCTAGCGGATGGGTCAACGTCGGCGAGATTGTCGAGGGTAAGCTTCCGAAGGCGGCTCCGGATACTGTGACGCTGTCGCTCAAGGTTCCCGCTGCCATGAAGCGGGCGCTTGAGAAAGAAGCGAAGGCCGAGGGCAAATCGACGGGTGCATACGCTCGCGGAATCCTCGCGGATGGTCTCATGGCCATAGCGTAAATAGGCAAAAAGAAAGCCCCTCTTGCTTGGCGGCTTAGGGGCTTTTAGCAGACGGTTTAACCAGTCCTTTCTGCAAGGAGAATTATAGCATCATGCCATACAAGGACAAAGAAAAGCAGCGCGAAGCACAGCGCAAGTGGGAGAAGGAGAACCGTGGGGCTGGGAAGCGTCACAAGGTTTGGATGTTCATCTTCTATCCCGATACCGCCGAGGTTGGCTGGCGTGACGAGTGCGATGAACTCGGACTGCCGTTTCTAGTCTCGCCGCTTCACGACAGGGATGTGTGGACGGCTGCGGACGAGCGCAGGAACCCAGACCACATCGAGGGCGAGGTCAAGGTCGCGCACCACCACGGCTTAGTTGAGTACCCACAGCCCGTGGGCTACGACACTGTTAAAGAGGACTTCGCATTTCTGCACACCCATTCGATTAAGTACGCGAAGAGCAAGGCGAGCATGGCCTTGTACCTGACGCACGAGAAGTGCTCGGACAAGGTTCAGTACGACTGGAGGGACGTTCTCGAGTTCGGTGGTG
>NZ_JBDPAC010000051.1:0-1546 GCF_039836695.1 Collinsella aerofaciens | reverse complement strand
CCCATTACAGTCTGAAGTGGGCCACCGATAAATTTCGATGGCGAGCATTCGGCGCATTGCCTACGATACGGGCAAGCCCCGAGGGGCCGCCGATCGGGCGCCTCCGGATGGCCGTCTGCCCCTGCCCCGTAGAGGGCCCGGGGGGTGTTGCCACCGGGGGCGCTCGCCGCTCCGGACGACTGATAGGAAACTGCCGGGCGCAAGCGCCACGGCCAGGTAATGTGGGTGTCGCAGGGAGGGGTTCCGATCGGCCTACCGATTGGAGGATACCACCGTGGCACCACCTAGAATGCCGGAAGCCGTCATCGGGCTCGATGTCGGGAAATCGTCCCATTGGGCATGCGTCGCGACCCGGGACGGCGAGATACTGCTGAGCGCCCCCGTCGCGAACAGGGAGGGCGATCTGGACTCGCTGTTCGGCCGCTTCCCCGACGCGCTCGTGGTCGTCGACCAGTCGCGCAACATAGGCGCCCTCGCGCTCGCCCGCGCCAAGGCGGCCGGGATGTCGGCGGCGTACCTGCCGGGACTCGCGGCACACGGGGCCGCCAGGCTCTTCGCCGGCGACGCCAAGACCGACGAGCGGGACGCAATGGTCATCGCGAAGACGGCGCTGGGCATCCCCGACGCACTCCTGCCGGTCGGGGACCCGGGCCCGACGGTCGCGGCGGCGAGGGCGCTGGCCGCCCAGAGAAACTTCCTGACCTGCGAAAACACTAGGAGCAAGAACCGGCTGCGCAGCATCCTGCTGGAATCGTGCCCCGCCTTCGAGGCGCTGGTCGACCTGTCCGACGGTCCCCAGCTGAGGCTCATGGCATCCCTCGGCGGGGCCTGGTCGGTGGCCGACGCCGGGCCCCGCAGGGCGGCGGCGCTCACGCGCGGGGCGGCGCGCGGCAAGATCGAGGCCCTCGTCCGCTCGACGGCCTCCTCGACAAGGCCGGACGCGGCAGCCATCGCCGCCGAGGACCGGGCGGTGAGGCTGCTCGCGCGCAGGATCTCCGAGAACTCGGCGGAGATCGATGTGATCACGGCGGAGATATCCGCCCTCCTCGAGGGCGACGATACCTACCGATGCCTCCTGACGGTGCCGGGGATCGGCCCCAAAACCGCTTCCGAGCTCGCGATCTCCATAGATATCGAAGACTTCCCAAGCCACGACAGGCTCGCGTCGTACTGCGGCCTGGCGCCGCGCAACCGCCAGTCGGGGACCTCGATCTCCTCGGTGACGGCATCGCGCCAAGGCAACAAGAGGCTGAAGAACCTGCTCATATTCTCGTGCAACTGCCTTACCCGGACAGAGGGAAGATGGGGCGACTACTACGCTAGGTGCCGAGAGCGGGGCATGCCGCACGGCAAGGCGCTCAAGGCGCTGGCACGAAAGAGGCTGAAGGTCATCTACGCGATCATGCGGGACAGGGTGCCCTACGCCGCCTAGTAAAAGCGCTCCGAACAGATTGGAGCCCATCGGCCGAAAGGCCTGGCGTTAGCATGTCGCGATTCAATCTCGAAAACGGCATTGCCCAGTTGACAAAACTATAGGAACACCCCC
>NZ_JBDPAC010000050.1:0-1637 GCF_039836695.1 Collinsella aerofaciens | reverse complement strand
CCTTGATTATCAACTTTATCCGAACACCTCCCACATTCATCCGCACATGTGCGGATGAATGTGGGAACCCGATACCTTGAGGGTCGGATCGGCCGGCCCCGGGAGATCGGAGGACGGCATGTCCGGAGAGAAGAAAAGGGGCTCCGCAAGGGCGGTCCCGAGGGCCTACGGAAGGCTCACGAGGCACGAGCGGGACACGGTCCAGAGGATGCTGGAGCGCGGGGCCTCGTGCAGGGAGATCGCGAGGGAGCTGGGCAGGTCGCCCTCGACGGTGAGCTCCGAGGTGGCGTCGCACAGGTTCGTGACGGCGCCGAAGGCCAGGCGCGGCGAGCGCGTGGACGCCTCCGCCGACCTGTCGGCGGCCTGCCCGCGCCTGGCGGCGTGGCCGCGATGCTGCAACGGCTGCGGCCGGTACCGCGCGATCGGCTGCAAGCGCCGCCCCCACGTCTTCTACGAGGCCCGGGCCGCGCAGCTGTGCGCCGACTCGGTCCTCGCCTCGTCCAGGCGCGGGATAGACGCCGACGAGCCCGCCGCGGCGGCCAGGCTGGAGGCGATAAGGGGCTGCCTGCGCCGGGGGCTGTCGCCCGAGCAGATGGCGGCGCGCAACGGCGGGCCCGTGGACCTGTCGCCGTCGACCATCTACCGCTGGGTCTCGGCGGGCTACGACGGCATGACCAACATGGAGCTCAGGCGCAAGGTCGGCTACAGGCCGAGGAAGCGCGCCGCGGGCCGGGCGGCGACCCGCCACTCCGCCCGCAGGTCGCATGCCGCGTTCCTCGCCCTCGGGGAGGACGCGTGCGCCGCGGCCTGGGAGATGGACACCGTCGAGGGGGCCCGGGAGGACTCCGCCTGCCTGCTCACGCTGCTGCACCGCCCCAGCAGGCTCCAGCTCGCGCTGCCGCTGGAGGAGAAGACCGCCGGGTGCGTCGCGGACGCCCTGGAGGGCGTCCGGGCGGTCCTCGGCGCCGACGGGGCGCGCCGCGTGTTCCGCGCCGTCCTCACCGACAACGGCGCCGAGTTCTCCGACGAGGCGGCGATCGCGGCGCTGCTCGGCGAGGGGCCGGGCGAGACGAGGCTGTTCTACTGCGACCCCGGGCGCAGCGACCAGAAGGGCGCCTGCGAGCGCAACCACGTCGAGATCAGGAAGCTGCTGCCCAAGGGCCGCGGCCTCAGGTTCGACCGGCTGGTCCCGGCGGACCTGGCGCTCGCGATGTCGCACGTGAACTCCGAGCCCCGCGGCGCGCTCGGCTTCGCGACGCCCGCCCGCGCCTTCAGGGCGATGCTCGGGGAGGACGCGGCGGCGCTGCTGGACGCCTACGGCGTGGAGGACGTGCCCCTCGACGGGCTCGACCTGACGCCGGGGCTCATCGAGAGGGCGCGCGCCGAGAGGGGCGATGCCCCGCTGGCCTAGCCTGGAGGGAAAACGGAATAGACGGACCGACCGTTCGGCTGAGTCTGGGAAGAGGTGCCGGGCGGCGGGCGGAGCATGGCCACCGGACCCATCGAAACACATCTCCACCGTTCCTTCAACTGGGAAAATGCCGCCCCCGGGGCCCGGATGGGGCCTCGGGGGCGTTCGGCTAGCTGTGGGAATGGCCTATTTGCTCAATGTGTTCGGCTGAGATCGGAAATCAACC